>NZ_JBWKUV010000006.1:0-364711 GCF_059421025.1 Roseateles sp. GW821-FHT03B02
CCAACCCCCACTGCCGAAAGGCCGTGGGGGTTTGTGCTTTGTGGGCTGCAAAAATACTCGCTGCAATAAACTGCAGCAATGCGCGCCCCGCCGTCGAAGGTATTCCGCACGGATTCGATACTGCCGAACGTGGTGAATGCGCCGGCGGCACGGCGCGCCAGAGAGTCAGCGTCCTTCCAGCAGCGAATCTCGGACAAATCTCACCAGCACCCTCGCAGTTTCTGAGCCAGCCGGCAGTGGCAGCGTGAGCGCCTGCACCGTGTCCAGCCCCACCAGCAGGCGCCATCCCGGCAGTGACGTGGAGTCGCCCGCCGGCGTGCAAACTCAGCGTGGGCCTGCGTCAAACTCTGAAACCTAGTGCTTGTTCAGGCGCTTGTCGCGGCGGGACATGCTGTTGAAGCTCTCGATGCAGGCGCTCGGCTTGCGGGTAGCCTCTGAACTGCGCCACTTGGTCCAGCAGCGCACGAGGTCACGGCAGCGCGGGCGCCCTTGCCGCTGAGCTTTGAAGATGAGGCAGACAACAAAAAGCCCGCCGAAGCGGGCGATCGAGGCGACTGGACCTCGGTTCAGACGTTGAACAGGAAGTGCAGCACGTCGCCATCCTTGACGACGTACTCCTTCCCCTCGGCGCGCATCTTGCCCGCGTCCTTGGCGCCCTGTTCGCCGCGGTACTGGATGAAATCGTCGTAGGCGATGGTCTGGGCGCGGATATAGCCGCGCTCGAAGTCGGTGTGGATGACGGCAGCGGCCTGAGGGCCGGTGTCGCCGATGTGGATGGTCCAGGCGCGCACTTCCTTCACGCCCGCCGTGAAATACGTCTGCAGGCCTAGCAGGTTGAAGGCCGCGCGGATCAGGCGGTTCAAGCCGGGTTCGTCCTGCCCCATCTCCGCCAGGAACAGCGTGCGGTCTTCGTCGCTCATGTCAGCCAGGTCGGCTTCGGTCTTGGCGCAGATGGCGACGACCGGTGCGTTCTGCCCGGCGGCGTACTCGCGCAGGCGGTCGAGGAAGGCGTTGTTCTCGAAGCCGTCTTCCGACACGTTGCCCACGAACATTGCCGGCTTGGCCGTGATCAGGCACAGCGGCTTCAGGATGGCGAGCTCTTCCTTGCTGAAGTCGATGGAGCGCACGGGCTTGGCCTCGTTCAGCACGGCTTCGCACTTCTCCAGCACCTTCACCAGGGCGATGGCCTCCTTGTCGCCGGCGCGCGCCACCTTGTTGTAGCGATGCAGGCTTTTCTCCACCGTGCCCATGTCGGCCAGGCACAGCTCGGTCTGGATGACCTCGATGTCGGAGATGGGGTCGACCTTGCCGTTGACGTGGATGACGTTCGGGTCTTCAAAGCAGCGCACCACGTTGACGATGGCGTCCGTCTCGCGGATGTGCGAGAGGAACTTGTTGCCCAGGCCTTCACCCTTGCTCGCACCAGCCACCAGGCCGGCGATGTCGACGAACTCGACGACGGCCGGCAGCACCCGCTCGGGCTTCACGATCTCCGCCAGCGCCGCCAGGCGCGGGTCCGGCAGTTCGACGATGCCGACATTGGGCTCGATCGTGCAGAAGGGATAGTTCTCGGCGGCGATGCCGGCTTTGGTCAAGGCATTGAAAAGCGTGGACTTGCCGACGTTGGGCAGGCCCACGATGCCGCATTTGAGGCTCATGGCGGGGCTTTCTGGTGGGGAGGCAACCGGCGGCGGGCCGGAGCCGAAGTCGGCGATTTTAGTCGGCCGGCGCGAGGACTGCCCCGGCCCGCGGTGCGGTCATACCCCCTGCCTACAATCGCCGCATGCAAAGCGTTGACGTATTGGTCAAGGGCCGGGGTGCGGTAGGCAGCTGCCTCGCCCTCAGTCTTGCCGCCCAGGGGTTGACCGTCGGGATGACCGGCGTGCCGGACACTGCGCGCGAGGACGATGTGCGCACGTATGCGCTCAATGCCGCATCCGTCGCCCTGCTGGTCGAGTTGAAGATCTGGGACAGCCTGCCGGCGGACGCCGTCTGCCCCGTCTACGACATGGTCGTCTGCGGTGATGCTGCCGCCAATCAGCCCGCTGGCCGGCTGAGCTTCTCCGCGTGGCAGCAAGGCGTGCGCGAGTTGGCCGTCATCGTCGATGCGGCGTCGCTCGATGCGCAGCTGGCTACGGCGCTGCGCTTCTCGCCGCACGTGCACAAGGCCGGTCCCCATACCTCGGCCGCCTTGACAGCGCTTTGCGAGGGGCGCGACTCGGCGGCCCGCGAAGCCTTGGGCGTGACCTTCGAACCCAAGCTCTATGGGCATCGTGCCCTGGCCACGCGCCTGGTGGCGGATCGGCCCCACCAGGGTGTTGCCCGCCAATGGTTCGGCGAGGGGGGCGAAGTGCTGGCCTTGCTGCCTTTCGAAAAACCCAGCCCCTCGCAGTCCTATGGCCTGGTCTGGTCGTGCGTGCAGGAGCGTGCGCAGGAGCTGCTGGCCATGACCGAAGCGGACTTCGAGGCCGAACTCAACGCCGCCACGGCGGGGGCTGCCGGCACGCTGAAGCTGGCGGGGCCGCGTGCCGGCTGGCCCCTCGTGCTGGCGCGGGCCGATGCGGTCACCGGACCCGGCTGGGCCCTGCTCGGCGATGCGGCCCACCTGGTCCATCCGCTGGCCGGACAGGGGCTCAACCTGGGCCTGGGCGACGTCGTGGCGCTGTCCCGTGTCATCGCTGCGCGCGAGCCGTGGCGCCCGCTGGGCGACGAGCGCCTGCTGCGCCGCTATGCCCGCGAGCGCCTCGCGCCGACGCTGGCCATGGGCGAACTGACCGACGCTTTGCAGCGACTCTTCGCCCACTCATCCCCAACGGCGCGCGGATTGCGCAACCGCGGCCTGGACGCGCTGAACCAACTCACTCCCGTCAAGCGCTGGTTGACCCAGCGCGCCCTCGGCCTCTGACCTCTTTTCTGGACGCCAACGTGCTCAACCGTTCCCTTCTGCTCGCCGCGCTGCTCGCCGCCAGCCTGCCCGCCCTGGCCAACGAGGCCGCCATCCGCAAGGCCATCGCCGAGCGCATGCCCAATGCGCCCAAGATCGACGAGGTGCGTCCGGCGCCCATGCCGGGCCTGTGGGAGATCCGCATCGGCAACGAGATCCGCTACACCGATCCGACCGGCAGCTACCTGATCGAGGGCGAGCTCATCGACCTCAAGGCCAAGAAGAACCTGACGGACGAGCGCATCACCCAGCTCAACCGCATCGACTTCGCGACGCTGCCCTTCAAGGACGCGCTGATGTGGAAGAACGGCAACGGCAAGCGCCGCATCGCCGTCTTCGCCGATCCGAACTGCGGCTACTGCAAGCGCTTCGAGAAGGGGCTGCAGGAGCTGAAGGACGTCACGGTCTACACCTTCCTCATTCCCATCCTCGGCGGAGACTCCCCCGAGAAGACGCGCGCCATCTGGTGTGCCAAAGACGGCGCCGGCACCTGGCTGGCCTGGATGCTGCGCGGCGAGCAGCCGCCCAAGGCCCCGGCCAGCTGCGACGACGGGGCCATCGAGCGCAACCTGGCGCTGTCGCGCAAGATCCATGTGAACGGCACGCCGGCCATCCTGCTGGAAGACGGCAACCGCATCCCGGGCGCCGTCGGTGCCGTCGAACTCGAGAAGCGCCTTCAGGCTCTGGCAGCTGCCAACGGCAAGTCCTGACCCCATGAGCCCGGAAAACCGCCAGCTCGCGCACCGCCTGGGCTACGCCGGCCTCATCCCCTTCGTGCTGGGCTGCGCGCTGATCTGGCTCATCGCCGACCGCAATCTCGACCAGCACGCCTTCGTCAGCCTGGCGATGTCGGCCTACGCCGGCCTCGTCATCGCCTTTCTCGGCGGCATCCACTGGGGGCTCTCGTTCGCGCGCGGGCTGCCGGGGCGTCAGCCGCTGGTCTGGGGCGTCTGTGCGGCCTTGCTGGGCTGGTTGGGCGTGCTGATGTCGCCCTACGCCGGCCTGGCCCTGCATGGTGGCGTGCTGATCGCCTGCTACGTGGTCGACCGCCGCGTCTACCCGCAACTCGGGGCCGGGGACTGGCTCACGCTGCGCTTTCGGCTCACGGCCGTCGCCTCGTTGAGCTGCTTCCTCGCCGCTGCGGGCAGCTGATGGCCGACGCGCCGCGCTACTGCATCGAGCTGGCCGATCTCGCGGCGCACCGCTACCGCGTCACGCTGACGTTGCCGGCCCCGGCCGCCGAGCAGGATTTCAGCCTGCCGGTGTGGATTCCGGGCAGCTATCTGGTGCGCGAGTTCGCCAGGCATCTGAGCCGCCTGCAGGCGCGCCAGGGGCGTCGAGAACTGGCCGTGGAGCAGCTCGACAAGGCCAGCTGGCGCGTGCGCTGCAGCGGCCGTGCCGCGCTGGTGCTGAGCTACGAGGTCTACGCCTTCGACGCCTCGGTGCGCACGGCCTGGCTGGACAGCCAGCGCGCCTTCTTCAACGCCAGCAGCCTGTGCCTGCGCGCTCATGGCCGTGAAGCCGGTGTGCATCGTCTCGAACTGGCTGGTGTGCCCAAGGGCTGGCGGGTGGCGACCGAGATGCGCGCCCGGCAGGGGGGCTACGAGGCCGCCGGCTATGACGAACTGCTGGACCATCCCTTCGAGATCGGGCCGCACTGGCAAGGCGAATTCGAGGCTGCCGGCGTGCCGCATCGCGTGGTCGTCGCCGGTGCCTGGCCCAGCTTCGACGGCCGGCGACTGCTGGCCGACGTGCGGCGCATCTGCGAGGCGCAGATCGCCTTGTGGGGCGGTGCGCCGTTCGAGCGCTACAGCTTCCTGCTCTGGGCCGTGGACGAGGGTCATGGCGGCCTGGAACATCGCGCCAGCACCGCGCTGATCTGCGCTCGGCGCGAGCTGCCGACGACCGCCGAGCCCGGCGTCCCGGGCGACCCCTACGCCCGGCTGCTGGGCCTGTTCAGCCACGAGTACTTCCACGCCTGGAACGTCAAGCGGCTGCGCCCGGCCGAGTTCGCCTGCTTCGACTACCAGCGCGAGAACTACACCGAACTGCTCTGGTTCTTCGAGGGCTTCACGAGCTACTACGACGAACTGATGCTGCTGCGCAGCGGCCTGGTCGACGCGCCGCGCTACCTCAAGCTGCTCGCCGCCTCCGTCAACGGGGTGCTGGCTGCGCCCGGGCGCCGCGTTCAGCCCCTCGCCTCGGCCAGCTTCGAGGCCTGGACCAAGTACTACCGTCCCGACGAGAACAGCCCCAACGCGACGAGCAACTATTACAGCCAGGGTGCGCTGGTCGCGTTGTGCCTGGACTTGAGCCTGAGGTCGCACAAGTCCAGCCTGGATGCCTTGATGGCGCGCCTCTGGAAGGCCAGCGCCGGCGGCCCGGTCAGCGAAGGCGACATCCTCGACGCCGTGCAGGCGCTGGGCGGCCAGGACCTTCGGACTCGGCTGCACGGCTGGGTGCATGGCATCGACGAGCTGCCGCTGCGCGAGCTGCTTGCGGCGGCGGGCGTCGCCTGGCGCGACGAAGGGCGCCAGAGCGTGGCCCAGCGCATGGGGCTGCGCGTGCGCGAGAGCGCGCTGACGGGCGTCACCGTCACCCATGTGCTGAGCGGAGGCGCTGCGCAGGCGGGCGGGCTCAACGCGCGCGACGAAATCATCGGCTGCAACGGCTGGCGGCTGCGGCGGCTGGACGACTTGCCGGCCCTGCTGCCCACCGGGAGCGATCCCGTGCGCCTGCTGGTCAGCCGTGATCAGCGCCTGGTCGAGCTGGACGTGGCGCTGCCGCCGTCCGGTGCCGCCGGCGTGGCGTTGAGTCTGGCCGAGGGTGCCCACCCCGCGCGGCGGCGCTGGCTCGGCGCCTGAACCGCGGATGGAGGCCGTGCGGCCACCGGGGCTGCTGGTGCTGGCCGTGCTGGCCTTGCATCTGCTGCTCGGCCAGGAGGTGCAGCGCATTCACGAGGGCTGGCTCAGCGCCGCTGCGCCGCCCATGCCCACCCGTATGCAGGTGGCCTTCGTGCAGGAGATGGTGCTGCAGGCGCCGGCGCGCGCACGCATGGCACCGTCTGGCGAGGCCAGGCGGCAGTCCTCGCCTGCGGCGGCCCCGGGCGCGCCCCGGCCGGCCTCGGCACCCGATCCCGTGCAGGAGGCGCCCGCGCCGCCGCCGCAGCCCGCTGCCGCGGCAGCCACCCAGCCGGCCGACGTGGCCGAAGTGGCCGCTCCTGCCGCCGCCACTGCCTCCGCAGCAGCCGTCGACGAGCCGGGGCCGGAGTGGCCCCTGTCCACGCGGCTGAGCTATGTGTTGACCGGCAACTACCGGGGGCCCATCAATGGCCAGGCCCAGGTCGAATGGCTGCGCAAGGGCAGCGACTACCAGGTCCACCTTGACGTCGACCTGGGCCTGATCACGCGGCGCATGAGCAGCCAGGGCCGGCTGACGCCCGAAGGCATCGCGCCGCAGCGCTATGACGAGGAGACGCGGCTCGTCCTCGTCGAGGCTCGGCGCAGCAGCGTGTTCTTCCTCGGCAACGAGGTGCAGCTCGCGAACGGGCAGCGCGAGCCGGTGATGCGCGGCGGCCAGGACTCGGCCAGCCAGTTCGTGCAGCTGACCTGGCTCTTCCTGACCGGCCGCGAGACCTTGCAGGCAGGGCGGGTCGTGCGTTTCCCGCTGGTGCTGCCGCGCCGCCAGTACGCCTGGCAATACGAAGTGCTGGGCGAGGAGATGATGGACACGCCCATGGGCCAGGTGGCCAGCTGGCATCTCAAGCCCAGCCGGCCCGCCAGCAGCGGCGACCTGACCGCGGAGGTCTGGCTCGCGCCCGCCCTGCAATACCTGCCGGTGCGCCTGCTCATCCGCCAGGACGCCGACACCTACATCGACCTCATGCTCAAGCACGCGCCGCTGCAAGCCGCGCCAGAATCACCCAACGGCATCCCCAGGAGACTTTCCCAATGACCTACGAATGCATCACTACCGCCGTCCATGGCGACGGCCCGCGCAAGACCGCACTGATCACGCTGAACCGCCCCAAGGCGCTGAACGCGCTGAACGACCAGCTGATGGACGAGATGGGCGAAGCCCTGCTCGCCTTCGATGCCGACGACACCATCGGCTGCATCGTGCTGACCGGCTCCGAGCGCGCCTTCGCAGCCGGTGCCGACATCCCCACCATGCTGCCCCACACCTTCGCCAGCGCCTTCAAGAGCGGCCTGATCTCCAAGAACTGGGAGACCATCCTGCAGGTGCGCAAGCCCGTCATCGCGGCGGTGGCAGGATTTGCGCTGGGCGGCGGCTGCGAGCTGGCCATGATGTGCGACTTCATCATCGCCGCCGACTCGGCCAAGTTCGGCCAGCCCGAGATCAAGCTGGGCATCGTGCCTGGCGCCGGCGGCACCCAGCGCCTGCCGCGTGCGGTCGGCAAGAGCAAGGCCATGGACATGCTGCTGACCGCCCGCATGATGGGCGCGGCCGAGGCCGAGAGCGCCGGCCTGGTGTCGCGCGTCGTGCCCGCTGAAAAGCTGCTGGAAGAGGCGCTGGCCGCCGCCGACACCATCAACGGCTTCAGCGGCCCCTCGGTCATGCTCATCAAGGAACTCGTCAACCTGGCCTACCAGGGCCCGCTGACAGACGGCGTGGCCGTCGAGCGGCGCTACTTCCACGCTCTCTTCGGCAGCCACGACCAGCGCGAGGGCATGGAGGCCTTCCTTGCCAAACGGGCGCCAAGCTTCCAGCACCGTTGATGACGTGTGGCGGAACGATGACGATCTAGGGATGACTGTTTGCGTTGAATGAATAGTCAGTTCCCTCCAGCCTAGTATTTCTACTGAGATTGACTGCCTACAGTTCAGGCCATGGACAACGCGGTCGCGATGTCCAAGTGATCCAAACGCAGGACGTTCCTGCCAGTAACTGAAGGAGCCCGTCATGAGCAAGCTGTCTACCGTCATCGCCGCCACCCTGCTGATCGCCGCTGGTGCCGCATCCGCCCAAACCATCCCGCTGACCCGCGAGCAAGTCATCGCCGATCTGGTCGCCGCCCGCAACAGCGGCGAACTGGCCGCCATCCAGGGCGAAAAGGGCGTCGAAGTGACGACCCCCGCCACTGCCAAGGCTGCCGCCGTCGCCACCGTCAAGCTGCCCCGTCAGGCCGTGCTGACCGTCAAGCCGACCGAAGTGCGCGCCGACGAGAAGACCGCCGCTGCGCTGGCCGCCGACCACGGCGAGAACGCCGCCCGCGAGCTGGGTGATTTCCCGGCCCCGATCGTGCGCCGCGCCTCGGCCCTGGCTGCCCGCTGAAACAAAGCGGTTTCAAGCCGATGAAAGGCGACCCGAAAGGGTCGCTTTTTTGTTGTCTGCATTCCTAGAATCCGCGGCCCGGACAACAGGGCGATGGAGACAAGATGCGAATGCAGCAAGTGTGGGCAGCGGCGGCGCTGCTGGCGAGTTCAATGGCGTCGATGACAGCGTTGGCTGCCGGCCCGGTGGTGGGCGTGAGCTGGTCCAACTTCCAGGAAGAGCGCTGGAAGACCGACGAGGCCGCCATCAAGGCCGAACTGGCCCGGCTGGGCGCCAGCTATGTGAGCGCCGACGCCGGCGGCTCGCCCGAGAAGCAGATCGGCGACGTCGAGTCTCTGCTGGCCAAGGGCGCCAAGGTGCTCATCATCCTGGCCATGGACAAGGACGCCATCGTCCCCGCGCTGAACAAGGCCAAGGCCCGCAAGGTGCCTGTCGTGGCCTACGACCGTCTCATCGAGGCGCCCGAGGTCTTCTACCTGACCTTCGACAACCGCGAGGTGGGGCGCCTGCAGGCCAGGGCCGTGCTCGCCGCCAGGCCGCAGGGCCGCTACGTGATGATCAAGGGATCGCCCAGCGACCCGAATGCCGACTTCCTGCGTGCCGGCCAGCAGGATGCGCTGGCGGACGCGGTGAAGAAGGGCGACGTGAAGATCGTCGCCGAGGAGTACACCGACGGCTGGAAGCCCGAAGTGGCGCAGAAGAACATGGAGCAGATCCTCACCAAGCTCAAGGGCGGGGTGGATGCCGTGGTGGCCAGCAACGACGGCACGGCCGGCGGTGCCATCGCGGCGCTGGCGGGCAAGGGCATCAAGGGTGTGCCGGTCAGCGGCCAGGACGCCGACCACGCCGCGCTGAACCGTGTCGCGCTGGGCACGCAGACGGTGTCGGTCTGGAAGGACTCGCGCGCGCTCGGCAAGGAAGCCGCCGCCGCCGCGGTGCAGCTCGCATCGGGCCAGAAGGTGCCGGGGGCTGCGCCTTGGGCGGGTGGTGAGCGCAAGGTCAGCCTGCAGGCCAAGTTCCTCGCGCCCGTGGCCATCACGCAGGCCAACCTGGGCGAAGTCATCAGCGCCGGCTGGATCAGCAAGGCCGTGGCCTGCAAGGGTGTCGACGCCGCCAAGGCGCCAGCCGCCTGCCGTTGAGGACTGCGATGAACGCCCAGACCCAGCGGCTCGCCGTCATGGCGGCCGTGCTGGTGGCCATCGCCATCGGCTTTCACGCGCTCACCGGCAGCTTCCTGACGGCAGAGAACCTCTACAACATCGCCCAGCAGACGGCGGTCGTCGGCATCGTCGCCAGCGGCATGGCGCTCATCATCGTGGCGCGCCAGATCGACCTCGCCGTGGGCTCGCTGCTCGGTGCCGTGGGCGTGCTGATGGCCTGGCTGCAGTACACCCAGGGCTGGTCGGTCGTCGCCTCGCTGTTCGCGGGCCTGGGCCTTGCGCTGGTGGTGGGGCTGTTCCAGGGCTGGCTGTCGGCGGTCATCGGCATCCCGTCCTTCGTCGTCACGCTGGGCGGGCTGGTGTCGCTGCGTGGCGTGGCCTTCCTCGTGGCCGACGGCAAGACCCAGCCGGTCACCGAACCCTGGCTGCTGGCCCTGGGGGGCGGGCTGGACGGCTCGCTGGGCGAGCGCGGCAGCTGGCTGCTGGGCATTGTCCTGGTCGCCTTGCTGTGGGGCTGGCAGGCCGTGCAGCGGCGCGCACTGTCGCGGGCCGGCGGCGTGCCGGGCGACATGAGGCATGAGCTGCTGAAGGGTGGGCTCGCGGCGCTGGCGGTGCTGGGTACCGTGGCCGTCTTCAACGCCTATCGCATCGAAGGCCAGGAGCAGGGCCAGGGCCTGCCGCTGCCGCTGGTGATATGGGTGGCTGTCGTGCTGCTGCTGGGCTTCATCGCCAAGCACACGCGCTTCGGTCGCTACGTCTACGCGATCGGCGGCAACCCCGACGCCGCACGCCTGGCCGGCATCCCGGTGCGCCGCGTGATGATCCAGCTCAACCTGCTGCTGGCCGCGCTCGTCGCACTGGCAGCCGTCGTTGCGATGGCGCGCCTGAACGCGGGTACGAACTCGATGGGCACGGGCATGGAGCTGACCGTCATCGCCGCGGCCGTCATCGGTGGCGTGAGCCTCGCCGGTGGTAGCGGGAGCGTCGGCGGCACGGTGCTGGGTGCCCTCATCATCCAGAGCATCGACAGCGGCCTGCTGCTGACCGATGTGTCCATCGGCTGGCGCATGGTGGTGCTGGGCCAGGTGCTGGTCGCGGCCGTCGTCTTTGATCGTGTGGTGCAGAAATGAGCGCGTTGCTTGAAGTGCGCGAAGCGCGCAAATCCTTTGGCGGCGTGCACGCGGTCGACGGCGTGTCCCTGAGCCTGGCGCCCGGCGAGGTGCTGGCCGTGCTGGGCCACAACGGTGCCGGCAAGTCCACGCTGATGCAGATGCTGGCCGGGGCCCTGCCGTTCGATGGCGGCGAGCTGCTGCTGAACGGCCAGCCGGTGAAGTTCGCCAGCCCGGCCGACTCGCGTTCGGCTGGCATCGAGACCATCCACCAGAAGCTGGCACTTGCAGACAACCTGGATTCGGTCGCCAACCTGTTCCTGGGCCGCGAGCTGCGTACGCGCTTCGGCCTGCTGGACGACGCCGCCATGCGTTCAGCCGCCGTGCCGCTGTTCGCGCGGCTGAATCCCAACTTCAAGAACATCGCCGACCCGGTGCAGTCGCTGTCGGGCGGCCAGCGTCAGGTGGTGGCCATCGCGCGGGCGCTGCAGTTCAAGGCCCGCGTGCTCATCATGGACGAGCCCTGCGCGGCGCTAGGCCCGTCGGAGACGGCCATGGTGCATGACCTGATCCGGCGCCTGTCGGCAGAGGGCGTGGGCATCCTGCTCGTCACGCACGACATGCCGGATGTGTTCGCGCTGTCGAACCGGCTGATGGTGATGAAGAACGGCCGCCCTGTAGCCACCTGCCGCACGGCAGACGTCAACGAGGACGAGGTGCTGGCGATGATCATCGCGGGCAAGGCGCCCGCGGCCTGCCTGCCCGCCTGATCGCCCTCAGTACGAGATCAGCACCAGCGCGTTTTCGTCCACCACCAGGGCCCGTCCCGGCGTGATCACCACCACGCCCTGGACGGCGACGCCCTGGTAGACCGTCTTGACCTGGCCGTCCGGTGCGACGCGCCGGACAAGGTCCGGGCCGTCCGCGACCAGCAACTGCCCTGCCGCGTCGACCGCGATGTGCTCGGCGCGCTGGAAGCTCGCGCTCGAGCGGTAGCCGTCGATGCTCGTCATCCGGCCGGGCTGGCCGGCGACCGTGGTCACGACACCTAAAGCGTCGATCTTGCGGACTGTGTGTTGGTCGGCCACGTAGACATTGCCGGCGCCGTCCACGGCGATGCCCCTGGGCATCGAGAACGTCGCCGCCGCGCCGCTACCGTCCTGGCTGCCCGTGACGCCGGCCTGACCCGCCAGCAGCGTGACCTCGCCGGTGGCGGACATGCGCTGGACCGTGCGGTTGACGACGTCGCTCACGAACAGGCCGCCGTTGCTGCCATAGGCCAGCCCGCCAATGCCGGGGAAGTCGCGGAGAGTGGTCAAGCTGCCGTCGGCGGCCACCTTGCGAACCCTCTGGTAGTCCGCCACGAACCAGGTGCCGTCCGGACCGGCTGCCACATCGCCGGGCAGATCGAAGCCGCCCGTGCCGCGCGGGCCGTCCGCCGCGCTGCTGCCGGCTTGACGGTTGCCCGCCAGCAGGCCCGCGGTGCCATCTGCGGTGACACGCCTCAGCAGGCGGTTGAAGGAGTCCGCGACCGCAATCGTCCCCTGACTGTCGATCGCCACACCTGCCGGATTCCTGAAGCGAGCCACGCGCCCCACGCCGTCGACATCGCCTTCGCCGTTCGCCATCCCGGCCAGTGCCTGGATCGAGCCGTCCGCCCCGATCTTGCGGAGCAGCCCATCGTCCAGCACCGCGATACCTGCCAGGGGGCTGACAGCCACGGCCACGGGCCGCTTCAGCCGCGCCTGCTCCCGCGTGCCGTTGCTGGCCCCGGACTGCAGCGCGGTTCCTGCCACGGTGCTTACCCGGCCGTCGACCTGCACCCGGCGCAGGGTGAAATTGCCGGCGTCCACCACCAGCAGGCTGCCATCGGTGTCGAACGCCAGTGACGAAGGCCTGTTGAAGCGGGCCGCAGCGCCCACGCCATCGGCGCTGCCTGCGCTGCCGCTCTGACCCGCCAGGGTGCTCACCTGGCCGAGGGTGTCGATTTTGCGCAAGCTGTGATTGCCGCCATCGGACACGAGGATGTTGCCGGCGCCATCCAGCGCCAACCCCGAAATGCTGCCGAAGCGTGCCTGCGCAGCCGGTCCGTCAGTGGTGCCCGCAAGACCTGCCGTGCCGGCCACCACCGTGATCACACCCTGGGCGTCGAGCCGGTACACGCATGCGATGCCGCTCAGGTAGAGGTTGCCCTGCGAGTCGCCGGCGATGGCGGTCATCGCCGTCGTGGGCGTCGAGCTGCCAACGGCCTGGTTGAAAGCGGCCTGGTCAATGATCAGGGTTGCCGTTGAGGTGGCGCGTGAGATCCTGTCTAGGCGGATGAAGCTGGTGTCGATGAAGCCACCAGGCAGGTTGGTGATGAAGTTGGTGGCCACCACCCAATCACCACCCGGCAGCGAGGCGAGCAGACTGGGTGCGCCGCCCTCGTACCGGTACGGTGTCAGCGTGGCCACGGTCCCGTCGGCGGCAACACGCCGCAGCCGCGAAGGGGCGTCGAGGACCTCCCAGCCGCCATCCGGCCCGGCCACAAGGGCGGTGGGGGCGCTGAAGCGCGCCTGCTCGCCCACGCCATCGCGAAAGCCCGGCCCGCCGGGTTGGCCGGCCAGCACGCCGACCGCCTTGTTCAGGTGAATCACGGCGCTGGAACTCGCCACCTGGCCCGCGCTGTTGCTGGCGAGCAGGCGAAGGCGCGTACCCTCGTCAGCGTCGGTCAGCGTGGGCAGTGTCAGCGATGCGCTGGTGGCGCCAGCCAGATCGGTCCAGTTCACGCCGTCTGCGCTGCGCTGCCACTGCAGCGCCGGGCTGGGCGAGCCGCTGACCGAAGCCGACAGGACTGGACGGGTGCCGACGAAGGCGGTCGTGTCCAGCGGTGAAGCGCTGAATGCCGGCATGGTGGCCGTAGGCCCGGGAGGCGTCGTGGTGCCACCACCGCCGCCACCGCCGCAACCATTCAGCATCAGCACGATGCCGATGCCAGCCCCCAGGCGCCGCGTCAATCGCCCGATGCAATCAGCGGTGTTGCTCACCGTTTTCCCCTGTCGTCTGAACGGGCCGCATGCTAAGAGCGCGAGGGGGCGATTCGTGTCTTGGCTTACCGACTGTCACCAGGGGAATATGCACGCGGCGCTGCCGCCGCGTGGCGTGGTTAGGGTTCTTGCCTCAGCGCCGGGAACAGGATCACGTCGCGGATCGACGGCGAATCGGTGATCAGCATCATCAGCCGGTCGATGCCGATGCCGCAGCCGCCCGTCGGGGGCATGCCGTATTCCAGCGCGCGGATGAAGTCGGCGTCGAAGAACATCGCTTCCTCGTCGCCGGCATCCTTGTTGGCCACCTGGGCGTGGAAGCGCGCGGCCTGGTCCTCGGCGTCGTTCAGCTCCGAGAAGCCGTTGGCGTACTCGCGGCCCGTGATGAAGAGCTCGAAGCGCTCGGTGATCTTGGGGTTGGCGTCCGATGCGCGGGCCAGCGGCGAGACCTCGACGGGGTAGTCGATGATGAACGTGGGATGAAGAACGGTCGCCTGGTCGGGGTGTACCGCATGGCCGATGTGACGGAAAACGAGGTGCTGGCGATGATCATTGCGGGGAAAGCGCCCGCAGTCGCTGCAGCTTGATTGTTTCTCATTTTGTTCAAAATTCAGCCTTTGACTAAAATGAGAAACATATGCCCGCCAAAGCGCCGCCCGTTCCGCCCCATGTCGCCACCCAGCTGGAAGCGCTGGGCGAGCGCATTCGCGCCCAGCGCGAGCGGCAGAAGGTGACGGCAACCGATGCTGCCGAGGCCGCCGGCATGTCGCGCGTGACGCTGCACCGCGTGGAGCGCGGCGAGCCTTCGGTGACCATGGGCGCCTATCTGAGCGCCATGTCGGCCGTCGGGCTGAGCCTGCAGGTGCGCGAGCCCGACGCGGCATTCGCGTCGGCGCTGCCGGCTACGGTGCGCCTGGACGACTACCCCGCGCTCAGGCAACTGGCCTGGCAGCTGCCCGGCGTGACCGAGCTGAGCCCTGCCCAGGCCCTCGACCTCTACGAGCGCAACTGGCGCCACCTCGACCGTGACGGACTGCAGCCGCAGGAACGCCGGCTGATCCAGGCACTGGTCGACGAGTTGGGGGGAGGGCGGCTGCTTGTTTGAGCGCGAGCACCACCGCCGCATCGCGGCCGTGCTCGCCGCGCTGGATGCTGACGTGTTGGCCGCTCACGCCTGCTGGTTTGGCGGCGGCACCGCCATGGCCCTGCGTTATGGCGAATACCGCGAGTCGCTGGACATCGACTTTCTCGTGTCCGACCTCGCCGGCTACCGCGCACTACGCCAGTTGCTGACCGGCCCGGCAGGCCTGGGCGCCCTCGTGAAGACAGGTGCCGAGCTGGCGCTGGCGCGTGAGCTGCGGGTAGACCAGTACGGCATGCGCACGCTGGTGCGCGAAGGCGGGGTGGCGATCAAGTTCGAGATCGTGCTGGAGGCGCGTATCGCCTTCGACCCACCCGGTCCGGCAGACGCCATCGCCGGCGTGCTGGGGCTGACGCCGCTGGACCTGGCCGCGGGCAAGCTGCTGGCCCTCGCCGATCGCTGGCGCGATGACGGCGTCTTCAGCCGCGACCTCATCGACCTCGCCATGATGCAGCCGCCCAAGCCCTTGCTGCGTGCGGCCATCGCCAAGGCGGCAACGGCCTATGGCGACAGTGTCGAAAGCAGCCTGGCCAGCGCCGTGCAGGACTTGCGCGAACGCCCCCACCGGCTGGATGCCTGCATGGCGGCGATGCAGATGACGACCCTGTCCAAGGCCCAGCTGTGGGCCCGGATCAAGGCGCTGGAGAAGCGCTGAGCGTCAGGCTTCGCGCCGCAACGCCGGGAACAGGATCACGTCGCGGATCGACGGCGAATCGGTGATCAGCATCATCAGCCGGTCGATGCCGATGCCGCAGCCGCCCGTCGGGGGCATGCCGTATTCCAGCGCGCGGATGAAGTCGGCGTCGAAGAACATCGCTTCCTCGTCGCCGGCATCCTTGTTGGCCACCTGGGCGTGGAAGCGCGCCGCCTGGTCCTCGGCGTCGTTCAGCTCCGAGAAGCCGTTGGCGTACTCGCGGCCCGTGATGAAGAGCTCGAAGCGCTCGGTGATCTTGGGGTTGGCGTCTGACGCGCGGGCCAGCGGCGAGACCTCGACGGGGTAGTCGATGATGAAGGTGGGCTCCCACAGCTTCTCTTCGACGACGGCTTCGAACAGGCCGAACTGCAGCTCGGCCAGGCTCCAGCGGGCCGGGGCTTCCTCGCCGGCGGCGACGATGCGGGCGCGCAGCACCTCGGGGTTGTCGGCTTCCTCACCGGTCAGCCCGGCGAACTGGATCAGCGAGTCACGCACCGACACGCGGGCGAAGGGCTTGTCCAGGGCCACGGGCTTGCCGGCATAGGTCAGCGCGGCGCTGCCGGTGGCGGCAACGGCGGCGTGGCGCAGCACGGCCTCGGTGAAGTCCATCTGGTCGTGATGCGTCCAATAGGCCGCATAGAACTCCATCATCGTGAACTCGGGGTTGTGCCGGACCGAGATGCCTTCGTTGCGGAAGTTGCGGTTGATCTCGAACACGCGCTCGAAGCCGCCCACCACCAGCCGCTTGAGGTACAGCTCCGGCGCGATGCGCAGGAACATCTCCTGGTCCAGCGCGTTGTGGTGGGTCTTGAAAGGCTTGGCGTTCGCGCCACCCGGGATGGGGTGGAGCATGGGCGTCTCGACCTCCAGGAAGCCGTGTTCGACCATGAAGCTGCGGATGGCCGACACCGCCTTGGAGCGCGCCGTGAAGCGCTTGCGAGCGTCCTCGTCGGTGATCAGGTCGACATAGCGCTGGCGGTACTTCTGCTCCTGGTCGGTCATGCCGTGGAACTTGTCAGGCAGCGGGCGCAGGCTCTTGGTCAGCAGGCGCAGCGTCGTCACGGCGACGGACAGCTCGCCGGTCTTGGTGCGCATCAGCGTGCCCTCGGCGCCCAGGATGTCGCCCAGATCCCAGTGCTTGAAGGCGTCGTAGACCTCGGGGCCCACGTTGTCGATGGTCACGCGCAGCTGGATGCGGCCGGTGGCGTCCTGCAGCGTGCAGAAGCTGGCCTTGCCCATCATGCGCTTGAGCATCATGCGGCCGGCCACGGTCACCTTGACGGCCTGGGGCTCCAGCTCCTCGTTGGGCACCTCGCCGTACTGGACCTGCAGGGGTTGGGCACGGTGCTGGGGCTTGAAATCATTGGGGAAGGGCACCGCAGTGGTGGCCCGCAGCGCGGCCAGTTTGGCGCGGCGCTCGGCGATCAGTTGGTTGTCGTCGGCAGCGGGAGTCGGAGGGGTCGTGGTCATTGCGGGCCTTCAGTCGAACCAGCGATTCTAGAATCTCGCGCCCTCTATGAGCCTGACGCGCGCCACCTTCACCTTGCTTGCCGGCAGCGCGCTGGCCCAGGCCATCCCGCTTTTGCTGGGGCCGTGGATAGCGCGGCTCTACACGCCGGCCGAGTACGGGCAGTTCTCCCTGGTCTGGACGGTGGCCAGCAACCTGGCCGTTGTCGGCTGTGCGCGCTACGAGTTCGCGCTGGCCTTGGAGAAGGACGAGGCCGTCGCCGCCGCCCTGCTGGCGCTGTGCCTGCGCCTGCTGCTGGCGATGGCGGCCGTCGCCATCCTCGTCGGCGGGGCCTGGATGCTGTGGGCCGACCTGCCTGCCGCCGCGGCGCTGCCGCTGATCGTGCTGGCGGCCTCGGCCAGCCAGGCCCTGGCGCAGTGGGCGGCCCGGGCGGGCGAGTTTGCCGCGCTGGCCTGGGCCCGTGTCGTGCAATGGGGCGGCGGCGCCGTCGCCCAGGTCGGTTTCGGGCTGCTGCAGGCGGGGCCCTGGGGCTTGATCGGCGGCGCGACGCTGGCCACTGCTGCGGCCGCCGTGATGCAGGCCCGGCCGGCGCCTGCGGGCGGCTGGCGCGGGCTGCTGGCGCCCCGGCCGCTGCGCGAGATGGCCGTCAGGCACCGCGACTTCCCGTTGCTGAACACGCCCCATGCCTTTGCCGGCGCGCTGCAGGACACGCTGGCCATCGCGCTGCTGACGGCCTGGCTGGGTTCGCCCGAGGCCGGCGCCTGGGCGCTGGCCCTGCGCTATCTGAAGGCGCCGGCGTCACTGGTCGGCGGATCGCTGTCCCAGGCCCTCTACCCGCGGCTGGCGCAGGCGGCTACCCTGGCCGAAGCGCGCGCGCTGGTGCGCCACAACCTGCTGCTGCTGGCGGCCCTGGCGTTGCCGCTGATGCTGGCTCTGCTGGCCTTCGGCCCCTGGCTGTTCGCCACTGTCTTCGGGCCCGAATGGCGCGGTGCGGGCGAGCTGGCGCGGTCGCTGGCGCCCTACATAGCGCTGCACTTCATCGCCTCGCCGCTGTCCGTCGTGCTGATGGCCTGGGGCGCCCAGGCCTGGGGGCTGAAGCTGGCCCTGGTGGGCCAGGCGCTCTTCATCGCCGGGCTTGCGGCAGGCCTGCAGCTGGGCGGCCTGGCCGGCGCGGGCTGGGGTGTGTCCGCGGCGATGCTGCTCTACTTCGGCTACTTCTTCTGGGCACTGTGGACCTGGGAATGATGCGTGTCTTCCTGAACCGCCTGCGCCGCCGCTGCGTGCGGCTGATCGGCTTTCGCGTGCTGTTCGGCGAGGCCGGCGCGCCGCATTCGCGCATTGCGCCCAGCACCTGCATCGAGGGCGAGGCCGGCCTGCAGCTGGCCGATCACGTCTTCATCGGCCAGTTCAACTTCATCGATGCCGGCGCCGGTCTCGTCATCGAGGAGGGCGTGCAGATCACCAATTTCTGTTCCATCGTGACCCACAGCACCCACGACGCCCTGCGCGTGAACGGCCGACGCAGCGCCACGCTGGGCGGCGAGCTGCCGGGCTACCGCAAGGCGCCGATCCGCCTGGGCGCCTACAGCTTCGTCGGCCCGCACAGCCTCATCGAGCCGGGCAGCACGCTCGGCAAGGGCGCCATCCTGTGTGCCTACTCGCAGCTGCGCGGCACGGCGCCCGACTTCGCCATCATGGCCGGCCGGCCGGCCGCCCAAGTGGGCGACACCCGCGAGCGCGACGAGGCCCTGCTGCAGAAACATCCCGAGCTCCGGGCGGCCTACGAGGCTTGGGCCGGAGGCCCGCAATGAGCCTGGGCGGCGGTCTGAAACTTGTCCTCATCGGCGACGGCGAAAGCCCCCACCTGCTGAAGTGGGCCCGCGCGCTGAAGCCGCGCGTGCAGCTGCATGCTATTTCCTCCCGCGGCTTCCTGCCGGAGTTCCATCAGCTGCTGCCCGATGCGCAGCGGCTGGCGCTGAACACCGCGCCCGATCATGGCGGCGGCAATGTCGCGCTGATCAAGCAGCTGCCCAAGGTCGGCGCCTGGCTGGCCGAGACCGATGCCGACTGGCTGCATGCCCACTACCTGACCTCGCACGGCAGCCTGGCCTGGGCGGCCCGCATGGGCTGGCGGCTGCGCGCGCAGATCGCCGGCTCGGCCTGGGGCAGCGACATCCTCGTCACGCCCAACCGCGGCGGCGCCTGGCGCTGGATGACGAAGAAGGTGCTGCGCGAATGCGCCGTGACGACATCGGACTCGGCCCACATGGCCGAGCGCATGCGCGAGCTCGGCGCGCGCGAGGTGATGACCTTTCCCTTCGGCCTGGAAGCCCTGCCGAAGCAGAACGCGAGGAAGCAGCCCTGGCTGTGCTTTGCCAACCGCGGCCTGGAGCCCATCTACCGGCCGCAGCTCGTCATCGACGCCTTCGCCCGCATCGCCGCGGCCCAGCCCGAGGCGCGCCTCGTTGTCGCCAACGACGGCTCGCTGCGCCAGGCGCTTGAAACCGACGTCAAGGCGCGTGGCCTTGCCGACAAGGTCAGCTTCGTCGGCCGGCTCGACGCGCAGGCCCAGGCCAGCCACTACGCCCGCTCAACGTGGTTCATCAGCCTGCCGGAGAGCGACTCCGTGTCGGTGTCGGTGCTCGAGGCCATGGCCCACGGCTGCGTGCCGCTGCTGTCGGAGCTGCCCGCCAACCGCGAGCTGATCGGCGACTCGGCGCGAGGCCTCATCGTCGGCTCGCTGGACGACCTGCCGGCGCGCATGGCCACGCTGGACGCGGCCAGGCTGGCCATCGTCAACCGCGACTGGGTCGCCGCCAACGGCCTGTTCGAGCCCCATGTGCAGCGTTTCCTGACCCGCTTGAAGGAGCTGACTCCGGCATGAGGATCCTCCTCGTCAACCACTACGCCGGCTCGCCCGCCCATGGCATGGAATTCCGGCCCTACTACCTGGCCCGCGAATGGGTGAGGGCGGGGCACGAGGTCACCATCGTCGCGGCCAGCTACTCGCATGTGCGGGCCGTGCAGCCCGCGATGCAGGGACTGCCGCGAGAGGAGCTCATCGACGGCATCCGCTACCGCTGGCTGCCGACGCCCCACTACGCCGGCAACGGCGTCGGCCGGCTGCGCAACATCCTGTCCTTTCTCCGCCAGCTGCGTGCTGACGCCTGGCGGCTGACGCGCGAGTTCCGGCCCGATGCGGTCATCGCGTCCAGCACCTACCCGATGGACGTCTGGGTGGCGAAGAAGCTGGCCAAACTCGCCAAGGCCAAGCTGGTCTACGAGGTGCACGACCTCTGGCCGCTGTCTCTCATCGAGCTGTCCGGCATGTCGCCGCGCCACCCCTTCGCGCTGATGTGCGGCAAGGCCGAGGCCGACGCCTACCGCGACGCCGATGTGGTCGTGTCCATGCTGCCCTGCGTGCACCAGCACATGGCTTCCCGGGGCCTGGATCTCGCCAAGCTGCACATCGTGCCTAACGGCTTTGCGCCCGAGGAATGGCAGGGCGAGAGCGCGCCGCTGGGCCAGACCTTGCAGGCCCACCTCGACGCCGAGCGCGCGGCCGGCCGAGTCATCGTCGGCTATGCCGGCTCCATGGGCCTGCCCAATGCGCTGGACGTGCTGCTCGACGCCGCCGCCAGGCTGCGTGACCAGCCCATCAGCTTCGTGCTGGTGGGCAGCGGCCACGAGGCGACGCGCCTGGCCGATCGCGCGGCAGCCGAGGGCCTCGGGAACGTGCGCTTCTTCGCCCCCATCCCCAAGGCCCAGATCCCGACCTTGCTGGGCCAATTCGACATCGCCTACATCGGCTGGCAGCGCACGCCCATCTACCGCTTCGGCATCGCGCCCAACAAGCTCATCGACTACCTGATGGCGGGGCGTGCCGTGCTGCATTCGGTCGAAGCCGGCAACGACCCGGTGGCCGAAGCCGGTGCCGGCCTGACCGTGCCGCCCGAGGATGCCGAGGCCGTGGCCCGGGGCCTGCTGGAGCTGGCCGCCCTGTCGCCCGCCGAGCGTGCCGCGATGGGCGCACGCGGCCGCGCCTTTGCGATGGCACACCATGCCTATCCCGTGCTGGCAGCCCGCTTCATCGAGGCCTTGTCATGACCGAGCTGCAGCGTATCGCCGAGCGCTACGCCCGCCGTGACGCGGGTGATCGCTACAGCCTGCTGCGCCCCGAGGTCTGGCAGATGTGGCAGGAGCGCCAGCGCGAGCTGCTCAGGCTGCTGGCGCCGCGCTCCGGCCGCCCGGCCGAGTGGCGTGCCGCAGAGGTTGGCTGCGGGGCAGGCGGCAATCTGCTGGACCTGTTGCGCCTGGGCCTGCTGCCCGCGCACCTGACGGGGGTGGAACTGCTCCCCGAGCGCCTGGCCGCCGCCCGTGCGGCCTTGCCCGAGGGCGTGCGCCTGCTGGCCGGCGACGCCTCCACGGCCGACATCGCGCCCGCCAGCCAGGACCTGGTGCTGCAGTCCACCGTCTTCTCCTCCATCCTCGACGACGCGCTGCAGCAGCGCGTGGCTGACGCGATGTGGCGCTGGGTGAAGCCTGGTGGTGCCGTCGTCTGGTACGACTTCACCGTCGACAACCCGCGCAACCCCGACGTGCGCGGCGTGCCGCTGGTGCGTGTGCGCGAACTCTTCCCGCAAGGCCGCTTCACGGCCCGCCGCGTCACGCTGGCGCCACCCCTGGCCCGCGCCCTGCCGGCTGCCTACGCCCTGCTCAACCTCGTCCCCTGGCTGCGCACCCACCGCCTGGTGCTGATCGAGAAACCCTGATGCCTGAAAATCCTGCCCGATGAGCGCCCAGCCCTTCCTCCCCTTTGCCCTGCCGGAACTCGGTGACGACGAGATCGCCGAGGTCGTCGACACGCTGAAGTCAGGCTGGATCACGACCGGCCCCAAGGCCAGGCGCTTCGAGCAGGCGTTCGCCGAGTTCCTCGGCGACCCTCAGATCGAGTGCATCGCCGTCAACTCGGCCACGGCTGGCCTGCACCTGGCGCTGGAGGCCATCGGCCTGGGCCCCGGCGACGAGGTCATCACGACCACCCATACCTTCACGGCCACGGCCGAGGTCGTGCGCTATCTCGGCGCCGACGTGAAGCTGGTCGATGTCGATCCGCTCACGCTGAACATCGACATCGCGGCCATCGAGGCCGCGATCACGCCCAAGACCCGCGCCATCCTGCCCGTGCACTACGCCGGCCTGGCCGTGGACATGCTGGCCGTCCTCGACATCGCGCGCCGCCACGGCCTGCGCGTCGTCGAGGACGCCGCCCACGCGCTGCCGACGACGCTGGAGAAGGAGCTGATCGGCACGCTGGGCAGCGACGCCACCGTCTTCAGCTTCTATGCCAACAAGACCATGACGACGGGCGAGGGCGGCATGCTGGTGACGCGCAACCCGGAACTCGCCAGGCGTGCCCGCGTGATGCGCCTGCACGGCATGAGCCGTGATGCCTTCGACCGCTTCACCGCCAAGGTGCCGAGCTGGTACTACGAGATCGTCGCGCCCGGCTTCAAGTACAACCTGACCGACATCGCCGCGGCCCTGGGCCTGCACCAGCTCAAGCGCCTGCCGGCCTTCCAGGTGCGTCGCGAGCAGATCGCGATGCGATATCACGAGGCCTTCGCCGACCTGCCCCTCATCCTGCCGCCCGACGCACCCGAGGGCGACGTGCATTCCTGGCACCTCTACGTCATCCGCCTGGCCGACGACGCCGGCCTCACGCGCGACGAATTCATCGAGGGCATGTTCGCCGCCGGCATCGGCTGCAGCGTGCATTACGTGCCCCTGCACCTGCACCCCTACTGGCGTGACCGCTACGGCCTCACGCCCGAGCAGTTCCCGAAGTCGCAGAAGGTCTACGAGCGCACGGTCAGCCTGCCGCTGTACACGGCCATGAGCGATGCGGACGTGGAGCGCGTCATCGCCGCCATGCGCGGCCTGCTCACTTGATCAAGCGCCTGTTCGACGTGCTCAGCTCGGCGCTCGGACTGCTTGTGCTGGCGCCCGTGCTGCTGCTGGCGGCCGCCTGGATCAAGCTCGACTCACCCGGCCCGGCCCTGTTCCGGCAGACCCGCGTCGGCCGCTTCGGCGTGCCCTTCACCATCCACAAGTTCCGCACCATGCGCGTGGAGCCCGGCGCAGCCATCACCGTCGGTGCCGACCCGCGCATCACGCGCTCGGGCCATTGGCTGCGCCAGACCAAGCTCGACGAACTGCCCCAACTGTGGGACGTGCTGCGCGGCGCGATGAGCCTCGTCGGCCCGCGGCCCGAGCTGCCGCGCTACGTCGAGCTCTACCCGGCCGGGCTGCGCGAACGCGTGCTGTCCGTGCGCCCGGGCATCACCGACCCGGCCTCGCTGGCCTTCAGCCACGAAGCCGAGCTGCTGGCCGCTGCCGCAGACCCCGAGCGCGAGTACCGTGAGGTCGTCATGCCGGCCAAGCTGAAGCTCTCCGCCGACTACGCGGCACGGGCCAGCCTCGCGACCGACCTGCGGCTGATCCTCGCGACCCTGGCCCGCGTCGCCCGGGGCTGACAATCCCGCTTCCGATGAACTGGCAGTTTCTCGACACCCTGCTCACGCGCCTGCGGCCCCACCGCGAGGCGCTGGCCCTGCTGCTGGACGTCCTCGTCGTCGCCATTGCCTGGCAGGCCACCTACCTCTTTCGCCTCGGCTTCGAACGCTGGTTCTCGGCCCGGCCCGACTACGACGGCTGGGTCATGCTGGGGCTGCTGGGCGTCTACGCGGTCGTGCTGTGGGGGCTGCGCGTGCCCAAGGGCATGTGGCGCTTCTCCGGCTTCGGCGAGGTCAAGCGCCTGGCCGTGGCCTGCGCGTTGGCCGGCCTGATCGGCGCCACCGTCGTGCTGATGGCCCACCTGCGCGCCGTGCCGCGCGCGGTGCTGGCGCTGCATCCCCTCTTCACGCTGATGCTGCTGGCCATGATGCGCATGGGCTACCGCATGCTCTACGAACACATGCGCAGCCGCATCAGCGGCAGCGCGCAGGAGCGCCGCCGCGCCCTCGTCATGGGCGCGGGCGACGCGGGCCGGCTGCTGGTGGCGGGCATCCAGCACAGCCAGGGCTGGGTGGTGGTCGGTTTCCTTGATGACGATCCCGCCAAGCTGGGCGGCCGCGTGGCCGGCCTGGCGGTGCTGGGTGACCTGAGCCAGGCGCGGCGCTTTGCCGACGTGCATGGCGTGACCCACCTCATCGTGGCCATGCCGGCGGCGTCCGTGGCGCAACGCCGCCGCGCACTGGACCTGGCCGGCGCCACCGGCCTGCCGGTGCTGACCGTGCCCAGCAGCACCGAGCTGCTGGCCGGCCGCCGCGTCAACGAGGTGCGTGACATCGAGCCCGAGGACCTGCTGGGGCGCCCGTCGGTGCAGCTCGACGAGGCCGGCATCTCGGAGAGCATCAATTCGCGCATCGTCATGGTGACGGGCGCCGGCGGCAGCATCGGCAGCGAGCTGTGCCGCCAGATCGCCCGCTATGGCCCGCGGTCCATCGTGCTCTACGAGCTCAGCGAATACGCCCTCTACACCATCGAGCAGGCGCTGGCCGAGGCCTTTCCGCACCTGCCGCTGGTGCGCGTCATTGGCGACGTGAAAGACCTGGCGCACCTGCGCGCCTGCTTCGCGCGCCACCGGCCGCAGCTGGTCTTCCATGCTGCCGCCTTCAAGCATGTGCCGCTGATGGAGGAGGCCGACAACTCGGCCGCCTGCATCCGCAACAACACGCTGGGCACCTTCAACGCGGCGCTCGCCGCGGCCGAGGTGGGCGCGGAGCGCTTCGTGCTGATCAGCACCGACAAGGCGGTGAACCCCACCAATGTGATGGGCGCCACCAAGCGCGCCGCCGAGATGGCGCTCGTGGCGCTGGCCCAGCGGCACCCGGCCACGCGCTTCATGGCCGTGCGCTTCGGCAACGTGCTGGGTTCCAGCGGCAGCGTGATCCCGAAGTTCAAGGAGCAGATCGCCCGTGGTGGCCCCGTGACGGTGACGCACCCGGACATCATTCGCTACTTCATGACCATTCCCGAGGCCGCCCGCCTCGTCATCCAGGCCGCCGCCATCGGCGAGAGCGGCCAGGTGCTGGTGCTGGACATGGGCGAGCCGGTGCGCATCGCCGACCTGGCGCGGCAGATGATCCGCATGAGCGGGCATTCCACCGACGACATCCGCATCGAATACACCGGCCTGCGGCCCGGCGAGAAGCTCTACGAGGAGCTGCTGGCCGACCAGGAGACCAGCCTGCCGACCACCTGTGCGGGCGTGCGTATCGCGCGCCTCGTCGACGACGGGGCCGGCGAGCGCGTGCTCGACGACCTGACCCACCTCGACGCCGCGCTGCCGCGCGCCCTGCTGGGGCGCTGGCTGGGCGCCGAGTTCCACGCCCCCCACACGGAGCCCCGATGACCGTCTTCCGATCCGTCCGCCGCGTCGCCGCGCCGCTGCTGCTGGCCTGTGCAAGCCTGATGGCACTGCCGGCTTCGCCGGTGCACGCCGCCGAACTCGCCGTGGCCGCTTCCGCGGCTTTTCATCTGCCTGCCCGGCCCAGCGAAATGCTTCGCGTGCCCCAGGCCACCTGGGAGCCCCTGCTCGTCGAAGCCGCCGCGCAGCTGGAGGCCCAGGCCCGGAGCTTCGATGCGCTGCCGCGCGGAGCCCGCATCGAGCTGTGCATCCGTCGCGCGCTGCTGGCCCAGATGCGTGGGCAATGGGCCGAGGCCATCGCCGCCGTGACCCAGGCGCGTCAGTTGCAGGACAACGAGAACGGCCGCCACATGGCCGGGCTGCTCAACGAGCTGCTGGCACGCCATGCCCTGGCACAGGCCGCGCCGCAGGACTTGACGAAGGCGCTGCGCGAGCGCGTGCTGGCCATGCCCTGGGACGAGGTGGGTGCCACCGTGCGCACCTTGTCGGCACAGCTGGCGACGATGAAGGCAGAGGACGTCGAGGCCTTCGTGGTGCAGCGCCTGGATCTGTCTGCCGAGGTCACCCGGCGCCAGGTCGACCTGGCCTTCGTCATGCAGGTCATCGGCCTGCGCTTCCAGTTGCTTGAAGTGCTGCCGCGCCGCGACGCCCTGCTGGCAGGCCTGGACGAAGCCATCGCCGTGCGGGAGCGGGCCCAGTGATGCCGCCACGGGTGCTGTGGCTGACGGGGCTGTCGGGATCGGGCAAGTCCACGCTCGCGACGAGCCTTCACAGGCGTCTGCGCGACAGCGGTCGCATGGCCGTCGTGCTCGACGGCGACGCCGTGCGGGCCGGGCTGTGCCGGGGCCTGGGTTTCAGCCCCGAGGACCGCAGCGAGAACATCCGCCGTGTCGCGGAAGTCGCCAAGCTGATGCGGGAGGCGGGCCTCGTAGTCATCTGCGCGCTGATCTCGCCGCTGCGCGCCGATCGCGCGATGGCACGCGACATCGTCGGCGAGGCGCATTTCCGGGAAGTCCATGTGGCCACGCCGCTGGCCGTCTGCGAGCAGCGCGACCCCAAGGGCCTGTACCGCAACGCCCGTGCCAATGCGCTGATCCAGTTCACCGGGATCTCGGCGCCCTACGAAGAGCCGCAGGCGCCCGACCTGCGCATCGACACCAGCAAGGTGGACGTCGACACCGCCGTGGCTGCCCTCGAGGCGCTGCTCAGCGACTGACCAGGCTGGCCGCCAGTGCGGCTGCGTGCTCGCGCAGCTCGGGCACGGCGGTCGCCTCCCAGCGCTGGGCCCGTAGATGTGGGCCGAGATAGTGCAGGCCCGGTTGACCCTGACCGCTGGCGTCAAGGATGCGATAGCCCTCGTCCACCAGCAGGCCCAGGCCGTGCGGGCAGGCTTGCAGCCGGCCGGCCTGCTGCAGGCGCCACAGCAGCGGTGACGAGCCGGCATCGATGGCCGAAGACGGCCCCGAACAATTGACGATACGGTCCGCGCTGAAACGCTCGATGCGGCTGCTGCCGCGCGGCCGCCAGTGCAGGCTCAAGGTCTGTCCCTCGGGGCGCACGGCCACCACCCGGCCCGCTGCCTGGCGCAGGCGGCCGCTGGCCAGCGCCTCATCCAGCACGGCGCGGGCCTGTGGTGCGGCACGGTGGCGGTGCACATCCCAGTAGGGCAGCAGGTGGCGCAGGAACCGGCTGCGGTCGCGCGCGTCCAAAGCCTGCCAGGCGGCGGGCGTGCGGGCGCGCAAAGCCGCCCAGACGTCGCGCCAGTCGACTCCCGCAGCGCGGGCGCGGGCCAGTTCCCCCCTGAAGCGCCGCAGGCCTTCACGCAACCCCGGCAGGCTGGCGATCTCGGGGGCCAGTGTCCAGGGCGGCGGCGGCAGCTCGTTGCTGCGATGGCCTTGAGGCAGCAGGCCACGGCGTGACAGGGCCAGCACGGGACCGCGGTGGCCGTGGGCGCGCAGCGAGATCAGCACGTCCAGCATGGTCAGGCCGCTGCCGATGAGGGCGACACTCGCCTGCGGCGCCAGGCCCTCCCAGGCCGCATCGATCCAGGGGTCGGGCACATAGCCGGCAAGGCCCGGTGCAGCGAGGTCGGGGTGGGGCGGGCGCGGCGCCAGGTTGCCCAGGGCCAGTACGACGGCATCGAAGCGGGCCGCCGGGCTGTCGTCCGCAAAGTCAAGCCACCAGCCGCCGGCAGACCCGGGCCGGCAATCGGTGACGGTCGCGACACGCTGGTGCAACCCCACTTGAGGGCAGCTGGCCGCGCGCTGGGCCAGCGCCGCTTCCAGGTAGTCGCCATAGCAGCGGCGTGGCACGAACTCGTGGCCGTCGAGCGTTCGCCACCTGGCGTCGCTGGCGCGCAGCCAGTCGACGAAGTGCGCGGGCCGTGCCGGATCCAACCCCATGCGCGCAGCGGGCACGTTGAGCAGGTGGTCTGCGGAGCTGGTGCCATAGGCGAGGCCGCGGGCGAAGCGGCCCGAGCCGTTGATCATGGTCACGCGGCTGCCGGGTGGCAGCCGGCCTAGCAGCTGCCAGGCGAGGGCAACGCCGCTGAAGCCGGAACCGACGAGGGCGATGTCCAAGGCGGGCGGCCGCGGGTTCAGATCAGCATGCCGCCGTCGACGCCGATGACCTGGCCGGTCACGTAGGTCGACAGGTCGCTGGCCAGGAAGAGGGCCACGCGGGCCACTTCGTCCGGGCTGCCGATGCGGTTCATCTTGATGGAAGCCAGCCGTTCGGCGAACTTGTCGGCGGGGATGGAGCGGGCCATGTCGGTGTCGATGAAGCCCGGCGCGATCGCGTTGACCCGGATGTTCTGCGGTGCCAGCTCCTTGGCGAGCGACTGCGTGATGCCGATGACGGCAGCCTTGCTGCCCGCATAGACCGTCTGCCCGACGTTGCCGTTGCGGCCGATGATGGAGCTGACGTTGATGATCGCTCCGCCGCCGCTGCGCGCGATCAGGCGGCTGGCGTACTGGGCGCAGTAGATGGTGGCGTAGGTGTTGGTGGCGAAGGTGCGCTCGATCTGGTCGCGACTGACCATGCCGATCAGCGCATCGTCCAGCACGCCGGCGTTGGCCACCAGTGCGTGCAGCTTCTTGTGCTCGCGCAGGATGGCCTGGAAAACCTCGCGCACCTGGCTGCTGTCGGTCACGTCGCAGACCTTGCCCTGCACCTGCGCCGCCGGGCAGGCGTCGCGTATGCCCTGGCAGGCGACTTCGAGCGCGTCGGCATGGCGGCCGAGCAGGATGGTGGTGGCGCCGGCTTCGGCAAACACGCGCGCGGTGGTCAGGCCGATGCCGCGCGTCGCCCCGGTGATGACGGCGACCTTCTGGTCGAGGAGGGCGGGAATGATCATGGACGTTTCAACGCAGGCCGGCCAGGCGGTTGGGGACGACGAGGGTCTGGCCTCGCACGGAGATCAGCTGGCGGTCCGGGGCTGACTGACGCACGGCACTGTGGGCATCCACCGTGCAGTCGGCGCCCAGCTGCACCTTGGGGAAGAGGGTGGCGCGCGTGCCGAGGAAGCAGCCCTCGCCAAGGCCCGAGTCGCCGCTGAGGGCGCAGTAGGGCGACAGCACCGAATGCGCGCCGATGCGGCTGCCGTGGCCAACGCTGCAATGGACGTTGACGGCGACGTTGTCCTCCACCACCGCATGGGCGTTGACGATGCTGAAGGGGCAGACGATGGTGCCCTCGCCCAGGCGCGCTGACGGCGAGACGCGGGCGCCCGGGTGGACGTAGGTGAAGAGCCGGCCGCCGCGCTCACGCAGCAGCGAGGCGATCTTGCGCCGCCCGGCCACGCTGCCCACGGCGATGACGATGCGGTCGTCCGGGCCGGGCTGGAAGTCGGCGATGCTGCCGACATGGCGCACGGCCGGGTCGCGGCGCAGCAGCTCGCAGTCGCTGCCGTCGTTGAGCAGCCCCAGCGTGGCGTCGGGCCAGCGTCCGGCCTGCAGGTCGCTGCACAGGTAGTCCCACAGTTCGAGACCGAAGCCGCCGCCGCCGGCGATCAGGATTCTGGGCATGGGTCGCTCAGGAGGTTGTGGGAGGCAGGCTGATCTGGCGCGTGAACGCGCCGAACAGGTCCATGCCGTCCCAGAGGGTGTCGAAGTCGAGCGCGCGGCCCAGGGGCACGATGCGATCCACTGCGCGCGGGGGCAGGGCGTCGACCAGCTCCAGCAGCGTCTCGCGCGAGAAGCCGTGCACCGTCAGGGTCTGTTCCTTGTCGGTGAGCTGGGGCGCCAGGTCGGCGAGGCGGTCCAGCCGCTGCTCGAGAAATAGGCCATTGCCGCAGTGCAGCTCCTTGGCCAGCGGATCGATGCCGGCTTCCAGGTCCAGGCGGGTCGGGAAGGCCGCGAGGGTGCCAGCGTCGGCCGGATGGGCTCGCGCCGCCGCAGCCAGTTCGCAGGTCGCGGCAAGGCGGGCCACGGTCATGGCCGGCGTGTTCTCCGGCTGGCGCCGCGCCAGGTCGGCCTGCACCGCGGCCCAGAAGCGGGGGCGAGCCTGCTGGCAGGCCGCCTCTGGGCCGATCCAGGCCAGCACGCGCGGCGATGAGCAGGCCTGCTGCGCGAACCAGAAGGCGTCGTTGTGGAAGGCCTCGGCAAGGCGCGGCCAGCCCTCCTCGGGCAGGGCCAGCAGGGCCTGTGCATCGAAGGCGGCCAGTGAGAAGCGGTCGGGGAAGCACAGCTCGAAGGCCGTGGGTCGCAGCGGGATGGCGCGCAGTGCGCTGACGGTGGCGTCGCCGCCCCAGACCACGCGCAGCATGGCCGCCATCGAGATGGTACGCGTGACGGCCTCGTCGTGCGGGTAGGTGAAGAGCACGATGCGGCCGGCGATGGGCTGGCCGGCATCCTCGGCCAGCACGTCGCGCAGTGCGCCGAGGAAGTAGTTCAGCTGGGCCGAGGTCTTCTGCGACACGCGCACCCAGTTGACGTTGCCGGCCAGAAGCGAGATGAGCCAGGAGTACATGGCCACCGAGTCGACGTTGGCCGGCGCGATGTGGAAGGCCAGGCCGCGGCCGCGCGCGACGCGGTCCGCGGCACGGGGGAGGGCCTCTGCCAGGTCGCGCAGCCGCGCGGGGCGGAACCAGTGCGCCAGCGCGGCCAGCTCGGGAAACTCGCGCACCTGCCGGTCCGTCAGCAGTCGCCGCGACAGCCGCCCCACGAAGGCCACGGCACGCGGGTCGAAGGGGGTCCAGGCCGGCGTTGCGGCCGCTGCCTGCAGGGCCGTCGCCAGGTCCGCGCCGGCGGGCTGCCCGACGAAGAAATGCACGGCGCTCATGCCAGCACCCGCGTATCGCTGCAGCCGCGCAGCTCGACCTGGGGCAGGCGGCCCAGCACCGTGAAGTGGCGGCCCGGGCGGCCGCAGGGGCAGTCGTCCTCGCCTTCGAGCCGGCCCAGGTCCTCGGTCAGCAGCGAGTGGCCGGGATAGCTGGTCGGCAGCGCGCTGAGCACCTGGATCGCGCCGGGCTGGCCGGCCGGCAGGGGCTTCAGCGTGGCCGTGTCGCGCACGATGACGTCGGCAAAGACCGGGGCGTGCAGATGGCCTTGCTCGCATTCCATGAAGATGGAGCCGACCTGCTCGACCATGCCGTAGTAGTTGTAGACCCGCTCGATGCCGGTGCAGGCCGCCAGGCGGCGCTTGAAGCTCGCGTTGTCCACCTGCTGGTCCGTCAGCCGCTTCCAGCCGCCGCCGTGGATGAGCACGCTGCCCGGCGGGAAGCGCAACACCTGGCCACGCTGCTCCAGCGCCTGCACGAGGCGTTGCCAGACGACGAAGGTGAAGCCGAAGGTCAGCACCGGTGTCTCGGGGTGGCGTGCCAGCCAGTCTTGCAGTGCGTCGAGCTGCAGCTCCAGGTGGCGGTCCAGGCAATAGTGGTGATCGCGGCCGAAAACCGAGAAGCCCAGGATGCCGGCAGCGCGTGCGTTGAACTGGGTGCGGTCCCTGAGCAGGTCGGCACTGTCGACGATGACCATGGGAAGTCGCTGGCGACCCAGGAAGGACGCCATGATGGCGGCCAGCACGCGGGTCTGGCGCACCGAGGTCTCCTTGTCCAGCACGATGCGCGAGACCGCCTGGCCGGTGGTGCCACTGGAGGTCAGCGTCTTGATGATGTCCTGGCTCGGTGCGCTGCGCAGGTCCAGCGTCTTGAACAGGCGCACCGGCAGGTACGGCAGGTCCTCGCGCGTGGCCGCGGGGCCTGGAGCGAACAGGCGCTCACGGATGTTGGCGTAGGGCGGGCAGCGCTCGGCGTGCCAGCGGGTCAGCGCGTTCAGCGTGGGCAGCAGCAGGGCTTGCTTGTCGGTGCGGCCCAGGCCGTAGGGGGCCGCCATGTCGAAGGGCAGTCCCGGCAAGGGGTGCTGCGTGATCATGCGCGTTTCACGGTCTGCGGCCGGTCCCAGAGGTTCATTCGAAGTCGGCCCGGAGGGCCTGGTAGTCACGCTTGCCCGAGGCCAGCGCGGGCAGTTCCGGCACCACGCGCACGCGCTGCAGGCTGTGGTGGATGCGCAGCGAAGCCTGCAGGAATTGTCGCCCAGCTTCAGCTAGCGCCTCGGAGTTGCCTTCGATCCAGGCCACCAGCCGCTCGTCACGCCCCGACACCATGACTGGCGTGTCCAGTGCCGTTTGCAGCTGACGCTCCACTTCGTCCAGACCGATGCGGTTGCCAGTCAACTTGATGAAGCGGCTGCGCCGGCCGGTGATGTAGAAGTAGCCGTCTTCGTCGCAGCGTGCGAGGTCGCCGGTGTGCAGACGGCCTTGCAGCATGTCACCCAGGGCCAGGTCTGTGCGTGACTCGGCGTAGCCCAGCATCACGTTGGGGCCGCAATAAATCAGCTCGCCGTGCACGGGGTCCAGTTCAAGCCGGCCGCCCGGGATGGCGATGCCGATGCTGCCCAGCTTGTCCTGTAGGCGCTCGGGCGGCACGTAGGCGATGCGGGCAGTGGCCTCGGTTTGGCCGTACATAACGAAAAAGCGCCAGTCGCGTTCGCGGGCGTGCTGCGCGAAGCGGGCCATCAGCCGCTCGTCCAGGCGGCCACCCGCCTGCGTCAGCGTGCGCAGGCAGGGGTAATCGGCCGTCAAGAAGCCGGTGCGGGCGAGCATCTGGTAGACGTAGGGGACGCCGGCCAGCGAAGTGACCTCGTGCTCACGGAGCGCCTGGCTGAACTCGGGGCTTATGACGCTCAGCTCCCGCAGCGCCAGCGAGGCTCCCGCGGCGAGGTGGCTGTTCACCACCGAAAGACCATAGGAGTAGTGCATCGGCAGCACCGTCAGCGCGCGTTCGCCGGGATGCAGTCCCAGGTAGGCGGCAATGGACTCGGCGTTGCTCTGCAGATTGCCGTAGGACAGGCGGACCAGCTTTGGGCTACCGGTGGAGCCGGAGGTGCTCAGCAGCAAGGCGAGCTCCTCGCCCAGCACGAGGCCGTCGCCCGCTGCCGGCCCGCTTTCGAGCGGCAGACCCGAGCCTGCGAGCGTCGCCCCGGCATCCGCGCCAGGCCGGCCCAGCATCCAGTCGGGCCGGTAGCGCTCCAGCAGGGCATTGGCCAGATCGGGGCGGATGTCGGCCGGCAACAGCAACGGTACCTGGCGGGCACGCAGGCAGGCCAGGTAGGCCACCAGGGCGGCCCGCGTGTTGGTCATGTAGAGGAAGCCCAGCCGCCGCTCGCCAAGCAAGCGCAGCTGCGCAGCTGCGCGCTCAGCCAGAGCAGACAACTCCGCGTGGTCTAGCGAGCCTTGAGCGTCGACCACGGCGGGCCGCAGGGCGAGGTGGCTCGGCGGCGGGGCCCAGAATGCCATTGGTGTGATCGTTGCAGCTCGGGCGGTGCCCGAGCGGGTCAGAGGTACTTCGCGACGATTTTCTTGGCCTCGGCGAAGCTGCTCATGGCGATCACGTCCTCCGCGTCGATCATGATTTCGAAGCCTTCCTCGATGGCGGCGATCAAGGCCATGTGGGCCACCGAATCCCATTCGGGCAGCTCGGCGTATTTGAGCTCGTCGGTGACGGCGCTGAGCTTGAGGCCCAGGGCCTCGGAGAAGATCTGTTGGAGTTTGTCTTGCATGTTTGAAGGGCCTGTGGCGCAGGCTTTCTCAAAGGCGTGGAAAGGCTGTGGTTGGCGTCGGGCTGTTCAGCCCTTCGCGCTGGCGGCGATCACGTCGATGATGCGGGCCTGGTCAGCAGCTTCCAGCTCAGGGTAGATCGGCAGGCACAGGACCTGGTCCGCGGCCTTGGTTGCCACCGGGAGGTTGGCCGGCGCCGACGAGGGCAGGGCGCGGTACATCGGGAAGCTGCTGATCAGCGGGAAGAAATAGCGCCGGGCATAGATGTTGTGCTCGCGCAGCCTGGCGTAGAGCTCGTCCCGGGTGAGGCCGTAGTCGGGCCCGACGAGGATCGGGAAATAGGAGTGATTCTGGCGCCGCGCCGGGCCGGCCGGCACGCAGCTGATGCCCTTCACTTCGGCAAGCGCCGTACGGTAGCGCGCGTCGACCTCGCCGCGCAGGCGCAGGGCTTCGTCCACATGCTGCAGCTGTGCCAGGCCCAGCGCGGCATTGAACTCGCTCATCTTGCCGTTGATGCCCGGCGCGACCACCGTCGTCTCGTCGACGATGCCGAAGTTCTTCAGGTGGTCGATGCGCTGCTTGGTCTTGGCATCCTTGCAGATGATGGCGCCGCCCTCGAAGGTGTTGAACACCTTGGTGGCGTGGAAGCTCAGGATGGACATGTCGCCATGGTTGAGCACGCTGCCGTCCTCGCCATCGACAGCGAAGGCGTGCGCCGCGTCGTAGATGACCTTGAGGTTGTAGGTGTCGGCGATGCGCTGGATGGCCTCGACATCGCAGGGATGGCCGTAGCAGTGCACCGGCATGATGGCCGTCGTCTGCGGCGTGATGGCGGCCTCGATCTTGGCCGGGTCGAGGTTGAAGTTCTGCGGATCCACATCCACGAACACCGGCTTGATGCCGTTCCACAGCAGGGAGTGGGCCGTCGCGACGAAGGAGTAGGGCGTGGTGATCACCTCGCCGGTGATGCGCATGGCCTGCAGCGCAGTCACCAGCGCCAGCGTGGCGTTCGAGAACAGGGCCACCTGGGGCACGCCCAGGTACTCCGCCAGCGCCTTCTCGAACTGCTGGTGCATGGGCCCGCCGTTGGTCAGGAACTTGCTGTCCCAGACCTTGCGCAGGTAGGGCAGGAACTCTTCCAGCGGTGGCAGGTAGGGCTGGGTGACGTAGATAGGTTTCTGGCTCATGGCGTCAGGCGGGGATGGGCTCGCCCACCTTCAGGAGGTGCTGGGAACTGGCTTGCAGGGCCTCGTGGTTGCGGTAGATCCAGTCCACCGCATCGACGAACTCGGTATCGTCGCTCGCATCGGAGGCGTGGAACAGCCGTGCCTTCACGTCGGTGGCCTTCAACTGGTCCACGATCGCCTTGCGGGCGGCATCGTCGTGGATCAACTTCATGGCCGTCTGGAAATAGTCCTCGTCGTTCTCGGCCACCAGCCAGTCGGGCAGCCCGACCATGCGCATCACGTCGCGGTCGAAGTGGCTCAACGGTTCGTTGGCCCAGTAGGCCACGTTCGGAATGCCCAGCAGGCAGGTGTCCACCGTGCTGTTGGTGTTGCCGAAGGGGAAGGCTGCCAGGGCCAGATCGCAGCGGTTCAGCTGCGCGAGGAAGGCGCCGTAGTTGCGCGAGGGCTCCAGCGTGAAGTAGCGGAAGCGCCGCTCGAACACCTGGCTCAGCCGGTCGTACATGACGCCCATCGCGCTGGCGAAGAAATGGAAGTGGACAGGCCGCGTGGCCGCCGCCTCGATGCGCTCGCACAGGGTCAAGAAACGCGGCGACAGCTTCATCAGCGAGCTGTTGACGGCGATGTGCAGGCGCCCGTCGTCGAAGGGGTTGGGCTGCAGGTCGAACTTCTCGAGGTCGTCGTGCGGAACGTATTGGCCATACCCCCGGCGCTCGATGACCTTGTTGCCGAATTCCCAGGAAGCCTCGCCGACGCCGGCGTGCGCCAGCGTGTAGTCGATGGTGTCGGTCATCGCCGGTGCAGGATGTCCGAAGGACATCATCTGAATAGGCGCAAATCGGCAGTTGGCCGTCATCTGCGTCCATTCCGACATACCAAGACTGGGATAAAAAATAATGTCCGGCGCGAGTTTGATCAGTTGCGCACCGATTTCCTTGATATTGATTCCCGGGCGCAGGACGACGACTTCGTCAAACTGTGAATGCGTGTCGTCCGAGATATAGCCATGTGCCGCCACGCATACCGTGCGGAATTTCTTGCGGAGTTGCAGCAGGGCGCTCGCATAGGAGCGCTGCATGGCGTGTCCGGCAAGCATGCGCTCTGCGGCAATGACGACGGTCGGGCGCTCCACCACGCGGCGCGGCGCCCAGTTGGATTTCAGGCCGCCGCCCTTGCTGAGCCGGCGCCACACCTCGTTCAGGCTGCGCTTGACGCGATGCTTGTCGGGGTGGTCGGCGTAGCTGCAATGCATCCACGCCGAGTTCACGGCGCCGATGCCGGCGGCGCTGGGATGGGCGCTTTCGATCTTGTCGCTGTTCTCGATCAACACAGCCCGGTTGCGCTCGCCCTGGGCGTGATGCACGAAGGGGGACGCGAACCAGCCCGCATACAGCGGCAGCAACTGGTCGGGCGGCAGCATCAGTACGCCTTGCAGCAACTCGTTGGGCAGGCCGTCGAGCGAGAAGAACATCGACAGCACGAAGACCTGCACGCCATTCAGCGAACGCGTGCCGTCGGGGTTCGGCTTGCCGTGGAACTGCAGCAGGTGGGCCGGGCCGCCATAGCCGCTCAGCTCGAAGATGGCCTCCAAAACGGGCTTGAGCGAAGACAGATAGTCGATCTGCCCCATGTCCAACTGAAAGTCCGGGCTGCATACCAGCGCGGAGATCATGGCTGCGACGCGTGTGTACACCGCCCGCCGCTGTTCGGCCGTCGAGCCGGGAGGCAGCACGCCCGTGGGGGTGCGCGCGCCCGTGATGGCCTTCAGCAGTTCGATGAGCAGTTTCGTGGCGTCGGCGGTGCGTCGCTGGAATACTGCGCGCTCCAACTCATCGGTCACTTGATCGATCGTGGGCGAAGGAGGGAGAGTGGTCATGCGTTGGAGAAGAGGGAAGAGGTACGGGGCGTGCGGTCGGCCGAGGCAAGCGCGCGATTCTAGGTGTCAGCGTTCGTGAAGCATTTGGCACTCGGCCAAACCGGCTGCCGGCACCGGTCGAAGCCGCCCGCCGCCACTTGATGCTTTGGAGCAACGTTGCCCGGGCAAACCCCGAGCGACACGCTGGCGTGCTGGACTTTCTGTCTGTTTTTGTCTGCTATGCTGCCGGTCAACCTGCTGGGCTCACGGCTACTTCTATTGCGGCTGAAGGCAAGGTAGGGGAGGCAAGGCAGCAGCTTTGCGTCGACGCAGCGGTCGCCGTATTGGTGGCTGCGGGATCCTGGCGACAGGGCCTCGGCATCGACTCAATGCGGCGCGCTCAAGGCTACTGGCTTGCTGTCGATAGTTAAATTGTTGCAACAACGATCCGGAAGGTTCATCAAGATGAAGAGCTTTAACTACAAGGCCCTCGCTGTCGCTGCTGCCTCGGCTTGCGGCGCGTCGGCTGCAATCGCTGGCACGGTGTCGGCTCCTAGCCCCGCCATTAAGTTCGCCCGCGAAGCTGTCACCAACACGACCACTGTCACGGTGCCGTCGCTGCAGTACAAGATGGGTGTTGCCCGTGCTGCTGCCCAGAACTTCACCTTCATCGTGAAGGTGCCGGGTGCTGGTACGGCCTTCAGCGGTACCTGCCCGACCACCTACACGGGTACGGACGCCAACCTGTCGCTCGCTCTGAAGCGCCAGTCGGCCACCGAGTGCGCGTATGACGTCACCGTCTCCAACGCCACCGCCGTGAACGCCGTGGTTGCCCTGACGAACCTGACGGTCACGAACCACGCTCTGGGCGACGGTACGAACCTGTCGGTCCTGATCAACCTGGCCGACCCGGGCGAAACCGCTCGTGTTGACAACTCTGCCGACATCAGCGCCACGCTGGCCACGTCGACCAACATCGTGTCCCTGTCCGCCTCTTCGGACACCCACACGACGGCTGACGTGAACTTCAACAGCGGCAACAGCCCGCTGTTCGGCTTCGTCGCCAACACCACCGGTGGCACCAGCGCCACGGCTGACTCCTCGACCAGCACGTACGCGAACTTCTCCGTGAACGTCGCTTCGGGTTATGTCGTTGCCGACGGCACCACGGCTGCCAACGCTGCCAACGCCCTGGCCAACGTCAGCCTGAACGTCAGCGGTGACTTCTCCGGCCTGATCACCAACTTTGCCAACGGCAACAGCACGATCAGCTACGTCGGCGCCACCAACGGCACCGCCACGGTGAACTACAGCTCGGGTGCTGCCACCTTCACGCTGGCCAACACCGACCTGACCGCCACCGGCGCCACCAACGTCCAGGTCAAGCTGACCACGGCTGCCACCGCTTCGCTGGGCACCGCTCGCACCTTCACGGTGTCGGGTACCGACCGCGGCATCGCCGGCGGCTCGTTCGCTCTGGCTGGTACCGGCTGGTGGGTGTGGAAGGCTAACGCCATCCAGCTGCAGACCGCGTTCTTCAACAACGACACGGCCAACGGCAACCTGACCCGCTTCTTCTTCCAGAACCTGGGTACGGCTGCTAACTACTCGGCTCAGTGCTACGGCGAGCCGACCAGCTTCGCTGGTGGCGACACCTCCGTGCCGGTCTACGGCACGAAGAAGTCCGGCACGCTGGACGCAGGTACGACGGCTATCAACGCCTCCGACATCTGCACGTTCCCCGCCGGTAGCAAGCGTGGCTCGGTCGTGTTCACGATCAACTCCGCTGCCGCCAAGATCAAGGGTGTCTACCAGCAAGCCATCAACGGCGCTGCTGCTTCGTACATCCCGCTGGAGCGTCCGTACTCGCAAGGTACGTTCTAATCAGCGACCGCTCACGCGGTTCTGCAAAAGGGGCGCTTCGGCGCCCCTTTTTTCATGGGTGCAGGCCATCCCTTACACTGCCGACCCCTTGCGACACAGCAGCAACATGGCTCGACTCCAAACCGCTTCGCCGGCGCGCACGCGCGGCTTCACACTGCTTGAGATGCTCGTTGTGCTGGCCATCATTGGCCTGATCGCCGGTCTGGTGGGGCCGCGGCTGTTCAAGAAGGTCGACCAGTCCCGGGTCACGACGGCGACGACCCAGATCAAGCTGTTGCGCGGCGCGGTCGAGAACCTGCGCCTGGACATCGGGCGCTACCCGACCGCCCAGGAAGGGCTGACGCTGCTGAACAAGGCGCCGGCCGATCCTGCGCTGGCCTCGCGCTGGCGCGGCCCCTACCTGGATGAAGCCGTGCCGCTGGACCCCTGGTCCAAGCCCTATCAATACGCGCTGCCCGGGCGCGATGGCCAGCCGTTTGCGCTGTACTCGATGGGCTCGGACGGCCAGCCCGGCGGCGAAGGCGACGCGCAGGATCTCGGTGTCCTGCCCGCCAACTGAGCGCTGCATCGACCGATCGCGGTATCGACTTCACCGCAGCCCTTCGTTGTCGACTGACAAGACCCGAATGACATGAGCCTCTGGCGCAACCGTGGTTTCACGCTGCTGGAGATGCTTGTCGTGATGGCCCTGATGGCGCTCGCCATCGGCATCGTGCTGCCCCGCGCAGCGGGCTGGCTGGACAGCGTGCAGCAAAGAGGCTGGCGCGCGGATCTGCGGGCCTATGTGGAGGCGATGCCGGTGCGGGCGTTCCTGTCGGGCGAGGAAATCCGGCTGGATGCCTCCGCGATCCTTGCCGCGGTGCCCGGCGGCCCGCCTGGCCTGGAGTTGCAGTTGCCGGAACCCCTGACCTACAGCCCGACGGGCGCGGCTGGCGGGGGGCGCATGGAGCTGCATCGCCGCGGCGTGCGCGAGGTCTGGGTCATCGAGCCTGTCAGTGGCCGCGTCAGCGAGGGGTCCTGAGGCAATGCTGCTGCGCCGGCGCGTTGCGCCCAAGTCTGCGCGAGGATTCACGCTGCTGGAGGTGATCGTCGCGCTCGTTATCCTGTCGACGTCGGGGCTGGTGCTTTTCGCCTGGATCAACCAGAACCTGGCCACCGCCAGCCGCCTGCGCGAGTCGCAGGCGCGCTCCCAGCTCCAGCTCGAAGGCGTGTCCTGGCTGGCAACCATCAACCCCGCAGCCGAGCCCGAGGGCGCGCGCGAGATGGGTGGCCTGCGGCTGGCCTGGCGCTCGACGCTCGTTGAGCCCATGCGCACCGAATTCACCTATGGCGGCAGCATTCAGCCGCGCTGGGTCATCGGGCTGTACCGGGTGAGCGCCAGCGTTGCGCGAGTGGACGGGGGGCTGCGGGCCGAATGGGAGCAGGTGGCCACAGGCTGGCGCTCGGCCTTCGCGTTGCCAGCGCCCGCGCAGGCAGGTCGTCCATGAGGGGGGCCACATGGCTGCGGCGGCGGCGCACGATGCGCGGCTTCACGCTGGTCGAGATGCTCGTCACATTGGCGCTGATGGCCATGATCTCGGCGCTGCTCTGGCAAGCCCTGCAGCAGGTGCTCAGGGTGGAGCGGCTGCTGCAGCGCTCGGGGGTCGACGGCCAGCTGGACGTGGTGCGACGCGAGTGGGTGCGCGGCCTCATCCAGGCCAGCCTGGTCGAGCAGACAGGCGCACCACGGCAACTCCAGGGGGACGATCGCCAGATCAGTGTCGTCAGCGCCGAGGCCCTGGGCATGCCCGGCCTGCGCTCCGGCAAGGTGCAGCTGCGCTTCGACACGGAGGCCCGCTCCGGCCGGCAGCGCCTGCTGGCCGCCGAGGCGCCCGCTGCGGATGCATTCGACCAGGGGCTAGGCACGCCGGCGCCGCCGGTCGAGGTGCTGGCCTGGCAGGGCAAGCCGGGCGCGATCCACTACCTCGATGCCAGCGGGCAATGGTTCGACCAATGGCCGCCGCCGCCGTCGGTGCTGCTGGCCACGGCGACCGGCGAGGACGACGAGATGCGGGCGGCGCGGGCGGCTGTACCGCGCCTGCCCCGTGCCGTCTGGCTGGAGCTCGGCGGCGACGTGGGAGGGGCCCTCGTGGCCTCGCTGAGCGTCACCGAGCCGGGGCGGCTGCGTCGCGCCCTGTGGGAGCGGCAGTGAAGCGCGCGGCGACTGGCCGGCTTGGCCAGCAGGGCTATGTCCTGCTGATGGTGCTGGCTGCGCTCGCGGTCATGGCCTACGTGGCTCAACGCTTTGCGCAGCGCAACGATGAACTGCGGCGCAACGCGCTCGACTTCAGCCAGTACGCGCAGGCGCGTGCGGCCACCGCCGGTGCGCTCTCCGCCACGCTGTACTGGAATGCCACGCGGCCGCTGATGCCGGCCGGCCGCGGCTTGCCGGATGGCCAGCTGCGCCAGGACGGCCAGCGCTACACGACGACGGAGGGGGCGCTGGTCGCGCTGCAGGATTTTCGCGGGCTGCTGGCCATCAATGGCGCCAGCCGGACGGTGCTCAGGAACCTGTTGACCCAGGAGGGTGTGCCTTTGCCGCGGACCCAGGCCATGATCGATGTGCTGGACGACTACATCGACACCGACAACCTCAAGCGGCTCAACGGCGCGGAGCGCGACGAATACCGCGCGCTGGGCTTGCCGGGGCCGCGCAATGACTGGATGGTCAGTCCCCTGGAGCTCGAGGTCATGCCGTTGTGGCGTGACGAGCCTGCGGCACTGGCGCGCTGGACGCGCTGGTTCAGCGGCGACATCGGCCACCCCATCAATCCCGCCACCGCGCCGCTGCCGGTGCTCAAGGCGCTGCTGCCCACGGCCAGCCCGCCCCAGCTCGAATTGATCCAGACGCTGCGCCGTGCGGACCAGCTGCGCGATGGCCGCTCCGCCCAGATCCTGACCGGCCTGCCCTTTGACAACGACGACTATCTTTTCGCGCCCGGCAACGACAGCCGCGTCACGGTCTGGGCACCCGGTCTGCCGAGGGCCCTTGAGTACAATGTTCGGTTGGTACCTGCAGGGGAGCTTGGCCCGTGGGTGATCACAGAACAGCACAGCATCACGCGGCTCAACTTCACCGATGAAGCTCCCCCAGCTCTCCCATTCCCCCTTGCGTTCGGCGCGCGGCCCCAGGCCGCAAGCAGTCCTGCGCCTTGAGGGTTTCGACGCGCCGGCGCGCGCGATCTGGTGGGCGCAGACCCCTGTCGTGCTGGCTCGCAGCCGCTGCCGCCTGCGCTGGTTTCGTCTGGCGGGCATCCCTGCTGCCGAGCGCCTGGCCGCATTGCGGCTGCAGGTCCAGGCCTGGCGCCCGTATGCCAACACGGCGGCGCGTCTGCTGGTGTCGGGCGAAGACGGACTGGCCATCGCCTGGGACGCCGCCGAGGCGCATCAGCAGATGCTTGCTGCCGGCCTGGTGCCGGAGCGTTGCGCAGCGATCCCCGAGACGCTCGTGCAGCCGGCCGGCCCCGACGGACTGCGCCTGCTGCGAGGTGCCGAAGGATTCGAGGCCCAGTGCTGGAAAGACGGCTGGCTGCGCGCGAGCCGCTGGTGGGCAGAGCCGCTGACGTCCCAGGACTGGCTGGAGTTCGTGCGGGCGAGCGGCGCGGGCCGGGACGGTGTCGGTGAAGCTTTGCCGCAGCCGCAGGAAGCTGCATTCGCGGCCGGCGCCTGGACCCGACACCACCCCTTGCATGCCGCGGCGGACGGTGGCGATGGCACGGAGCAGCGCCTGGTCTTCGCCGGCGCGCTGGCGCTGGCACTGGCGGCCGGTCTGCTCGCCCACCAGCTGTGGGACGCCCGCCAGCAGGGTCAGGCGCTCACGCGCCAGATCGCCGAGGTCAAGGCCGCAACCGCACCGGTGCTGGGTGCCCGCGACGCCACGATGGCCGCCGCCGATGAAGTGGACAAATTGGCCGGCTGGTTCGCGCTGCCGCTGCCCGTGGACGTGATCGGCTACCTGCACGACGCGCTGAGCCGCTCCGGCGTGCAGGTCAAGGACCTCGACCTCGAGGGCGACAAGCTGCGTCTGGGTCTGCAGCTCTCTGCGAACGCAACGCGCGCCGGCATCGTGAAGGATCTGCAGTCCGGCGGCTGGTTCACCGACGTGGCCGAGGTGCGCGCCGACAATGCGCGCGGCCTGCTGACGATGGACATGCGCATCGTGGGCCTGCGCCCGCCGGTCGGCGAGACCGCCGCCGCTCCTGCCGCCGCCCCCGTGGCCCAGACGACGGTGGCCTCCACGCCGGCGCCGGTCACCCCGCCGCCCGCGCCGGCTCCTGTCGTCAAGGCGCCCGCTGCCGCGCCGGTCCAGGCAGCACCCGCGCCTGTCCGCCCGCCCCAGGGCCCGCCCAAGCCCATCGTCGCCAAGCCGGATGCGGACGGCATGCCGCCGCCCGATGTCTTCAACGCCATACCCAATCGCTGATGAGCCGTGACGCTGTGCTGACGCCCTGGGCGCAATTGCGCGAGCAGTGGCAGGAGTCCCGCCTGGTGCGTGTGGGTGCATGGGCGGGTGCAGCGCTGCTGAGCGTCTACGTGCTGCTCGCCGGCTTCGACGAAGTCGATGCGATGCTGGAGCGCAACCGCGCTCAGGCGGCGGAGCTGGTGCGCCTCAAGGCCCTGGCCAGGGAGACGGACTGGCCCGAACGCCGCCGCGAGGCCACGGCATTGAAGGCGGCCTACGACACCGCCGTCTGGATGGATCCCGATCTGGCCCTGTCAGAGGCCGGCCTGCAGGACTGGCTGCGCAACGTGACGCAGCGCCTGGGACTCAAGGTGCGCGAGATCACCCTGGTGCGTGCCGAGCCGTCTGCGAAGGCGGCAGGGCAGGTGCCGGCGGGCTATGTCGAGGTGCGCGCCCGCTTGAGCGTCGAACTGCAGCGCACGGCTCTGTTCACGCTGCTGGCCGAGATGGCCAACCAGGAGCGGCGCATCGTCGTCGAGCGGCTGTCCATCCGCAGCCAGGTTCAGCCCGCGGTTGCCGATATCGACCTGCGCATCCTGGCCCGTCCCGGGAGCAAGCCATGAAGACCATGTCCTGGGTGCTGCTGGCGATTGCGCTCGGCCTGGGCTGGCTGATCGCGCCCGCACCGGGTGCCGATACCTCCCTCGTCCAGGCGCGCAAGGAGAGCTGGCGGCTGCCCGACCTGCCGCAGCGCCCCGATCAGGCCGGCCGCGCCATCGGCCTGGCCGCATCGCCCATCTTCGAACCTGAAACCGCGCTGCTGGCTGCCGCGGCGGCCGAGGCTGCAGCCAAGGCCGAGGACCGGCGCTGGCGGGTCGCCGGCGTGTTCGGCCGCGGGCAGGAGCGCAAGGTGCTCATCAGCTTTGTCGCGTCGAGCAAGGCGCCGCTGCGGCTGGCCGTGGGCGACAAGGTCCCCAGCGGCGAGCGCATCACCCGGATCCGGGACGGCGAGGTGCTGATCCGCGTCGGCAACAAGCAGGTTCCGCTGGGAGCCGATTACCGTGAGTGAAAACAAAATGTCCCTGACGCTGCGACCGATTGCCCTCGCGACCGGAGCGCTGGTCGCCCTGAGCGGCTGCGCACCGTTGGTGCCCCAACTTCCCCAGCCCCTGCCCGTGGCCAGGTCGGCTTCCGACGCGGAGCCCCAGCGCGATGGCGGCGGCCGTGAGCAGACACGCGTCGCAGCAGGCCCCAGGGCGCCCGAGGCCGAGGCGCCGAAGCTGGCGGTGACGGCCCCCGTGGCCCTGCCTGCGGATGAGGTCGTCGCTGCCGTCCAGCTGCAGCAGGTGGCCCTGCCGACGTTCATCCAGGTGGTCTACGCCGACGTGCTGAAGAAGAACGTCAGTGTCGACCCCGCCGTGACGGCGCGCCCCGATCTCGTGACCTTCAAGACCGGCACCGGCCAGACAGCGGCCCAGGTCGAGACCGCCGTGCGCCTGCTGCTCAAGAGCTATGGCCTGTCGGTGCTCGAGGTTGGCGGCCTGGTGCGCGTGGTGCCCGACAACGCGAGCCAGGGCGGCGACCTGCCGGGTATCCGCTACGGCGCAGCCCTGCCCGAGGTACCGCCGTCGCTGCGCCCCATCTTCCAGCTGATCCCGCTGGAGTCGGTGCGCCAGACCGACGTGACAGGCTGGCTGCGCACGCTGTTCGGCGATCGCATCAAGGTCCAGGAGGACTCGACCCGCAATGCGGTGCTGATCAGCGGCAATCCCGACAACGTCAAGGCGGCCGTCGAGGCGCTGGCGGTGCTGGACCAGCCCGCGCTCAAGGGGCGCACCAGCCTGACCCTGACCCCCGCCTTCTGGTCTGCCGAGGACCTGGCGCGCCGCCTCGCCGAGGTGCTGTCGGCCGAGGGCTATGCGGTCCACCCCGTGGGCACGCCCATCACCCAGGGCGGCTTGCGCAGCCCCATCATCCTGCTGCCGGTCTCCAGCCTGAACCAGGTCTTCGTGTTCGCCGCCGGCGACAAGGTGGTGGCCCATGTGTCCGAGTGGGCCAAGACGCTGGACCGCCCCAACGAGCGAGGCGTCGGCAAGAACCTGTTCACCTACGCGGTCAAGCACAAGGACGCCGAGCAACTGGCCGGAACGCTCGAGCGCGTGCTCGGTGGCGGCACGGCCGCGAGCACCACCACTCCCGCTGCGGCGAGCGTGGCGAGCACGGCCACGACAGCCAGCAGGCTGTCCAACGTCGTCGTCGACAAGGCCACCAACACGCTGATCTTCCAGGTCAACCCGGAAGAGTTCGGCCAGATCTCGGCGCTGCTGCAGACCCTGGACAAGCCGACCAAGTCGGCGCTGATCGAGGTGACGGTGGCCGAGCTGAAACTGGACGACAACTCCCAGGTGGGGGTGCAGTGGCTCACCAGCCACCTGGAAGGCAAGGGCGGCTACACCGCTTCGGCCAGTAGCGGCTCGGGCAGCTCCGGCGGCTTCAACTTCCAGATCCTGAACGGGTTGGGCAACCCGCGCCTGGCCATCGATGCGCTGGCAAGCAACACGCGTGCAACCATCCTGTCCAGCCCGCGCCTGATGGCGCGCAACGGCGAGACGGCCACCATCCAGGTCGGTGACGAAGTGCCGGTGCAGACCTCTCAGCTCGGCACGACGAACTCCTCGGGCGGCACCACCGGCACGCTGCTGGCGACCTACCAGTACCGCTCGACGGGCGTCATCCTCAAGATCAAGCCCGTCATCCACTCGGGCGACCAGATCGACATCGACCTCTCTCAGGAGGTCAGCCAGCCCGTGTCGGTGGCGACCGGCGTCACGACTACGCCTACCATCTCCACGCGCCGTGTCGAGACCAAGCTCACGCTGCGCAATGGCTCGACGCTGCTGCTGGCCGGCCTCATCGACGGCACCTCGTCCGACCTCAACGGCGGCGTGCCGCTGCTCAAGGACATCCCGTTGCTGGGCAGCCTGTTCCGCAACCAGACGGTCAAGAAGGCCCGGCGCGAGATGATCATCCTGATCACGCCCTACATCGCCAACGACTCCACCGAGGCCGAGGCGATCACCGAGAGCTTCCGCAAGTCCCTGGGCGACTGGGCGCGCGTGCCGACGCCCGAGGCAGGCAAGGGCAGCACCCCGCCCAAGCCATGAGCGACGCCGCCGCCCCGCGCCTGATCGGCGAGCTGCTGCTTGCCCGCGAGCAGATCCGTGCCGACGATCTGAACGCCGCGCTGCGCTTCCAGGCGGAGCAGGGCGGGCGTATCGGCGCCGTGCTGCTGCGCATGGGCGCGGTGACGGCCGAGCGGCTCTATGCCGCGCTGTCCGAGCAACTGGGCATGGGCTGGCTGCGCTTCGACGAGCTGGACGAGGCGGCCCTACGCGTGGGCCTGAAGGAGCTGGAGGCAGGTTCGGCCCAGCTGCTCCGGTTGGGCGTGCTGCCCTGGCTCACCGAAGCCGGCTGGCAGCTCGCCTGCGCCGACCCGCTGGACGCCGAGCTGCGCGAGTTCGCGCAGTCGCAAGCTGCGCTCAAGTCGGCCCGCTGGTGGCTGATTGCGCCCGACGATGCGCAGCGCTGGGTCCAGCGGCTGCAGCAGGGCGACTTGGCCATGCAGACGCTGGATGAGCGGGCGCTGCGCGAGATGGCCGAGGACGCGCCCGTCATCGCCTGGGTCAACAACCTCATCGCCCAGGCCGTCGAGTCGCGTGCGTCGGACATCCACCTGGAGCCCGGCGAGCGCGAGTTCGAGGTCAGGCTGCGCATCGACGGCCAGCTGCACACGCGGCTGGCGCTCGGCATGGACCGCTACCCGGCCGTCGCCTCGCGCATCAAGCTGATCGCGGGCCTGGACATCGCCGAGCGCCGCCTGCCGCAGGACGGCCGCATCTCCACGCGCGCCGCCGGCGCCGAGATGGACGTGCGGGTGTCGTCCATCCCCGCCGTCTACGGCGAGTCCATCGTCATGCGCCTGCTGCCGAAGAAGCGCGCGGACCTGTCGCTGGAACGCCTGGGCCTGCGGCCTTCGCAGCTGCGCCAGTTCAAGCGCTGGCTGGGGCTGGCCAACGGGCTGGTGCTGGTGACCGGCCCGACCGGCGCCGGCAAGAGCACCACGCTGTACTCGGCGCTGGCCGCCACCAACGACCAGACGCGCAAGATCCTCACCGTCGAGGATCCGGTCGAGTTCCGCCTGCCCCAGGTCATCCAGGTGCAGGCACAGCCCGAGATCGGCTACACCTTCGCACGCGCGCTGCGCGCTTTCCTGCGCCACGACCCGGACATCATCATGGTCGGCGAAATCCGCGACCGCGAGACTGCCGAGATTGCCATCCAGTCCGCGCTGACCGGCCACCTCGTGCTGGCCACGCTGCACACCAACGATGCCCCCTCGGCCGTGACGCGGCTGGTGGACATGGGCGTCGAGCCCTTCCTCGTCGGGGCCTCGCTGCGCGCCGTCATGGCCCAGCGCCTTGTGCGCCGGCTCTGCGAGGCCTGCGCCGTGCCCAGCGACGAGGCGCCCGCGCTGGGTGCCGCCGAGCTGGCCCTGGCCATCGCCGATGCGCGCGCCGAGGAGGGCGGCAGCGAGCTGCCGCGCTGGCGCCGCCACGTGGGCTGCCCGGCCTGCCAGAACACCGGCTTCAAGGGCCGCGTCGGCATCTACGAGATGCTGGACGTGGGTGCCGAGATGCAGCACGCCATCGCGCGCGAGGTGGGGCTGCCCGAGCTCGTCGCCATGGCGCGCCAGACCGGCTACCGCTCCCTCGCCCAGGAAGGCGCACTCAAGGTCGTGCAGGGCGCGACGACGCTGGATGAGGTGCTGCGCGCCACCGGCGCGGCCGACGCCTGATGCGCTTCGACTACACCGCACGCGACACGGCCGGCCAGCCTCACAGCGGCCAGCTGGAAGCCAGCGACCAGGCCGACGCCGTGGCACGCCTGGCGGCGCAGGGCATGACGCCCGTCAGTCTGCGCGCACGCACGGCGGCGCCGGCGCGCACGGTGGCGCGCGGCAGCATCAAGCTGGCCGACCAGGTCGTGCTGCTGCGCGAGCTGGCCACGCTGCTGACCGCCGGTGTCACGCTGGGTGACGCGCTGCCCAGCCTCGTGCAGGCCTACGAAGGCCAGCCGCTGGGGGTACCGCTGGCGCAGATGGAGGCGCTGGTGCGCGGTGGCGGCAAGCTGTCGGACGCGCTGCGCGGCGAGGCGCTGCGCATGCCCGTCTACGTCATCGCGCTGGCCCAGGCCGGCGAGGCCAGCGGCGACATCGCCCGTGCGCTGCAGGAGTCGGCCGAGCAGCTGGAACTCAGCCGCAAGGCCAACGAGGACCTGCGCAGCGCCCTCATCTACCCGAGCGTGCTGGTTGGTGCTGGTTCGCTGGCCGTGTTCTTCATCTTCGTTGGCGTCGTGCCGCGCTTCGCCAACCTCATCAAGGGCAGCCGCCAGGTGCCCGAGCTGTCGCGCTGGGTCATCGAGTCGGGTGTCTATGTGCGCGGCCACCTCTTCGAGGCGCTGCTCATCCTCGCAGCGATCGTGGGCGTCATCGTGACCAGCCTGTCGCGCGAGGCCACGCGCCGTGCGCTGCTGCAGGGCCTGCAGCGCGTGCCCGTCGTCGGGCCCTGGCTGGTGCAGGCCGAGATCGGCCGCTGGGCCACGGTGCTGGGCAGCCTGCTGTCCAACCGCGTGCCCATCCTGACGGCCATGGAGCTGGCCCAGGGCGTCATCCGCCTGGACCTGCTGCGACTGGGCCTGGAGCGCGCCACCAAGGGCCTGCAGCAGGGCCAGACGCTGAGCGCCGGTCTGGAGACGCAGGCCTGGTTCCCGCGCACGCGCCTGAATCTCATCCGCGTCGGCGAACGCTCGGGCGAGCTGCCCAGGATGCTGCTGGCCCTGGGCCACAGCCAGCGCGACGCGGCCGCCGTGCTTCAGCGCCGCATGCTGGGGCTCATCGAGCCCATCGCCATCCTCATCATCGGCGCCGTCATCGGCCTCGTCATGGTGGCCGTCATGATGGCCATCACCAGCTTCGACACGCTGGTCTGATCAACCGCGTTGCGCGGCATCCAGCGCGGCAACGCCCGCTGCCGCCGCGGCGGGCACCGCCTGCTCGTAGCGCTCGATGCGGCCTTGCCGCGTGCGCGCCAGCGCAGCCTCCAGCGCCGCCTCGGGGCCGAGTTGCAGGCCCAGCTGGTGCATGACCTGGGCCACGGTGGCGCGCGGGTCGGCGGCCAGCGCGGTCTGCTCGACGGCGATCCAGCGCTGCGGCGGCAGCTCGGCCTGCAACTGGCGCAGCACGCCCGCGCAGCGTTGCAGCGCCGTGCCGAGGAAGGTGTCCAGCCCGTCGGCCGCGCCCGGCGTCAGCCGATGCTCGGCGAACATGGCCTGCCACATCTTGCGGTTGGAATGGAAGACGGTCGCCGCGTCGCGCACCATCCACACCACCTGGGCCTCGGGGAAGCGCTTCAGCAGCGCCGGCAGCCGGAAGCTGTGGTTGGGCGACTTGAGGATGAGCCGCGGGCCGGCCTGGCCGCCGGACGCCAGCACGCCGGCCATGAAACGCTCGAAGCGCGGCAGCCAGTCGCCGCCTTGCCAGTAGCCCGGGTCCAGCGTGTGCAGCAGCTCGGACAGGCGCTCCGGCATCAGGAAGCCGCGGTAGGCCGAATCCACGCCCAGCGCCAGCAGCGCGAACTCGTCCTCCTGCGGCGACAGCGCGCTGATCTCCAGCCCGTCCATAGGCCGCGCGACGCCACTGCTGCGCGGCGGCGCAGGCAGCAGCTGGAAGGACGTGGCGTTCATGCACTGCCAGGTCAGCGGCGTGGGCCAGCCGGTGGCCGCGGTCAGCAGCTCGTGCATGACGGTCGTGCCGCTGCGCCAGGGGCCGACGATGAACAGGGGCGGTGCCAGCGGCGGCGCGTCCGCGACGCGGGCTTCGCTGAGCCTGCGGTTCAGCGAGGCCCAGTGCGAACGCCAGCGCAGCTGCGCGCGGGTGGCCAGCGGCAGCCGGCCCCACTGCGGGCCACCACGCAGCCAGCGCAGCAGCTCGGCATCGAAGCTGTGCAGCGGGCTGGTGCTCATCACGGCTTGTCGAACTGCGCCGCGCGTCGCCGCTCGGCGTCGGCCAGGCGCTGCTCCAGCGTCGCCCGCAGCCGGGCGGCCACGGCGGGCGAGGTCGCCGCAATGTCCTGGCGTTCGTGCGGGTCCGTCGCCAGGTCGTAGAGCTCGGCGCGCGCCTCGGCCGGGTGCAGCACGAGCTTGTAGTCTCCGTCGATGACGGCGTAGTGGCCGTTGCGGATGGTGTGGAAGCGGCTTTGCCGCTCCATCGCCATCGTGAAGACCGGCTGCCCGGCCAGCGGCTCGCCCAGCAGGGCAGGCTTGAGGCTGCGCCCCTCCACGCCAGCGATGGCGGGCAGGCCCAGCACGTCGCTGACGGTGGGCACCACGTCGGCCAGGCTGACCGGCGTGCTCACCACGCGGCCCTGACGCTGGCCGGGCAGCTTGATGACCAGCGGCACGCGCACGACGGCCTCGTGCAGCCATTCGCCGGCGTGGCCGATGTAGCCGCGCTCGAAGGACTCGCCATGGTCGGAAGTGACGATCACCAGCGCGCTGTCCAGCTTGCCCTGGCGGTCCAGCTCGTCGAGGAAGCGGCCCAGCGACTCGTCGGCGCCCATGATGGCCTCGCGGTAGCGCAGCCGGTGTTTGTCGATCAGGCCCTGCTGGGCGGCGCCGTAGCCCGTCATGCCCAGCAGCTGCGACCAGCGGTCCAGCTCGCCGGCGGGCAGCAGCTTGTGCTTGGTGCTGGGCGGCGGCAGATAGGGGTCGTGAGGCGGCAGCGTGTGCAGCCAAAAGAACTGCGGGCGCCTCGCGCCGGCGATCAGCGGCCGCGCAGCCTCGTAGGTCTGCTCGGGCGCGAAGGGGCTGTGCTCGGGGAAGAGGTGGACGTCCAGCGTGTCCAGCAGCGGGATCAGGCCGGAGAGCCAGAACGGCAGCGTCGTGTCGGGAAAGTGGCTTAGCGCCACGCGCGGCTTCAGGCCCAGCGACGGGGAGGGCGAGATGGCCTGGCTGTCGTATTCGTCGAAGCTGCCGTGGTGGCGCGGGCTGGCCATCAGGTTGGCACTGACGGAGTGGGCCTCGTAGCCCTGGGCGCGCAGCTGGCTGGCCAGCGTGCGGCCATGCATGGCGGGCGCCATCTTGGCAACGATCTGCACGCCCCAGTGCGTCCAGGGCAGCACGCCGGTTTCCATCGTCGCCGTGCTGGGCGTCGTGAAGTTGCTGGTGGCGTAGTGGCGGTCGAAGCAGCTGGCGCGCGAGGCCAGCTCGCGCAGCCGGGGCATGCGCGTGGGGCCGTCGCCGCAGACGGCGGCATCTTCGGCGGCCAGCGTGTCCAGTGTGATGAGGTAGACGTCCGGCCGCACCGGGCCGGCAGGGGCCGTTGCCGCGGCCCCGGTCGGCACCCAGCCCATCACGCGGGGCGGATGCCAGGCCAGCCAGGCGAGCGACAGCACCAGCAGCAGCAAGGCCGGGCCGCGCAGGCTCAGCAGCAGCGGCACCACGCGGGCCATCAGCCGGGTCAGCTTGCCCAGCCGCCACAGCAGCAGCACGGCCGCCACCAGCACGACGACGGCAGCCAGCCGTGTGTTGGCGGACAGCGCGATGTCGGGGTTGAAGGTCAGCTTCAGCCAGGCCCAGGTCGCAGAGCCGAACTGCCACAGGCACAGGAAGGACACCGGCAGCACGGTGACGGCCCAGGCGACGCCCTGCGCCACGCGGGGCGGCGTGCCCAGCCGCAGCGTGGCGAGGGCCACCAGCCGGGAGAGCGAGGCCAGCAGCGCCGCCGGCAGGGCCAGCACCAGCAGGGCCAGGGCGATGTCACGCGTCAGCTCGGCCGGGGTCAGGAAGGCCAGGAAGGCATCGACCTGCTTGAGCAGCACCCAGGGCATCCACAGCAGCGCCAGCGCCGCGAAGGCGGCTGCAAAGCAGGCGAAGAAGCTCGCCGGCGGCAGTTCAGGGGCAGGGCGTCCGGCGCGGCTGCCGGACTTCATTCAGCGTTGCGCCCGGTCAGCAGGCGCCACACCCGGCGCAGCAGGCCGCTGATCCACTGGCGCAGGAACAGCCACACGCCGATCAGCGTCGCGAAAAGCGGCGCGAGCAGCTGGAACAGCATGCCGCCGGCGTTGGGGTCGATGTAGGCCTGCGCCGGCATGCTGACCAACAGCAGGTAGAGCGCGACGCAAAGCAGATAAAGGGACGACTTCATGGCTGGTCTCGGGCGGCCCAGGCTGGCTGGAGATCCCGTCGAGGGGTGGACCCAAATGAGGATTCTAGGGCCGGCCCCCGGGCGGACCGGCCCTGGCCGGCGGGCCTCCCTACAATCGCGCGCCCTCCCTGCCGGTGCTCCCGCGCCACCCATGCCTTGAAGCTCGCCAAGCACGCGCTGTACAACCTGGGCGGCCTCGGCGCGCCCCTGCTGGTGGCGCTGTTCACCATCCCGGCGCTGATGCATGGCCTGGGCGCGGAGCGCTTCGGGCTGCTGACCCTGGTCTGGGCCGTCACGAGCTATTTCGGCCTGTTCGACCTGGGCCTGGGCCGGGCGCTGACCCAGCAGCTGGCCGTGCTGCTCGCCAAGGCCGATGACGAGCGTGTCGGCCCGCTGTGCGCCACGGCGCTGGCGATGATGCTGGGGCTGGGACTGGTGGGGGGCGCAGCGCTGATGGCCGCCGCGCCCTGGGGCGTGGACCTCATCAAGGCGGTGCCGGACCGGCACGAGGCCATCCTGGCCTGCGTCATCATGGGCTGCGCCACGCCCTTCATCGTCGTGACGGCCGGCCTGCGCGGCATGCTGGAGGCCCGTCACGAGTTCGAGGTGCTCAATTACATCCGGTTGCCATTGGGCGTCTGGACCTTTGCCGGGCCCTGGGCCGTGCTGGCCTGGCAGGGGCCGGACCTGGTCGCCATCACGCTGGCGCTGGCCGCGGGGCGGCTGCTGGCCTTGCCCGTGCATGCGCTGTTCGCGTGGCGGGCGCTGCCGCAGCTGCGCGGGCGGCTGCAGTGGCGCCGCGAGTGGCTGCGGCCGCTGCTGGTGTCCGGGGGCTGGATGACGGTCAGCAACCTGGTCAGCCCGCTGATGGGCTATGTGGACCGCTTCGTCATCGGTGCGACCGTGTCGGCCGCCGCCGTCGCCTATTACGTGACGCCGCAGGAGATCGTCACCAAGCTGTGGATCATTCCCGGCGCGCTGACGGCCGTGCTGTTCCCGACCTTCGCCGCCCAGGCCGCCCGCCAGGACGACGCTGCGCGCCGGCTCTACCGGCGCGCGGTGGGCGCGCTGTTCGCGGTGCTGCTGCCCATCACGGCAGGGCTGGCGCTGTTCGCGCAGCCGCTGCTGACGGCCTGGATCGGCCCGGCGCTGGCGGCCCACAGCGCACCGCTGCTGCAGGTGTTCGCCGTGGGCATCCTCGTCAACTGCCTGGCCCACGTGCCCTACACCTGGCTGCAGGCCTCGGACCGGTCGCGGGTGACGGCGCTGCTGCATGGCGTGGAGCTGCCGCTGTTCCTGCTGGCGCTGTGGCTGCTGGCCAGCCACTGGGGCGCGATGGGGGCCGCCATCGCCTGGCTGGCGCGCATCTGCGCCGACTCGGCGGTGCTGTTCTGGCTGTGCGCGCCGGGCCGGGGGCACGGGCCGGCGGCGCGCACCGAGTGAATACAATCCCGCCTCGTTCAACGGACCGCCCGAACCGCGGCCCCATCTCTGAGGCGTGAGGCGCCTTTCGAGCAGCCCATTCATGCCCCAGCCCCTCGTCAGCATCGTCACGTCGGTCTTCAACCAGGCGGAGTACCTGGAAGCGACCATGCTCAGCGTGCTGGGGCAGGACTATCCCGAGCTGGAGTACATCGTCATCGACGACGGCTCGACCGACGGTTCGCTGGCCGTGGCCGAACGTGTGGCCGCCAACTTCCCCGGCAGGGTCACCGTGCTGACCCAGGCCAATGCCGGCCAGGCGGCCAGCCTGAACCGGGGCTGGGCGCTGTCCCGGGGCAGCATCCTGGCCTATCTCAGCTCCGACGACGTCCTGGCGCGCGAGGCGGTCAGCCGCATGGTCGCGGCGCTGATCGAGCGCCCCGACGTGGCGGTGGCCTATTGCGACTTCGAGCTGATCGACAACCGCGGTGCGGTGATCCGGACCGTGCGCGCCGAGGACTTCGACCTGCGCCGGCTCTGCGTGGACCTGGTCTGCCAGCCTGGCCCCGGCGCCTTCTTCCGCCGCCAGGTGTTCGAGCAGACCGGCGGCTGGCGCCCCGAGCTGCGCCAGGTGCCCGACTTCGAGTTCTGGCTGCGCGCCGCCCGCCATGGCCCGTTCATCCGCGTGCCCGAGGCGCTGGCGCAGTACCGCATCCATGACCGCTCGGCGACCTTCCACGCCATGCCCGTGGCGCGCGCGGAGGAGATCTGCGGCGTGATGCGGGACTACTGGCAGGGCCGCGCCGGTGCCGACGCCGACATCGCGATGGCGAAGTCGCTGTGCATCGCAGCCAAGAACCATGCCCAGGCCGGCCGGCCGCTGCGTGGCGCGACGCGCCTGCTGCAGGCCTTCCGCCTGGCGCCGCGCCTGCTGGTGTCGGCCGCGAGCTGGCGGCCTTTCTTATTCGGCCTGGCCTTCCGGGCCCTGGGCATCGTGTCGGTGGTCCGGCGTTTTCGCAGGGCGCAGGGATGAGCGGCGCGGCCACGCAATCCAGGCCTCAGGCCGCCCGCCGGCCCTGGCTGCTGGCGGCCCTGCTGTGGGTCTTCATGCTGGGCCCCTACGCGATCGGCGAGGGCTACGGGTCGTCCGTGGGGCCCCACGTGCTGTTCATTCTCGTGCTGGCCGGCATGGAGCTCAGCCGCGGCTTCGGGGCAGGTCGGTCCTGGCGCGTCGCGCTGGGTGCCTGTGCGCTGCTGGCGCTGCATTTCGTGGGTTCGCTGCTGTCGACGCCCTGCCAGGACCTGGCGGAGAAGTCGATGGGCAGCTTCGTGCTGTTCTTGGCCCTGATCTGGGCCCTGGCCGTGCTGGCCCAGGCGGTCGACTTCGACAACCCCAGGCTCGCCAGCACGCTGGTCTGGCTGGCCGGCGTGGCGACCGCGGCGGTGATCGTCCACTACCTGATCCTGCTGGTGGGTGGGCGGACGACCTACGAGCGCGCCAGCGGCATCTTTCCCGAGCCCAGCCACCTGGCGCTGGCGCTGACGCCGACGCTGGTGGCCATGGTCTTCAGCGGGCGCTGGTACCTGACAACGCTGGCCCTGGGCTTCATCGCGCTGCTGCTGGTGATGTCGAGCTCGTCCACGCTGATCGTGCTGCTGCTGGTGGCGCTGGTCTGCGTGGCCATCGCCATGGGGCATGCGCGGCGCGTGAAATCGCTGATGACGCGGCTGGTGCTGCCGGTGGTGGCCGTGCTGGTGCTGGTGTGGGTGTCGCCCTATCGCGACGACGCGCTGGCGCGCGTGGCCGGCGTCCAGGAGACCGAGGTCGGCGCCAACGCGTCCAGCATCATCTACGTGATGGGCTGGGAGCATGCGCTGGAGAACCTCGGCGTGACCGGCGGCTTCGGGCTGGGCTTCAACCGCATGGGCTGCGAGCCCCGGCCGGTGACGGACACCGCCGACATCATCGAGCTGATGGGCCTGGGCGAGGCCAACTACAACGACGGCTCGTTCACGATCTCCAAGGTCCTCAGCGAGCTCGGCTGGCTGGGCATCGCCCTGTGGGCAGCGATGTGCCTGGTCTTCATCGCCTTCCTGCGCGGGCTGGCGCGTGGCGTGCGGCCGGGCCGCCGGCTGATGGTGGCGCTGCTGGTGGGCATGGCGTCGGTGCTGCTGCTGGGCAGTTTCATCCGCGGCACCGGCTACTTCTCGGCGCCCTTCCTCGCCGGCCTTTTCGCCCTCTTCGCGTTGCGCCGCCTGCTGGCCGAGGAGGCGCAGACCAATGCCATGCCGGCCGTGCCGGTGCAACCGGCGGAGGAGCCGTGCTGAGCCGCGGCCGCATGCTGCGCGACTCGGCGGCCAACCTGCTGGGCTTCGGGCTGCCGCTGGTGGCTGCCTTCTTCTGCATCCCGCAGCTCATCCACGGCCTGGGCGCAGACCGCTTCGGCGTGCTGACGCTGCTGTGGGCCGTGGCCAGCTACCTGGGCCTGCTGGACCTGGGCCTGGGCAAGGTGGTGACGCAGGAGCTGTCGGCCCCGGCGCCCGGTCGCGTCGCGCTGCCGCGCCCCGTCGTCGTCGGCAATGCGATGCTGCTGCTGGGTCTGCTGAGCCTCATGATCATCGCCATTGCCGGGCTGCTGCTGCTGGGCGCGGGCCTGCAGTCCAAGCCCCAGCCCTGGAAGCTGGACGCGCTGTGGGCCGGCGGCGTCATGCTGCTGGGCATCCCGGCGCTGGTGCTTTCCAACGGCTACAAGGGCATCCTGGAGGCCGACGGGCATTTCTCGATGGTCAACGCAGTGCGCGTGCCCATCGGCATCTGGACCTTTGCGGCGCCGCTGGCGGTCTGCGTGTTCTACGGGCCTTCGCTGGTGGGCATCTCCTCGGCGCTGGTGCTGGGCCGGCTGGCCAACCTGGCGGCTTACATGATCGCGTCAGGCGAATCGTGCTCGCCGCGGGCCTGGTTGGCGCAGCGCGACCGCAAGGTCCTCAAGGGCCTGGCGACGACCGGGGGCTGGATGTCGCTGAGCAGCCTGCTGAGCGCCTTCATGGGCTATGTGGACCGCTTCGTCCTGGCCTATGTGGCCGCGCCGGCCGTGGTGGCGTACTACGCGGTGTCGCAGGAGATCGTGACCAAGCTCTGGATCTTCCCGACCAGCGTCGTCACGGCCACCTTCCCGTCCATGGTCAAGGCGCATGCCGAGGCCGGCGTCGCCCGGCACGTGCTGTGGCGCTCGGCGGCGCTGGTGCTGCTGACCGTTGTACCCATCTGCGCCGTGCTGGGCATCTGGGCCCAGCCCATCCTGACGTTGTGGGTGGGCGAGAAGTTCGCCGCCGAGTCGCACCAGGTGCTGTCCATCCTCTGCGTGGGCATGGTGTTCGGCGGCGTCGCGGCCGTGCCTTTCACCGCGCTGCACGCCATGCGCAAGCAGCGGGTTGCCGCGCAGATCCACGCGGCCGAGTTCCCGATCTTTCTGGTGCTGATCGTGGTGCTGGCCAGTCAGTTCGGTGCCGTGGGCGCCGCCGTCGCCTGGGCGCTGCGCTGCGCGATCGATTTCTTCATCATGACCTTCTGGTGCGCGCGTGCCCTGATGGAAAAAGCATGAGCGCCGCTGCGATGAACCAAGCTCCGATCCGTCCCTTCCTGCTCTCCATCGTCATCCCGACGCGCAACCGCTTCGACTGCGCAAGCGCCTGCATCGCCGCCGCCCGCATCGCGGCGCCGCATGCCCAGATCGTCATCGCCGACTCCAGCGACGGCGACGAGCTGGCGGACCACGTGGCCGGCCTGTCCGTGCCGACCGGCCGCATCGACTACCGGCGCAGCCCCAGGGACGCCAACGTCGTCGAGAACTTCGAGTTCGCCCTGACGCATTGCGAGGGCGACTACGTCATCTTCACCGGCGATGACGACCTGGTCGGGCCGCAGGTCGAGGACGTCGCGGCCTGGGCGCAGCGGGAAGCGATCGACGCCGTCGTGCCCTACGGCAACCGTTTCGGCGTGGCCTATTACTGGCCGGGCGTGGACTCCAAGTATTTCGGCTCGGCCTACAGCGGCAAGGTCTTCGTCTGGTCGGCCAGCGGCCGCTGCACCGCCGTCGACCCGATGGCCGAGCTGCGCCGTGCCGAGCAGCATGTCGGCCGCGGCCTGGCGCTGCTGCCGCGCATCTACCACGGCATGGTGCGCCGGGCCACGCTGCTGGAGGCCAAGGCGCGCTTCGGTGCACTCTTCGGCGGCGTCAGCCCCGACATCTACAGCGCCATCCTCATCGCCAAGGTGGCGCGCCGCGTCGTCCACCTGGACTTCCCCTTCTTCATTCCGGGCGCTTCGCCGCGCAGCGAGGCCGGCTCCGGCGCCGCGCGCACCGACCGCGTGTCCTTCGACGACAGCCCCTACCTGAGGCGCTTCAAGGGCCTGCGCTGGAATCCGCTGGTGCCGAGGTTCTTCTCGCCCTACACGGTCTGGGGCTACTCGATGGTCGAGGGCATGCAGGTCGCGGGCCTGCCCGTCACGGCGCTGACCTATGCGCGCATCCATGTGCGCTGCCTGGCCTATTGCTTCGCCTACCGGCGCGAGATCTTCGCGGCGGTCGCAGAGGCCCGGGGCCGCTTCGGCCGCGGGCCGGTGGCGTTGGCCATGGCCGTCGCGGCGGCGGAGGAGGCGTGGCACACGGTGCGGCGCCTGCTGCCTCGGCTGCTGGTGCCGCGTGCCGGCGGCTGGGCGCGCCGCCATGGTGACGTGGCCGATTCCGTGGCCGCGCTGCGCCTGGTCACGGCCATCGTCGAACCCTTTCGGGCGCCGCACCTGAAAGGCCCCGAATCGTGACCGAGCAGGCCGGGCGCCTGCTGCTGTACGCGCCCAATGTCCATACCGGCGGCGGCTTCGTGCTGCTGCAGGCGCTGCTGGACGCATGGCCCGGCGGCCGTCCGTTCGTGGCCTGGCTGGACGAGCGGGCGCGTGAGCTGCTGGTCCTGCCGGCCGGCGCCAGCGTGCGATGGGTGCAGGCCTCGTTCGGCTCCAGGCTGGGGGCGGAGTTTTCGCTGTACGCCCAGGCCCGCGCCGGCGACCGCCTGCTGTGCTTCCACGGCCTGCCCCCGCTGCTGCGCAGCGCGGCGCCGGTCTGGCTGTTCCAGCAGAACCGCATCTACCTCGGCCAGATGCCGCTGGCCGCCTTCGGCTGGAAGACCCGGCTGCGCCTGCGCGCCGAGCAGGCCATCAGCCGCGGGCTGCGCCACCGCGTCGCGCGCTACTGGGTGCAGACGCCGTCGATGGCCCGGGCCGTGCAGGACTGGTATGGGCCGCAGCCGGCCGACATCCGGGTGCTGCCCTTTACGCCACCACCGCCACCGGCGCCGCAGACCGTGCCGGCGACGGCCGCGACCTGGGACTTCATCTACGTCGCCGACGGCGAGGGGCACAAGAACCACAGCGCGCTGGTGCAAGCCTGGCGGCTGCTGGCCGAGCGCGGCCTGCGGCCCACGCTGGCGCTGACGCTCACGGCCCGCGACGCCGGGCTGGTGGCCTGGGTGCAGGCGCAGGCCGCCGAACACGGCCTGCGCATCACCAACCTCGGGCCGCGCAGCCACGCCGAGGTCCTGGCGCTGTACCGCAATGCGCGTGCGCTGGTCTTCCCGTCCCGCAGCGAATCCTTCGGCCTGCCGCTGATCGAGGCGCGCCAGGCCGGCCTGCCCATCCTGGCCGGCGAGCTCGATTTCGTGCGCGACGTCTGCGAGCCGGTGCAGACCTTCGACCCCGGCTCGGCCGTGTCCATCGCGCGCGCCTTGCAGCGCTTTCTCGGCGAGTCCGAGGCGCCGCTGGAGCCTGCGCGAGCTGCGGACTTCCTGCAGGCGCTTTTCGCCCCAGATGCATGAAGGTGTTGCTGCTGAGCCAGCATTTCTGGCCCGAGTCCTTCCGCATCAACGAGGTGGCGCAGTCCCTCGTCGAGCAGGGCTGCGAGGTCACGGTGCTGACCGGCAAGCCCAACTACCCGGAAGGGCGGCTCTTCCCCGGCTACCGTGTCGGCGGCATCCAGCGCGAGCGCCACGAGGGCTACGAGATCGTGCGCGTGCCGCTGCTGCCGCGCGGCGCGGGCGGTGCCAAGGGGCTGGTGCTGAACTACCTGTCCTTCCTGTTCTGCGCCTGCCTGCTGGGCCCCTGGGCGCTGCGTGGCCGGCGCTTCGATGCCATCTTCGTCTACGGCACCAGCCCCATCCTGCAGGCCATCGCGGCCATCGTGCTGAAGTGGCTCAAGGGCGCGGCTCTGGTCGTCTGGGTGCAGGACCTGTGGCCCGACAGCCTGCAGATCACCGGCTTCGTGAAGAACCCGCGGCTGCTGGCCGCCGTTGCGGCCGTCGTGCGCTGGATCTACCGGCGCAGCGACCTGCTGCTGGTGCAGTCGCCGGCCTTCGTGGCGCCGGTGCAGGCCATGGCCGGCGGCACGCCGGTGCAGGTGCACGAGAACCCGGGCGACCGGGCCTCCTCTGCGCCGCGCGTGCCGACGTCGCTCAGGCTGGACGCGGCCGAGTTCAACATCGTTTTCGCCGGCAATCTGGGCACGGTTCAGTCGCTGGACTGCGTGCTGGACGCGGCCGAGCGTCTGGGCGCCGGCAGCGGCGTGCGCTGGGTGCTGGTGGGCAGCGGCGCGCGCGACGGCTGGCTGGCCGCGCAGGTGTCGTCGCGCGGGCTCCGGCAGGTGACGCTCGCCGGGCGACTGCCGCCCGAGCAGATGCCTGCCGTCTTCGAGCAGGCGGATGCGCTGCTGGTCAGCCTGACCGGCGGGCCGGCCTTGAGCCGCACGGTTCCGAGCAAAATACAGGCCTACCTGGCCGCCGGCCGGCCCATCCTCGCGTCGATGGACGGGGAGGGGGCTCGTGTCGTGCAGGCCGCGGGCGCCGGCATGGCCAGCGCGGCGGAGGATGCCGAGGGTCTGGCCGCCGCGGTGCTGACCTTGCAGGCCATGCCGCCCGAGCAGCGACAGGGGATGGGCGAGGCGGGCCGGCGCTACTACGCCGAGCATTACGAGCCCGAGCGCCTGGCCCGGGCCTTGGTGGGACATTTCGAGCGCGCCGTCGCGGCGCGCCGTTGACGAGAGTGATGGAGCGATGAATCAGAACAAGCGGCGCCTCCTGGTGCTGGGCGCCAGCGGCATGCTGGGCAACGCGGTGCTGCGCGTGTTTGCGGCCGATCCGGCCTACGAGGTGTTCGCCTCCGTCCGCAGCCACGGCGTGATCGCCACGCTGCAGGCCAAGGCGCCCACGGCGCAGTTCGTCGCCGGCGTCGACGTCGAGAGCCTGGACAGCCTGACGCGGGTGTTCGCCCAGGTGCGGCCGGACCTCGTCATCAACTGCATCGGCGTCGTCAAGCAGCTCGCCGAGGCCGACGACCCGCTGACGGCCATCCCCATCAACGCGCTGCTGCCGCACCGCCTGGCGCGCCTGGCGCAGGTGGCCGGTGCCCGGCTCATCCACGTCAGCACCGACTGCGTGTTCTCCGGCAAGAAGGGCGGCTACGTGGAGACCGACCCGTCGGATGCCTACGATCTCTACGGCCGCAGCAAGCTGATGGGCGAGGTCGACTACGAGAACGCGGTCACGCTGCGCACCTCCATCATCGGCCACGAGCTGTCCAGCGCCCACGGCCTGATCGGCTGGTTCCTGGCGCAGACCGGGCCGGTGCGGGGCTTCACGAAGGCGGTGTTCTCGGGCTTCCCGACGGTGGAGCTGGCCCGCATCATGAAGGACTTCGTCGTGCCGCACCCCCAGCTGCGCGGCACCTGGCATGTGTCGGCCGAGCCCATCGACAAGTACAGCCTGCTCAAGCTGGCTGCTGCCGAGTACGGCCGCGACATCGCCATCTCGCCCGACGACAAGCTGGTCATCGACCGCTCGCTGGACTCCAGCCGCTTCCGCGCGGCCACCGGCTACGCGCCGCCCTCCTGGCCCGAACTGGTGCGCGAGATGCGCGCCTTCGGCTGAACCGTACCTAGAAAGAATCCCATGTTCAAAGACAAAGTCCTGCTGATCACCGGTGGCACCGGCAGCTTCGGCAACGCGGTGCTGCAGCGTTTCATCAAATCCGACTTCGCCGAGATCCGCATCTTCAGCCGCGACGAGAAGAAGCAGGAGGACATGCGCATCGCGCTGAAGAGCGACAAGGTCAAGTTCTACATCGGCGACGTACGCGACTACGACAGCGTGCATGACGCGTTGAGCGGCGTGGACTACGTCTTCCACGCGGCGGCGCTCAAGCAGGTGCCGTCCTGCGAGTTCTACCCGATGGAGGCCGTCAAGACCAACGTCGTCGGCGCCGAGAACGTCATGCGCGCGGCCATCGCCCAGGGCGTCAGCCGCGTGGTCGTGCTGTCCACCGACAAGGCCGTCTACCCCATCAACGCGATGGGCATGTCCAAGGCCATGATGGAGAAGGTCATGGTCGCCAAGTCGCGGCTGTGCGACCCGGCCAAGACGGTGCTGTCCGCCACGCGCTATGGCAACGTGATGGCCTCGCGCGGCTCGGTGATCCCGCTGTTCCTGCAGCAGCTGCAGGACGGCAAGCCGCTGACCATCACCGACCCGACGATGACGCGCTTCCTGATGTCGCTGGAGGAATCGGTCGACCTGGTGCTGTACGCCTTCGAGCATGCCCGCCCCGGCGACATCTTCGTGCAGAAGGCGCCGGCCTCCACCGTGGGCGATCTGGCCGAGGCCATGCGCCAGCTGCTCAAGAAGGACAACGCCATCAACATCATCGGCACACGCCACGGCGAGAAGCTGTACGAGTCGCTGGTCTCGCGCGAGGAGATGGCACGCTCCGAGGACCTGGGCGGCTACTACCGCATCCCGGCCGACTCGCGCGACCTGAACTACGCCAAGTATTTCGTCGAGGGCCAGACGGCCATCTCCGAGATCGACGACTACACCTCGCACAACACCAAGCGGCTGAGCGTGGAAGAGGTCAAGCAGGTGCTGCTGCAGCTGGACCTGATCCGGGAGGCCGTCGATGCTTAAGGTCATGACGGTGGTCGGCACGCGGCCGGAGATCATCCGGCTGTCGCGCGTGATCGCCCAGCTCGACCTGCATTGCGAGCATGTGCTGGTGCACACCGGCCAGAACTACGACTACGAGCTCAACGAGGTCTTCTTCAGCGATCTGGGCATCCGCAAGCCCGACCACTTCCTGGAGGCCGCCGGCGCCACCGCCGCCGAGACCATCGCGCTGGTGATCCAGAACGTCGACAAGGTGCTGGAGCAGACCCGGCCCGACGCGCTGCTCATCCTCGGCGACACCAACAGCTGCCTGGCGGCCATTGCCGCCAAGCGCCGCAAGGTGCCCATCTTCCACATGGAGGCCGGCAACCGCTGCTTCGACTTCCGCGTGCCGGAAGAGATCAACCGCCGCATCGTCGACCACACGTCGGACATCAACCTGAGCTACAGCCAGATCGCGCGCGACTACCTGCTGCGCGAGGGCCTGCCGCCGGACCAGGTCATCGTCACCGGCAGCCCGATGCGCGAGGTCATCGAGCATTACCGCCCGGGCATCGAGGCTTCGGACGTGCTGCAGCGCCAGGGCCTCACCGAGGGACGCTACTTCGTCGTCAGCTCGCACCGCGAGGAGAACGTCGACGCGCCCGAGAACCTGCAGCGCCTGCTGAATGTGCTGAACGCGCTGGCCGAGCGCTACGACGAGCCGGTCATCGTCTCCACCCACCCGCGCACGCGCAAGCGCCTGGAGGGGCTGCTGGCCGCGCAGGCCATGCATCCCCAGGTGCAGTTCATGAAGCCCTTCGGCTTCCTGGACTACATCCAGCTGCAGTGCGGCGCCCGCGCCGTGCTGTCGGACAGCGGCACCATCACCGAGGAGTCGTCGATCCTGAACTTCCCGGCGCTGAACCTGCGCGAGGTGCACGAGCGCCCCGAGGGCTTCGAGGAGGGCGCCGTGATGATGGTGGGCTTCGACGTCGAGCGCGTGCTGGACGGCCTGCGCATCCTGCAGAGCCAGCCGCGCGGCGACGAGCGGCTGCTGCGACTGGTGCAGGACTATGCGCCGGCCAACGTGTCCGACAAGGTGCTGCGCATCATCGTCAGCTACACCGGCTTCGTGAACCGCAAGGTCTGGCGCAAGCCCGGCGCCTGAGGCCGGCCCGGCCTCAGGCGGGCCGCTTCTTCGCGGCGAATTCGCGGCTCAGCACGAAGGCTGCGCACAGCGCAAAGGCCAGGCCGAAGGCCACCAGCATGAAGATGCTGCGCTTGGGCTTGGACTTGCGCTCCGGCACCTGGGCCTCGTCGACGACCTGCAGCTGGCCGCCGTCGCGGCTCTCGTCGATCTTGGCGACTTCGTACTGGCGCGCGATCAGGTCGAACAGGGCTTCCTGGTACTTGAACTCGCGGTAGGCGCTGATGTAGCCGTTCTGGCTGCCAGGGGCCTCGGCCTGGCCCAGCTTGGCGACTTCGGCGCGCAGGCTGGAGACGAGGGTGGACTGGGCCACCACCTCGGCAGCGCCGTCGGCCATGGCCTGCCTGAGCACCTGCAGCTTCACTTCCGCCGCGGTCAGCTCGGCCTTGAGCTTGGCGAAGCCCTCGGCGGTGGCCTTGGGCTCGGCCTTGAGCGCGCCCGCGTTGATGCCCGTGCCGGAAAGCGCCTGCTGGGCGTCCGTCAGCTTGTCGCGCACCTGCTTGAGCTGGCGCTCGAAGAAGGCCCGGCGCTGCTGGGCCTCGGTCAGCGCGAGCCGCGCCGTGAGCTGGCGCAGCTCCTCGATGTAGGCACTGGCCATGGCGGCAGAGGTCTTGGGGTCCTCGTCGTCGACCTCGAGGGTGATGAGCCCGTCCTTGCGGCCCAGCGCCAGCCGCGTGCTGGCGGCCAGCTTGGTGCGGGCGTCGACCTTGAAGCGCTTGTCGTAGCGGTTCACGAGGTCGAAGCGCTCCACCAGGCGGTCGGCGACGGTCGTGCTCTGGGCCAGTGCCAGGTACTGGTCGCCCGAGGTCTTGACGCCGCCTGCGGCCACACCGGCCAGCGCGCCCAGCGAGGCCAGCGTGCTGGCCGCCGTACTTTGCGGCTGCTGCGGCGGCAGGAAGCTGACGCGGGCCGTGAAGGTGGGCGGCACCAGATAGCTGACGCCCAGCCCGATGGCGCTGGCCAGCAGCGGTGCGCCGATCATCAGGAACTTGCGGCGCCACAGGGCCGAGAGCAACTCGCCGGCCGACGGCGTCTCCGGGTTGGCCGCAGCCATGTCCATGCCGATGCTTGAGCTGTTCATCTTCAGTTCTTCAGGGTCTTCAGAGCCGCGGCACCCAGACCGAACTGGTACAGGATCTGCGTCCATTCCTTCGCCTCCTGGCTGAAGGAAGTCTTGTTCAGATCCTCGGGAACGAAGATCGTGTCGCCGGGCTGGGCGGTGAGCATCGCGAAGCTCGTGCTCATGCTGAACCAGCCGCTGCTTTGCTGCTTGGCGCTGACGACGCTGCCGTTGGCGCGGATGACGAAGGTGCTGGTCGTGTCGGCGCCGCGCGTCGGGCCGCCGGCCAGGCGCAGCATGTCGTCGATGCTGGCGCCGGCGTTGAACACGAAGCTGCCGCCGTTGAAGACGCTGCCGAACACGCCCACGGTGCTGGGCCGTGCGGGAATGACGACGCGGTCGCCGTCCTCCATGGCCAGGTCGGGCAGCGCGGCCGCGGTCGGCGCGATCTGCAGCACGATGCGGCCCGTCGGCTTGACGGCACGCAGGCGGTCGATCAGGCGGTTGGAGTTCTGGCTGCGGGCGCTCTGGGCGCTGGCCTCGTCGGCCGTCAGCGCCTTCTGCGTCACCTGCACCCGAGCGAATTCGGTCTCCAGGTCGCGCAGCGCGCGCTCGTACTGGCTTTGCTGCGAGATGCGCACGCTCTCGCGGCTGAACTCGGTGCCGTAGACGAAGGCGCCGTTGGTCAGGCCGCCTGCCGCCTTGACGACGTCGGTCAGCGTGCTGGTCGGCGGCACGATGTATTCGCCGGGCTTCTGCACCTCGCCCTCGACGCGCACGCGCTTGTTCTGGCGGTGCTGGGGCAGCACGGCGTCCAGGGCGTTGAAGGCGCGCACCACGTCGCCGCCGCGCAGCTGGACGTTGCCCTGGCCGGGCAGTTTCACCTCGGCGATGCGCACGTCGTTGCGCGTCTCCATGCTCTCGATGGCCAGCCGGTTGCGGTCCGCCACCGCGCTCAGGCCGCCGCCCATCAGCAGCAGGTCGTTGACCGTCTCGCCGGGCTTGAGCTCGAAGATGGCCTGGCGGTTGACGCTGCCGATGAGTGCGACCTGCTGGCCGATGGGGCCGATGTGCACGACGTCGTCCGCCTGAAGCACGCGGTCGCCGCTGCGGTCGCCGCGCAGCAGCAGGTCGTACAGGTCGAAGCTGCTGACCAGCTTGCCGCCGCGGCGCAGTTCGAGATTGCGGAAGCTGCCCGCCGCTGCCGGACCGCCCGATTGCACCAGCGCGTTGACGACAGTCGACAGGCTGCTGACGGTGTAGGCCCCGGGGCGCTGGGTGAAGCCGGTCACGTAGACGCGGATGCTGCGCAGCTTGCCCAGCGAAGTGCTGACGCGGTAGTTGCGGAACATCTGGCCGATGCGCTGGTCCACGACGGTGTTCAGGTCGGCATAGCGCACGCCGGCCACCATCACCGGGCCGACGCGCGGGATGGTGATGCGGCCGCTGCGGTCGACGGTGAGGCGCAGGTCGGCCTCGACGGCTCCCCACACATTGACCTGCACTTCGTCGCCGACGCTGATCACATAGTCCGACGGGATCTGGCTCGAGGTCTCGCCGAGCGGCGCCGAGCCCGGGCGCAAGATCGGCGCCATCAATTCCGAGCCGAAGCGCCGGATGTCGACGTCCTCGCCCACCGTGCGCTGCACATGGCGCTCGAATTCGGTCTGCAGCGCGTTGCGCGTGGCCAGGGCTTCGCGCGTCAGCGGCAGCGTGGGCGGCACCTGCAGCTGCAATTGCTGCTGCTGCAGTTGCAGCAGCTGGGCCTCGCGGTCGCGCGGCGTGTTGGTCGTGGCGGACTCGTTCTGGTTGTCGCTGCCGGCGCGGCTGGGAGCCACCAGGCGCACCGGGCCGGTCGGCGTCGCGTCGCTGTTCTCACCCGCGGCCAGGGCGGTGCCCGCCAGCCCCGCGGCCAGGGCGATCATGGCCAGCGCCTTCAGCGGTCCGGCTCCGCGCGCGGGTGGCAAGACGGACGGGCGATCCTGGGACGCGCTGATATTCATTGACGAGGCTCGTGTGGGTGAACGGCTTGCGCAAAAGGCATGCGCGAGCTTTGGGCGGAAGCGGCGCGGATTCTAGCCAGCGCTCCGGGGGGCTCCCGGCGCCGCGAGGGGGCTTGGCTACACTTCGTCCATTGGGTCGATAGGCGGGCTGGCCGCCACGCGTCCGTGCCCTCGACCCGCCGAAATCAATGCTGCCCATCCTCGCCCTGAGTTTTGCCGTCGCGGCGGCTGTGACGCTGCTCATCATCCGTTCCTCGCACCTGCATGGTGCCCTGTCGGCCGACCACGACCTGTCCGGCCCCCAGAAATTCCACTCGCGTCCGGTGCCCCGCATCGGCGGTCTCGCCATCTTTGCGGGCTTTGCCGTCGGGACGGCCCTGCTGGCCTGGCGCTTCCCGGCGATGCGGCAACTGGCCGCGCTGCTGCTGATCTGCAGCGTGCCGGCTTTTGTGTCCGGCGTCATCGAGGATCTGACCAAGCGCGTCAGCCCGTTGCGGCGCATGCTGGCGACCCTGCTGGCTGCGGCTCTGGGCGCCTGGCTGCTCGGGGCGCAGATCAAGGAGACGGCCATCCCGGGCCTGGACCTGATCGCGGCAACGGCGGTCGGGGGCTATGTGCTGGCCCTGCTCGTCGTCAGCGGCGTGTCCAACTCGATCAACATCATCGACGGCATGAACGGCCTGGCCTCCATGTGCTCGGCCATCATGCTGGCCGGCCTGGCCTATGTGGCCCTGCAGGCGGGCGACCCGCTGGTGGCGGCCATGGCCATCGCCGTCATCGGCGCCGTGCTGGGTTTCTTCATGTGGAACTACCCCTTCGGCCTGATCTTCCTGGGCGACGGCGGGGCCTATTTTCTCGGCTTCATGCTGTCCGAGCTCGCCATCCTGCTGCTGGTGCGCAACCCCGACGTGTCGCCGATGTTCCCGCTGCTGCTGTGCGCCTATCCGGTCTGGGAGACGGTGTTCTCTATGTACCGCCGCAAGGTCGTGCGCGGGCGCCCGGTCGGCATGCCCGACGGCATCCACCTGCACAGCCTTATCTACCGCCGCCTGATGCGCTGGGCCCTGGGCAGCAAGGACGCCGCAGTGCTGACGCGCCGCAACGCGCTGACGGCGCCTTATCTGTGGGTGCTGTGCAGCCTGTCGGTCGTGCCGGCCACGATCTGGTGGGACGACACCGTCATGCTGCAGCTCATCCTGGGCCTGTTCGTCGTCTGTTACGTGCTGCTTTACTGGCGCATCGTGCGCTTTCGCACGCCGCGCTGGATGGTGCTGAACTCGCGGGATTCCCGGCCCCGGGTAGCCCGGCCGGAGTAGGGCTGGAGGGGTTCCCCGTCCATCCGGGATAATCGCCGGATGCAAGAAACCCCTGAGTCCGCAGTCGCGGCGCCCGTCGAGGCGCCCGCGCCCGCCCGTTTTGACACTCTTCCCCTGGATGCCAAGCTCATCCGTGCGGTCGCCGATTCCGGCTACCTGACGATGACGCCCATCCAGGCCAAGGCGATCCCCATCGTCCTGGAAGGACGCGATGTCATGGGTGCGGCGCAGACCGGCACGGGCAAGACGGCGGCGTTTTCCATCCCGCTGCTGCAGCGCATGCTCAAGCACGAGAACCCCAGCGTGTCGCCCGCCCGCCATCCGGTGCGTGCCCTCGTGCTGGCGCCCACCCGTGAGCTGGCCGACCAGGTGGCAGAGAACGTCAAGAAATACGCCAAGCACACCCAGCTGCGCTCGGTCGTCGTCTTCGGCGGCGTGGACATGAAGCCGCAGACAGCCGCGCTGAAGGCCGGCGTCGAGGTGCTGATCGCCACGCCCGGCCGGCTGCTGGACCACATCGAGGCAAAGAACTGCGTGCTCAACCAGGTCGAGTACGTCGTGCTCGATGAGGCCGACCGCATGCTGGACATCGGTTTCCTGCCCGATCTGCAGCGCATCCTGAGCTACCTGCCCAAGGCGCGCCAGACGCTGCTGTTCTCGGCCACCTTCTCGCCCGAGATCAAGCGCCTGGCCCAGAGCTATCTGCAGGACCCCATCCTGGTCGAGACGGCCCGCCCCAACCAGACCGCGTCGACCGTCGAGCAGCGCTTCATCAGCGTCACCGACGACGACAAGCGCGCGGTGGTCAAGCAGATCCTCAAGGAGCGCTCGATCCGCCAGGCCATCGTCTTTGGTAACTCCAAGCTCGGCGTGGCGCGGCTGGCCCGTTCCTTCGAGCGCGACGGCCTGCGCACGGCGGCGCTGCATGGCGACAAGTCCCAGGACGAGCGCCTGAAGTCGCTCGACGCCTTCAAGCGCGGCGAGGTTGATCTGCTCGTAGCAACCGACGTGGCCGCACGGGGCCTGGACATCGCCGACCTGCCCGCCGTCTTTAATTTCGACGTGCCCTTCAACGCCGAGGACTACGTCCACCGCATCGGGCGCACCGGCCGTGCCGGCGCCTCGGGCCTGGCGGTCACGCTGGTCACCAAGTCCGACGCGCGCCTCATCGCCGACATCGAGAAGCTGATCAAGCGCAAGATCGACCTCGACGCCTTCGAAGTGCAGGACAGCCGCCCGCCGCGCTTCGAGCGCCCCCGCGAGGACCGTGAGCCTTCCTTCGAGGCCCGCCCTGCGGCGCGCCCCGCGTATCGCCCGCCCTATCACCCACCTGTGGCGCCCAAGGACCCGTTCTTCGACAAGCCCTACGAGGCCAGCGCCTCGGGCGAGCCGCCGGCCTGGGAAAAGGCCAAGGCGGCCGCGCCGGCAGGCGTCGGCAAGGGCCTGTCCAGCTACATCAAGCCCAAGAAGCAGGTTGCTGCGCTGTTCGGCGCCAAGCGCGCGCCGGCTCCGGCGGAGTCCTAGGCCAGGATCGCAAACACGGCCGGGATGCGGTCGGGCAGGGTGGTGCGATTGGCTCGCCAGTCGGCCACCGTGGCGGTCTGCGTCCAGCCGCCCGGCAGCGTCAGGCCGACGCTGATCGACAGCCGCGTGCCAGGCTTGAGCGCCGCCAGCAGCGCCTGGCGCAGCGCCTCGTTGCGGTAGGGCGTCTCGATCAGCAACTGCGTCTGCTGGGCCTTGGCCGACAGTGCTTCCAGCTCGCGGATGCGGGCCGTGCGCGGTGCGGCGTCCACCGGCAGATAGCCGACGAAGGCAAAGCTCTGGCCGTTCAGGCCGCTGGCCGCCAGCGCCAGCAGCAGCGAGCTCGGCCCCGACAGCGGCACGACCTCGATGCCGGCCTCGTGGGCCAGCGCGACGAGGCGCGCGCCCGGGTCGGCCACGGCCGGCAGGCCGGCTTCCGAGATCAGGCCCAGGTCATGTCCCGCCAGCGCCGGCGCCAGCAGAGCCTGCCAGGCGGCGCTGTCGTCGCCGGCCGGCCGGCCGCCCTTGGGCGGGCGCGGCAGCTCGGCGATCTGCATCGCCTGCAGCGGCTGGGCCAGAGGGGCGATCGCATCGACCCGCTTGAGCAGCGCCCGCGTCGTCTTGGCGTTCTCGGCCGCCCAGTGCGTGAGCCTGGCAGCCTGTTCGATGACGCGCTGGGGCAGCACCTCGCGCAGATCGAGCGTGTCGTCCACGCCGAAGTCCAGCGTGTTGGGCATGAGAAAAAGCCGTCCTTGGCTCATGACGGGGTGCCTTCACGAGTGGTTGCCGCGATATCGGTCTTTTCGGGCCGAGCGCTGGGCCGCTCCCGAGCCGGCCCGCTCTGGCGATGTGCTTGCGGTTCAATGCTGCAAGCATTGCCGTCCCCTCGGGGGGGCGACCACGTTGGCGCGCGTTCAGCGTCGCAAGACTGGGCGAGGCGCGCCGTCATGCCAGCGGCTCCAGGCCGGCGCGGCGCAGCAGCGCACAGGTACGGATCAGCGGCAGCCCGACCAATGCCGTCGGGTCGTCGGACTCGACGGAGGCCAGCAGCGCGATGCCCAGGCTCTCGACCTTGGCGCTGCCGGCGCAGTCATAGGGCTGGTCGGCGAGCAGATAGGCCTGGATGGCGGCATCGCTCAGTTCGCGCAGCCTCACGCGCACCTCGGCGCGCTCGATGGCTGCGAGGCCGGGCGCCACGACGGCCACGGCAGTCTGGAAGACGACCTCGCGGCCACTCATGCGCCGCAGCTGTGCGGCGGCGGCGGCGTGCGTGCCCGGCTTGCCGATGGCCTCGCCGCCCAGATCGGCGACCTGGTCCGAGCCGATGACGACGGCCCCGGGATGCAGCGCGGCGACCGCACGCGCCTTGGCCATGGCCAGACGCTCAGCCAGCGCCGCAGGTGCCTCGCCGGGCAGGGCGGTCTCGTCGACTTCCGGCGCCACCGCCTCGAAGGGCAGGCGCAGCCGGGCCAGCAAGTCCTGTCGGTAGCGCGAGGTGGAGGCGAGGATCAACTGGGGCATCGGGGCATTCTCGCCCGCCTAAACTCCAGGCCATGAAATCGCGCGCCTTTGTTCCCGAGAAGCTCGACGTCGCGGCGCTGGCCCATGACGACGCCAGCCTGGCCGGCGAATGGCCAGCCGTCCTGCTTGCGCGCCTGGCTGACTCGGCCGCTCCCGAGGCACCGGCCAGCGGCTGGCCGGCGCTGCAGTGGAGCCTGCACGGCGAGATGCGTCAGCCCAAGGGCGGCAAGGCCCAGACCTGGCTGCACCTGACCGCGTCGGGCCAGGTCGCGCTGACCTGCCAGCGCTGCCTGAAGCCGGTGCATGAAGACATCGACATCGACCGCTGGATCCGCTTCGTCGACACCGAGGCCGAAGCCGCGGCGCTCGATGTCGACAGCGACGACGACGTGCTGGCGCTGCCTCGCCACCTCGACGCGCGCGAGCTGATCGAGGACGAGTTGCTGCTGGCCCTGCCGCTGGTGCCCCGCCACGAGGTCTGCCCCGAGCCGCTGGCCCATGCCGACGACGAGGCCGAAGCGCAGGCCGAGGAGCGTCCCAACCCCTTCGCCAAGCTGGCCGCGCTGAAGCGCCGCGACGGCTGACGCCATGACCGATTGCGCCAATCCACGCTTCATGCAAGGTGTGTCTTGGCGATTCAGTGATCCGGTGCTACACTCGTGGGCTTTTCTGCGGCCTGGAGTTCGAGCTTTGATCTCACTCCCTGGGGTCGCGTCCCCAAACCCCGCAGATTCTGGAGAATTTCATGGCTGTTCAGCAAAACAAGAAGTCGCCTTCCAAGCGCGGCATGCACCGTTCCCACAACGCCCTGGTGACCCCGGGCACGGCCATCGAGCCGACGACCGGCGAAGTGCACCTGCGTCACCACATCAGCCCGACCGGTTTCTACCGTGGTCGCAAGGTGCTGAAGAGCAAGGCCGACGCGGCCTGATGGTGGCCGGTGCCGCCTGGTGCGGCGCCAAACTGTCGATGAATCTGCCGACCCGGCCTGCGTACCGCGCAGTGCCGGGTTTGGTCTTTGTGGCTCACGAAAACCACTGACATGACCGCGCCCCTGCCCGAAGCTATCCGCCTGGCCGTCGACTGCATGGGCGGCGATCACGGCCCCTCGGTCACGCTGCCCGCCTGCCGCGCCTTCCTCGACAAGCATCCCGGCGCCGAACTCATCCTTGTCGGCAAGCCCGAGGCGTTGACCGCCGCCGCGGCCTGGCCGCGCTGCCGCATCGTCGCGGCCAGCGAGGTCGTCACGATGGACGACCCGGTCGAGGTCGCGCTGCGCCGCAAGCGCGACTCGTCCATGCGCGTCGCCATCCAGCAGCTCAAGGCCGATCGCGACGGCAGCCCGGCCCTGGCCCATGCCTGCGTGTCCGCCGGCAACACCGGCGCGCTGATGGCCGTCGCGCGCTATCTGCTGAAGACCCTGGACGGCATCGACCGCCCCGCCATCGCCACCGTCATGCCCAACCAGCGAGGCCGCTTCACGACGGTGCTGGACCTCGGGGCCAACGTCGACTGCACGGCCGAGCACCTGCTGCAGTTCGCCGTCATGGGCAGCGCCCTGGTGTCGGCCGTCGAAGGCGTTGATGAGCCCAGCGTCGGCCTGCTCAACATCGGCGAGGAAGCCATCAAGGGCAGCGAGACCATCAAGCAGGCTGGCGAGCTGCTGCGCGCCGCCGGCAGTGCCGGCCAGCTGAACTTCTTCGGCAACGTCGAGGGCAACGACATCTACAAGGGCACGACGGACATCGTCGTCTGCGACGGCTTCGTCGGCAACGTCATGCTCAAGACGTCCGAGGGCCTGGCCACCATGATCGGCGCCTTCATCAAGGAAGAGTTCAGCCGCAATCTGCTGACCAAGGCCGCGGCCCTAATCGCGATGCCGGTGCTGAAGGCCTTCAAACACCGCGTCGATCACCGCCGCTTCAACGGTGCGGCCCTGCTGGGCCTGCGCGGCCTGGTCTTCAAGAGCCATGGCTCTGCCGATGCCTTCGCCTTCGAGAACGCCTTGGCCCGCGCTTATGATGCCGCCCGCAACCGGCTGCTTGACCGGGTCCACGACCGCATCGTCGCAACGCTGCAAGCCAAGGCGAACGATGCTGGAGACAACGCGGCGAATACCGTCGCGCAGGCTGCGTGAGCGACGCATGGCCGCCCGAAGGCGCTCGCGCCGCAGTGCGTAGCACGGAGGCTACCTTTTGACCCCCACTGGAATCCAACCCCCCCGCTATTCCCGCATCCTCGGCACCGGCAGTTTCCTGCCCGCCGACCGCGTGACGAACCAGGCCCTGGCCGAGCGCCTCGCGGCTGACGGCATCGAGACCTCCGACGACTGGATCGTCGAGCGCACCGGCATCCGTGCCCGCCACTTCGCGGCGCCCGACCAGGTCGCCAGCGACCTGGCCTTCCCGGCCGCGCAGGCGGCGCTGGAAGCCGCCGGCATCGTCGCCGAGGAGCTCGACCTCATCATCGTCGCGACGTCCACGCCGGACATGGTCTTCCCTTCCACGGCCTGCCTGCTGCAGCGCAAGCTGGGCGTGCATGGCTGCGCGGCCTTTGACCTGCAGGCCGTCTGCTCGGGTTTCGTCTATGCGCTGAGCGTGGCCGACTCGATGATCAAGAGCGGTGCGGCCAACAAGGCCCTGGTCGTTGGCGCCGAGGTGTTCTCGCGCATCCTGGATTTCAAGGACCGCACCACCTGCGTGCTCTTCGGTGACGGCGCCGGCGCCGTCGTGCTGGGTGCCAGCAGCGAGCCGGGCATCCTGGCGACCGAGCTGCACGCCGACTCGCGCCACGTCGACATCCTCTGCACGCCCGGCACGGTCTCGGGTGGACAGGTGATCGGCAGCCCGCTGCTGAGGATGGATGGCCAGGCCGTCTTCAAGGTGGCCGTCGGCGTGCTGGAGAAGGTGGCGCGCTCGGTGCTCGACAAGGCCGGCCTGACCGATGCCGACATCGACTGGCTCGTGCCCCATCAGGCCAACATCCGCATCATGCAGGGTACGGCCAAGAAGCTGAAGATGGACCTCAACAAGCTCATCGCCACCGTTGACGAGCATGGCAACACGTCGGCCGCCTCCGTGCCGCTGGCGCTGGACGTCGCCGTCCGCAGCGGCCGCATCCAGCGCGGTGACACCGTGATGCTGGAAGGCGTCGGCGGCGGCTTCACCTGGGGCGCCGCGCTGCTCAAATACTGAGCAGCGCCGGCAGCGCCGACGCATCAACTGGAACTGAACCTATGACTGCACCTTTTGCCGTTGTCTTTCCCGGCCAAGGCTCGCAGGCCGTCGGCATGCTCGACGCCTGGGGCGACCACACCGAAGTCCGCCGCACCCTCGAGGAGGCCTCTGCCGCCCTCGGTGAAGACATTGGCGCGCTGATCCATGCCGGCCCCAAGGAGCAGCTGGACCTGACGACCAACACCCAGCCCGTCATGCTGACGGCCGGTATCGCCTGCTGGCGCGCCTTCGTCGCCGAGACCGGCGCCATCCCGGTGGCCGCCGCCGGCCATTCCCTGGGCGAGTACACCGCCCTGGTTGCTGCCGGCGCGCTGAGCCTGGCCGACGCGCTGCCGCTGGTGCGCTTTCGCGCCCAGGCCATGCAGGAGGCGGTGCCCGTCGGTGCCGGTGCGATGTACGCCATCCTGGGCCTGGACGGTGACGCCGTGCGCGCCGGCTGCGCGCAGGCCGCAGCCGAGACCGGCGAGGCCATCGAGGCGGTCAACTTCAACGACCCCAAGCAGACCGTCATCGCCGGCAGCAAGGCCGGTGCCGAGAAGGCTGCCGAGATCCTGAAGGCTGCGGGTGCCAAGCGCGCGCTGCCGCTGCCGGTGTCCGCGCCCTTCCATTCCAGCCTGATGAAGCCGGCCGCCGAGCGCCTCAAGGAGAAGCTCGCCACGGTGCAGTTCCAGGCCGCAGCCTTCCCCGTCATCAACAACATCGACGTGGCCGTCACCGACAGCGATGCGGCCCTGCGCGACGCCCTGTACCGCCAGGCCTTCGGCCCGGTGCGCTGGGTCGAGGTCGTGCAGGCCCTGAAGGCCCGCGGCGTCGGCCACATCATCGAAGCCGGCCCGGGCAAGGTGCTGACCGGCATGGCCAAGCGCATCGACGGCGAGCTGCAGGCCGCCTGCGTCTTCGACCCCGCCTCGCTGGCCGAGGCCCGTGCGCTGCTGGGAGGTGGCTGAAATGACTGAATCCGCAAGCAAGGGCGTCGCCCTCGTCACCGGCGCCAGCCGCGGCATCGGACGCGCCATCGCGCTGGCCCTGGCCAGCGAAGGCTGGCGCGTCATCGGCACGGCCACGACGGAATCCGGCGCCGCCGCCATCACCGAGGCCCTGGCGGCCCATGGTGGCCGCGGCATCGCGCTGAACGTGACCGACGCCGCCGCCAGCCAGGCCGCCGTCGACGACATCGTCGCCAGGGAAGGCGGCCTGCACGTCCTCGTCAACAACGCCGGCATCACGCGTGACGGCCTGTCCATGCGCATGAAGGACGAGGACTGGGACGCGGTGATCGACACCAACCTCAAGGCCGTCTTCCGCCTCGCCCGCGCGGCCACCAAGCCGATGATGAAGCAGCGCTCGGGCCGCATCATCAACATCACCTCCGTCGTCGGCGCTTCCGGCAATGCCGGTCAGGCCAACTACGCCGCCGCCAAGGCCGGTCTGGCCGGCCTGACGCGCTCCCTCGCCCGTGAGCTGGGCAGCCGCGGCATCACGGTCAACTGCGTCGCGCCGGGCTTCATCGCCACCGACATGACCGAGGTGCTGCCCGAGGCACAGAAGGCCGCGCTGCTGGCCCAGATCCCGCTGGGCCGCCTGGGCGCGCCCGAGGAAATCGCCGCGGCGGTCGTCTTCCTGGCGTCACCCGGCGGTGCTTACATCACGGGCAGCGAGCTGCACGTGAACGGTGGCATGTACATGGCCTGATCCGGCCCGGGAGCCTCGATTTAGGGGCGCCCATCTAGAGCCCGTAGAATGCTGGGCTGTTTTCTGCAAACCTCTCCTGGAGGAGTTCATGAGCGATATCGAAGCACGAGTGAAGAAGATCATTGCCGAGCAACTCGGCGTGGCGGAAGCCGACGTTACGAATGAGAAGGCTTTCGTCGCCGATCTGGGCGCCGATTCTCTGGACACCGTGGAACTGGTGATGGCCCTCGAAGACGAGTTCGGCATCGAGATCCCGGACGAAGAAGCCGAGAAGATCACCACCGTGCAGCTGGCGATCGACTACGCCGTCAAGCACCAGAAGGCCTGAGCGCCTTCCTTCTCTCTGTAACTCTGATCCGCACTGCATGACCCGTCGCCGCGTCGTCGTCACCGGTCTTGGCCTGATCAGTCCCGTCGGCAACTCCGTTGCCGAAGGTTGGGCCAACATCCTCGCCGGTCGTTCCGGCATTGCCACCGTCACCCGTTTCGACGCCAGCAACCTGGCGTGCCATTTCGCGGGTGAGGTCAAGGGCTTCAACATCGAGGACTACATCCCCGCAAAGGAAGCCCGGCACATGGATGGCTTCATCCATTACGGCCTGGCGGCGGCGATCCAGGCAGTGCGTGACTCCGGTATCCCGACCGGAGACCAGCTGACCGAAGAACAGGCCGAGCGCATCGGCGTGCTCGTTGGTTCCGGCATCGGCGGCCTGCCGCTGATCGAGGAGACCAAGACCGAGCTGATGAACCGTGGCCCGCGCCGCATCTCGCCGTTCTTCATCCCGGCCTCGATCATCAACATGATCTCGGGCCACGTCTCCATCCAGTTCGGCTTCCAGGGCCCGAACCTGGCGATCGTGACGGCCTGCACCACGGGCCTGCACGCCATCGGTGAAGCCGGCCGCCTCATCGAGTACGGCGACGCCGACGTGATGATCGCGGGCGGTGCCGAAGGCGCGGTGTCGCCGCTGGGCATCGGCGGTTTCGCCGCGGCCCGGGCGCTCTCCACCCGCAACGACGACCCCGCGACCGCGTCCCGCCCCTGGGACAAGGACCGCGACGGCTTCGTGCTGGGCGAGGGCGCCGGCGTGCTGGTGCTCGAAGAGTACGAACACGCCAAGAAGCGCGGCGCCAAGATCTACTGCGAACTGGCCGGTTTCGGCATGGGTGCTGACGCGTACCACATGACCGCGCCCAACGTCGACGGCCCCAAGCGCTCCATGCGCGCGGCGCTGCGCAACGCGGGCATGAACCCCGACCAGGTCCAGTACATGAACGCCCACGGCACCTCCACGCCCCTGGGTGACGTGAACGAGACCAATGCCATCAAGCTGGCCTTCGGCGATCATGCCAAGAACATGGTCATCAGCTCGACCAAGTCCATGACCGGCCATCTGCTGGGCGGCGCGGGCGGCATCGAGTCGGTCTTCACGGCGCTGGCCATCCACGACCAGGTCGCGCCGCCGACGATCAACATCTTCAACCAGGATCCCGAGTGCGACCTGGACTACTGCGCCAACCAGGCGCGGCCCATGAAGATCGACGTCGCCGCGAAAAACAACTTCGGCTTCGGCGGCACCAACGGCACGCTGATCTTCAAGCGCGTCTGACCGCGCGCCGGCGATGCGCCGAACGCCGCCGGTCGTGTTGCATCTTCAGCCTCAGCCGGCCGTGCAGGCCGTCGTCGCGTTGATCGCGGCCCTGGCGTCGGGTGGCGTCGCCGCCTGGGCGTTCAGCCATCAGCCGCGGCTCGCCTGCCGGGCCTGGCGCGAGGCCGCCGTGTTGCCGCGTCGGCTCCTTTGGGACGGCCAGGCCCGGTGGCTTGCCGATCCCGGCCGCGAGACGACGCTCGGGTTGAACTCGCCGTGCTGATCGACCTCGCTGCCTGGCTGCTGCGCGCCAGCCCCGGCCCGCGGTGGCTGTCGCGCCGCCAGCAGGCGGCGCAATGGGGCGCCTTGCGCGCAACGCTGTCTGCCGCACCCGGCGGCGCCGTGCATCGATGAGTGCCGACGCCGACGCGCTGCTGGTGCGCGAAGCCCAGGCCGGCAGCCGTGCCGCCTTCGACATGCTGGTGCTGAAGTACCAGCGTCGCGTCGAGCGCTTGCTCGCGCGCAGCGTACGCGACCCCGCCGACGTGGCCGATCTCTGCCAGGAGACCTTCCTCGCCGCCTACCGGGCGCTGCCGGCCTTCCGCGGCGAGAGCGCCTTCTACACCTGGATCTACCGCATCGCGATCAACGCGGCCAAGCGCCACCGGGCGCGCCAGCGGCCCGTCGAGTCGCTGGACGACGACGAGGGAACTTTCGGCAGGGACGCGGCTCCAAGCGACGATGCGACCCCCGAGGCCCTGCTCGCCGGTCGCCAGCTGGCCAGGGAGCTGGACGATGCCGTCGCAGCGCTGGCCGAGGACCAGCGCCGTGCGCTGCTGCTGCGGGAGGTGGATGGTTTGAGCTACGACGAGATCGGCGAACTGATGGACTGCCCGCCGGGCACCGTGCGCTCGCGCATCTTTCGCGCGCGCGAAGCCGTCGCCGCGCGGCTGCGGCCGCTGCTGGGCGGCGGGGGAGGGCGGCGATGGTGAACCCAGCCGACGATGCGCTGAACGAGGCGCTGTCTGCCGTGATGGACGGGTGCGCCACGCCGGCCGACTGGGCGCGCGTGCAGGCCGCCTGGGCGAACGACCCGGGCCTGCGTGAGCGCTGGGCGCTGTGGCATGCCGCGGCCGATGGCCTGCGGGCCGCGGACCTGCCCGAACTGCGCCGCGAGCCCGCAGCTCTGCTCAGTGCGCTGCACGCCCAGCTGCCCGCCGACCACGCCGGGCACCGGCGCCCGCGCGACTGGTTCGCACCCGCCGCCGTCGCAGCCGGCTTCGTCGCCGTGGCCATCGGCATCGGCACGCTGCGGCCGCTGCCGGCGACGGACGCCGCGGTCGCTTCTGCACCATCAGCAACACCGCGGGCGCAGGGTCTTGGCGGGCTGAGCTTTGCGCAGACGGCGGCAGGCCGTACCCTCGCGGCCGATGCGCCGCTCGAGGTCATCGACTGGGGGCTGTCTCTTCCGGAGCCCCCAGCGTCCCAGTCGCAGCCTTGAAGCGCAGCCTGCCTGCCCCATCTGTCCCGTCCGTCACTGCCCCGCTGAGTCCCTGGAAATCCACATGCACGCTGAGAACCGCCTCCATCCCGCGCGCGCGCGCTTCCTGTTTTCGAGCACGGCCCTGGCGCTGGCCCTGGCGCTGGGCCAGGCCCCGGCCACGGCGCAGCCGCGCGAGTTGCCTGACTTCGCAGAGTTGGTGGAGCGCGTCGGCCCGGCGGTCGTCAACATCCGCACCGCCGAGAAGGTCAAGATGGCCGAAGGCCAGGGCGAGATGAACGAGCAGATGCAGGAGTTCTTCCGCCGCTTCGGCATCCCGGTGCCCAACCAGCGTCGCGGCACGCCGCGTGGCGGTGGCACGCCCGACGACGATGGCCCGATGCGCCGCGGCGTCGGCTCGGGCTTCATCCTCAGCGCCGACGGCTATGTGCTGACCAATGCCCATGTCGTGCAGGGTGCCGACGAGGTCATCGTCACGCTGACCGACAAGCGCGAGCTCAAGGCCAAGATCATCGGCGCCGACCAGCGCTCCGACGTGGCCGTCGTGAAGGTGGAGGCCAGCGGCCTGCCAGTCGTCAAGGTGGGCGACAGCAACAAGTCCCGCGTCGGCGAGTGGGTCATGGCCATCGGCTCGCCCTTCGGCCTGGAGAACACCGTGACGGCCGGCATCATCAGCGCCAAGCAGCGCGACACCGGCGACCTGCTGCCGCTGATCCAGACCGACGTGGCCATCAACCCGGGCAACTCGGGCGGCCCGCTGGTGAACATGCGCGGCGAGGTCATCGGCATCAACTCGCAGATCTACAGCCAGAACGGCGGCTACATGGGCATCTCCTTCGCGATCCCCATCGCCGATGCCGTCCGCGTGGCCGATGAGCTGCGCGCCGGCGGCCGCGTCGTGCGCGGCTTCCTGGGGGTGCTGCCCCGCGACATCACGAAGGAGGAGGCCGAGGCCCTGGGCCTGGGCAAGCCGCTGGGTGCCGTCGTGAGCAGCGTGACGCCTGGCAGCCCGGCCGAGAAGGGTGGCATCGAAGGCGCCGACGTGATCACCAAGGTCGACGGCAAGGTGGTCGAGAAGGCGCTGGACCTGCGCCGCATGATCGCGGCCGTGAAGCCGGGCGCCAAGGCGACGCTGACGGTGTTCCGCCGTGGCAGCTACAAGGATGTCGTCGTCACCGTCGGCGAGGTCGAGCGGCCCAAGGCCGGTGCCGAGGGCTCGGCCGAGAAGGAGGCGCCCGCCGCTGCCAATGCCAGCGCGGCGCTGGGGCTCAAGGTGTCCGAACTGACCGAGGCCCAGCGCAAGGAGCTGAAGCTCAAGTCCGGCGTCAAGGTCGACGGCGCCACGGGTGCCGCGGCCCGCGCCGGCCTGCGTGAGGGCGACCTCATCCTGTCGGTGGACAACGTCGAGGTGTCCACGGTGAAGGCCTTCCAGGCGCAGATCGCCAAGGCCGACAAGGCCAAGGTCATCAACCTGGTGGTGCGCCGCGACGACGTGGTCAGCTTCGTGCTGCTCAAGCCGGCGCGCTGAGCGGGCGCCGTGGGCTGGACAGCCCACGACGGCCGGTGCCAGGCGGATACCGGCATGGGGCGGTAAATCCTGGGCTGTCTGCTCGGGCTTTCCGCGATGCGGCAAGCCTGCGTCGGCCGCGAGTCGAGGTTGTCCACCGCTTAAGAAAGTTGGCGCCGGCTAACTTACCAAGAATGACGGGGATTGTTCGTGCGGGCCGTTAAAATGCAGCATTGATGAGCCCGGGATTGGGTGTCCGGAGGTGGAATCGATGCCCTCCGGCAACACCCCGATTTGATCCACAGGCGATCCACAGGAACTTGTGGATAAGCTGTGGTTAAAAATCCTTGTTGGCAGCCTGCAACGGCCGGAAAACCAATGCTGGTGCGGTTTCCCGGCCGGGCCTTTTGGCTACAATGAAGGCCCAACAAGCAGTTGCCATACCTTTTGTTGGAAGGCACGTCGCCTCTTCGACGTGCCTTTTTTTTGTTTACGGCGCGGCCCTTCGCGGGCCTTCACATCGCTGCGCGATATGAGCCTCCAACGCAACGGCTTTGCCGTTGCATGCCCGGCCACGCAGAGCAGCAGTCAGCATGAACCACATCCGCAACTTCTCCATCATTGCCCACATCGACCACGGCAAGAGCACGTTGGCCGACCGCATCATCCAGCGCTGCGGAGGACTGTCGGACCGCGAGATGGAAGCGCAGGTGCTGGACTCCATGGACCTGGAGCGCGAGCGCGGCATCACCATCAAGGCCCAGACCGCGGCGCTGCAGTACAAGGCCAAGGACGGCCAGGTCTACAACCTGAACCTGATCGACACGCCGGGGCATGTGGACTTCTCTTATGAAGTGAGTCGCTCGCTGTCCGCCTGCGAGGGCGCGCTGCTCGTCGTCGACGCGAGCCAGGGCGTCGAGGCGCAGACCGTGGCCAACTGCTACACGGCGCTGGACCTGGGTGTCGAGGTCGTGCCGGTGCTCAACAAGATGGACCTGCCGTCGGCCGACCCCGACAACGCCAAGGCCGAGATCGAGGACGTCATCGGCATCGATGCCGACGACGCCATCCCCTGCTCGGCCAAGACCGGCATGGGCATCGACGAGATCCTGGAAGCCGTCATCGCCCGCATGCCGCCGCCGCGTGGCAACCCCGACGGCGCGCCGCGCGCCATGATCATCGACGCCTGGTTCGACAACTACGTGGGCGTCGTCATGCTGGTGCGCGTGGTGGACGGCGAGCTGCGCAAGGGCGAGCGCATCCGCATGATGGCGACCAACACCGTCTACCCGATCGAGCATCTGGGGGTGTTCACGCCCAAGAGCGAGAACCGCGACGGGCTCAAGGCCGGCGAGGTGGGGTTCATCATCTGCGGCATCAAGGAGCTGGCGGCCGCCAAGGTGGGCGACACCGTCACGCTGGAAAAGAAGCTGCCCAACAACGCCGGCCCGGCTACCGAGGCGCTGCCCGGTTTCAAGGAAATCCAGCCCCAGGTGTTCGCGGGCCTCTACCCGACCGAAGCCAGCGAATACGACCAGCTGCGTGACGCGCTGGAAAAGCTCAGCCTCAACGACTCCTCGCTGCGCTACGAGCCCGAGGTCAGCCAGGCCCTGGGCTTTGGCTTTCGCTGCGGCTTCCTGGGCCTGCTGCACATGGAAATCGTGCAGGAGCGCCTGGAGCGCGAGTTCGACCAGGACCTCGTCACGACGGCACCCAGCGTCATTTATGAGGTCGAGCTGAACACCGGCGAGGTCATCCAGGTCGAGAACCCGTCCAAGATGCCCGAGATCGGCGCCATGCGCGAGATCCGCGAGCCCATCGTCACCGTGCACCTGTACATGCCGCAGGACTACGTCGGTGTCGTCATGACGCTGGCCAACCAGAAGCGCGGCGTGCAGCTCAACATGGCCTACCACGGCAAGCAGGTCATGCTGACCTACGAGATCCCGCTGGCCGAGATCGTGCTGGACTTCTTCGACAAGCTCAAGAGCGCCTCGCGCGGCTACGCGTCCATGGACTACGAGTTCAAGGAATACCGCGCCGCCGACGTCGTCAAGGTCGACATCATGATCAACGGCGACAAGGTCGACCCGCTGGCCATGATCGTGCACCGCAGCCAGAGCCAGTACCGCGGCCGCGGCGTGGCCGCCAAGATGCGCGAGCAGATCCCTCGCCAGATGTACGACGTGGCCATCCAGGCCGCCATCGGCGCCAACATCATCGCCCGCGAGAACATCAAGGCGCTGCGCAAGAACGTGCTGGCAAAATGCTACGGCGGCGACATCACCCGCAAGCGCAAGCTGCTGGAAAAGCAAAAGGCCGGCAAGAAGCGCATGAAGCAGATCGGCTCGGTCGAGGTGCCGCAAGAAGCCTTCCTCGCCATCCTGCAAGTCGACGACTGACCCCACCCCTCCTGCCTTGAAAACCTCCTCGATGAGTGCTCTGACCGGTGTTTTGTACGCGGCCCTGGTGGCCTACCTGGGCGGCTGGTACACCGGTCGATGGAGCGGCAACTTCGCGCTGCTGCTCTTCGTCCTCACTGCCGTGACGCTGCTCTACTGGCTGGCCGAGCGTTTCCATTTCGCGCCGGCCCGCCGTGCCGCGGCTGATGCGCTGGCAGCCAACGACGCCAAGCGCCGTGAAACCCTGGCCGCCCAGGGCATCGCCCGCGTTGACGGCGACATCGAGCCGGCCCGCCAGCAGATCCTGCAGCAGCCCTGGTGGCTGGACTGGACCGCCGGCCTCTTCCCGGTGATCCTGGTCGTGTTCCTGCTGCGCTCGTTCCTGTTCGAGCCCTTCAAGATCCCGTCGGGCTCCATGGTGCCGACGCTGCTCGTGGGCGACCTCATCCTCGTCAACAAGTTCCACTACGGCATCCGGCTGCCGGTGCTGAACAAGAAGATCGTCTCCAACAACGACGTCAAGCGCGGCGACGTGATGGTCTTCCGCTACCCCGAGGACCCCAGTACCGACTTCATCAAGCGCGTGGCCGGCATCCCGGGCGACGAGATCAGCTACGTCAACCAGAAGCTCTACGTGAACGGCCAGCCGGCGCCTGTGCAGCCCCAGGGCAACTTCTACGACGAGGACGGCCGCGTCTACCGCCAGCGGTTTCTGGAGAAGCTGGGCGACAAGGAGCACCAGATCCTCGTGCAGCCGGATGCGCAGCGCTTCTTCCGTGCCGACCGTGCCGACGGTCCCTTCCCGTTCAGCGAGAACTGCCGCTACACCCTCGAAGGCGTGACCTGCAAGGTGCCGGCCGGCCACTACTTCATGCTGGGCGACAACCGCGACAACTCGCGCGATTCGCGCTTCTGGGGCTTCGTGCCGGATGAAAACATCGTCGGCAAGGCCTTCTTGGTCTGGATGAATTTCGGTAACCTCAAGCGCGTCGGTACCTTCTTCGATTGATGCCCAGATGAGCCCCTGCCGCAGCCCCTCGTCCTCCCCCCGTCGCCAGCGCGGCCTTTCGCTGATCGGCCTGCTGTTCTGGGGCGGTGTCATCGCCGTCACCGCCGTCGTCGGCATGAAGGTCTTCCCGACCGTGCTCGAGTACTACACCGTGCAGCGGGTCGTCGACCGCATCGCCGCGAGCAATCCGCCCACCGTGCCGGCCGTGCGCCAGGACTTCGACAAGGCCATCCAGGTCGAATACTCCATCCAGAGCATCAAGGGCAGCGACCTCGTCGTCACCAAGGACAGCAACGACAAAGTCGTCATCGAGTTTGCGTGGGACAGGGAGATTGACCTCTTCGGGCCGGTCTACCTGATGATCAAGTACCGGGGCAAGTCGCATTGACGGCGTCGACGCCCGCCTCGGGTCAATGAACGCCTCGCTCGACGACCTGCAACGCCGCCTCGGCCATCGCTTCCAGCGGCCCGAGCTGCTGGTGCGGGCCATCACCCACCGCAGCTATGGCGCCGACCACAACGAGCGCCTGGAATTCCTCGGCGACGCCGTGCTGAGCCTGGCCGTCTCCAGCCTGCTCTACGAGCGCTACGCCGGCTCCGACGAAGGCGACCTGACCCGCGTGCGCGCCCACCTCGTGCGCGAGGACAGCCTGCACAGGCTGGCCCTGACCCTGGGCCTGCCGGCGGTGCTGAAGATGTCCGACGGCGAAGCCCGAGGGGGCGGCGCCCAGCGCCCCTCCATCCTGGCCGATGCCGTCGAGGCGCTGCTCGGTGCGGCCTACATCGACGCGGGCTACGACGCCGCCCTCGACATCGTGCGCCGCCTGCTCGGCGAGACCATCGCCACCTCGGCCAGCGCCGGCGATTTCGCCAAGGACGCCAAGACGGCGCTGCAGGAATGGCTGCAGGCCCGCCGCATTGCCGTGCCCAGCTACCGCATCGTCGCCACGCGCGGCCAGGCCCACGCCCAGACCTTCGAGGTCGAATGCGCCGTCCCTGCGCTCGACGTGGCCGAACTCGGCGAGGGCCGCTCGCGCCGCACGGCCGAGCAGGAGGCAGCCCGCCGTCTGCTGGATAGACTGAACGCCGAACGAGGCAAACCATGACCGAGCCCACTGTGCCCGCACCCGAAGTACCGCAGCCGTCCGCTCAACGTTGTGGCCTGATCGCCATCGTCGGCCGCCCCAACGTGGGCAAGTCGACGCTGCTGAACGCCCTCGTCGGCCAGAAGGTCAGCATCACCTCCGACAAGGCCCAGACCACCCGCCACCGCATCACCGGCGTGCGCACGGTGGACGAGGCCCAGTTCGTCTTCGTCGACACCCCCGGCTTCCAGACCAAGCACAACGCCGCGCTGAACCGCACGCTGAACCGTACCGTGCATGGCGTGCTGGCCGACGTGGACCTGGTGCTGTTCGTCGTCGAGGCCGGTCGCTTCGGCCTGGACGACGCCAAGGTGCTGGGCCTGCTGCCCGAGGACAAGCCCGTCGTGCTGATCGCCAACAAGCTCGACGCCGTGCACCGCCGCGCCGAGCTGGCGCCCTGGCTCAAGGGCATGCAGGAGCGCCGCAACTTCGCCGAGTTCGTGCCGCTGTCGGCCAAGAAGGAGGCCGACGTCACCCGCCTGTTCAAGATCCTCAAGCCCTATCTGCCCGAGCAGGGCTGGTTCTACGACGAGGACGCGCTGACCGACCGCAGCGAGAAGTTCCTTGCCAGCGAAATCATTCGCGAGAAGCTGTTCCGCCTGACCGGCGACGAGCTGCCCTACACCTCCACCGTTGTCATCGACAAGTGGGAAGAGGAGGGCGAGCTGCGCCGCATCAGCGCCAGCATCGTCGTCGAGCGCGACGCCCACAAGGGCATGATCATCGGCCAGGGCGGAGAGCGCCTGAAGCGCATCGGCTCGGAGTCGCGCCAGGAGCTGGAGCACCTGATGGACGGCCGCGTGTTCCTCGAACTGTGGGTCAAGGTGCGCTCGGGCTGGGCGGATACCGAAGAGCATCTGCGCAGCTACGGCTACGAGTGACATGGCGGCGTCGTCGGGCCGAGCGCCGGGCCGCTCCCAAGCCGGCCCACGCCCCCCCGGGGGACCGACCGGCGTACCCGCCGGGCGAGGGGCTCCAGGACAGCCGGCCTACGTGCTGCACCAGCACGACTGGAGCGAGTCCAGCCTCATCCTGGACCTGTTCACGCGCGAGTCCGGCCGCGTAGCCGTCGCAGCCAAGGGCGCCAAGCGGCCCTATTCGCAGCTGCGCGCCGTGCTGCTGCCGCTGCAGCGCATCACCGTCTCCTTGAGCAAGCCGGCCAAGGCGGACGGTGGCGAGGTGCAGACCCTGCGCGGCGCGGAGTGGGGCGGAGGCGCCACGCTGCCGGCCGGCGCCGCTCTGTTCTCCGGCTACTACCTGAACGAGCTGCTGCTCAAGCTGCTGGCCCGCCACGACCCCCATCCCCGGCTCTTCGATGCCTACGCCGACACGCTGGCCCATCTGGCCGAGGGCGATGCCGCGCTGCGCGCCTTCGAGCTCAAGCTGCTGGCCGAGCTGGGCCTGCTGCCCGACCTCAGCGTCGTCACGCCCACCCAGGCGGCCATCGACCCGGCGCGGCGCTACCAGCTGTCCGCAGAGTCCGGCCTCATCCCGCCCACCAGCGACGCCAGCCTGCCCGGCGTGCTGCTGATCCAGCTCCAGGCCGCGCTGCTGCACGGCAGCATGGCCGCGCTGCGCCAGGCCTGTGCGGCCGCACCCTCGACGCTCAAGACCACGCTGCGCGGCCTGCTCCACTACCATCTGGGCCACCAGCCGCTGCGCACCCGCGCCCTGCTGGTGGACGTGCAACAACTGCTCGATTCATGAACCCGCTCGCTCATGCCGGCGCCCGCTGCGCCCTGTCGGTCAACGTCAACAAGGTCGCGCTGCTGCGCAACACCCGCCACCTGGGCATCCCCAGCGTGCTGCGCGCCGCCGAGCAATGCCTGCTGGCGGGCGCGCAGGGCATCACGGTGCACCCGCGTCCGGATGCCCGACACATCCGCGCCGGCGATGTGGACGACCTTGCCGCGTTTCTGAAGGACTGGCCCCAGGCCGAGTTCAACATCGAGGGCAACCCGACGCAGAACCTGATGGACTTCGTGCGCAAGCACCGCCCCCACCAGGTCACCTTCGTGCCCGACTCGGAAGACCAGTTCACCTCCGACCACGGCTGGATGCTGCCGCAGGACGCCGAGCGCCTGAAGCCGCTGATCCAGGAGGCCCGGAGCCTGGGCGTGCGCGTCAGCCTCTTCATGGACCCCAACCCGGCCGCGATGGCCGCCGTTGCAGCGCTGGGTGCCGACCGCATCGAGCTCTACACCGAGACCTTCGCCAGCGCCTTCGGCACCGAACGCCAGGATGCCGTGCTGGCCGGCTTCACGGCCACGGCCGAGGCCGCACTGAGGGTGGGCCTTGGCATCAACGCCGGCCACGACCTCAACCGCGACAACCTCAGCGTGTTCCTGCGCCATGTGCCCGGCGTGCTGGAAGCCTCCATCGGCCACGCCCTCATCGCCGACGCGCTGGAGCTGGGCTACACCGAGACCGTGCGCACCTACCAGCGCGTCATCGCCACGGCCTACGTCTGACCGCGTGATCTACGGCATCGGCACCGACATCTGCGACATCCGCCGCATCGAGGTGACGCTGTCCCGGCGCGGCGAGCGCTTCGCCGAGAAGGTGCTGGGCGCCGACGAACTGCGCGTCTTTCGCGCGCGCCGCGCGCGCTCCGAGACGCGCGGCGTGCGCTACCTGGCCACGCGCTTCTCGGCCAAGGAGGCCTTCAGCAAGGCCATCGGCCTGGGCCTGCACCTGCCCATGCGACTGCCCGACTGCCAGATCCTCAACGAGGCCAGTGGCAAGCCGGTGCTGAAGCTGTCCGGCCCGCTGGCCGACTGGTTTGCCGAGCGGGCCCTGAGCGGGCTGGTGACGCTGAGCGACGAGAGCGACTACGCAGTCAGCTTCGTCGTCGTCGAACAGGCGCGCGCCTAGGCTTCAGGGCTTCTTCCTGGCCACCGGCCTGGCCAGCGACTCGCCCTTGGACTGCATGTCGATGTCCATGTCCATGAACATCCTGCCGTTGTCGGGGCCGTTCATCGTCATCTTCATGCTCATCGCCAACTGGCTGGACAGCGGCAGCCGGTCGGACAGGCGCAGGGCGCTCATGCCCTTGCCGCTACCCGTGATCTGCATCTGCAGCATCTGCGGCGGCGCATCGGGCGCCGCGGCGTCGGCTGCGGACGCGGCCGATGCCGCCGCCGCAGGCCTGGGCAGCGGGGTGTTGATGTCCATCTTCATGTCCATGCCCAGGTCGAAATAGGCCACGCCCTTGGCCACGCGGGCCAGCGTGTAGCGCACCTTGCTTTCCATGCCGCCCGCGCCGCCGGGCAGGGGCATGGGCAGGGCCATGGTCAGCGGCACCTCCACGCTCTCGCCGACCTTCAGCGGGCGCTGGGCCAGCGCCTTGTAGAGCTGCAGGCTCTCGCCGATCATGGCCTTGCCCTGCTTGCCCATGGCGGCGGCCAGCTCCGGCGGGGCGCCGTCGAACTTCTGCAGCTCGAAGGCGAAATCCCTGGGGTTGAAGCGGGCGGCGAAGCTCATGTCCGCCGCGTTGTTCTTGGGCAGGGGCATGGTGTTGCCACCCGCCTCCACGCTGCCGCCGCGGGCGGCGACGGACACCGTAATCGGCAGCCAGCCGTCGGCGTCGGCCGCATCGACCTTCAGGGTCTGCTGCATCTGCACGGACATCCTGACCGGCCCGGTCTGGTTCATGCGCTCGGCGGCCTGCGCGATCTTGGCGCGCTGCTCCTCGGTGGCGTCGGCGCCGGCCTCCACGCGCATCTTCATGACGGCCCGCATGTCGATCAGCTGGCGCTGATGCTGGCCGGTACGCGGCGTGGTGTCGAAACTGACGGCGATGGGCGTGGAGGGCGCCGCCTGCGCCATGAGGTGAAGGCCGAGCAGGGTGGCCGACAGGAGCAGGCGCAGCGGGAAGGCAGGGGTCACGAGAGCAGCTCCATGAAACATGCCGCCGGGCTGGCGGCCGGGCGGCATGGTAGGGGAGGCGGTGGATGGCTCGGTGCGGCGGGTGCCGGTAATTTGACCCGGCCCGGCTCAGCGAGCGTGGAACAGCAGGCGCTCCGCCAGCTCCCGGCGGGCGGGCGGCTGGGCCTGCAGGCGGTCCAGCATGGCGATGACGGGATCGCAGGGCGCTCCAGGCGCGCCGGAGGCTGCATCCGGCGCATCCACCCACAGGCGCGAGAGCATGCCCATCGCGGCCGAGCCCACGGAGCGGTCGAGCACTTCGATCTCGATGGGGCTGGGCGGCTTCGGCGTCCAGCGCGGCGGCGTGCCGGTGGCGGCGTCCAGCAGCCAGGCCGCCTCGCGGGCCTGCAACTCCAGCGGCAGTTGTTCGCGGGCGCTGAGGCGGCCGTCCAGCAGGTCACGGCAGGCCGGCCGGGTACCGGGCTGGGACGGCGTGCGCAGGGCCTTCAGCTGTTCGGTCACGAGCTGCACATAGCGCCGGCGCAGCACGCCGTCGGTGCCGTTGACCAGCCCGGGCACCTGCGCGGCCAGCGGCGCCAGCGCAGCGGCCTGCACGCCCTCGTCCGGGGCGCCGGCCGCGCGTGCGGCCAGCATGCGCCTGGCCACGCTGTCGACGGTGCCCGCAGTGCGCTTCTCCAGAGCGGCCCAGACGGGGTGGATGCGCAGCGCGTCGTCGTAGTCGGCCAGCGGTGCGCCGGCTGCCGGCAGCGGGACAGCCATCGTGCGCGGCGACGGCGCGATCAGTGAATAGGCCTGCAGCTCCTCGCGCGGCACGAACCACATGCCGCGCGACGGCGTGCGCAGCGTCTTGTCGATCATGGTCTCGGGCAGGCCCAGCTCGCGGTAGGTCTTGGCCAGCTGCTGGTTGGCCAGTTCCTCGAAGACGGGGTTGTAGGTGCCCGTCGACGCACGGTGGAAACCGAGCTGGCCCTCCGGCGCCAGATGGCGCGGGTTGCCGGCCAGGAAGACCAGCGTGCAGGCACTTGCGCAGGTACCGACGGCACGGGCTTCCTGCTTGTGCGCCTTCAGCGCCGTGGCCATGCGCTCGGCCTCGCGCACGCGGCCGCCGGGCGACACCAGCTCCACCCGTTTCAGGCCCTGCGCCGCCTCGCTGGTCAGCAGGCCGCGCAGGCGCTCGCCGTCGCCCATGCCGATGACGCCCTCCAGGCGCAGGCTGCGGCCATCGGGCGACAGCGTGAAGCTGGCCTGGCCGATGGGGTCGATGCCGCGCGCCATCTGCCAGAACTCGCCGAGGCTGGGCAGGAAACCGAACAGCACCGAGGCCGCCAGCTGCAGCGTGCCCACCACCAGGCTGATGCGGGCCAGCCAGCCCCACAGCAGCGAACCGTGGTGGCGCAGATAGGACGTGGCCGAGCGCCAGGTGCCGACCAGGCACCACACGTCCAGCGCAATCAGCAGCGGGAAGCCCAGCAGCACGACGATGGCGCTGAGCTGCAGCGAGTCGCCCTTGACGCTGATCCAGCTCATCAGGCCGGTCAGCAGCAGGGCCAGCGGCGTGGCGACGAGGAAGTTGTTCAGCCAGTAGCTGCGCGGCAGGCTCTGCTCGCCGCGCCAGTGGGCGGCGAAGTAGCCCACCTTGGGGGGCGTGGCCGGGCGCGGGGCGCGTCCGGCCCTGGGGCGAGGCCGGTGCGACGCCTCCTGCCAGGCGGCTGGCGGCTGCGCCGGCGGGGGCGGGACTTGGGCGTCGGCCGCTGCCGAGGTCGGGTCGATGTAGGGACGCTGAGTCATTCAGGGACCGCCAAAAAGAAATGCCGCCCGGGGGCAGTCGGGCGGCATCGTAGAGCGCAGCGGCGCGGTCGGGCGCCGCACGGCGCGGGTAATTTCACCCAGGCCGGCGGTGCGGCGTGACATCAGCCACGGTAGTTATCCTGCATCGGGTAGCGGCGCGCCACCAGCGCGAACAGCAGGGCCGCCACCAGCGCGAAGCCGGCAAAGAAGAACATCAGGCAGGCTGTCTCGCTGTAGCCCGTGGACTTGATGGCCTGCAGGGCGCCAGGGCTCTTGATGCTGACGTTGGACAGCAGCACCCACAGGTTGCCCACCGTCACCGACAGGCTCCAGAAGCTCATGATCGTGCCCTTCATGGACAGCGGCGCCTGGCTGTACGCGAACTCCAGGCCGGTGGCCGAGACCAGCACCTCGCCCAGCGTCAGCAGCGCATAGGGCAGCATCTGCCAGACGATGCTGACCGCGTCCCCCGCGTCCAGCCACAGCTGCAGTACACCCGCCACGATCCAGGCCGCGCCGGCCAGCGCGATGCCCGCGCCCATGCGGCGCAGCGCCGTCACCTGCAGGCCCATGCGCGAGAGCAGCGGGTAGAGCACGAGGTTGTTGAAGGGGATGAGGATCATCACCAGCGCCGGGTTCAGCGCCTGCATCATGGACGACTGGAACCACTCGGGCTTGCTCATCTGGTCGGCCTGCAGCACCCAGGTGGAGGCCTTCTGGTCGAACAGCGACCAGAACGGCGTGACCAGCGCGAACAGCACCAGCACGCGCAGCACGGCGCGCACGCCGTCCACGGCCTCGTCCGGGTGCACGCCGCGGGCGCGGTCCAGCTGCAGTGCGGCGCCGAGGCCGCCAAAGCCCATCACCAGCACCAGGGCCAGGCAGGCCGCGGCGACGAAGCCCAGGCCGCCGATCTGGCTCAGGCTGTAGGCCGCGCCTACGACGCCCAGGCCCGCGATGCCCATGCCCAGGCCGCCGGCCTTCAGCGCGGTCCACACCACCTTCAGGAAGTTGTGCGGGTTGGCGCCGCGCGGCGGCTGGTGGACGTACTTCTTGCGGCCGCTCCACAGGATCAGCGTGGCCAGCGCCATCAGCACGCCGGGCAGGCCGAAGGCCACGCTGGCGCCGAATCCCTTCAGGATGACGGGCATCAGCAGCGAGGCGAAGAAGCTGCCGAAGTTGATGATCCAGTAGAAGGCGTCATAGACCTTCTGGGCCAGCGAGCGCGAGCTCTTGTCGAACTGGTCGCCGACGAAGCTGCTCACCAGCGGCTTGATGCCGCCCGAGCCCAGCGAGATGAGGAAGAGGCCGAAGTAGAAGCCCCGGATGTTGTTCTCGAAGACCGCCAGGCAGGCGTGGCCGCAGCAGTAGACGAGGCTGAGCCAGAAGATGGTCGGGTACTTGCCGAAGAAGCGGTCGGCCAGCCAGCCGCCCAGCAGCGGGAAGAAGTAGACGCCGATGACGAAGGTGTGGAACACCTCCTTGGCCTCGGCCTTGCGCATGCTCTCCGGCACGGCCAGCAGCAGGCTGGTCATCATGAACACCGTCAGGATGTTGCGCATGCCGTAGAAGCTGAAGCGCTCGCATCCTTCGTTGCCGATGATGTAGGGGATCTGCGGCGGCATCTTGGCCGCGGGGCGGGCCGCGGTGGCGGCGTCGGCGGTGAGAGTGGTCGTCATGTGGGGCCTCGGGGTTGGGGCGCTGAATGTGAGAACGCCGCCCGGCTTGTGGCCGAGCGGCGTTCCTGAGGGGTGGATCAGCCGAGCTGGATCATGCCTCGAAAGGCAGCTTCACCTGGCTCAGATCCTTGCGGGTTTCCACGAGCACCAGCGGGCCCTCGTCGACGACGACGACCGGCGCCGGCTCGCGGCCCAGCGGGGCGGGGGCCGGCTCGGCCGCGATGGCAGCCTGGGCGGCGGCGATCTTGTCGGCGTCGGAGTTGACCCACTGCAGGCCTGCACCTTCGGCGATGGCCTGCAGCTGGCCCAGCGGCAGCTCGAAGGCTTCGACGACAGGCGCAGGGGCCGCGACCGGTGCGGCTGCGGCGGCCACGGGGGCCGGGGCCTGGACCGGCGCGGCAGGCGCCGCCGCACTGGCCATCGCGTCCTCGATCAGCGAGCTCTGCACGGGGGCGGCCGGCTCGGCCGTGCCGGCCTGCTCGTCAGCGGGCTCCTGGCCGTCGGCTGCGCCTTCCTCGCGGCGGTTGCGATTGCGACCACGGCCACCACGGCGGCGGCTTTCGCGGCCATGGCCTTCGCCGACGTCGTCGCTCTCCACGGCGGGCGCGGCTTCAGCGCCAGCGTCGGCCGGGGCGTCGGCGGGCGCGGCGTCCGCGCTGGTCTCGCCGGCGGCCTCGTTGCCGGTGGCCTGGTCGTCGCGGTCACGGCCGCCACGGCGGCGGCGGCGGCCACGGCCCTGGCGCTCTTCACCGGCCGGCGTGTCGCCGGTCGGGGGCAGGGCGGCTTCAGCCTGGCTGTCGACGAAGGCGGGCGGCGCGTCATGCACGGCGGCCAGTTCTTCGGTCAGCGGCGCGGCGACGGGCAGCGCGGCCTCGACCGGCGGGCGCTCCTGGCGCTCGCCACGCGGGCGGCGCTCGCCGCGCTCGGGGCGGTCGCCACGCTCGCCACGTTCGGCGCGCTCGCCGCGCTCCGGACGTTGTTGCTGCTGTTCTGGCTTGTCGGCGCCCTCGGCGCGCGGCTTGCGGTCGCCGCGCTCGCCACGGCCTTCGCCCGGCTTGCCATCGCGGCGGCTACCCTGGCCGCGCTGTTCGTTGCGCTCGCCGCGCTCGCCACGTTCACCGCGACGACCGCCGTCGCGGCGGCCGTCACGGCCACCTTCGCGCTTGGGCTTGTCGGTCGCAGCCGGCGCTGCCGGGGCGGCCACGGCCGGCTCCGGCGCGGGGGCGGGGCTGGCGCCGAACAGGTTCTTGATCCAGCCGAAGAAGCCGCCGCCGGCAGCCGCCGGCGCGGGCGCAACGACCACCGGTGCCGGTGCGGGCGCAGCCACGACGGGCGCGGGCGCCGGTGCCGGCATGGGCGCGGGCTGCTCGGGCAAGATGCCCTTGATGACCGGTTCCTGCTTGTTCTTCTTCTCGACGTCGCCGCGGCGGGTGATGCCCACCTCGTCCGTCGGCTCCTCGATCATCGTGTAGCTGGCCTGCAGGTTCTCCAGGCGCGGGTCGTCGTGGCGCAGGCGCTCCAGCTTGTAGTTGGGCGTCTCCAGGTGCTTGTTGGGCACCAGCAGCACGGTCACGCGCTGCTTGAGTTCGATCTTGGTGATCTCGGTGCGCTTCTCGTTCAGCAGGAAGGACGTGACTTCCACCGGCACCTGCACATGCACGGCGGCGGTGTTGTCCTTCATGGCCTCTTCCTGGACCATGCGCAGGATCTGCAGCGCGCTCGACTCGGTGTCGCGGATGTGGCCGGTGCCGTTGCAGCGCGGGCAGGTGATGTGGTTGCCTTCGCTGAGCGCCGGGCGCAGGCGCTGGCGGCTCATCTCCAGCAGGCCGAACTTGCTGATGGAGGCGAACTGCACGCGGGCGCGGTCGTTGCGCAGCGCGTCGCGCAGGCGCTGTTCGACGTCGCGGCGGTTCTTGGACTCCTCCATGTCGATGAAGTCCACGACGATCAGGCCGCCGAGGTCGCGCAGGCGCATCTGGCGGGCGATCTCGTCGGCCGCTTCGAGGTTGGTGCGGGTGGCCGTTTCCTCGATGTCGCCGCCGCGGGTGGCACGCGCCGAGTTGACGTCGACCGACACGAGGGCTTCGGTGTGGTCGATGACGATGGCGCCACCCGAGGGCAGGTTCACCGTGCGGCTGTGGGCCGTCTCGATCTGGTGCTCGATCTGGAAGCGGCTGAACAGCGGCGCGTCATCGCGGTAGCGCTTCACGCGATGGCCCTGGTCGGGCATCACGTGGTTCATGAACTGGTGGGCCTGCTCGAACAGGTCGTCCGTGTCGATCAGGATCTCGCCGATGTCGGACGTGAAGTAGTCGCGGATGGCGCGGATGACGAGGCTGCTTTCCTGGTAGATCAGGAAGGCGCCCTTGCCGGCCTTGGAAGCGCCGTCGATGGCCTCCCAGAGCTTGAGCATGTAGTTCAGGTCCCACTGCAGCTCGGCGGCGGAGCGGCCGATGCCGGCGGTGCGGGCGATCAGGCTCATGCCCTTGGGGTATTCGAGCTGGTCGAGGTTCTCCTTGAGCTCCTCGCGGTCCTCGCCCTCGATGCGGCGGCTCACGCCACCGCCGCGCGGGTTGTTGGGCATCAGCACGAGGTAGCGGCCGGCGAGGCTCACGAAGGTGGTCAGCGCCGCACCCTTGTTGCCGCGCTCTTCCTTCTCGACCTGGACCAGCAGCTCCTGGCCTTCCTTGATCGCGTCCTTGATGGTCGCGTTCTTGACGTCGGTGCCCTCGCGGAAGAACTGGCGCGAGATCTCCTTGAACGGCAGGAAGCCGTGGCGGTCCTCGCCGTAGTCGACGAAGCAGGCTTCGAGCGAGGGCTCGACCCTTGTTACGACGGCCTTGTAGATGTTGCCCTTGCGCTGCTCGCGGCCTTCGATTTCGGTCTCGAAGTCCAGCAGCTTCTGGCCATCGACGATCGCGAGGCGCCGCTCTTCCGGCTGCGTCGCATTGATCAGCATGCGTTTCATGTCATCACTCCTCACGCGCCGGGCGGGTCGAAACCGCCGCGAAGCGCGTACGTTCATCGTGCCGTCCGAAGACGGCTCAAGATGCACGGGCGATGGCTGAGAACCGAGGAAGGAATCGCCCTGGACCGAAAGCGCGGCCGACCGTGGGGGTCAGCGCGCAACCGGCGTTGGCGCGTGCGCCACAGCAGCGCTCACATGATCCGAGCTGCCGGCTCCCGTGCGCACCCGCCCGGCCGAGGGCCGGGGCAGGGCGGCCACACCGGGATCTAGCCGGGGCCGCAGGGGTGCGTGTGGGGGGAGGGGCATGCTCATCCGCGTGGGCTGCTGGACGCTGGTGACAGCTCGCGCGGCCCGGGGGCCTCGGCGCTCTGTCGCCATGGAAACCTTGTTGTCTGCGGGCGCCGTGTGCCTTGAAAACAATCCAGGGCAGCGGGGCTCGCGGGTTCTTGTGTCATCGCTCTGCCGCGTCGGGCGGCGGGCCGTTCACTCACTCGGGGAGCAAACCTGCCGGCCAACTTTCGCGTTGCATCGCCTGTGACCACCGGGGCTGGGCCCCGCCGGCCACACGTTACCGCCGCTAAAATCAAAAAAATCAAACACTTACGGCAGCAACGTGGTGAAAAGGATTATAGGGGCAGCCCCCGGCGCCCCTGCCACGGGGTCAACCACCGCCGTGAGTACGGACAAACCCGCGGTTCGGCGCGTCGTCGTCGACGAAGGTTCGGCCGGCCAGCGCCTGGACAACTTCCTGCTCCGCGAGCTCAAGGGCGTGCCCAAGACCCATGTCTACCGGGTCATCCGGGCCGGCGAGGTGCGGGTGAACAAGGGGCGGGCGCAGGCCGACACGCGCCTGGAGATCGGCGACGAGGTGCGCATCCCGCCGGTGCGCGTTCCCGAGAAGGCGGCAGCGCCCGAGGCCCCGGCGCGCGAGTTCCCGGTCGTCTTCGAGGACGAGCATCTACTGGTCATCGACAAGCCGGCCGGCGTGGCCGTGCATGGCGGCTCCGGTGTCAGCTATGGCGTCATCGAGGCGCTGCGCCGCGCGCGGCCGACGGCCAAGTTCCTGGAACTGGTGCACCGGCTCGACAAGGAGACCTCGGGCCTGCTGATGATCGCCAAGAAGCGCAGCGCGCTGGTCAACCTGCAGGACCAGCTGCGCGATCGCGAGACGGGCAAGACCTATGCCGCCCTGGTCTGGGGCGAGTGGCCGGACCGGCTCAAGGTCATCGACGTGCCGCTGGTGAAATTCGTCGGCAGCGACGGCGAGCGCTGGGTGAGGCCGGGCAAGGAAGGCGAGGAAGAGGCCAAGCGATCGATCAGCCTGGTCAAGGTGATGCAAAGAGCGCCGCGCTTCAGCCTGCTGGACGTGACCATCAAGACCGGCCGCACCCACCAGATCCGCGTCCATCTGCAGCAGGCCGGGCACGCCATCGTGGGCGACCCCAAGTACGGCGACTTCGAGCGCAACCGCGAACTGGCCCGCGGGCCGCTGAAGTTCGACCGCATGTTTCTTCACGCCCGCCGGCTGCGATTCACCCACCCTGCCACCGGGGCCGAGATGACGCTGGAAGCGCCGCTGCCGCCCGAGTGTGCGAAGCTGATGAACCCATGAGACCCCAACGTTTTGACCTGATCGCCTTCGACTGGGACGGCACCCTGTTCGACTCCACCGCGCTGATCGCGCGCAGCATCCAGCGCGCGGCTGTCGACATCGGCCTGCCCGAGCCCGAGTTCGAGCGTGCCAAGTACGTCATCGGCCTGGGCCTGCGCGATGCGCTGGAGCATGTCGTTCCCAACCTGCCGGCCGAGCGCTACCAGGACCTGGGCCTGCGCTACCGCCACCATTACCTGGCGTCCGAGAACGACGTGTCCCTGTTCGATGGCAGCCTGGAGATGCTGCAGGCGCTCAAGGCCCGCCACCACTGGCTGGCCGTGGCCACCGGCAAGAACCGCGTGGGCCTGGACCGGGTGCTGGCCCATGCGGAGCTGACGAACATGTTCGACGGCACGCGCACGGCAGACGAGACGCGCTCCAAGCCGCATCCGCAGATGCTCAACGAGCTGATGCGCGAGTTCGGCGTGGAGCCCGAGCGCACGCTGATGATCGGTGACACCACGCACGATCTGCTGCTCGCCGCCAATGCCGGCGTGCCCAGCGTGGGTGTCAGCTTCGGTGCCCACGACCACGAGACCTTCGCCGAGCACAAGCCGCTGTTCATCGCCCACTCCACGCGCGAGCTGCACGACTGGCTGATCCAGCATGCCTGAGCAGGACATCGCGCCGCTGCAGCGCCTGTGCGCCTCGGCCGAGCTGGCGGAGCGCGGCAAGGCGGTCAGCTTCGACGTCATCCAGTGGCGTGAGCCGGTGCGCGCCTTCGCGCTGCGCTTCGACGGCCGTGCCGTCGCCTACCTGAACCGCTGTGCCCATGTGCCAACCGAGATGGACTGGCAGGAAGGCGAGTTCCTCGACCACGACAAGCGCTACATCATGTGCAGCATTCACGGCGCCGTGTACGACCCGCTGACCGGCCAATGCCTGATGGGCCCCTGCAACCGCGGCCGGCTGACCAAGATCGAGCTGACCGAGCGCGACGGCGAGGTGTTCTGGCACCCGACGCGCGACACAAAACCCGCCTTTGAAGGTTGATATGAGCACCCCCGACGACGACCTGCCGCCTCCCATGCAAGAGCCCGTGGGCGTGCCGCCTGCGCCGCTGGTGGCGCCCCAGCATGAAGCCTTGCTGGCCCAGCTGGCGCGCGATTTCCTGCGCGAGCGGCGCCTGGAGCGCCGCTGGCGCACCATGTTCCGGCTGTTCTGGCTGGGCCTGGCGGGGCTGCTCGTCTACAGCTTGTGGCTGCAGGGGCGCCACGTCACGCCTTCGACGACGCCGCACACCGCCCTCGTCGAGGTGCGCGGCGAGATCGCCGCCGACACCGAGGCCAGCGCCGAGCTGCTGCTGGCCGCGCTGAAGGATGCCTTCAAGGACGACGGCGCCCAGGCCGTGGTGCTGCGCATCAACTCGCCCGGCGGCAGCCCCGTGCAGGCCGGCATCGTCTATGACGAGATCAAGCGGCTGAAGAAGCAGTACGACAAGCCGGTCTACGCCGTCGTCGAGGAGATGTGTGCCTCGGGCGCCTACTACATCGCCGCCGCGGCTGACGAGATCTACGTCGACAAGGCCTCGGTCGTCGGCTCCATCGGCGTGCTGATGGACGGCTTCGGCTTCACTGGCCTGATGGACAAGCTGGGCGTCGAGCGCCGCCTGCTGACCGCCGGCGACAACAAGGGCATGCTGGACCCGTTCAGCCCGGTGTCCCCGAAGCAGCGCGCCTATGCCCAGGCCATGCTGGACCAGATCCACCAGCAGTTCATCACCGTCGTGCGCGAGGGCCGCGGCAAGCGGCTCAAGGAAACGCAGGACACGTTCTCCGGCCTGTTCTGGAACGGCGAGCAGGCCGTCAAGCTGGGCCTGGCCGATCACTTCGGCAACCTGGACTACGTGGCGCGCGAGGTGGTCAAGGCCGAGGACGTCGTCGACTACACGCCCCGCGACAACGTCGCAGAGCGCCTGGCCAAGCGCTTCGGCGCCGCCATGGGTGCGGGTGCCGTGAAGGCGCTGCGGGAGCTGGCGCCTATCCGCTGACCCGATCCCGGCCGGCTACGCCGTCATGGCGTAGACCATCTCGAGCACGAGCAGCGGCCTTGGCTTCACGGCATCGACGGTGGCGTTCAGCATCAGCGTGAATGCCCACTGTGCCGGGCTGCCCAGGGACTGTTGCTGCCGTTGCCAGTTGGCCAGGGCCTGGGCTGCAGCCTGGGCCGTGGCCTCTGCAAGGGGCAGCTCATGCCCGAGGAATACCGGCACGGACGTCTGCAGGGCGGGGCGGGCGGCGTCCGGTGGTGCCAACGCGTACTGGCAGCGGGCCGCCAGGGATCCCAGCCACGGACCATGCTCCTGCCCAGGCGGCGCCAGCGCGGTGAACACGGCGGCCAGCGCCTGCGCCACGGTGTCTCCCAATGCCGAGATGTCCAGGGGCGCCTGCCAGATGTTCAGCGGCGCCATGCTTTGCTGGGCCTCGAGGTCCGGCGTGCGCAGGAGGAAGCCGTCCTGCGTGTCCGGCCCCTGTTCGCCGAGCAGCCTGGGGTTGCGCTGCACGGACAGCGAGGCCTGCGCACATTCGAGGACAGGCAGCGACAGCCCCGTCCAGGCGAAGCGGAGCTGCGGGACGATGCCTGGCAGCAGGCTGGATGCGACGCCGAGCGGGTAGGTCCTGGTGTCGCCGACAGGCTTGTCAGCCGTCAGCAGCATGGCTTCGCCGTCGGGCTGGATGACGCTGACGTCGGGCCAGAGGTCCAGCGCGGCGGGGGCCTCCAGGCGGGTCAGTACGAGGGCTGCAGGGGGTGCAGCGGCGTCGGCGGGGCGCGCAGCCGTGAGCCGCACCCGGTATGACAGGCGTTGCGGTTGCGGCGGTGCGGCATGGGCCGAGGAGCGGGCGTGGCCGCTGAAGCCCCCGGCGTGCTCCCAATGCTTGTCCCAGGCTTTCGCAACGGCGACCACCTGCTTGGCGAAGGTCTGCGCCAGGCGGGCCAGCGTGGCCTCGTCCGGGCGCGTGGAAGGATCGGCAAGACCGCCCAGCCGGGCCCAGAGCGGGTCGGCGACAGCCATGTACCGGGCCAGCGCGGAGGCCAGATCGGACCCTGTGGCATGGCGCGGGCCGAGCTGATGAGTTAGCCGTGGGGCATTGAAGTTGACCTCGACATGAACCTCGTCCTGGGCGGCATGCTCGCAGGCGTAGCTGAGCTCGTAGGTCCACCGGCTGGCCTCTTCCGGTGTTGCGGGGAGGGCAAAGCTGGGCACGGTGCGCTGTCCGAGCAGCACCGGCAGCGCGGGCAGGGTGCGCCTTGGCAGCGGCACCTCGGCGGCGCCCAGCGCCACCTGGGTGCTGGCCGGCCAGAGGGCCCCCTTGAGCGCAGGACTGAAGCCGATGCGTTGCAAGGCGTGGCCCTTGTCCGCTTCGAACTCGAGATCGCTGCATTCGTACTGCAGGTCAAGGTGGGCGCTGCTGTCGCGGGCTGCAGCGTCCGCGGCCACCAGCAAGGTCAGGAACGACGGGCTCGTGTCGAGCCGGATGCTGCCCGTCGCGGGCGTGCACGCAGGCGCGGATCGGACCTCTGTGGCCGCCGTTCCGACCGAGCCCTGCAGCCGGGCCCCGTGCCCGCCGGGCGACGTCCACGGCGACTGGACGGTCGTGTCGTACTGCAGGGCTGCCGACACCGCATAGGCCCGGGAGAGCTGCTCGCCCAGCGCCTGCTCCATGATGCTGCGGGCCTCGGCCTGCCCGGCGGCGGCGCGTGGATCCTCCAGAGCCAGCACGGCAGAGAGCCCGGCGGCGATGCCGCTGGACAGGGTCGCCTTGGCGCCCAGCACGTCGTCCAGTGACGCGCGGGCGGCTTTGTTGCGGTAGATGGCGTCGACGCAGGCTGCCGACAGGAACAGGTCCACGTCGGCAAGGAAACGTTGCGCCCAGGGCTCCGGGTCCACGTCCTCGAACGAGATGGCCGTGGCCATGGCCGAAAGCCCGCCGTCGTCCTGCAGGGACTGGATTTCCGCGCTCATGGAGACGGGGGCCGCATAGAGCGGCCTGAGCGCGAAGACGCGTGGCTGGGTGGCCTTGCCGTCGGGGGCCGTCACGCCCGGCGCGGCGCTGACTTGCGTGATGCCGCCGGTGCCGAAGTTCACCGCCCAGAGTTCGGTGCCGGCGTCGGCGGCCCGGCCTGTTGCCAGCCGCAACCAGGGCAGGTGCTCGTGCAATGCCGCCCCGGCAGGCGCCGTGCTCGACGCCGGGATGAAGGACTCGGACCGCTCGACCGGTCCGTCCCCGCGTCCGGTGCGAAAGGCCGGATCCACCGCATCGCCAGGGCGCTGCAGGCGCAACGCGACGCTGAGCCGGAAGGCCGCCGACGGGAACGGCCCCGCGCCGACGGCCGTCGCCGTGTCGAGCACCACCGCCGTCGGCGGCAGCAAGGCCATGGCCCCGGCCTTCAGGAAGGCGCGTCCCTGCAGGTCTTCCACCAGCTCGGCCAGGCTGATCACCACGCCCTGCGCGGCAAAGCGCCACACCAGGCTGTTGAGCGTGTCCCGATCGCGGGTCGTGAGGCGGCCCTGGGGGGTGTCGTGGTGGCTGAGCTGCAGCAGCAGGCCTGGCGCGACCAGGCCCGGCACGCCCGCATTGGCCTGCGCGAAGGCCACGGCGTCCAGGCCGTAGAGATCGGCGACCTCCGCCGGTGTCAACGGCGTGTTGCCCGGCAGCAGGGCCGGCGGACAGATCAGCAGTGCGCCCGGTGCCAGATGGTCGCTGGCGTCGCCGATGGCGGCGACGAGGTCGGCCAGCGTGATGGTGCTCGACCGCGCCTGAAGCTGGGCGAGCACGCCGCCCAGCGAATCGCCCGCCCGGGCCGTGACCTGGACGCCCGCCACCGTGATCGTGCCGGCAGCGAGGGTGCCGGGCATGGCCAGGTTGGCGGCGGCAAGCCTGAGGGCCGCATCCGTGCCGCCCGCTGCAGGCAGGAAGAGGGCGGCCACCCTGGCCAGGCTGTCGTCCGCCTGCACGGTGTAGGGCACCCGGACCTGCGCTGCGTCGGCCGGCAGCGACGCGGTGGCCGGCACCTGCAGCGGTGAGCCTGCCGGCACCCGCAATGCCGCATTGGCCTGCAGCAGCTGGGCGGCGGTGATGCCGTGGCGCAGGGCGAAGTCGTGCAGGCTGCACGGGTCGCCCGCGGCGGGCACCGGCGACTGCATGCTGCCCCAGCCGAGGCTGGCGCCGGCGTCGAAGAGGCCTGCGTTCTTCCCGTTGAGCGCTGCCAGTTCGGTGGCGCTGGCGCCGCTCGCGTTGCAGGACAGGCTGTCGGCAGCCGAGCCGGCACCTGCGGCGCGGCTCACGTAGTGCAGGGTGGTGAGCTGGGCCCCCGGCATGAACATGCCGTCCTGCGCCCCGTTGCGGGCAGCGATGGCGTCGAGGCCGTCGCTCACGCCCAGGGCTGCGAATGCCTGGCACACCTCCTCCAGCGTTCCGACGGGCTGGGTCTGGCCGGCGGGCGTCGCCCCCACCGTGACGGCGACATCGCCCATCTTGAAGACGAAGCCGTGGCGCAATACCCCCGGGGTCTGGCGGCAGTCGCCGGCGAGCAGCGCGGCGGTGGTGTGGTGCTGCGCTGCCAGCGCGTCCAGCGACTCCGACCCGGTCACCGGGACGACGGCGGCGGGCCTGGCGAGCACGGCGCCGGCACGCAGCGGCAGCTCGGCGTTGCGCATCAGCAGGGCGGCCGCCGTCAGCGCCGGCCAGTGGGCCGGTGCCCGGGCGACCAGCCCGTCAGCGGTGTCTGCCGCGGCGAAGTCGACGTGCAGGGGCACCGTCACAGCCTGCGCGCCCAGCAGCGCGGCGATCGGCGTGGCGGCGTTGGCCTGGGCGAGCTCGGCCCAGTCCGGCCCGTAGAGATCGCGCACCGAATCCAGCGTCCCGGGTGCAGCGGCGAAGGGACGCACGGGCTGCAGGGCCGCCGCGGCCCTGGCCGCCACGAAGGTTGCCGCGACGAAGGCCCGCAGCGGCTCCAGCCCCTCGAGCGCGACGGGCTCGGGATCACCGCGGCCGCCCTGGCGCAGCGAGGTGACGACCGACAGCGAGAGCTCCGGTTGAGCTAGCTGGAAGTGGATCGCAGCGAAGCGTTCGGCGAGTCGACGGGCGCCGTCCGTAAAGTCGTCGTGCGCCTGCCCGGGGCAGGGCTGCAGAAGGGATGGCTGCGCGGCGACGGTGATCCGGAGCTGCGCGCCGCCCTGCGCCGGCTGGAGCGTGAAACCGGTGGCCACGCCAGGCCAGTCGGCGACGGCGCCCAGCGGGTCCGTGTAGCCCACGGGGAGGGTGAGCGTGCCAGCGGCGGGCTGGGGCGCAGCGATCGCATCCCCCGGTGGGTCGGAAAAATCGAGCCGTATCACCACGCTGGATCCCACGCCGCGGTAAGGGTCCTGCTCGGGGTCTGGCAGTCCGGGAACCGCCGGGGCCCGGGATGGCGGCCCGAACCGGGCCACAGCCACGACCTGGTCGTGGCGCCAGCAACCGCCGTCCGGCTCGGCGGCGACCGTGCGGCCGGCACGGCGCCAGCGGTCGTTGCGGGCACGGCGCCGCGCATGCAGACCCAGCCCGTCGCAACTGACGGGCCCCGGCTGTATCGCGAATACTGGCGTCTCAGCAGGCGCTGCCACCCACTGGCAGGTCGCCTTTGAGAGCAGTGCCTGCAGCTGTGCCTGCCGCGTCAGGCTGCCGGATGCGGGCAGCATCAGGCTGAAGCCCACATGGCCCGGTGGTACCCGTGCGATCAGCGCCGTGTCGGATTCGTCGGCCGCCTCCAGATCCAGCGCCGTCGTCGTGGCGTCCAGTCCGGGCCCGACCAGCGCGGCGTTGTTGAAGGGCAGCAGCGTGCGTCCTGTCGCCAGCGCCGAGGCCTGCTGATCGCCGACGATCACCAGCAGTGTCAGCGTCACGCCGCCGTCGGCATCCAGTGCGCTGGCCGGCAGGTCGCCGCCGTCGCTGCCCGTGAAGCCGAAGCAGTAGCCCTGGCCACCGACCGCGCGCGCCTCGCAGAGCAGGCGCAGCCATGGCGCAAGTTCGTCGAGCGACGCGCAGCAGCTGTCCGGCTCGAATGCATCGACAAGACGGCCGATGGGGTTCTCCGACGCCATCCCTGCCGTCGCACGCGTCTTCACGATGAAGGTGAGGGACGGGTCCGTGGCCAGCTCGTCGAGGCAGGTCGTGCCGTCCGCACTGTCCGCACGGGCAATCAGCAGGCGGGCGACCGTGTCTTGGCCGCCGGTGGTTGCAAGATGGTGCTGCAGATCCGTCAGCAGCTCACGGTCGCCGGCGTCCGTGCCCTGCAGCGCGTACTGATGGGCGATGCCTGCGAGCCGGCGCAGCCTGACGTCGATCAGGGTGGCCCAGGTCACGTTCTCCAGAATGTCCGGCGGCACGCAGGTATCGGAACCTCTGTCGGCCGGCATCACGTCGTACGGGGTCGTGGCGCCGGCCCGTGCCCGTGCCCGCAGGGGGCCTGGAAAGGGCCACACGGTCGCAGTTCCCGTGAGCGATGCGTCCGTGGGGCGCGGGTGCGTGGCCAGGGTGGGCTGCAAAATGGGCAATGCCGAGTGGTGCAGCAAGGGCAGTCGGCGATCCAGCCGATAGGTACGCGGTGCCGAGGTCGCCAGCTTGAGCGACTGGGGTCCGGCGGCGATCGGCAGCGCGGGAGGTTCAACTTCTGGACGAATGGCGGACATCGCGCTGTTCTCCCCGTTGAGCGCCAAGGCGTCGAATTTGAATATGCCGCCGGCACCGCCCTGCCGGGTCTGTCAGGCGGTGCGATTGCAATGTGCTCAGCTTCGCGCCGACGCGCCGTTCACCGCTTGACGTGGATCATGCGCCCGCGCAGCGACCGCCCTGGCATCGGGCGGATGCCTGTGTCCACGACGGCATGCGTGGCCGCCGGGGCACTTCGGAGCTGGCGCGGCAGGACCGGGGACACCGGTATTCGCCGGTCGTCTTCCGGTCGATGCAAGCGCCCGCAAAGGGGGCATCGGCGTCGACGGTCAGCATCGTCAACGTCGGGACTTCTGATCGCTCGCAAGAAGGCCGAAGTCCTCGTCTTCAGTCATGTCGGACAAGCCGATGGGAATCGGTTCGTGCCATCGGGCACTCCGGGCCCGACGCTGACGGACGGCGCGAATGTGCTGAACCGCGAGCTCGCCGGTGAGTTCGCCCATGGCGCTGAGGCCTTGTCGATGAGTGACAAGTCGGCGTAGGACCTCGACTTGGGCTCTCGCCAGACCGGGCACGTCACCGGGCTCTGAACCTCGCCGGCGGCGCTTGAAGATTTCGGAATTCCAGTGCCAGCGTTCGTGGCGAGTCCTGGCGAGACCTCGTTTCGGAATTCAAGGAACTTGTTGCCAGCCGAGGCTTGGCAACGGTACGATTTCGGAATTGCAGAAATAGTTTCTTGACTTGCCTTGTAGACGCTGAAATTCCTGGAACTCCGAAATGACGCAAATCGCCACCTCCGATGACCTCCTGCGCATCGGCTCTTCCGCGGATCTCGGCCCTGCCATCCGTGCTCGGCGCCGGGAGCAATCGCTCAGGATTGACGACGCTGCTTCGCTGAGCGGCGTCTCCGTTGACTTGCTGTCCCGTCTTGAGAATGGCAAGGGCTCCGTGCGGGTGGACAAGCTGTTGACCGTGTTGGACAGCCTGGGCCTTGCCCTCATGCTGGGGCCCAAGAGCCATCCCCTGATGCAGGCTGAGCTGCAGGCTGGCGGTGAGTTGCCGGAGCATTCATGAGCGGTTCCGGCGTCCCAACCGTTGTCGCCCATCATCCCTGGCACGAGTTGGGCCTTTGGGCCGATGGCCAGAAGGTGGCCATGCTGGCCCACGAGCCTTTGAACGACCAGTGGGCGCTGCACTACGACTCAGCGTGGGTGGCCAGGCCGGGGGCGTTTGCGCTGTCGCCTGCGCTTCCCTTGCGGCCCCCTGCCGCTGGCTACGCCCGCGGTGCGGTGAAGCGCTTCGTGGAGAACCTGCTGCCCGAGGGGCGCGCGCTCGACATCACCGCCTCGACCTTCCACGTCTCGAAGTCGAACGTCTACGCACTTATCAGCGCCCTTGGCGCGGAGACCACGGGGGCATTGCGTTTCTGGCCTGCGGATGAGGCACCGTCGGCCATCGCGACCGCGCCGCCGCGAGAGGTGACGCGCGAGGAGCTCGACAGACGGCTGGCCGAGCGGGACCAGACGCCTTTGGTGGTTTGGGATGGCAAGGTTCGCATGTCCATTGCGGGCGTTCAGGACAAGTTGATGGTCTACCTCGACCGTCCGCTGGACGAGGGCGGTCGCTTGTTCCTCGTCGAGCCGCCCTTGGCCTCGACACACATCCTCAAGCCCGATCCCGGACGAGAGCTAACAGCGTATCTCGTCGTCAATGAGCACTTCTGCATGACGCTGGCTCGGCGCATGAAATTGCCGGTGGCGGACGTCGCCATCTACAGGACGCCGCGGCCAGTGCTGCTCGTCCGGCGCTTCGACCGCACCGCATTGCAAGGGGAAGCCGGCCCCGTCGTCCAGCGCGTGCACATCATCGACGCCTGCCAGGCCTCGGACCTGCCAGTGACCTACAAATACGAACGGAACCTCGGCAGCGGCGAGCACCTGCGCCACATCCGCGACGGAGTGAGCTTCGAGGTCCTATTCGGCAGGGCCGAGCAGACCGTGAACAAGGCTGCCGCGCGCATGACCTTGCTCAGGTGGGCCCTGTTCCAGTTCCTGATTGGCAACAGCGATGCACATGGCAAGAACTTCTCGTTCTTTGTCCACCGCGAGGGTCTGGAGCCGGCGCCCTGGTACGACTTGGTCAGCGTAGTCCAGTACCCCGGCATCGACCATGAGTTGGCCATGGCCTGGGGCGATGCGTTCTCGCTGGAAGAGGTGACGGCGTTTGCATTGGCGGACTTTGCGCAACGGTGCGGGGTCGACCGGCAGCTGCTCAGGCGCGAGGCCAGGCGGATGGCCAGGCTCGCCGTCGAACACGCGCCGCAGCAGGCTCAGGCCACCGACTACATCGACGAGGCCGAGCGGGCCTTCGCAGGCCAGTTGCGGGATTTCATCGTGGGACAGGCCGGGCGACTGACCCGGTTGGCCGATGACGCCGCGAAGATGAGAAGCGAGTTCCTGTGACAGTCAGCGGAGTCTAGGCAAGGTCTGTCCAAAAACCCGCCCATGACGTGCGCGCAGATGATTTGAGCTCGGGGCCGGCAGCAGGTCGCGCGCTGTAAGCTGATTGACGCCGCGGCGGGCACTTCTGGTCCGCCTGCGCAGCACTCGCCCGCGTCGGGAACTTCCCCTTTATGTGTCCAGCCGAGGAGGTCCTGCATTTCTTCTCCTCGTCGACCTCACCCCGCTCGGCGCGGATGATGGGGTCGCGCGCATGCGCGCCGGAATCGCAGACTCCACCGCCACCGCCACCGCCACCGTCGGCGACATTGAGCGACGGAAACTGACGCTGTTCGCAGGCGCGGTGAACACATCTTGAGAACGGGCGCCACGGCGTCGAGAACAAAAAAGCCGCAGCCCCTGGGGGCTGCGGCCTTGCGCGGAGCGCTGATGCGCTTACTGCGTCTTGGTTTCGGTCTTGGCGGGCATGTCGGTCTTGGCCGCCGCGTGGTGCTTCTTGGCGTGGTGCTTGCCGGCATGCTTGGCGCTGCTGGCGGCTTCGGCCGGCGCGGCGGCGGTCGCTGCTGCGGCAGGGGCCGTCGTGGCAGCCACGGGGGCGGGCTTGGCGGTCGTCGTGGCGGCCGGAGCCGGCGTTGCGGCCTGAGCCACGGCGCTCGCGGCGGTGGTCTTCGCGGCAGCCGGTGCGGCAGTGGCCGGGGTCGGGTTTTGCGCCAGGGCCACGCCAGAGGCGAGCGTGATGAGGGCGGTGGCGATGGTGGTCTTCAGCGTGTTCATCTTGAGGGCTCCAGGGTGGTTTCGGGATTCGGTTCGGCTTCGCGAAAGCTTGTGGAGACAACGACGCCTGCGCGCTCGGCGTTGACCCCGTTGCAAAGCCTTACAACGGCAGAATCACCCTCATGAACATCCCGCACCCTCCGCACCGCTTCGACTGGAAGGCTGGCTACCCGAGCCGGCGCAGCCCGCTGTTCGCGCGCAACATCGTGTCGACCTCGCATCCGCTCGCGGCCCAGGCCGGGCTGCGCATGCTGCAGTCCGGCGGCAACGCGGTCGACGCGGCGATCGCCGCTGCGGCCTGCATGACGCTGGTGGAGCCCTGCAGCAACGGCCTGGGCTCGGACGCCTTCTGCATCCTGTGGGATGGACGGCAGCTGCACGGCCTCAATGCCTCGGGCCCCGCGCCGGCGGCGTGGACGCCGGCGTTCTTCGGCGAGGCGGCCATGCCCCGGCGCGGCTGGGGCTCGGTCACGGTGCCCGGTGCGGTGGGCGGCTGGATGGCCCTGAGCGAGCGCTTCGGCCGGCTGCCCTTCGCCGACCTGATGCAGCCCGCCATCGAGATCGCCGAGCGCGGCTACGCGGTGCCACCCATCGTGCAGGGCAAGTGGGCCCTGGCCGCGGCCCTGGCCGAGATCACCTCGCAGCCCGGCTTTGCGCCGGCCTTTCTGCCGCATGGCCGCGCGCCCGAGGTGGGCGAGCTGTTCCGCTTTGCCGACGCGGCGCGCAGCCTGAAGCTCATCGCCGAATCCAGGGGCGAGGCCTTCTACCGCGGCGAGATCGCGGCGGCCCTGGCCCGCTTCGCGCGTGACACCGGCGGCGCGATGACCGAGGCCGACCTGGCCGCCTACCGGCCCGAATGGGTCACGCCGCTGGCCAAGGACTTCGGCGGGCATACGCTGCACGAGATCCCGCCCAACGGCCAGGGCATTGCTGCGCAGATGGCGCTGGGGCTGCTGGAGCACTGCAACCTGACGGCGCACGAGGTCGACAGCCCCGAGGCCCAGCACCTGATGATCGAGGCGATGAAGCTGGCGTTTGCGGATGTCTACCGCTTCGTCGCCGAGCCGAGCGCGATGACGGTCAGCTCGGCGCAACTGCTGGACCCCGGCTACCTGGCCTCGCGAGCCCGCCTCATCGACCCGGCCCGCGCCCAGGTCTTCGGCGCTGGCAACCCCGTGAAGGGCGGCACCATCTACCTGACCGCGGCCGACGAGTCGGGAATGATGGTGAGCTTCATCCAGAGCAACTACATGGGCTTCGGCTCGGGTCTGGTGCTGCCGGGCTATGGCATCAGCCTGCAAAACCGTGGCCACTGCTTCACGCTGGAGCCCGGCCATCCCAACCAGGTTGCGCCGGGCAAGCGGCCCTTCCACACCATCATTCCCGCCTTCCTCACCCGGGACGGTGCGCCGGTCATGAGCTTCGGCGTCATGGGCGGCAACATGCAGCCGCAGGGGCACCTGCAGACGCTGGTGCGCATGCTCTGCTACGGCCAGAACCCGCAGGCCGCCTGCGATGCGCCGCGCTGGCGCTTCAACGAGGGGCTGTCGATCAACGTCGAGCCACACATGCCCGCTGCCACCATCGACGCGCTGCGCGTGCGCGGCCACGAGATCGGCGACATCCACGACAGCTACCAGGACTTCGGTGCCGGCCAGTTCATCTGGCGCATGGGCGAGCCGGGCGTGGCGGGCTATGTGGCCGCCAGCGATCCGCGCCGCGACGGCGCAGCGGTGGGCTGGTGAAGGTGCAGGCGCTGCGCCTGAACCCCGGCGACGACCTGCGCGGCGCCCTGGCTCAGCGCACCGGCTTCGTCATCGCCGGCATCGGCAGCCTCGCGCAGGCACAGCTGCGCTTTGCCGGCGAGCCCGGCCCGACGCGCATCGAGGGGCCGCTGGAGATCCTGACATTGAACGGAAGCCTCACGCCAGACGGCGCCCACCTGCACGCCAGCGTGTCGGATGCCTCGGGGCGCGTGCTCGGCGGCCATGTCTGCGCGGGCTGCGAGGTGCGCACGACGGCCGAGTTGCTGGTGGCGCCGCTGCCGCCCGGCACGCTGTCGCGCGAGTTCGACGCTGGCACCGGCTACGCCGAACTGCGCATCCTCAATCCATGACCGCCGGCACGCGACACCGCCCGGCCGCGCTGCTAGCATGCTGCGCATGACCAAGCTGCTCGACCTCGACTGACGCCCGGCGCGTCGCCCATCCCGGCGGGGCCTGCCCCGCCTGTCGAGTCCTGTCGGAGCCATCCAAGCGTCATGTTCTCCAATTTCTTCACCCTCGCGCCCGGCGATCTGCTGCGCGACGTGGTCTACCGGCGGCTGTGGTCGTCCATCCTCATTTCCTCCCTCGGCGGTCAGGTCACCATGCTGGCCCTGCCGCTGACGGCGGCCGTGCTGCTCAATGCCAGCCCCACGCAGATGGGTCTGCTGCAGGCGATGGAGATCCTGCCCTTCGTGCTGTTCTCCCTGCCTTCGGGCGTGCTGCTGGACCGCGTGCGCAAGCTGCCGGTCTACGTGGCCGGGGAGACGCTGCTCGCCTTCGCGGTCGCCACCGTGCCGCTGGCCGCCTGGATGGGTTGGCTCAGCATGGGCTGGCTCTATGTCGTCGGCTTCGTGCTCGGCGCCGTGCACACCACGGCGGGCAGCGCCGCGCAGATCGTGCTGACCCAGGTGGTGCCGCGCGAGCGCCTCGTCGAGGCCCACGCCAAGAATGCGCTGGCCGGCTCGGGCGCCGAGGTGGTGGGGCCGGGCCTGGCGGGGGTGCTGATCAAGCTGCTCGGCGCACCGCTGGCCCTGGCGGTGGATGCGCTGGCCCTGCTGGCGTCGGCCGTCATCCTGCGCGGCATCCGCGTGAAGGAGCAGCTCTCTCCCGCTCGCGGGGCCTTCTGGGCCTCGCTGAAGGAAGGTCTGGCCTTCGTGCGCTCGCAGAAGCTGCTCGTCAGCCTGGCCACGGCCTGTGGCGGCTGGCAGCTCTTTCACAACGCGGCCCTGGTCGTGCAGATCCTGTTCGCCACGCGCGAGCTGCAGCTGGCGCCCCAGGTGGTGGGCCTGTCCTATGTCGCGCTGGGTGCGGGCACCGTGCTGGCCAGCATCTTCGGCCACCGCATCAGCCGCCGCATCGGGCCTGGGCCCTGCCTCGTGCTGGGCTATGCGGCCTGCGGTATCGGCTGGCTGCAGCTGGCGCTGGCGCCCGCGGGGCAGCTGGGCGTGGTCAGCTTTGCGCTGATGCTGTTCGCTTTCGGTGTCGGTGCCGTGCTCATCTTCATCAACTTCCTGTCGCTGCGCCAGGCCGTCACGCCCGCGCCCATGCTGGGCCGCATGACCAGCACGATGCGCTGGCTCATCCTGCTGCCGGCCGGCCCGGGGGCGCTGATCGGCGGCTGGCTGGGCGAGCACATCGGCCTGCGCGCGGCGCTGGCCTTCTCGGGCGTGGGCGCCTGCCTGCTGGCGGCGGCGGCCTGGCGGCATCCGGTCATCCGTGGCGTGCGCGAGCTGCCCAAGCCGGTGGAAGTGCTGGCGGCATGAGTGCCGTGACGCACCGCCCAGGGCCACGGCTCTTGTGCCCGGCGGGCCAGGCCGCAGGCCTGAGGGGGCGCCGGTGAGCGAGCAGGATCCTGTCCTCATCGACGTTCCCGAGCGCCTGGACGGCGAGCGCACGGTGCTGCTGGCGCCGCGGGCCGGGCTGGGCGCCGAGATGGCCGTCGTCATCACGCAGTCGCTGTCGCATCTGCGGCCCTGGATGCCCTGGGCCCAGAACGCACCGACGGCGGATAGCTCGGAGCTGGTGGTGCGCCGGATGCACGCCGACTTCATCGCGCGGCGTGACCTGTGCTTCCACATCTACGCCCGCCGCGCCGACGGCAGCCCCGGCCGCCTGCTGGGCGGCACGGGTCTGCACCGCATGGACTGGGCCGTGCGGCGCTTCGAGATCGGCTACTGGATCCGTCCCGAGGCAGCGGGTCGGGGGCATGTCAGCGAGGCCGTGCGCCTGCTGGTCGCGATGGCCTTCGACACGCTGGCGGCCAACCGCGTGGAGATCCGCATGGATCCGCGCAACCTGAGGAGCCGTGCCGTGGCAGAGCGCTGTGGCTTCGAGCTCGAAGGCATCCTGCGCAACGAATCTCTCGGCGTGGACGGGCGCCCCCGCGATACCTGTGTCTACGCGCGGCTGACTCGCCCGGCAGGTTGATCCGCCGTGGCAGAGCCCGCCTGAACTTCTCCTTCGGGCAGCGCACGGCGCCTGCCGGCCGTGCTGCGGCATGACGTTCCTGCGGTGTTGCACATGTCCGGCGACCATGGCGGCGGGTGATTGCGCACGGTCGGCCCGGCAGGCTGGCCACCCTTCGTGCCGTCAGCGCCTGAGGACGCGGTCGAAGAACGCCACGACCTCCAGGTTCATGCGCCTGTGGAAGGCCGCTCGGTCAAAGCCTTCAGGGTCGGTGCAGAGTTCGGGAATCTTCACTGCGCCGCAAGGCGCAGTGAACGACAGATGCCCCGCATCGGGAACGGCATGGAAGTCAGCGGTCTGGCCGTTCTGTGCGAGTGCCTCGATGATGAGCTTTGCATTGGTGGCATAGGGCACCTTGTCGTCCTTCTCGCCGCTCCACACCTGCACGGGAATCCTCACGGCAGACAACGCCGCAGGTGTCATCGTGAAACCGAGCCCCGGGCCGGCGACGACGATGGCCTTGATCCGCTTGCTGGTCTGCATCGGCTCGCCGGACTGCGCGTCCGCGTTCAGCAGCGCAGACTTGTGATGGTCGAGCACCTTGCAGACGAATTCAGGCGAGGCTGCGCAGTGCTTCGCTATGAGATTCATGTCCGGCTGTGCCCCGGCTGCCGTCAGGACGGTGAAGCCACCCGCCGAGAAGCCAAACGCACCCACCCTCTCCGCATCCAGGGCGTCGTGTGCATGCCACTTCGTCAGCATGTGCTCCACCGCCACGCGGAGCTGGCGATTGCGGCCGCTGTAGAGCGTGGCCGACCCGGAAGCACTCGGGTCCTGGAAGTTGTCTCCCGCGTGCATCGGCGCAGCAACCACGTAGCCGGCACTGGCGAGCGCGAGTGCCAGGTCGATGTGGCTGGCCATGCCGCCACCGTTGCCGTGCGAGATGATGACCAGGGGCAAGCGTCTGCCTTGCACCGCGGCATCCGGCACCGCGCCCATCGGACCCGGTGCGGCCCGCGAGTCGGTGGGGTACCAGACGCCAACGGCGAACACCTTCCCGTCCGTGTCGTTGGCGCCTGTGACTTCAAAGCCAACTCGCGCTTCCTCGGATCGCGCCGGCACACTCGCCATGGTCAGCAGTGCGACGGCTGCAAGTGCTCGAAAAATCCGGTTCATGTCGTCTCCTCGAAAGTCGGGTGACAGGCGCAGGTTACGGCCACCAGCCACCCGGCGGAACTGGCAGGAAGGTGCGCCAGCCGCACCTTCATGTCGCGGTCCTCAGTGGACCGGGCTCGATGAAGCCGCCAGGCAGCGCGGTGGAGCGACTCGTGAGCTCCCGGCAGGAAGCCCTTGGCGGGCGTCATGCGCGTCTTGGCCAGGCCCAACGGGCCGTGCCGGCTCCCTCGAGTCCCGCAGCGATCGGGTGCGATGGCGTTCTCGATCGCATGGCGCCGTGCTCAGCGAAGACCAAGGCCGCGCCGCTTTGCATCGCCGCGGGTGCGAGCCAGCATGCCCCAGCCCACCAGCACGGCCGCGGTGACGTCAAAGCTCATGCAGAACCCCGGCCAGGCCTGCGGTACGCCGGCGTTGTGCACGAGGTGGTGGTGCAGGGCGTCCATGACGCCGTGCCCGCCCAGTGCAGCCACGGCGATCCATGGATTCAACTTGAACCCCGCAACCGCCGAGACGATGAAGATGGCCGCTATCGCCACCTCGGCCGACATGACGGCGCCGCGGCCGTCGACGACGGCGAACGCAAGGTAGTACGACGCCACCGTCATCACGACGGCGGGGTAGAACGCCCGCTCACGGTCCAGCCCCAGTCCGGCGGCGGCCGCGCAAAACAACACCGCGAGGGTGATGCCAACGATGTATTCCATGTCTTGATCTCCTTGAGTCAGGGCAGCAGGTGCCGCAGGGCCTCGGGCGCTGGTACCCGGCCCGCCGCCTCGCACGGGTCGCCGCGCTTCAGGCCGGCCGACGGCATTTGCCAGCGGATGACGGTGTCCCTTCCCGTTCTCTGCCGGGCCGGGACCTGCGTCCGTTGGAGATGCCGCAAGGCGGCCTCGGGGCCGGGCCGCCGCGGGGCCCGGCCGGCCTGCTGCACTGCCTGTTCTTCAGCGTCGTCCACGTGGATGCTCCTGGTTGACGCAAACGCGACCTGCGTTCGCTGCGGTGCACTGTCGGCGTCAGCCACAGGCAGCGACAGCGGCAGGCGCCCAACGGTCGAAATCCGTCCGGCAAGGGTCCGAACGCACGACCGGACGGCGGGCGCCGGCACACGCGGGCCACAGCCCGGCGACGCGGCGGCATGGCCCTGGACTTCAGGCCGGTCGCAGCACGACCGAGAAGAACTTGATCCCGCTGGCGTTGTAATGCTTGAGCAGCAAGGTATTGCGGCCGGCGCGCAGGCGCACCCGCACCGTGGTTTCGACCAGGCCGTAGTTCATCAGCTGCGTGTGCAAGGTGTAGTAGGGCTGCCGATACCAGGGCTTGTCGCCGCTGTCGCTGGTCCAGACGGGCGCATCGTTGAGCCACAGCTTGCCTTCGTCGTCGACGCCGAGGTCCAGCCACACCTCCTGCGCCTGGTCCACGTGCAGTTCCGCATAGGCGTAGTAGATGCTGTTCTCGGCGTGAGGCTTTGCCTCGACGGGATAGGGCTGGTCGCCGCTGTAGCGCCACCCCAGCGTGCGACCGCCCTTGCCTGCATAGGCGGCATCCAGATCGACGCCCCACTCCGGCGGATAAGGCGCTTCCAGGCTGGCCCGCCCCTGGGCCTCGAACGGACCGGCGATGTACCAGCGGTCGAGGTAGATGCGGTCGGCAAACTGCCCACCGGCACCGAGACGGTGTCCGGTTCCCGGCCGCTGCGCCGGCGGCAGGTTGAGCGGCCGGCGCTCGGTGTAGATGTGATCCTCGAAGAACGCATACCCCGGGCCGCCGGATTTGCCGCCGCCCGGACCGCCAGGTCCGCCCCGTCCACCGGCTGCGCCACGCCCGCCCGGCGCCGGGCTCCTGACCAGTTGCACCGGCGCCCCGTGCAAGCCGGACTGCCGGCGCGCGGCCTCACGCGCCACGGCCGCCTGCGCCTGGCGCTCCAGTCGCGACAACTGCTCGTCGATGGTCCCGCCCTTGGCGCTCTCGGCAGGCATCTCGGCCTGAACCTGTCTCAGCGCCTGGTGCAGCGACAGCTTCAGCAGACGCGACAGGTCCTCGGCCCGCCGGCGCTGCTCGGCCTGCCGGATCGCCTGGACGGCCGCCTGCGCACGTTCGATCAGGGCTTGTGGCTGCGGGGACGGCACGCTCACGCTTTGCGCCGGCGCGCCCGCCAGCGCGCGTCGCGCCGCCTCCAGTGCCCGGACTCGCCGCTCCAGGTGCATCTGCCGGGCCGACTGCACCGAGGCATCGATGCGTGCCTGGTCCTTCGCACTGCGCAGTGCCTCCCTTGGCGGCCCGGCGGGCTGCGGACCGATGACCCACAGCAGCGCCAGCAGCACGGCATGCAACAGCAGCGAACCGACGAGGAAGGGATGGCGGTCAAGCCAGCCCAGCGCGTCACGCCGTGCCCAGCGGGACGGTTTCATGGCCGGGTGCGCAGCGAGACCGATGTCAGACCCTCACTGGCGCACAGGTCGAGAACGTGAACGATGTGCTGGTAGCTGGCCCGGCGGTCGCCCTCGATGCGCACCGTGCGCCGTGGCTGTTCGCGCGCCTCGTCGCGCAGCCGCTCGCGCAGAACCTGCACGCCGACCGTCTGGCCGCCGAGCTGGAAGCAGCCGCGCGCATCGACGCCGATCAGCAGGGGCTCGGTTGGCGCAGCCTGCGCACGCTGCGGCGTCACCTCGGCTGCGGGCAGTTCGATGGGAAGGTCCTGCGGCTCGCGGTCACCGGCCTGCTGCTTGAAGGCGGTGGCGACCATGAAGAACATCAGCAAGAAGAAGATGCAGTCGATCAGCGCGATCAGACCGATCTCCGGCTCCTCGGCATCCTGCATGTCAATGCGCATGGTGATGCACCGCCACCTGGAGTGATCTGTCCAGCACCTCGTTCAGCTGCGCTTCCAGTGCCAGCCCCACGGCCGTCAGGCGGTGCTTGAAGAAGTGGTGCAGTGCCAGCGCGGGCAAGGCGACGGACAGGCCGGCTGCCGTGTTCACCAGCGCCTTGCTGATGCCCGCGGCCAGCAGGGCGGGGTCGCCGAGACCGCCCGCGGTGGCGATGACATGAAACGCCTCGATCATGCCGATCACGGTTCCCAGCAGCCCGACGATGGGCGCCACCGTGGCCACCACCGCAAGCGCGTAGGCCTTCAGCTGCTGTTGCCGCAGGGCATGCGAGGCCATCTCCGCCGCCCGCGCCGCCAGGACGCCGGCATCGACATGGCGGTGTTCGAGCACGAAGGCCAGGATGCGAGCCAATGCGCTGCGATCGCAGTCCAGCAGCGAACGTGCCTCTTCGAGCCGCCCGGCATCCAGCAGCGACAGGAACTGGGGTACGAGCGCGGCCGGGGCCCAGCGCCCGGCCCTGAAATGCACGAGGCGCTCGATGGTGACCGCCAGGGCCAGCACCGACAGGGCGCCAATGGCGAGGACGCTGACGCCGGCATGGCGCAGTTGATGAAGCACATCGAGCTCCTGGGCCATGGCACAGGGGGCAGACACGAGCATCAGCGCGAACGCGAAGCTTTGGCATGAACGACGAGCTGGCATGGAAGCGTGAAGTTGAAGGCTCGGAAGATCGATGCTGGCCCGGCGGGCTGCCTGATCTCGCTGAACGCCACTGTCAGCCGCGCCGCCCGGGGGCGCGAGCGGCATGCGATCAAGGGTCTGATTCGCGGCGCGGTTGGTGCCGTCACGAGACCGGGTGGTGCAGGTCCGTGCCGACCGACCCGCCTGGCGTCGCATGGGGCGCCAGGCGCGGCGGCAACGCGCGGGCCGCCAGGCAGGCCGGCACAGCAGCCACGGCGGCCGCCGTGAAGGCGCCGGCCAGCGCGGTGACGAGCCCGAAGCCCGCATGGCGCGACAGGTACTCCGCCAGCACCGACACCCCGGTCGCACCGCCCAGGGCGCGCAGCATCATGGGCAGCGCGGTCGCGATCCCGGCCTGGGCTGGTGGGGCAGCGCGCTGCGAGACGATGGTCGTGACTGGCAGGACCAGCCCCAGCCCTGCGCCCAGCGGCAGCAGCACGGCCGACACAGCCCAGGGCGAGGTGATGCCGGCGTGCAGCAGAGTGGCCAGGAGCGCCAGCGAGCCGGCCATCAGGGTCGATGCCGCCACGGCCAGGGAGCGCGGCGCCCTGCCGCGCCGCAGCAAGGCGCCGGCGCGTCGCGAGGCGACCAGCAGTCCCGCCATCAGCGGCATCAGGTGTCCGGCCGATGCGGTGGGCGTCAGGTTCCGGACACCCTGGAGGAACAGGGGCACGAACACGACAGCCGTGAAAAGCGACATGCCGGCACTGGCCGCCAGCCAGGCATTGGCCGCAAAGCCCGGGCGGCTGAACAGGGACAGCGGCACGATGGGGTCGGCGGCACGGCGCTGACGCCAGAGCCAGACCGGCAGCAGCGCCATCGCTGCGGCGGCCAGGCCGGTGGCCGCGCTGGCGCCCACCAGGCGATGGCGCGTGGCCAGCAGTGCGCACACCAGCATGGCCGCCAACAGCGCCGCGCCGGGCCAATCCAGTGGGCGTCTTTCGCCTTGCGGCGGGGGCATCGGCGTGCGCGCGAGCCCGACCCAGGCGATCAGTGCCAGGGGCAACGCAGCCAGGAAGGCCCAGCGCCAAGAAAGATGCTCGGTGACGATTGCGCCCACCAAGGGTCCCGCCATGGTCGCCAGGCCGTAGGCGGCGCCAAGGCGTGCCACGCCCAGGCTGCGCGCACCTGGTCGTGCCAGCGCCGAGGTGGCCAGCAAGGTCAACGTCATCAGCCCGCCGCCTCCGAGGCCCTGCACGACCCGCGCGGCGACCAGCGCCTGCATTGTTGACGCAGTGCCACAGGCCGCTTCGCCCACCATGAACAGCCCGGCCGCCACCAGCAGGAGCGGCTTCACGCCCCAGCGGTCCGCCAGCTTGCCGTAGACCGGGATCGCCACGGTGGACGCCACGAGAAAGCCGGCAAACACCCATGACGAGCGGTCGGCTCCGCCGAGTTCGCGCACGATCGTCGGCAGCGCTGCCGACAGCAGGGTCTGGTCCAGGCCGGACAGCACGAGCAGCAGCGCCAGCAGCGCGGGGGTGGCGGCAGAGGGCGCGGTCTTCATCGGCGCGCAGTGTCGGAAGGCAAGTCACTTCCGTACAGTGCAATGTTTTGAATCATTGATTGCATCAGATGAAATCATGGGACCTCAACCTGCTGCGTGCGCTGGATGCGCTGCTGACGACCGGCAGCGTCACGGCCGCGGCAGAACTCCTGCACCTGTCGGTACCGGCCACCAGCCACACACTGGCGCGGGCTCGCGAGGCGATGGGCGACCCGCTGTTCGTGCGCGCCGGCCGCCGCCTGACACCGACGCCGCGCGCCCTGGCGATGAAGCCGGCCATCGCCCGCCTGTTGGCCGAAGCCGACGCGCTGGTGGCTGCGCCCGGCGAACGCGACGCCGCGGCGCTCGAGCGCAGCTTCGTCGTTCGCGCGCCCGACGGCCTGGTCGTGGCCTACGCCGCCGCGCTGGCGCTGGCGCTGCGAGAGGCCCTGCCGCGCGCCACGCTGCACTTCGTGCCCGAATTGCATGATGACCGCGGCGCGCTTCGCGACGGCCGCATCGACCTGGACCTCGGCAGCTTCACCGGACGCGACCCTGAAGTCGAGGCGATCGAGCTTTCGCGGCACGCGCCGCTGGGGGCCGTGCGGGCCGACCACCCACTGGCGCGGGGCAGGCTCACGGTGCAGCGCTACCTTGACGCGATGCACGTGGCGGTGACGCCGCGGCGCGGCGAACGCTCACCGGTGGACGACGCACTGGCGCAGCACGGTTTCGCGCGCCAGCTCGCGCTCACTGTCCCCAGCAGCTATGCCGCGCTGGTGGCCGCCGCGCGCTCCCCCTGGGTGGCCACGGCGTCCGAGCGCATCGTGCGCGCCATGGCGCCGGCGCTCGGGCTCGTCGCGTTCGCGCTGCCATTCGAGGCGCCGCCAGAACGCCTTTGGATGGCCTGGCATCCACGTCACGGCGCCGACGCTGCGCACCGCCGTCTGCGCGAGACGGTCCAGGCCGTCCTGATGCACGGTCCGGCCGCGACTTCGCCAAAAGGACAGCGCGCAGCGCGGCGCTGAGCCGCATCCCACCGGCGAGCCGGCCAGGCTCGGGCGTCGGCGCCCCATTCGCCAGCCGCGTGCCGGCTTCTGCACCCCGCTCGATTGGCACCCTGTGTCAATCAGACGCGACCTTGAAGGCATCGACGGCACGCACGAGCCCGGCGGCCTGGCGCTGCATGTCGAGCGCCGCCGCCGCCACCTCCTCGACCAAGGCGGCATGCCGTCGCGTGGCTTCGTCCAGGCCGTTGACGATCACACCTGCTTGCCCTGCACCTTGAGCCTGCTCTGCGCTGGCCATGCTGATCTGGGCGACGGGTTGGGCCAGATGGCTGTTGCCGGCGACGATGTCGGTGATCCTTCGGGAACTCAGGCTGATGCTCTGCATCGTGTCGGCCACCCGGCCCGCCGCGGCACCACCTTGCGCCACCACTGAACTCGCGCCCGCGGCGAGTTGTCCGGCCGTGTTGGCGTGGCCTTCGGCCTGCCGCACGGTCGCGCCGCGGGGCGCCGCCGAGGCGATGCGCGCGACAGCCGCCTGCATGTCGGCCATCGTGGCCAGCAGCGGACTGAATTCATCGCGCCTGTCGTCAACGACCCGCTGGGTGAGGTCGCCATCACGCACGCGCTGGGCCACCAGGCAGCACGCGGCGATGCGTCGCCGCATCAGGCGGGTGAGGCACAGGGAAGCGACGAGGCAGACTGCCGTCGCCGCGATCACCAGGCCGAGCAGCAGGTGGCGCGTGCCGTGCGCGTGGTCCCGGATCGCCTGGACTTCGGCGTCAAGCGCTGCGCGCTGACGCGTCTTCTCCTGATCCAGCGCGGACAGCAGTTCATCGTGCAGCGGGATGGTCTGGTCAACCAGGAACTCCAACGCCCGGTCGTTGCTGCCTGCCTCTGCCAGGCTGACATTGCCGGCGCCCGCGCGCCAGAACTGTTGGACCAGCGCCCAGATCCGATCCGTTGTGACCCGTTCCGCCGCGGTGTCATGGCGGCTTGCGAAGGCTTGAAAAGCGCCTTCGATGCGTCCGCGCTTCGTTTCGATGTCGGCCAGGGTCGCGGCCCGCTCCGGGGCCGCTTTCGCCAGCATCAGGTGCCGGATCTGCAGGGATATGTGCGTGACGTTCAGCTCGATGTCGGCGATGGTGACGAGCTGGGCTGCGCGTTTTGCGCCGGCATCGTTGGCGGCGTCGGCCATGTCGGCCAGTGCTGACCAGGCCACCGCCGCGACGCCGGCCATGGCAACGACCAGCAGCAGCCACGCTGCAAAGAGCCGCCTGGCGATACCAAGGTGGGCGGAAAACTTCATGGGTTCGTTGGTCCGATGGGGGGGCGTCAGCGGCAAGTCATCGCATGCAGCGTCGGCACCGGGGGCGCACCCGGCTTGACGAGTCCAGGGTCTGCGTCCTTCATTGCCACGGTGGCGGCGGGGGCGATCTCGTGAGGGCACGCCGGCGGTTCATCGAGTTCGCAGCGGCGCATGTCGATGCGGGCCAGGTGCAGCGCCACCCTGGCGGCAAGTCGCTTCAGCAAGGCGCGCTCGCCGCTTGCCCATAGGCGCGGGCCGCCGTCATGCCGGCAGCTCAGCACACCAATGGCTTCGGCGTTGATGGCCAGCAGCGCGTCCATGAAGGCACCCGGCGGGTCGCCCGGGGCGTCGCCACGTTCCAGTGCGCGTCCCAGCGCGTCTTCATGGCTGTCGCTGCAGGCGTACACGCCCAGCACGCGCACCTGCGCAAGATAGAGGTCCAGCGCTGCCCCCGGCGGCACCTGCAGCTGCGGCCCTCCCACCGAATCGGCCCGGCAGTGGCCCATGCGGACCAGCGTGCGGTGGCCGCAGACCACCGCGACACGCCACAGGTCGACCGTCGAGCAACAAAGCTGTCGGCGCAGATGGCAGGCCAGGGTGTCCGAATACTCCTGCCACGCCAGCAGGCCATCCGACATGGAGAGCGCCAGCGACTCGAGCGTGTGGGCAAGCTGGCGCGGAATTGCATCGAGCTGATGGGGCATGGGTTGCTCCCGCAGGCCCTCGGTGGGCGGGGCCGCGCTCACGGTGCAGCGCCTGCCAGGGGCTGCTCGGCACTCAGCGATCCAAGGAAGCTCACCACGTCCGCCAGTTCGGCATCGCTGAGCTCGATCGGGGGCCGCGTGTTGGCTTGCAGTGGCCGCCTGCCTGCTCGGCGGGCGGTGAGTTCCGATCGACCCACCGCGGCGCCCGGCGCTGCGACGTAGTGGCGGACAACCTGCTCCAGCGTGTCGAACTGGCCCGCATGCATGTAGGGCGGCCGCTGGGCCACGCCGCGCAGGCCGGGCGTCTTGAACGCCCCCTCCAGCGCCGGATCGTCGCTGACGATGAAGCGCAGCTCCTGGCACTGAGCGGGCTGCGCGTCGCTGAACGGCCCCAGGCAGTTGAACTCGTCGCCAAGCACCCTCGCCACCGCTGCGGCACGGCCGCGATCGGGGTTCGCGGCGCTGCGCGGCGGCACGCCTGTGTTGTGGAACTGCTGGTCGGTGAACAGCGGCCCGTTGTGGCAGCTGACACACTGGGCCTTGCCGATGAACAGGCGCAGGCCGCGCAACTCCGGCGGGCTCAGCAGGCCGGCGGCGGCGGGGTCGCGGCGGGCCAGGCCGTCCAGGTAGCGGTCCAGCCGCGAGGGTGCCAACGCAAGCGACTTTTCGTAGGCTGCGATCGCCTTGCCGATGTTGGCGAACACCCGGGACACGTCCTGCCGCTCGTGCGCCTGCATCGCCGCCCATGCGGCCTGCTGGGCCGCCGGCCCGAGGGGGCCGGCGTCGGGCGGCAGGCCGCCGAGCGGGGGCATCGTGCCGAACACGGCTTCATAGGCCACGCGGTGATGCTGCGCGATGGTTCGCGCGAGGCGCGTGCGGTTGGCGCCGTGCTCGGCGGCGTCTTCCAGCGGGCCCAGTGCCTGGGCCCACAGGCTGTCCTTGCGGCCGTCCCAGAGCAGCCAGGTGGCGTGGCCGCTGCCAACGATGGGCATGGCCCGGCGCGTGCCCGTCCCCAGGCCGCGGCTCACCGCCAGCCCATCCTGGAACTGCTTGCGCGCGTCGTGGCAGCTCGAACATGACACCGCGCCGTTGCTGCTCAGGCGCGGGTCGTTGAACAGCCGCTGCCCCAGCACCACGGCGGCGGGCAGGCGCTCCACCGCGTTGGACGGGTCGGCCGGCTGGGGCGGCAGGCGCTTCAGGCTGAGCGAGGCGAGCGTATCCAGCTCCTCGGCGTTCCAGCCCGAGGCGGCGCGCGGCGGTTCGGCGACATCGGCGCTGGCCCGTGTCACCACGAGCGCCACGCTGGCGGCGACGGCGCCGATCAGCAGCCAGATCATCGAGTCAGGTCGGCTCATCACGGTCTCCTTGCGAGGGGCGGCGCGCTTCAGCGAGCGGCGCCCGGCTGCGTGACCACCGTGTTGAACGTCAGCCTGTCGGCGCCTTGCGCGCCGTCGATCGCCAGCTTGATTTCCCACCAGCCGGTCATGCTGAACTTCATGCCCTCGATGAGGTAGGTGCCGGCCCGCAGCTCCTGCGTGACCCGGGGGCGTGTCGGCAGGCCGTGACCGTGCTGCGGCATGCCGCCATCGACCTGGATGCGGGCATGCGTCACCGGCACGCCGGCCGGGGTGGCGACGCTGACCTGCCACGCATGCAGCTGGTTGATGGCGGCAGGTGCAGCGGGAGGCTGCAGGGTCACGACGTACTTGCTGTCGACGCTGGTGCGCGTCAGCGCCAGGTCGAGGTCCTTGGGCGCGGACATGCAGCCCGCCGTGACGGCAAGCCCGGCGAGCGACAGCAGGGTGAGGAGAGGGCGATGCATGGGGTGGCTCCTGAGCGGTGGGGGTTGAGAGGGCCGGCCCGCAAGCGGGCTCGGTCAGTTGGTGAAGCCACTGTGCGGCGCGGCCCGCTGGCCCGACAGCCTCAGGCGACCAGCCGTGCGCTGGCGTCCGGCAGTGGTCGAACCTGGCGACCGAGCGGTCGGAGCGCGGCTGCCGGCGCCATCACGGGCGCGGGACGTTGCCGGGTTCGGCGCGGCCGGCTTGCAGGCGCTGGCCGGGCACGGCGTCGCGAGCCAACCCGCCATCCGGTCGACGCTGGCAACCGCTGCAGCCCCCGGGCGCGTCGCCCGTCGCACGGCGCTGTCGGGCTGCCCTGTCAAGCCGCGACAGTGGCGCCCATCGCAGACATCCCATCGATCAACCTTGAGAGAGCGCCCCATGAACCCAGCCCGAATCCCTGCCTGCTTCTCCTGCACTGCGGACCGGCATGGCACGCCGTCGCCGGACTGTGTGGACGGCTTGTCCGCCGATGCCGGGCGGCGCGTGGCCACGCCGCTGCGGCGGGCCGTGGCGGCGCTGTTCGCCGGATGCCGCGCGGCAAGCGCCGCCGAGCAATACCTTGCCGGCGCCGCTGATGCGCAGGACCTGCAGGTCCGACTGCACGCGCTCGAGCGCGCGCGCCCGTGACCCCCGGGCCCGGCGCGCCATGCGACCGGGCCCGGGGCACCGCCAGGCTCACATGGGCTTGAACAGGTGACCGAACGCGCGGCTGACCCTCAACGGCCGCTGCAGGCCGCGCACCGAGAGGCTGTAGTGGCCGTTCTCGTCGCGCGTGGCGCTGAGGATGGCGGTGCTGTTCACCATCACGCTGCGGTGCACCTGGATGAAGTCGGTCGAGTCGATCTGCGCCATCAGCTCGCGCAGGCTCATACGGACCAGCGCCTCGCCGGCCGGGGTCACGACGTTCACGTACTTCTCGGTGGCCTCGAAGCAGACCACCTCAGTGACCGGGATCATCCGCACGGTGTTGCCCACGCCGGCGCGGATGACCTTGATGCGCTCGACCGGCGCACCTTCGGGCTTGGCGATGGACTGCATGCGCTGCATCAGCGCCGCCATGTCCCCGGCCTGGGGGGAGGCCGCGCGGTCCGCCAGGCGCGACTTCAACCGTTCCACGCTTTGCTGCAGGCGTTCGGCCGTGGCAGGCTTGAGCAGGTAGTCCACGGCCGCGCGCTCGAACGCCGGCACGGCGAAGTTGTCGTAGGCCGTGATGAACACGAACAGCGGTTCGGCCCGCTCATCGGGCCAGTCGTCGGCGACCACCTCGGCCACCTCGATCCCCGTGCGGCCGGGCATCTTGATGTCGAGGAACATCACGTCAGGCAGGGACGCCAGCGCCAGCCCGGTGGCCTGCAGCCCGTCGTCGGCCACGCCGACGATCTGAAGTTCCGGCCACACCTGCTCCAGCAGGCGGGTCAGCGTGCGTGCGAGAACGGGCTCGTCCTCGGCGATGACGGCAGTCGGTGGTCGGCTCGGGGTCATGCAGCTCTCCTCGGCATGCGACTTGGGGGCTCCGTGCGCGTAGTAGCGCTCGATGCGGGCGGGATTCAGGTGGGAATGAACACGACGGCGCAGACGCCGGTGGGCTCGCGGCGTTCGAGGCTGAGGCGCGCGGCCGGGCCGTAGAGCGCGCGCAGGCGGTCCCGCACATGCTGCAGGCCATAGCTGGAGTTGGCCGGACGCGTCGTGGGGCCCTCGTCCTCGTCGGCCGGCAATCCCAGGCCACTGTCACTCACGCGGATCTCGATGCCCGTGGGCATGGCGCGCGCCACCACCTCGATGCTGCCTTGGCCAACCTTCGGTTCCAGGCCGTGCTTGATGGCGTTTTCCACCAGCGGCTGCAGCAGCATGGGCGGCACCTCGGTGCGCTCCAGCCCGGCCGGCAGCTCCAGCCGATAGCTCAGGCGCGGACCCATGCGCAACGCCATGATGTCCAGGTAGGCGCGCAGTTGCGCGAACTCCCGGCTGAGCGCCACCGACTCGGTCTGAGAGGCGGCCAGGGCGCTTCGCAGGTAGACGATGAGCTGGTCGATCATCAGCTCGGCGCGATCGACGTCCTCCCGCACCAGGGAGCGCACGTTGGCCATTGAATTGAAGAGCATGTGCGGATCCAGCTGCGCCCGCAGCAGCCGAAGCTGGGCCTCGACGGCTAGGCGCTGAGCCTCGGAACGTGCCGTCGCTTCCTTCGCAAGGGTTTCCCTGGTCGCGAAGTAGTGCAGGGCGATGCCGCCGGCCAGCACGGTGAAGAGGATCGGAATCAGGCTGATCTGCTGGTGCCCCACCATGCGTGTCGGCTCGCCCAGCAGGATGAAGGCGAACTGGTGGCCGACGAAGTAGCCCGTGGGGATCGAGATCAGCCCGATGAGCAGCCAGCGCAGAGCGGGGTTGAACTTGTCAAACCGACGCGTGCGCAGCAGCACATGGACACAGGCCATCAATGTCAGGCCGACGCATTCATGAAACACCAGCAGGCGTGGATAGGTTTCGAGCCCGGGAGCCATGAAGAACAGCAGTGTCGAGGCAAAGGCCCAGAAGGCCGCAGCGGCCGCGATGACCACGAGCGCACCCTTGAGCCGGTCCGGCCAGTAGCGGGCGATGGAGGCAGTTGACGAAGACATGCGAGCAACGGTGTTGCGAATCGAAAGTGGCCGAACCGACTCTAAGTCCGGTGTGGCCCACCACCAAGCGGCGGCGGGGCGAGCGCGCGGGCATGTCCATGAACGGTCGATTCTTTCGACCGAACGGTCTGCGCGAGCTTGTTCCATGGCGCTTCAGGACAGCGGGAATCCGCGGCCCAGGGCCATGACCGCGCCGATGCCGAGGCCATAGGGAATGTGCGCAAGCGGGCTGGCGAGCCAGGCATTGGCGCCGCGTGGGCCGCGCCGGCCGAACCAGCCCCAGCCGAATGCCGGCAGCAGCACGAACCAGGGCAGCGCAGACGTGGCCAGGCCGAACAGCAGGCCGCTCAGGACGGGGGACCAGGGCATGTCCAGCCACGCCAGGACCGCCGGGTAGAAGAGCGCCACGCCGCCACCACCGATGAGCAGGTGAAAAGCCCACCCCACGCCAGTCTCGCGTGGGTTCGAGGGAGACGCCTGGATGTCGGTGTGGGCGACGCGCCCCCGTGCCAGACCGAGGCACCAGCGGCCGACCAGGGCGACATTGACGCCACTGCGGATGCCGGCCCTGGCCATTGCGGCTTCGGTGATGTCCATCAGGACGGCACCAAAGATGCCGCCAACGAAGGCAAGTGCGAAGGTGTTCATGCAAACCTGCGGCGTGTTGCGTGGCGATTGAAGCCTAGGGTGCCGACGGGGGGCTCCCGCCGGCATGTCCCCTCGGCGCGGCTCAGCGCTTGGCGCAGCTGCAGCCCTGGCCGCATTGGCACTGCGGGCCGCAGGCGCAGGCCGACGGCGCCTGTGCCGCTGCGGCGGGCTTCTGGCAGCCGCAGGTGCACGAAGCGCCCGGGCAGGTCATGCAGGTACAGGGGGTCGTTTGCTGGGTGTCGTTCATGGCGAATCTCCTGGGTGGCTCGACGACGGGATGTCCTCGATGGCCTGACTTTCGGCGCGATGACTTGCCATCGACAGGCGTTCGCGACGAGCGGTCTGCGCATGTGCCTGACTGGTCGCGCATGTCGACCGAATCGTCCGGAGCCTGTCCCGAAGCGGGCCGAACCTTGCGGTGTTCCGAGTCGGGCCGATCCTGGATCGGGACCCGCGCTGGACGGCATGGACCGGCGGGCCGCGAGTCGCCCAAGGCCGCCACCGTGCCGGCCCTACCTGCGGGGCGGGCGGCCGCGAGCTTCGCAATGCGGGTGCAGGCGCGACCGAGGACTGCGCGATGGCGGGGTCAGCACTTGCGTGAGCGGCACCTCAGGCCAACACCTCCTTGTGTGATGCCTGCCCCAGGCACAGGTCGCGGCGGCCGCCGGTTCCCGTCAATGAACCGGCATGCCAGGTGTCGCCATGGCGTCTCTCAGAGTGGATGCACGCACCGACACCTGCCCGCGTTCGTAAGATCGGCGAGCCGGACCCTCTGCCGAGTCCAGCCTCATCGACCAACGACCCGATAGAACGAGGCAACCATGAGACGTTCCACGCCAGGCCTGGCGGCAGTCCTGTCGCTTTCTCTCCTGTCACTCGCCTCGCAGGCCCAGCCCCGTGCGGTGCGCGACGAGTTCTTCTGGCTTGGCGAGATCAACAAGGCCACGGCCGTCATCAACACCGACGAGGGCCTGCTCGACCGGTCGATGACGCGGCTGGTCCATGCCGGCATCACGAAGGTGCTGGCTGACGGCGACAGGCCGGGTGGCAAGCGGCCCACGAACGTCATCACCTTCGAACCGCTATTGATCGAGGCGGCCGGCCCGCAGATCACCCTGCTGCATGCGGGCCGCTCGAGTCAGGACATGCTGGCCACCCTGCGCTCGGCCATCCTGCGCGATGACATGCTGGCCTTGGCCGAACAACTCAACAAGACGACCCATGCACTGGTGACGCTCGCGGCCAGGCACAGGGAAACCATCGTCCCGAACTACACGAACGGTGTCGCGGCCCAGCCCAACAGCTACGGCCACTACCTGCTGGGGATCACGGCGGGACTGGAGCGAGATTCCCAGCGCATCCGTGAGGCCTATGCCCGTGTCGACCGCTCGGCCATGGGCACCACCGTGCTCAATGGCACCAGCTGGCCGCTCAACCGCAGGCGCATGGCCGACTACCTCGGCTTTGCGGCGATCGTGGACAACGCCTATGACGCATCGCAAGTCTCGTCCGTGGATGAGCCCATCGAAGCAGGTGCCATCGTCGCTTCCATTGCCTTGCGTGCGGGCACCTTCGTCGAGGACGTCATGGTCCAGTACTCGCAGGCCCGTCCCTGGATCCTGCTGCGGGAGGGCGGAGGCAACACCTATGTGTCCAGCGCCATGCCGCAGAAGCGCAACCCCGGCCTGCTCAACAGCACGCGCCGCGATGCGTCGATGGCCCTGACCCTGGGGATCGGTGCAGCGCTCCAGGCTCACAACCTTCCGACAGGCATGAGCGACGCCAAGGAGTCCAGGCCGGCGAGCGCGATGGTGCGCAGCGCCATCGGCGTGCTCGACAACTGGGAAAAGATCCTGGGCGCCTTGGTCGTCGATCCAGACCGTGCGCTGGAAGAGCTCAACAGCGACTGGACCGCCTCGCAGGAGTTGGCCGACGTCTTGATGCGCAGGTACAGGCTGCCCTTCCGCGTGGGGCACCATTTCGCATCGGAAGTGGTCGAGTACGCGAAGCGCAAAGACATCAAGCCCCTGGACTTTCCCTACCTGGAGGCGCAGCGCATCTATGCCGAAGCGGTGAAGGGCTCCGACTTCGCCGCCACGTTGCCGATGCCGGAAACCGAGTTCCGCAGCACGCTGAACCCGGTGGCCATTGTCAGGAACCGCCAGACCCTCGGTGGCCCGCAGCCCGCCGAGATGGACCGGATGCTCAAGGAGGCATCACAGCGCATCGCGCAGCAGGGTGACTGGATCAAGGCGCGACGTGACCGGATCTCGTCTTCGCTGTCGCGGCTGGATGCCGACTTTGAGAAGTTGGGGGCCGAGCGCTGATCGACATGCCGGTGCCGCTTTCGGGGAAGGGCAGTTGTGGATGTCAATCCGCTTCAGCAGGCAGTCCGGCGAGCCGTTCATCGCCGTTCGGCTGCGCTGACGGGCTGAACACCGTCATCGTCGTTTCGGCTTTGTCGCCGTTCGCAGCACGGCCCTCTGTGTTGCGCGAGCGCGTTGATGGCTGCTGCCCGAGCTGAAGTGATTGCCCGTCCACGCGGGGAGAGAACAGGGGTTTCAAGACCTTCCATGCGAACGCTGCCAGCGCGACACCCCATGCCATCAACGCAAAGCCGGCTGCTTGCTGGTCGTCGATGAGGTAGTTGACACAAAGCTGCTGCTCGGCATCCAGATAAAGAAGCCCTGCCGTCGCTGTCATCCATGCTGCATTCAGCAGGAAGAACGCGGCGACGACCGGCGAATGTCGGTCACGTGCACCGCGTAGCAAGGCGCCTGCGGATATCCACTGGACGTACTTCAACAGTCCGACGCCCGGCTCCATGATGGCCATGTCGAGGGCTGCCGGCACCATCCACATCGCCAGGACGCACGCGGCAATCGTTGCACAGAGCAGTCCTTCGGCGTCCATGCGCGCCAGCAGCTTCCAGCGTGCGGGCGCTGCACCTGCAAGGATCCAGCCGCTGAGCATCAACAGCGGCAGCTCCACCGCCATGTGCAGGCTCATCCGGCTTTCCAGCCACGCCCGCACTGCAGGCGAGCCCAGCAGCAGGAGCAGCAAGCCGCGACGCGCCCATCCGTTCATGGATTGCGCTGCTCCAGCCGGGCCGCCAACGCGAGCGCGGGTCGCCATTCGGCCGTGTCGAAGATCCCGGCGACACGGCCACGTGGATCGACGACGTGGATGGCCCCGTTGTGGATAAAGCCGCCAGTGCCGTCAGCCACGGCGATGACGCCCAGCGTCCGGCGGGCCTGCCGCCCCTCGTCCGCCGTCCGCGGGGCGGCAATCGTCCAGACCGAAGGGGCCGCCCGGTGACGCGCAGCATAGGCGGCCAGCGCCTCTGGCGTGTCGCGCGCGGGGTCGATGGAGATGGACAGCAGTCGCATCCGCCGACCTTCGCGCTGCAGCTGCTGCTGAGCCTGAAAGAACTCCGCGCCGAGCGCCTGGCACACGGACGCGCAGCTCGTGTACACGAAGTCGACCACCATGACCTGGCCCGTGCCGCCGGCCGGCAGGCGCAGCAGCCGGCCGTTTGCATCGACGAGGTCCATCGCCGGGAACACCATGCTGCCCTCGATGGCTTCTTGGCGTCGTCGTGCCTCGAACGTCCATAGCTCGAAACCTGCCGTGAGCCTTGCTATGGCGACGATGAAGACTGAGGTCACCAGCGCGCACGCGAGCAGCGTGAGCCCCAGACGTCCCGGCGGCGCGGGCTCCGCCAATGCCTTGACGTCTTGCAGCGGCGTCATGTCAATCGTGTGCCGGCAGGTCGTTGTCGCCCTCGAATGGCGCCGTGCGCAGCTGGTGGGCGGCGCGCGCCTGCGCCACGGTCTCGGGGCTGACCGCTGCAGCTGTGTTTCCCCACTGGGAGCGCACATGGGTCAGCACCGCAGCGATCTGCTCATCGCTGAGCTGGCCGCCGAAGGCGGGCATGGCGCCTTGGTACCTGACGCCCTTGACAGTCAGACTGCCATTGACGCCATGAAGCACGATGGCGGCCGTGGCTTCGGCCTTGCCTTGCACCCATTCGCTGCCGGCCAGGGGCGGAAACACGCCCGGCAGTCCCTGTCCGCTTGCTTGATGGCAGGCTGCGCACAGCGACACGAACAGCGCGGCGCCATCGACTTTGGTGGTGCCGGGCGCTTTGCTGTCGCCCAGCTCGGCGGCCTCTCGCCCATCGCCCCAGGCGGCCGGAGTCTCGATATTCGCCGCGCTGATGTAGGCAATGCAGAAGACGATCAGCATGGCCATCAGGAGTCGCATCGACCACGGGACGGGGTGTCCCTGCTCATGCGGGTCGGGGTTCTCGCGCTGCTGAGGCGCCGGGATCTGCGAGTCGGGTGTCATGTCGGCTCCTGAAGTTCAGCGCTTGTCGGCCAAGGTTGAGGACGGGGCGGTCACCGCATAGGTGTGGTCGAGCGCCTTGAGGTAGGCGACGAGATCCAGGGCGTCCGGGGTGGCTGCAACCAGCTTGCCGGGCGGCGCTTCGCCGGGCGGCAATTGCAGCTGCACGTCGCCCCGGTCGAGCCGGTCCTTGACGGTGAACAGGAAGGGGTAGCCCGGCATTACGCTGCCCGGCACATAGGCCCGGGGTTGGTACAGGTGTCCCAGGTGCCACTGCTCGCTGGGCTGCCGTGCACCGATGTTGAACAGGTCGGGGCCGGTGCGCATGGTGCCCAGCAGGTGCGGTGCGTCATAGGCGTAGTCCGCGGCGACGCTGGCCCGCCCCCAGCCCCGGGCGTGGTCGGGGGCGAAGCTCTTCGCCCGCGGCTGCTGGGAATGGCAATAGACACAGCCGTTGGCGATGTAGACCTGCCGCCCGCGCAGTTCTGCGGCGGTGTAGGGCTTGAGGCCCTCGGGCGCGCGCACCTCACCCACCGTCATGTAAGGCACCACGACGAGGGCGCTCGTGGCGATGCTCAGCATCGTCATGCCGCCTGCGATCAGCCGGGTTTCGTTTTGCATTTCAGGTCTCCTCAGCGCGCGGCCAGCAGCGTGGGCGCCGTGCGACCTGTCGTGCGACCGGCCAGCAGCCAAATGAAATGAAACGCGAACACCAGGTGGCTGAGCCCCATCAGTGCACCGCCCACCGTGCGCGCCTTGAGATACGGCAAAGTCACCGCGACGGACTCCATGAAGGGCCGGCTCTCGTCCAGCATCGCCAGACCTTGCAGCCAGCCACCCACCGTCAGCGACACAAAATAGACCGTGATGCCCACGGCGGCAAGCCAGAAATGCGCGGCGATCAGCGTCTGCGACGGCCACTCACGGCCGCAGATGCGCGGCGTGATGAAGTAGATGGCGCCGAAGAACACCATCGTCACGAAGCCATACAGTCCCAGGTGAGCGTGCGCCACGGTGAAGTGGGTGAAATGGGCCACCGCGTTGACGCTGCGCAGCGCCTCCACGCTGCCCTGCACGGAGCAGGCCGTGTACATCAGGCCGCCGAACCCGATGAAGCGAAGCGTCGGGGAGGTTCGCAACGCACCCAGATGTCCCTCGAGCGTCTGGTACTGGTTGACGGTGAACGCGGCGACCGGCACGACCATCATCACGCTCTGCACGATGGACAGCGTGATCAGCCAGCCCGGCACGGGCCCGCCGATCAGGTGGTGGCCGCCGACCTGGCCGTAGAAGAAGGCCAATCCCCAGAAGCCGAGCAGGGACAGGTTGTAGCTCTGCACCGGCCGGCCGATGACCTTGGGCAGGAAGTAGTAGACCGAGGCCAGGGCCAGGGGCGTGTAGAACAGGCCCAGCACGTTGTGGCCGAACCACCAGTTCATCGTCGCCTGCTCCACGCCGCGGTGCAGCCCGGGCATGTTGGCCACCACGAACAGCACCGGGAACCAGAACAGCGCGCAGCCCATGTACCAGACCGACACGTAGAGATGCCGGACCCGACGGTGGAGCAGCGTCAGCACCAGCGGCATGCCCACCAGTGCACCGCCGATGACGAACAGGATGTCGATCTGCCAGGGGATCTCGAGCCACTCCAGGCCGTCGCTGATCCCGGCTGCGATGGCACCCAGGCCGGCGACCAGGGCTGCGTTCCACATCGCCGCGCCCATGAACGCGTAGCGCGCGCCCACGAGTTCCGTCTTCAGCAGCCGCGGGATGATGAACATCGCGATGCCCAGGCCTGCCATGGGCGCCCAGCCATAGGCCACGGCGTTCAGGTGAATGGTGCGGATGCGGCCAAAGGTCAGCCAGGGCTGTGCCGTCAGCCAGTCCGGCGCGTGCAGCTTGATGGAAGCGGTGAGTCCGGCGGCCGAGGCCACCAGCAGCCAGACGAAGGCACAGCACAGGAAGAAGAACACCAGCGGTGCCGTCGAGGCATCAGCCCGCGCGCGCTGCTGCAGTTCCTCGCTGGCGAGGGACGGCAGGACGCCGGCAGCCGGGTCTTCCATGCTGCCGACCTCACCCGACGCAAAGATGACCTCACCCCCGCTGGCGCTGCGTTCGAACAGACCGTGCCGCTGGGTCCAGACGAAGAGGAGCAGGGCGACCAGTGAGAGGACAAAGGCCGATAGCAGGATGCTGACGGTGCTCATGGGAGCGCTCCTTGAGAGTGAAGGTGGGAAGGCCGCAGCGGGGCCGGTGTGCGTGAGTGCGAAGCGCGTGAAAGCCGTTGGGCCGTGCCGCCTTGCGGCGTGCGGTTGCAAGTGCCGGTGTCGGGTTGCATGGGGCTACTCGCGGTTGGATCGCGTCATCACGAACGACTCGATTTCGGGCAGGGAGGACAGTTCCAGCGCGACCTCGCTCATCGTGATCGAGCGTGTTCCGCCATTGGCAAAGATGAGGCTGTCGATCTCGAAGTGCCCGTGCCTGAACTTCACGGTCATGGTGTTGGGCGGCATGCGCAGCCCGCGCGACGCCAGAAATTCCTGCACAACCTCCGTGCTTGGCTGATAGCCCTCGCGGAACTTCAGCGTGCTGCTGAACGCAGTGCGTGCGGGCAGCCGGTGCTCCAGTCTTGGCAGCAACTCCACGGCCAGGATGAACAGCAGCATCAGACCGATGGCCGGCAGGTAGAGGCCCACGCCGACGAGGATGCCCAGTGCCGCGACGCCCCAGATGGAGGCAGCCGTTGTCAGCCCGCGTACGTTCAAGCCGGTCTGCACGATCAGGCCCGCACCGAGGAAGCCGATGCCCGTAAGGATGGCGCCGATGACCCTTGTCGGGTCACCGCTGCCCGGCTCGAGGTGCGTGCCGCCATACCAGAGGCCCGGATGGCCGGCCAGCAGCGTCAACGCTGCCGAGGTGGCGCTGACCAGGCAATACACCTGGCTGCCGGCGGCCCGTCCGCTGAAGAAACGCTCGTAGCCTATGACCCAGCCGAGCAGCATGGCCAAGGTCATGTGGGCAATGAGGAGCAGGCCGGACACCAGCCATGAGGTTTCGGTAGGCATGGCGGTCACTCGGCGGTTGCGGGGCCTTGCAGGCTGCGCAACATCGCGCGGAATGCCGGCGCGGACCGCAGGCGTTGCCGGGCGTGCTGGCGCAGCAAGTCGACATCGGCCGCGGGCAATTCGAGTGTGGTGGGGATGGCCTTGAGCCGCTCGGACAAGGCGGCGTCCGGCCCGTCCAGGGTGACCTCGATGAGGTGGAACTCCACGTCAGGGGCAAACGGCGTGTCCTCGCCGCGCGCCTGGGCGCGGTGCACTTCTTCGCGCCAGGCCTGGACTGTTGCGCGCATTTGGCCCAGGGCGGCGTCGGAGTTGCGGTTGATCGGGATGTCGGCCAATGCCAGCGCCGTGCGCAGCGGCCCGGGTACCTGGGCACTGAGGTCTTCCGGCGCCCGGGCGCTGGTTTCCGCGTTGACCACGATGAACACGACCCGGCGCAGTCGTCGGTAGCCTGCGAAACGCGCGCTGCTGACGATGCCGCCGAACTGGCTGATGTAGTCCGTCGGCCCGCGCACGCTGACGTTGTCAGCGAGGCCGCCGTCCACGAGGTGGATGAACGGTCGGCGTGGGCCGCCGGCCTGCAGGTCGCGGTAGCTCTCCAGCTCGCTCATCCGCCGGCTGTTCGCTGCCACGGGCTGCGCAGCGGCGGCCTGGCGCAGCAGCGGCGGCCCGCAGTCCTGCCCAGGCGTGCCCGGCACATGGTTCCAGAAGGTCACCGGGCTGAGTAGCAGCGGCACGGCGCTGGAGGCGGCCACCGCGCGGGCGAGTTTCACGCCACCGAGGTCGCTGCACAGGAAGTCGAATTGCTCCTGCACGAACTCGAAGCGGCCGCCATTCACCATGTCGGACGCGTAGATGACGGCAAAGGGCTTGCGCGGGTGTTCGCTCAGGTCGGAGAAAGTCGTGCCGTGGAACAGGCGTTCATCAAGGAAACGCTCGAAGGCGTCGCTGCGCCCGAAGTTCGGCGAGCTCAACCGCCACAAGGTTGCTGGCGCGAGCAGGCCCAGTGCGAACTCGGACTGGGGCGACCCATGCAGCAAGGCCTCCTCGAAACTGGCAAGGCCGGCCTCGCCACCCATGGCGAGAGCGCCCACCAGCATGCTGCCGCCGGACAGGCCCATGATGATGTCGATCTGGTCGAACAGCCTTTCGTGGCGGCCGTCCCAGTCGATGGCGGTATCGCGCAGCTCGTCCAGCACGCCCAGGCCCAGCGTCGCAGCGCGCAGGCCGCCGCCCGAGAACGAGACATGCAGCAGCAGGCTGTCATCCGGGTCCTGCGCGACGAAGCGCTGCAGCCGGTAGCCCTTGTGCGGGTCGACCTGCACCAACCGCGGATTGATCGCGTAATGCGCGCTGGAACAGGCCGCGACCAGCAGGCAAATCACTGCGCCTGCGCAGCGCCTCAGCCACCGTGTCATGGTGACACCCCCGACCAGCCGCCGCCCAAGGCGCGGAACAGTGCCACCTGCGTCTGCAGCAGCCCGGACTTGAGGCTGGTGACACTCTGGTCCACGCCGAACAGGTTGCGCTCGGCGAGCCTTTCATCCAAAGCGGATGCGTAGCCCTCGCGGTAGCGCCGCTCGGCGATGTGCAGCGCCTCGGCCGTCGCCTGGCGCTGGGCCAGGGCCTCGCGCAGTTGGATCTGCTGCTGCTCGTGGCTGTTGAGCTGGATCTCGACCTCGGCCCAGGCCCCCAGCACCGTGCGTTCGTAGGCGGCCAGGGACTGATCCCGGCGGGCCTCGCTGGCCTGCGCTATCGCCTGCAGCCGGCCGCCATTGAAGATCGGTGCCAGCACGCTTGCACCGAGACTCCAGATCGTGAACGGGTCGCCTCGCAGCACGCTGGCGCCAACGTGTCCGAAGCTTGCGTTCAGCCGCAGCGACGGCAGCCATTGCGTGCGGGCGGCAGCCAGTTGCGAGTCGCTGGCCGCCAGCTGCAACTCGGCCCCGTGGATGTCGGGCCGCCGGCGCAGCAGCTCCGAAGGCAATCCGGCGTCAGGCAAGGCGCATGGGCGCAGTGCGGCCAAGTCGCCGCCCCGTTCGACCCGTCCTGGAGGACGACCGAGGAGCAGGTTGAGCTGCGCCTCCTGGCGCTCGAGCGCCCGCGTGAGCTGCGGCAGCGCCTGGGCGCCCGCGTGTTGCTCTGCCTCGACCTGGGCGAGTTCGAGGCCGCTGGCGTAGCCCTGCTCGCGGCGCTGCCGCATCAAGGCGACGGTGCGCTCCCTGGAGGCGAGCAGGCGTCTGGCGAGGTCCATCTGAGCGTCCAGCTCGAGCAGGCCGATGTAGGCCTGGGCAACGCTGGCCGCCACGCTCAGGGCCACGGCGTCCCGTGCGGCCCGACTGGCTTCTTCGCCAAGGTCGGAGGCGCGGGCCAGAGCGTCGACCCGACCCCACAGGTCGACCTCGTACGCGGCCTGGAACAGCTCCTGGTGGCCGCTTGAGAGGTAAGGCTTGAGCGTCACGTCGCTGATGCTGCGTGAGCGTCCGGCACCGAGGCCTGCATCCAGGCTTGGCCAGAAGGCAGCGTGCTGTGAGGTCGCTAATGCGCGCGCTTCTGCCACCCGTGCTGCGGCTTGGCGCAGGTCCTGGTTGTGCACCAGCGCCTCGCGGATGAGCGTCTCGAGCGTCGCGTCGCCGAAGCCGCGCCACCAGGCATCTTGCACAGAGGCTGCACCCCCCGCATGCCGCCAGGTGGCGGGCGGTGCTGGCGTCTTGACGTTCGTCAGGGGATGCCCGGCGCAGCCGGCAAGCGTCATGGCAGCTGCCATGGCCAGGGCGACCATGTTGAGATGCGGCTTCATGGCTGCTGCGCGCTCGTGTCCACTTCGGCGGTCACCGACATGCCCGGACGCAGCTGGCTGGCCAGCGGATCATTGGCGTCGACGGCAATGCGCACCTGCAGGCGCTGCGGGACTTTGGTGAAGTTGCCGGTAGCGTTGTCTGCGCGGAGAACGCTGAATTCCGATCCCATGGCCGGCGCAAGCCGCTCCACGCGTCCCTTGAGCCTCGCGTTACCCAGGCCGTCGACCTGCAGCTGAGCCGCCTGACCCGGCGCCATGTGCGCGGTCTGGGCCTCCTTGAAGTTGGCCACCACCCAGACCTGGGACGGCACGAGGGCGAGAAGCTGGGTGCCCGGTGTCACGTACTGACCTAGCTTGACGCCGATTTCGCCGGCGTTGGCAGCACGGGGAGCCCGGATGCGGGTGTTCTCCAGATCGATCTGTGCCAGCTGGACGGCGGCCTGGGCGCCCTGGATGGCGGCCTCCACGGCTTGTTTGTTCACATCGACCGCACGCAGGTCCTGCCGGGCCACCTGGATGGCGGCGCGGGCCTGATCGGCATGGGCAGCGGCCTGTCGTTGCCCGGCCTCGGCCTGGCGCAGCGCGCTTTCAGCCTGTTCTTGTTCGCGCCGGGACACCGAGCCATCGACCACCAGGGCCTGTGTGCGCAGCGCCTCCGCCTGGGCTCGGTTGAGCTGGGCGGCGACATTGGCCTGCTGGGCCTCGGCCGCCGCGAGCTGGGCCTGCGCATTGGCGATGCCGGCCTCCCGCACCCGGCGCGCCTGGGCGATGTTGGCCAGATTGGCTTCCTGCACCGCCAGTGAGGCCTTGGCCTGCGCCAGTCGTTGCTGGAAGTTGCGGTCGTCCAGCCGGACGAGCACCTGGCCGGCATCGACCGCTGCAAAGTCGCGCACCAGGACTTCGGCAACGTAGCCGTCGACCTTGGGTGCGATGACTGTCACGTTGCCGCGCACATAGGCGTTCTCGGTGGACTCGACGGCGCCCTGAAACGGCGGCAGGCGCCACGCATGGAGCACCAGCGCGACGCCGCCGATGGCAGCGGCCGCGATGGCAACGTTTGAGAGGCGAGGGATCTTGCGCATGATGGTTGTTGTTTCAGGATCTGGCGGTGGACTGGCGGCGCAGTCCCCGGATGGCAAGGACCGTGAGCCAGAGCAACATGGCCGCGGCCAGTGCGCCGGTGGAGGCGAATAGGTCGTCGTATGCCAGCACGAATGACTCGCGGCTGACTTGCTGATGCAGCAGTGCGAGACCTTGCCTGGCGCGCGCTGTGGGATCGGTCACGACGCGCGCCACAGAGCCAGCGAGTTGATGCAGGCGGATCGCTACTTGCGGATCGCCAATCTCCAGGCGTTCGACGAGGGCGGCGTAATGAAAGCTCTGGCGCCGGGCCACCCAGGTGCTGACCCACGCCGAGCCGAGCAAGCTGCCCATGAACTGCGCCGCGCTGAATGCGGCAAGGAAGCTCACGAGTTGGCGCCCGCCTTCCGCCATCACCGGCCCGAAGCCCTGCAGCAGTGAGGCAGAAAAGAACAGGCCCAAGCCGACCGCCAGCAGGGTCTGGCTCAGGTAGAACTGCTCTGGTCGGCTCAGGGCCGTGGCGTGGCTGTCCATGTACGCGGCACACAGCACCAACCCCACGGCGAGGACGGACAGCAAAGGTGCGCCGCGCCTGACGGCCAGGACAGCCGCGAGCACGAAACCGGTCAGCAGACCTGCGCTCGCCAGGGAGAAAAGCGTCCGCATCTGTGTGTTGGACTGGCCGAGCACCGACATCAGCCCGACGACGCCCACCGTCTGCTCCGACAGCACGATGCGAAACAGCAGCACGGCCAGCACGAAGCGCAGCATGTAGGGGCGAGCCAGCCACCGAATATCAAGCAGGGGACGGGGGCGGTTCAGGTCGATGAGGGTGTAGAGCGCCATGCAGGCGATGGCGAGTGCCAGGCACCAGCCCAGCCAGGCTGCGTCGGTCCACCAGGCCAGACGCCCCTGGGAGATGGTCACGCACAGCAGCGCCAGGCCGCCGGCATACAGAGCAAACGGCACCAGATCGCCTGCTTCGAACGCGGGCTGCCGTGGCTGCGGCCTCAGGGGCACGGCGTGGATGGCAGCCACGCTCAAGGCGGCCAGCGCAACGTCCAGCAAGAACAACCCATGCCAGCGGCCGGCCGCCAGCAGATCGGGCGAGATCACGCGGCTCAGGGGCCCTGGCAGCTGCAGGCAGGCGAAGCCGATCAGCAGCGCCAGCGGGGCCAGCTTCTGAGGAAGCGCCTCCATCATGTAGAAGACCGCCAGCGTGCTCAGCGGCGCAGCAGCGAGGCCGAGCGCGGCGCGCACCGCGATCGCTGAACCAAGGGTGTCCGTCAGCAGGTGCAGCGCGCTGATCGCCAGGAACAGCCACAGGCTGGCGACCGTGAACGCGCGCAGACCGTAATGCAGGCGCATCTTCGTGACGAGCAATGTGGCCCATAGCGCCGTTGCAAAGTAGGCGGTCGTGAGCCAGCTGGCCTCGGCTGCCGTTGCACCCAGTGAGCCCTGGATATCGCCGAGGTTGTTGGTGACCAGGTAGAGGCCGAAGCCCTGGGTCAGGCCGAGCAGCACCGCGGCCATGGCCCGCGCGAGCAGCAGGGATTTGTGGGTGGGCAGGTCCGCCGCCAAGCCGGGCTGCGCCATGGGAGCGAGTTCTGTGGTCATAGCGGTGCGTCCAGGGTGGGCCGGCACGTCGCGAATTGCGGCACTTCCGACCGCCCTGATACCGGTTGCTTGGGTCCGCATGTTGGCCTTGCCCCGTCTGCGTGCGTAGGTTCAGATACCGCTCGAAGAAGGCGTATCAGCCGATGCGGCAAGCGACGCGTGAACGGCCTCACCGAGCGCGGATCTGTCTGTGGCGCGAGGGCCGGCGCCGCCGGCGGCCACAGCGAGAACCGTCGAAGGGGGGTGAGCCACAGGCGTCGTGTTCGCCAGCGCCGCTGTCCAGAAGAAGCCTCGTTCATGCGGTTCCGATCGGGTGAAGGCCGTCGCGCCTGGTGGCGCCACGCCGGGCCGTCGTGCCCTGGATTGGGGCGTCGACGCAAGAGGCCACACGGTGGGCCGGCAGGTGGGCGAAGGGCGGCTGTGACTGGCGCCGTCTCGCTTCGCTCGACCGGAAGAATTCTGTGCAGGGCAGTGCCGCGCAAAAAGTCAGAGTCGGACAGAGGGCGCATCGGATCGGACAACTTGGCGTGCCGCGTCGCGCCGGACATGCAGAATGCGCGACGGCACCCTCCACTCAACGCTTTCGTTCGCGCCCGCCCGCACCATGCGCATTGCCTCTCGTCCCGCCGCGGACCTGGTGCCGCCGGTCCCACGCTTCCCGGCCCACGCCGCGGCCCGGGTGAGAGAGAAGATCTACGCGCCGCTGAAGATCCTGAGCGTCGTGCAAGCCTTGGCTGGGTGCGGCGTGGCCGGCGATGCCGCGCTGGCGGACACCGGCCTGAGCGCAGAGCAGATCCGCGATCCCGAGGTCAGAACCTCGGTGCAGCAACTGTTGATCGTGGGGCGCAACGCCGTCCGCCTATGCCCCACCCCCGGGCTCGGCCTGGTGGCCGGCCAGCGCATGCACGTCAGCAGTTATGGGCTGTACGGCTACGCGATGCTGTGCGCGGACTCCATGCGCCAGGGCTTCGAGATGGCGATGCGCTACCAGGACCTGGGCACGCCTGTGATGCCGGTAGCCTTGCTCGAGGAGGGCGACAAGGCGATTTGGCACCTGCCGAGCCATGCCGACGTCGAGATGCTGGGCCTGAGTGCCGAGCAATACGCCTTCTTCCTCGACATGCAGTTCGCGATCCACGTCACCCTCATCAAGGACGTGATGGGGCCGTGGTGCGTGCCGGCCGAAGCCCTCTACTCACTGCCGACGCCCAACCATGCCGAGCAGGTGGCGCGGATGCTGGAATGCCCCGTTCGCTTTGGTGAGGGCGTGAACGAGCTGCGCTACCCGCGCGCCTGGCTGGACCGCTCGCCGCATATGGCCAACCCCATCACGGCGGCCCAGATGTCCGAGACCTGCGAGCGACTGATGGCGCAGATCTCATGGCAGGCGGGGTTGACGCGCCGCGTCTACGAGGAACTCACGCGGACGCCAGGGCGGTTTGCGAGCATCGAGACCGTGGCGTCATCGCTGTGCATGACCTCGCGTACGCTCAGGCGCAGGCTGAACGCCGAAGGTACCTCGTTCAGCGACTTGTTGGCGCGTGTTCGCCACGCGCTGGCGCAGGACTACTTGCGCACAACCGACCTGTCCGTCGAGGACATCGCCGCCGCGCTGGGCTTCAGCGATGCGAGCAGCTTCCGGCACGCGTTCAAGCGCTGGTCGGGGAAGTCGCCGCTGGCGTGCCGCGGCAGCCTGGGCCGCTCCGGGCCGTGATGTCGATGTCGTCGGGTCAGCCGAGGGTGCGTTGCTGCCCAAGGTGCCCGGCGAAGGCGCTTGCGGTTCTCCGAACCGGCAGGCTGCTGCCGCAGGACGCGGGCGTTCGCGGGCAGCTTCACGCTGGCCGAATTCGAAGCCTCTTAGTGGCGGCGCAGCATCCATTCGGCCAGGCAGCCCATGACCTGTTCGCGCTCTGGCTCGTTGAAAAGCTCGTGCGCCAAGCCGTCGAAAAGCCTCGCCTGCACCACGCCGGAAGGCGCGGCCGCCGCAAATGCCGCGCTGCCGCGCGGCGCGACGCATCGGTCGGCACCGGCCCACATCAGCAGCGTTGGCACACGCCAGCGGGGCGCCAGCGAGCGGACGACCTTGCCGCCGTGAAGAATGAAGCGCGCGAGCCTCGGCGTGATGTGGTCGTGCACCAGCGGATCGGCGATGTACGCCTTCACGATGGAGGCATCGCGCGACACCCATTCGGGCTTCAAGCCGTTGCTCATGGTGAAGTTGGGTGCAACCAGGCCAGACGTGGTCAGCATCAACCTCTGCATGGCGTTGATGTCGGCGGCCAATGCCGGTGAAGCGAGCGCCAGGGCATCCACCTCGCGCGACCAGGCCGCCGGCCGTGGCCGCAGCGTTTCAGCCACAAAGCGGGATGCGATCAGACCTCCCATGCTGTGGCCGATCAGTACCAGCCGACCGGGGTACTGCGCGCGCACTGAATCGATCACGAGGGAGAGATCGGCAAGCAATGCATCATCGGAGTCGATGCGTCCTCGCGCGCCGCCGCTGCGGCCATGGCCTCGATGGTCGTACGCGATCGCGTTCCAGCCCCCGCGATTGAGAGCCGCTGCCGGGTAGCTGTAGCGGCCCCCATGGTCCCCGAGGCCGTGCACGAACAGCGCCGTGCCTCGTGGGTTCGGGCAGGGCCAGTGGTGCAGATGCAGCGCGAGGCCATCGGCGGTGCGGAGGTTCGGGGGCATGGACATGAACTGGCTTGGCATCCGTGTGAGGCATCTGCACACCGAGTTCCGCGAGTCGTGCGCAACCGGCGATCCCATGATGGACAGGCTTGCAGCAATCGCGACGCACTTCATTCCGCGGACATGGATTGCGTGGCCCGACTCCTGCAGGTATCCGGACTGTGCACAGGGTCGCCTCTGCGCGACAGGCTCAGAATCCGGTGGCAAAAGGGGTATCAGATGGGCTTTTGACAAGGTGCATCGGCGATGCGCGAAACCGCCACCCATGCCTGCCAGAGGGGACGCGATCCGGCCGGAGCCCATCTGCTGGAGTCTCGCGGTGGATGCACTGCTCTAGTGCGCGCGACGTGATGGCAAGGGTGCTGGCCGCCATCGGTTGCCATCGGGCTTCGGCGACCTCGTCAGAGCTGGCCAACGGGAGTCTTCGACTCAAGCCAGCGCCTCACGATCGAGTGCAGGTCCTGCAGTTCAGCCCGCATGGCAATTCGCAGTCCATCGGTGTCGATCAGCTCGTCTTCCCGCAGGAGCAGGTTGTCGAGCGACGCCAGTCGTGTGTCTGCGCTACCGCTCGCCGATTGCGGCAGAGCGGCAAAGCGCAACCCATCCCGCCCTCCGTCAAGCAGCGCCAGTCCTGGCGGGTGTGCGGCACTCCACTGGACGGGACACAGGAGCAAGATTGGGTGCAAGCCACCGACGTTGACTCGGCCAAGCGGACCGGTCAGCGTCAGCGCGTGCCCGGTATCGAGCGCCTGCACCGCGGCGCTTCCTCGATGCAGCATGTCCTCGATGGCGGAGCTGGGCCAGATGCCAGCGATGTCGCCGCGGGCAAGCGTCGCTATGCGATGGTCACGCAAGCTGGCATTTCGTCCGTCCAGTAACGCTCCGATGACGCATTGATGCGATGCCAGCACTGCCGCGGCCTTCGGCGCAGTCTGCTGAAGGCGAAGCACTTCGCTCAGCGCTTCTGCACGGTTCCCGCCAGTGCCGCCCAGCGATGCAGGGACGCCCGCCCGGGTCAGCCCCGCCTTTCTGAGCCAGGCGAAGACATCCCGCGCACCTGCCGCTCCGCAGCCGCAGCTGACAGTCGCCTGGCTCTTGGCAATGGCCCTTGAAGCCCGGACCGATCTTGGAATGCTCATGCGTGGTCGCTGAAAGGGGAAGCCATCAGGGAGGCTGGCGAAAGGGGAAGATTCGATTTCAGGCGGGTTGGCTGACAGGTCCGCTTCGGGCCTGGGGCCCAATCCATGGCGCGAAGCATGGTTGCTGCCGTCACCAGCGCATAGGGCCAGAATCGTCGAGAACGACCGTGTCAGGTCAGAGGCTGACTTGAGGGGAACGAGGTGCACCGATACAAGGAGTACGCCGATGAGCTCGCGCAGCGGATCCAGGCTGGTCACCTCAAGCCTGGCGATCGGCTGCCGTCCGTGCGCGAAGTGAAGCGCCAACGAGGAATCAGCGCATCGACGGTATTCGCGGCGTATTACCTGCTGGAAACGCAGGGCTACGTCGAGGCGCGCAACCGGTCGGGCTACTACGTCACCGAGAAGACGCCGGTCGTCGCGGAAGCGGAGCCAAGCGCCTCGGTTCCGCAGGCTTACGCCATGCCGGTGGACATCTCGTCCCTCGTGTTTCAGGTACTGGCCCAGGCCCGGCAGCGGGACATGGTGCCCATGGGCTCCGCATTCCCGTCGCCCGAACTCTTTCCGTTGCCCCAGCTGGCCATGGGGATGGGCCGGGCGATGCGACGAATGGATCCGTGGCAGACAGTGGAGGATCTATCACCGGGCAATCCCGCGCTGCGTCATCAGGTCGCGATGCGATACGGCGTGATGGGCATGGACGTCTCTCCGTCCGAGCTTGTGATCACCAGCGGCGCCATGGAGGCGTTGAACCTTGCGCTCGAAGTGACGACGCAGCCCGGAGACCTTGTCGCCGTCGAGACGCCAGCGTTCTACGCCGCCCTGCAAGCCCTGGAGCGTCGCGGGCTGCGTGCGGTCGAGGTCCAGACGCATCCGCGCACGGGCGTGGACATGGATTCGCTCCAGCGCGTGCTCGATGCCCATGAAGTGAAAGCTTGCTGGTTCATGCCGACGTTCCAGAATCCCATGGGATGCACGATGCCTGATGAGGCGAAGCAAGCGCTCGTCCGGTTGTTGACGGCCAAGCAGATCCCGCTGATCGAGGATGACGTTTACGGGGAGCTTCACCACGGCCCCAGGCGTCCGCCACCAGCCAAGGCGTGGGATCGGGATGGCTTGGTCCTGCACTGCGGCTCGTTCTCGAAGTCGTTGGCCCCGGGCTACCGGATCGGATGGGTCGCCGCGGGTCGATTCGCCACGCGGCTGGCTCGACACAAACTGATGAGTTCGCTGGCCACGGCATTGCCCTCACAGCTGGCGATCCTCGATTTCCTGCAGGAACGAAGCTTCGAGCGCCATCTTCGATCCCTGCGGCATGCGCTGGCTCGCCAGCAGGCAGCGGCGATTCGCGCGATCGAGCAGTATTTTCCCGCCGGAACCAAGGTGACGCGGCCGCAGGGCGGCTACTTTCTCTGGGTTGAGCTGCCGGAGCACATGGATGCACTGTCCATTCATCGTCAGGCCGTCCAGCAGGGCATCGGCATCGCACCTGGCCACCTGTTCTCCGCGGATCATCGCTACAGCCATCATCTGCGCATCAACCACGGTTATCCAGGGGACCCTCGGACGGAGGCATCCTTCCGGGTGCTGGGAGACATTGTTCATCGCGTGCGTGAACAAGCAGGGCCGCTTAGCAATTGAGGATCGGACGAAAAGCGTCTCGCTGCCGCAGGCGCCCATTGCGGCTTCCCGACATGGGCGAGTGACCAGCCCCGGGTCCTCAAGGGCAAGCGGGCAGCGTCGGCGATCGGCCTGGTCCAGATGCACCTCGTTGCACGGCTTGCGCTCGTCACGGGCGACCAAAAGCCGCAACTACCGGACAGACTGCTCGCCGGTGGGAAGGCCTTGGCCGCAAAGCTGCGGACCATCCCTGCGAGGTTGATCAAGGAAGGGTTGCAGTTGAGGTCGCGCCCGTCGGTGCAACTGCCGGTCTTCGAGGGGCGCGGTGGGGTGGTGGCTGGCCTGGGGCCGCGTAGCAAAAAGGCATTGCCGGAGGCGCTTGGCGGTGACGCCTGACGGCAACAACCCTGTGGCCAGTCGGTGGGGCGAATCGATCTGGTGCGTCAGGCGATGCCGGATGCGCCGCTGCGTCGGACGCGAGGTGCCTGGGCCACCGCAACCCAGGGTCTTCAGTCCCTTGAGTCCAGACGGGATTTCAGTGACATTTGCAGTTCGCCCTGCGCGCCAGGTTCACGGTGATCCTGCGCGCCCGATGCGGAGTTGGAAGGGTTCCCTGCCATGTCTAAGACTGCACTTCTTGCCTTGGCCGCCTGCGCCGTTGCCGGCAGCGCACAGGCCGCTGCGCCATTGATCGACAACTTTGACTTCCCGCAGGCGGCGGCGCAGGACAACTCGAACGGCACGGCGTCCTCGTCCGCTACGAAGTCGGGTCTCGATCTGGCATCGATCATCGGCGGCGAACGCGAGATCTACGTCAACGCCGTGAGCGGCGCAGATGCCTTCAACGGTACGCGTGCCGGTGTCTCGTCCTCCAGGTTCTCCTTTGCCAATGACGCCGGCGTCGCGGGCTTCGGCGCACTGCGGTGGGACGGGGCCAGCAACACTGGCTTCGACTTGACAAAAGCCGACTTTGGCATCGATCGAACCGGTTTCGCTGGCGTCAACTTTTCGTCCGTGGCGGACAGCCTGAAGCTCACCGTGCTGCGTTCCGACGCTGCCTTCCCGATCACGCTGCAATTCTTCTCGACCGACACCGACTGGACGAGCTTCACGTTCTCCGCGGTGCCCGTTTGCAGTGCTTCCGACAGCAATTGCCTGGCGCAATCCGGCGCAGTTGCCGGCCCGGTCGACTTCTACTTCAACTATTCGCTGATCAATCTGCTCGGCACGAAGTTCGGCACGGGCGCCGATTTCGCCAGCATCACATCGATGCAGATGATCTACAACTTCAACGTCTCGACGGGAACCGCCGGGCTGGCTGAGTCGGTTGATTTTTCGGTAGATTTCCAGACGGTCACCTCGTCCGTGCCGGAGCCGGGTGGTTTCGCGTTGACTGGCGTGGGCGTGATGGGACTGTGGTTGGCGGCGCGCCGCCGACGCGCCGGCTGAAACAGCCCGGCGAGGAACCAGGCGCTCTGACGAGTTGACACGGTTCAGCCCGGCTGGAGCTTCGGGCCTTAGGCCCGCACGGCTCAGGGCCTTGCTCGGCGCCGCGCCACGCCGCCCAGCAGGGCCAGGCCGGCCAGCAGCGTCGCCCACGTCCCCGGCTCGGGCACCGCTGCGTAGATGCCGGCGAGTTCGCCGTCGAAGGCCAGCCCCTGGGCGCTGACCAGGTCGGCGTCGAAGGAATGCGCGAAGTAGCCGCTCGACTGCGACGTCGTGCCCTGACCCATGGCCTGTACGAACAGGTTCATGTCGCCCGAGATCTCCAGCGTGTTGCCGACGAAGGTGGACACGGTGTAGCGGCGCAGGCTCGTATCCGGAAAGTGGCTCAATTGGTCGGACGCGCGGATGCTGTTGTTGACGTATACGTAGTCGTTGGCCGACGGCAGCGTGCTGCCCACCCATTCGCCTGGAGGCCCCCAGCGCGACTCGATCAGGCCTTCGGCGCCGGTCCAGGCGTCGACCTTGGCGTCGAACAGAACGTGCCCGTAATAGCCGAAGCTCATCACCTTGGCTGGACCGCACTCGCCGCAGCCTGGCACGCCCTGGTTCAGGTCGATGATGCGGTAGTCCACGCGTGCGTCGACGCTGGCCAGCGAGCGCGCGTTGCCGTAGGTCGGCATGCCGCCGAACGTCATCGGGTTGAGCCAGCCGGCGCCTATCTGTCCATCCACGCGCAGCAGCACGTCGAACTGGACCGGCGCGCCCCAGTCCAGACCCGACGTGCCGGGCAGCACCTGCACATGCTTGAAGAAGCTGGCGTCGGTGCTGGCGGTGAACAGGTTGGCCGCCGACGGGTGCCACGCGCTCAGCGTGGCCACGCCGCGCAGCGTCTGCTGCGCCGCCGCTGCCGTGCCCTGGTGCAGTGACTGCTGCAGGCCGCCTGCCAGCGCGCTATCCAGCGACAGCGGCGCCAGCACGGCCGCCTCGCCCGGGCCTGCCGACACGCTGCTGCTGAGCCCGTTGACGTCTCGGATCGTCACGCCGGACGAGGCGATGGGCGCGGCCTGGGCCAGCGGCCCCAGCAGCGCCACGCAGGTGGCGATCAAGCTACGCGAAATGGACACTTCGGCTCTCCTGCAGGGGTGGACGACGCCTTGCAGTGTGAGGACGGGTCGCGGGGCAGGCATTGAGCAGGATCAAGCATCGCGCGTTCGGCGCTCGGCGGCGGGCGCGCCCCGGAATGCAGGCCGCATGAACGGCCTGCAAAGCATCGGTACGCCGCGGCCTGCGACATCCGGCGCGCACCAGACGGTGTTGCCCGCACAGGACGGCAGCCGCCGCAAGGCAGACGGTCCACTACGGTTACAGGGGCAGGTGCGTTGATACCCTGAAGCGGTGAATCCGCGTCCAACGGACCTGACGATGTTTCGTTGTCGTCACGACCCGCATTGGCCCCGCAGCACGCGGGCCCCCACAATGGATGCCGTGACCGAATGGGCACGCTGCCCAAATTGGCGTCGTGACGACCCCTTGCGAGGGGTCGGCCCCCAACATGCTCCCCGTTGTCGCTTTGTTGAAAACGCACCTCTCGATGATTTCCCGCACCCCTTCTGCCTCCCTGCTTTGCGCCGTCCTTGCCAGCGCGTTCCTTGTCGCCGCGCCCATCACGGCCCTCAGCGCCCAACATGCCAAGCCGCGCGCAGCCGCGCACAAACCCAAGGCCGCCGCACCGGCTGAGCCCGCGATGACCACCGACGCCAACGGGCAGTCGGTGCCGGTGCTCGCCAACAAGGCCTGGGTGCTGATGGACTTCAACACCGGGCAAATCCTGGCTTCGTCGAACCCGGACGAGCCGCTGCCGCCGGCGTCGTTGACCAAGATGATGACCAGCTACCTGGTCGAGCAGGGGCTCAAGAGCGGCAAGCTCAAGCCCAACGAACCCGTCACCATGAGCCTGAGTGCCTGGTGCCGCGGCGGCAAGGAGGGTGACAGCTGCATGTTCGTGCCCCTCAATGCGCAGGCGTCCCTGATGGACATGCTGCGTGGCGTGGTCATCGCCAGCGGCAACGATGCCTCCAAGGCTCTGGCCGAACACATCGGTGGCTCGGAGGCCGGCTTCGTGGCGAAGATGAACGCCGAGGCCCAGAAGCTGGGCATGACCAAGACCAGTTTCGCCAACGCGGCAGGCCTGCCCGACCCCAACAACAAGGCCTCGGCACGCGACTTGGCCGTGCTGGCGGCCGCCATCATCCGAAACAGCGCCGAGTACTACCCCATCTACGCCGAGCGTGAGTTCAGCTACAACGGCATCAAGCAAGGCAACCGCAATGCGCTGCTGTACACCGACCCCACGGTCGACGGACTCAAGACCGGGCACACCGAGGAGGCGGGCTATTGCCTGACCGCTTCGGCCAAGCGCAATGGCATGCGCTTGATCTCGGTCATCTTGAATGCCGACAGCAAGCAGGCCCGCGCCGACCAGACCCGCGTGCTGTTCAACTGGGGATACGCCAACTTCGAGGAAGCTTCCCCCGCGCAGGCTGGCGCAACGCTGACCAGTGCCAAGGTCACTTATGGCGTGGCTCCGGAGGTGAATGCCGGCATTGCACAGCCCTGGACGCTGGTGGTGCCCAAGGGCCAGGCGGCGGCTGTCAAGACCGCGGTGACGCTGAATCCTGCACTCGAGGCGCCGATCGCCAAGGGCGCCGTGATCGGCAAGATCGTCGCCACGGCCAACGGCAAGCCCCTCGGCGAGGCCCCGGTCATAGCGCTCACCGATGTGGAGCGCGCCGGGTTCTTCGAGCGCCTGCGTCAGCGCATCGCCGGCTGGTTCTCGAAATAAGGCACCCGGTGGGAGGGCGACCCCCAACTCTCGCTGTCAAGCGCGGGGGGGGCGTCAGGCGGTTTGCGCACGCTCACCAACGAACGCTTTGCGGTGCGCCAGTGCCGGTCATCCTTGTGGCCGACGATGCGCTGCGGTTCATGCTGCTGAACACTACCAAGGTCACGACGCTGGACGCGAAGAACTTTGCCATAGGGGGCTGAGCGTAAACGCGTGAAGTCAGCTTCCTGAAGTTCTGAATGCGACCGGCGAATGGCGTTGACGTCGCGTAGCTCTTTTCTTCCAGGCGCCGTCAGGTCATGCAGACGCGCATTCAATCAGTTCTGTCGGCAATGGCGACGAGTTCGACATCTCGCCTCGCACTTGCGCGGCTACTGCGTGCACGGGAGCATGGCCAGCTTCTCGCAATGGTTGCGCCTGCCCAAGTACGTCACTGAAAGAGCTGCACTCCAGGCTGGAGGTCGAGTTCACGTCCGTCTGCTGGATTCCGGGGAAATCTTGGTGCGAATCGCCAGAGCCAGAACCATTCCTGCCGCCTTTCGACCCTTGGAGGGCGACGGCGTGCCGACCGCTGGCAAGCCCCTCACGGAAGAGGATGTCGCAGCATCGTGGTGACTCGTTGACCATACAGCCGATGTGCGCGGACTTGAACGCCTGGTCAACCTGTAGGCCGGCCTTACATGTTCACGGGGGGGCGGCTGATCCGAGGTCCTTGACAGCAGGGTTGATCTGATAAATCATGGCTGTAAAACGAAACGAAAGTCCCAGGAAATCTACGCGCCGAAGGACGTGGCGATCCCGGCCAGGCTGGGTGGTGGCATTCTGAAGGAGCGCGTCATCCGGGAATTGCCGTCCAAGAAGGTCGTCAGCTACGCGCTGGCCTACATCAATCCGAAGATTTGCGGCACCGACAACGGGCGGGTCTTGGGGTACGACAACAGCCACGGCTACTCACACCGGCACTACATGGGTGCCATCACGCCGGAGCCATTCACCGGCTACGAAGAGTTGTACGAGCGGTTCGAGCAGGAGTGGCAGACGATTGCCGTCAAGTTCGTCAATGGAGAAGTGATATGACGAAGCAGAAGATTTCGCTGGCGGATTTCGCAAAGAGCACTGTCCTGAAGCAGCATGCCAGCAGGAGCAAGGCCGTCGCGCGAGCCCTGGATGAAGAGGCGGACACGCTGCCGTACGCGAAGGTGTTCACCAGTTTCGAGTTCGAGTACTTCCTGACGCAGCTCACCCCGAAGCGATTCGAGCTGCTGCGCATTGCCAGCAAGGGGCAGTACTCCATCGCAGCTCTCGCCGAGGCCTCGCACCGCAATGTCAGCGCCGTGTCCCGAGACGTGTCCAAGTTGTCCGAACTCGGTCTCGTCAAGGTGGAGTCGGTCAGCAATCAGGGGCACGGGAGGAAGAAGGTCGTGATGCCAGTGGCAAGTACGATTTCCATCAACGCCTCGATTGTTGCAGCCTGAAGCCACTTGAGGAGCAAGCGCCTTCGACAACGACGCGCTGGCGAGAATGCCCGGATGGAACTCCTCAAGACCTTTGGTCTCTTCGTGGCCACGGCGGTCGCCGAGATCGTGGGCTGCTACCTGCCGTATCTCTGGATGAAGCAGGGCAAATCTCCCTGGCTGGTCGTGCCTGCGGCGATCAGCTTGGCAGCCTTTGCGTGGCTACTGGCCCAGCATCCAACGGCGGCTGGGCGGGTCTATGCCGCCTACGGCGGCGTCTACATCGGCGTGGCCGTGCTGTGGTTGTGGTTGGTCGACAAGATCCGACCCTCAATCACGGACTGGGTGGGCGTCACTGTTTGCCTGATCGGCATGGGCATCATCATGCTTGGCGCGGAGGGGCGATCCGTATAGAGACCTTGCCGAGTCGGCGGATCCCCATTCGCTGATGCGCACGCAGCGCGCCTAGCCAGGTGCCATGAGATGGCGTGAGGTTGGCGGCGCCAAGACCGTCAACAAGAGTTGAAGTACAGGTACGGTGCTGTGCTGCATGGGTTCTGCCCAAGTCGTCAGCCGGCGGCTAGCGTGTCGATGATCGGGCAGCGATCATCTTTGCCCCCGGCATCGCACTGGAGCAGCAACGCAGCCAGTGCTTTGCGCATGGCCTTCAGGTCGGCGAGCTTGGCTTCGATGACCTGGAGCTTGTTCGCGGCCAAGACGCGCGTGTCGGCACACGCATGAGCCTCGTCGAGTTCGAGCAGGCTGCCGACCTCCTCCAAGGTGAAACCCAGCACCTGGGCCCGCTTGATGAAGCGCACGCGCTTGATGTCGGCCGGGTCGTAGCGCCTGTACCCGCCCATCGGCTTGTCGGGTTCCGCCATCAAGCCGCGACGCTGGTAGTAGCGGATGGTCTCGACATTCACGCCGGCCTCGTCGGCCAATCGCCCTATCGTTAGCTCGGTCGTCACCTGGCCCCCTTGACTCCGTACCATGGTACGGACTCTAGACTGCCAGCCATCGAGTAGGTTCACCCGGGTGTTGGTGATGTTCAGAGTCAAGGGTTCGTTGGTGGCCAGCGTGCTGGCGGCGGTCGGCGCGTCGGTGTGCTGCGTCGGGCCGCTGGTGCTGCTGACGCTGGGAATCGGTGGCGCGTGGGTTTCCAACCTGACCGCGCTGGAGCCGCTGAGGCCCTGGTTCATCGCCGTGACGCTGCTGTTCCTGGGCCTGGCGTTCCGGCGCCTGTACCTGCAGCCGCAAGTCTGCGAAGCCGGCGCCCTGTGCGCCGAGCCCGTCGTCCTCAAGCGCCAGCGGCTGATCTTCTGGGGTGTCGCTCTGGCGCTTCTCGTGTTGTTGGCGGTGCCTTGGCTGGCGCCGATTTTTCTCTGAAGGGACTCCCCATGCGCAAACTGATTGCTGCTGCGCTCGTTACGCTGATGCCGTTGGCCGCGTTCGCGGCAACGCCGCAGACCGCCGTTCTCGACCTCCAGAACATGACTTGCGAGCTGTGCCAGGTCACGGTGAAGAGGTCGCTGGAGAAGGTGGCCGGCGTGAGCCAGGCGCGGATCGACTTCGCCAAGAAGACGGCCACGGTAACGTTCGACGCCGACAAGACCAACGCCTCGTCACTGGTCAAAGCCACGACAGACGCGGGCTTTCCATCGACGGTTCACAAGTGATCGCGGCCCCACCTCAACTGGATTCGGTGCTGACCTGCCCCGAGTGCGGCCACGTCAAGCGCGAGGTCATGCCGACCGACGCCTGCCAGTTCTTCTACGAGTGCGAGCACTGCAAGACGTTGCTGCGGCCCAAGGCCGGCGACTGCTGCGTGTTCTGCTCGTACGGCTCGGTCAAGTGCCCGCCGGTGCAGATGCAGCGGGGCTGTTCAAGCTGCAGCCCTGACCGCCGCCAACGATGAGGCGGGCGCAGGTAGCAAGCAACTGCACACGGATTCGCAGCGGATGGCCCGCTACCAACCCAAGGCCGTCATGCGCACGTCCCGAAATCGGCCTCTGCACTCGCGCGCAACTCTGAGCCTTCATGGGAGGCTCAAGTCCATGCCGAGCATCCTGGCGAGTCCGAAAGTCAAGATCAGCAAGGCGATGAGCAACAGCACGAAGACTGCGACGAACTTGGCGCCCACGCGCAGTAGCGCGCGCCGGTCCGCCCACTGCTTCTCTTGGTCGTAATGCCACTTGATGGCGAAATACATGCCTGTGACGAACACCAGGCCCTTGAATAGAACGAAGACTACGAGAACCCAATCCACTTGAGCATTTCCTGCTATTGCTCGACACCATCTATCTTGACCGTAAACAAGAGCAGGTGACATTGGACGTTTTGACTCACTGCCTGCGCGCAGACGTGAAGCTGCCATCAGAAGCGTTCAAGTTCGATTGGCCTCCCAACTGGATCAAAGTGACGATTCACGAGCTCGGGGCTCAGCCGGCGCCGCTTGCTGAAGCGGTGCTTGGCCGAATCGCCAGTTCGCTATACAGCGCCTGCACAAGCGCTTGCGCCGGCCCGCCCAAGCGCCGGCCCTGGCGCGTGATCAGGCCCAGGGTGCGCTCGATGCGCGGCTGCTTGAGCGACACCCCCACCAGAGCTGCCCCGGGCCGCATGGACAGCGCCAGCCGCGGCACCACCGCCACACCAAGCCCTGCCTCCACCATGCCCAAGGCGCCGGCCACATGGTTGGCTTCGAACTGCACCACGGGCCGCTGCTTCAGGCGCGACAACGCCTGGTCGATCAACACCCGATTGCCGCTGTCACCGGCCACCGCCACCATGGGCTCGGCCAACAGGTCCCGCCAGCTCAAGCCGGCGCGCTGCGCCAAGGGGTGGTCCGTCCGCAGGGCCAGCACATAGTCCTCGGTCAACAGCGGCTGGAAGTTGATCTCGGGGTGCGAAGCGCCGGTGAAGCTCAGGCCCAGTTCGGCCTCGCCTGACTGCACCGCGCGCAAGACCTCGGGCGCCCCCTCGTCCAGCATGCGCAAGCGCACTTCGGGGTGGTCGGCAGCTAACCGGGCAAAGGCTCGCGGCAACAACGCACTGGCCACGGTAGGGATGCAGGCCACCGTGAGGCTGGCGGCACGGCGCGCCACCTCCCGCTCCACCTCGTCGACCCCGGTGCGCAGGGCCGCCAAGCCGCGCTCGGCATGGGCCAGGAACTCCCGCCCCTCCGGCGTCAACGCCACACGGCGTGTGGTGCGCTCCAACAGCCGCACGTCCAGGACCTGCTCCAGCTTTTCCACCCGGCGGCTGAGGGCGGGCTGCGAGAGGAACAGCGCGTCAGCCGCCCCCTTGAAGCTGCCGGCATGCGCCACGGCGACGAAGGCCTGCACTTCATCCAGCGTCAGATTGATGCGCTTCATGGAATAGTAGATCTGAATAATGCAATTTACAGATGAGTTTGCCAGCTGCACCATTGCTTCACAAGCAGGCAGCCATGCCTCCAGCACACATCGGAGACACCCTTGAAGCGAAAATCGATCCTGTCGGCAGCCCTCCTGTCCCTCGCGGCGGCTGGCGCGGCAGCGCAAAGCAGCGTCGTCGTCGGCGGCGTCCTTGACTCGGCCGTCCGCTACGTCCACAACGACGGCGGCGACTCGGTCAAATCCCTGGTAAGCGGCTCCAACCAGACGAGTCGTCTGTACTTCCGCGCGGACGAAGACCTCGGTGGCGGCCTGTCAGCGGGCTTCTGGCTGGAGTCCGGCGCGAGCGTTGACACCGGCAGCAGCACTGGAGGCACGCAGTTCTTCGACCGTCGCGCCACGTTGTCTCTGTCGAGCCGCGGCATCGGCGAACTTCGACTGGGCCGCGACTATGTCCCGACCTACGCCATCTGGGTGCGCCACGACCCCTACTCGCACGTCGGTGTGGCCGGTTCGAACAACTTCTCGTCCTCGTCTCAGCAGGGGCCGATCCGAAGCGCGTTCAGCACGGGCCCGAACACGACGGTCCGATCCAGCAACGCCGTGGAATTCCTCCTGCCGTCCGACCTTGGTGGTCTTGAGGGGGGCCTGATGGTTGCAGCCGGCGAAGGCGGAACTGCGGCGAATGGCCAGGACAAGCTGATCGGTGGCCGCATCGGGTGGCAGAGCGCCCGCTTCGGCGCCCACGCCAGCAGGGTGACCACCTCCAATGACCTCACGGCGTCCGGCAAGTTCAAGGACACGCTGTTCGCCGTGAACGGGACCGCCGGTCAGGTGCGGATGAACGCAGCGCTACGCAAGTATGAGCAAGCCTTGTCCGAGCAGACGATCCTCATGCTTTCGGCAGTGGCGACCATGGGCCAGGTAGAGCTGAAGGCGTCCTATCTGCGGGCCAACATGAAGGGCAAGGTCGGCACGACGGTGATTGACCCCAACGATGCGACGCAGATCGGCCTGGGTGCGGTCTACAACCTGTCCAAGCGGTCGGCGCTCTATGTCCAAGGCGCACGGATCAACAACGACGGCAGAGCGAGCTTCTCGATCCCGGGTGGCACGACGATGCTCGCCGGGGGCAGCTCCAAGGCCCTTGAAGCCGGTATGCGCCACAACTTCTGACGCTGGTCTCAGGCCACGGACGCCGACTTGATGAACAGCTCGATCCGTCGCTGTTCGCCCGGTCGCTAACGACCACGCGGCGCTCCGTCGTCGCTCCCCTTCTGCAGGCCACCGTGAGTCTGGCGCAGCTGCGCACGACCTCACGCTCCACCTCATCGACCCCGGTACCCGGTGTGCCGGTTGCCCCATCGCTTCACAAACAGGAGACCAGCCATGATTCCCACGCGTCGCGGCCACCAGCTGATGCCCCGCTTGGCCCTTTTCCTCGTCACCAGCCTGCTACTGATGCTGGCCGGCCCCATCGCCCGGGCCGACGAGGTGCGTGTCGTCAGCTCCGGCGGCTTCGCCGCTGCATACAAGGCCCTGGCGCCGGCGTTCGAGAAGGCCACCGGGCACACCCTGGTCAGCGGCTGGGGCCCGTCGATGGGCGAGACGAAGAACGCGATTCCCCAGCGGCTTGCGCGACAGGAGCCCATCGACGTGGTGATCATGGTGGGCAGCGCACTGGACCAGCTCGTGGCCCGGGGACAGCTCGATGGCGCTACCCGCACGGTGCTGGCCAGCTCGCGCATCGCTCTGGCCGTGCGACACGGTGCGCCGCAACCCGCCATCGCCACGGTGGAGCAGCTCAAACAGGCGCTGATCGCGGCCAGGTCCATCGCCTACTCCGACAGCGCCAGCGGCGTCTACCTGTCGCAGGTGCTTTTCCCGCGACTGGGCCTCGCGGAATCCTTGAAGGGCAAGGCCCGCATGATCCCCGCCGAACCGGTGGGGCAGGTGGTGGCGCGTGGTGAGGCGGAGCTCGGCTTCCAGCAGCTCAGCGAGTTGCAGCACATCGAGGGCATCGACGTGGTCGGCCTGCTGCCCGAGGCGGCGCAGGAGGTGACCCTGTTCTCGGCTGCGGTGGTCCAGGGCGCCGCTCACGCCCAGGCAGGTCAGGCCCTGATCCGCTTTCTGGCCTCGCCCGACGCCGCCCCCGTCATCAACGCCACCGGCTTGACAGCCGCCCAGCGCTGAGCCGCTGCTCGCGCCCATTCCCAACGATCTGGAGACCTCCCATGACACGTCGCACCTTTCTGCAGGCCAGCCTGGCCGTCGGCCTGACTTTCGCCCTCGCGCCCACCCTCAGCCAGGCCCAGTCGGCGCCCATCGTCATCAAATTCAGCCATGTGGCCGCAGTGGACACGCCCAAGGGCCAGGGGGCCGAGCGCTTCAAGAAACTGGTCGAGGAACGCGCCAAGGGACGGGTCAAGATTGAGGTCTACCCCAACAGTCAGCTTTACAAGGACAAGGAAGAGCTCGAAGCGCTGCAGTTGGGCTCGGTGCAGATGCTGGCGCCCTCGGTGTCCAAGTTCGGACCTTTCGGCATCAAGGAATTCGAGGTCTTTGACCTGCCCTTCGTCACGCCGGACCAGGCCAGTTACCAGAAGGCCGTCGGCGGCGATTTCGGCAGAGCGCTGCTGAAGAAGCTGGACGCCAAAGGCGTGCACGGCCTGGCGTATTGGGACGCTGGCTTTCGCGTCATCACCTCCAACAAGCCGCTGCGCAAGCCCGAGGACTTCAAAGGCCTGAAGATCCGCATCAACTCGTCCAAGGTGATCGACGCGCAAATGCGGGCAGTGGGCGTGATGCCTCAGACCTTGGCGTTCTCCGAGGTCTACCAGGCGCTGCAAACCGGCGTGGTGGACGGGGCTGATGTGACGCTGTCCAACGCCTACACCCAGAGGCTTTACGAGGTGCAGAAGTATGTGACGCTGCTGCATCACTCTCACCAGGCCTATGCGGTGGTGGTCAACCGCAAGTTCTGGGAGGGCCTGCCCAAGGACATCCGGGACATGCTGGAGTCCGCCATGGCCGACGCGACCACTTACGCCAACGGCCTGACCCTCGCCGAAGAGCGCAACGCCTACGACAAGATCAAGGCGGCCGGCAAGGCCATGCTGGTCGATCCCACGCCGTCCGAGCGCGACGCCGTCCGCGCCGTGATGGTGCAGACCCACAAGGACATGGAAGGCCGCCTGGGTCGTGACACCATGCAGGCGTTGTACAAGGCAACGGAGTTCAACGTCGGCAAGCGCTGATCCAACGCCCCCAGGAGCTTCAGCGCTCCCGGGTGCTGCCATTCACGCTCGACAGGGGCGCTCACGGCGTCGCCTGCGTGCACCGCAGCGTTGGCAAAGCTGTCCTCGCGAGACGCCGTGATGTCGATGTCTTTGGAGAAGCGTGAAATGAGATCAAAGGCCTTCGAAATGCACCGGCCTGCCCCAGGCAGCGGGCCACGAAGACCTGGACGACCGGCTGGCCGACTGGATCAGTGGGGTCGGCGCAAACGCAGCACGGCAAGTGCCACCGCGATCAGCATGACCGTCGACGGCTCCGACACCGGCACCGCCGTTGACACTCGGCCCTCGCGCAGGGCGATGGCAGCAATGGGGCCCGTGAGCCAGCCAACCGGCACCGATGCCCCGCGGCCCATGTCGAAATATGAGCCCGGCCAATCAGTCCCCTGCCAGTAGTTCATCGGAACGAGGTTGTCGAACTCCCCTGGGTTGAGCTCGGCTGGCGTCACCGTGTTGTCCGGGTTCGCGGCATTGACCAGCGGAACCGTCAGGCCCAGTTCGTCGTAGAAGAGTTGCCCCAGTTCGGAGGTGGACGCGCACTGGCAATACGAGATCGCAGCGCTGCCGGGCTGTCGCCAGGCGGCGTCCGTCCAAGTCACGGTGTAGGCCGGATCGAGGGTGTAGACCAAGGATGCGTTGACCGCCTGGACATGCAGCCAGGAAAGGCCCGGGGCGTAACTGCCGGTGAAGTCCAGCCACACCAGCGACTTGCCGTTGTTGTCGTTGTCCCAGATGAGTTTGTAGGTCGGATCGTTGGCGGCCATCTGGCCGCTTCCGATCGTGACCAAGGCTGCCGACGCAATGATCGGCAGCGCGAGCACCAAGCTGAGCAGCACACGCGCAAGAGCCTTCATCGCCGTCACCTCTCGTCGTCACAACTACAGAGCTCAACCGGGCGAAGCTATCACGCAGGCGCTGCCTGAGCTTGAGCGGGATCAACGCCTGCATGCCGAGGCGCAAGATCGCCGGCAACGAGGCAGCGAACCTTGTCGACGGACAGGTCGCCTCCGGCGAGTTGAGCGCTGCAAGCTCGAAGTCGCTCACCCGTTGATGCCCCCCAGGTGGGAGCAATGTCCGGTGCCGCCATCCTTTGGACACCCGGGAGACCGCTCGGAACCGGGGAGCAGAAGTTCGGTGGCTGACCGGGCGGCGACGCGTCAGCCGCCGCCGGTTGATCTCCCTAATTCAAGGGGGAAGAGCTCCCCCTTGAAATGTCCTGGCCTGCTCCTAATTCGGCTGCGACCGGCTGGATGCCCCGGCCGGTGAACATCACTGAACGGAGATCAAGCCATGTTCAATTCATTGCTGACCCATCCGAACAGCCTGTTCGGACAGTTTGACCGCCTGCACCGCGAGCTCGACGAGATCTTTGGCATGTCGGGGCTGCCAGCCAGCATTCGCTCGGTGGCCTCCGGCACGATGCCCCAGGTCAACGTGGGGCGCACGCCGCAGAGCGTGGAGGTCTACGCCTTCGTGCCCGGCCTGGACGCCAGCAAGATCGAGGTCACCCTTGACCGTGGCGTGCTGCGCCTGGCCGGCGAGCGTGTGCTTCCCACCCCCGGCAGCGAGCGCCAGCGCTTTTATGCGCGTGAGCGTGCCAGCGGCCGCTTCGACCGTACCGTGGCGCTGCCTGACGACATCGATCCCGACCAGGTCAAGGCCAGCTACCGCGACGGCGTGCTGCAGGTGAGCATCGCCCGCAGCGAAGCAGCCCAGCCCAGGCGCATCGCCATCCAGTAACCGCCTATCTGAAGGAGCCATCATCATGAGCAAGGAGATCCTCAAGAGCGACGAGCCCCAGGCGGCCCCGGGCGCCGCTGCTGCCGAGCGGGCCGCGACCCCGGCCGTGGACGTCTTCGAAGACGAAACCGGCATCACGCTGCTGGCCGACATGCCGGGCGTACCGCGCGACCAGCTGGAGCTGCACGTGGAAGGCGATTCCCTCTTCATCGAGGGGCGCGTTCAGCCGCAGACGCCGAACGGCTTGGAGGCCGTCTATGCCGAACTGCGCGTGCCGCGCTACCGCCGCAGCTTCACCCTCAGTCGCGAGCTCGACACCTCCAAGGTCGATGCCAACCTCAAGGACGGGGTGCTGACGCTGCGCATTCCCAAGCAGGCGCATGCCCAGCCGCGGCGAATCGCCGTCAGCGCGGGCTGACCGGAGGGCCTGAACCATGACCCATCTTGCGGAGCAATTCAGACAGGGCGCCGGTCAGGCCTGGGAATCGCTGACGGAGGGCTGGCGCGAGCTGGGCTCTCGAGCGGGGAGCGCGTTGACGCGCTTCTGGAACGACACCGACGAGGTGGCGCCTGCCAATGCCGATGGCGGCAAGCCGGACAAGGCGGGCAATGCGGGCAAGGCCGATCGCTGGCTCCCGCCGACGCGCTGGGCCTTCATGGCGGTGGACGTCTATGGCGACCCTCAAAAGCTGGTCGTCCGCATCGAGGCGCCCGGCATGGCGCGCGAGGACTTCCAGATCGAGATGGGCTCGCCGGAGATGCTCAGCGTGCTCGGACGAAAGCGCTACGACCGCGAACACGAGAGCAGCAGCTACGCGCTCGTGCAATGTGCGTACGGCACCTTCCGTCGGGACATCCAGTTGCCGGCTCCGGTGGACGTCGAGCGTGCCAAGGCCACCTATGACGCCGGCGTGCTGCGCATCGAGCTGCCCCGGCGCGAGCTGGGCTCGCACCGCCGCATCGAAGTGCGCGTGGCGTGACCGGGCAGGGGCCGTGCAGCCCCTGCGGCCGCGCGCTGCGCGCGTGGCCGTGGGGGGGCGCAAGCCCTTGTCCGTTGCGCACCGCTTCCATTGATTCGGGTGAGGAACTGAACCATGTCCAAGTTGAACGCCTGCATCGCCGCGTCGGGCCGCTCGCCACGTACGCGGCCGTCCATGACGCCCTCCCAGATCCGGGCCTACCTGCTCGCGCGTGAGACGCTGCGCCGCCTCGCGCATGCCGCTGCGGTCGCTATGCCGCCGTCGACGGAGGCGCGGAAATGAGCATCGAGTGCTATCGCGTCAAGGTGCCCGAGGGCAGCCGGCTGACCGGCTTCACGGTTGCCGGACAGCGCGTGCCCCTGCTGCCGGGGGAATACCACGTCCACCGCTTGCGGCCCAGGGCCCGGCTGGCCGGTGGAGCCGCGCTGCGCTTCGTCGGTGCTCATGGAGGCGGCAACGATATCCATGTCAGGCTGCCCGAGGGCGCCGACTTGCGCCAAGCGCTGTCCATTGAGATGCAGCCTGCCGACGAAACTTGATGCCGGCCAAACCCGCGCTCGGATCCCGGGGCTCGCGAAGGCCTGCACGCGGGGGCAGGGCGCCTGGGCACAGGAGCGCCGAGGCCCCGGAGTACTTCAGCCCCGGGGCCAGCGGCTGCACCTCGTCGGCCAGCTGGCCGCCCTGGTCGCGCCGGGTCAGCTCGATGTCGTGCTGGGACTGCAGGTGGCGCCGGAACTGCGGCTCCACCCGGAAGGCCAGGCACGGGTCTGCAGGTGATCCCCTGCGCACCCGTACCCGCGCCCGCATCCGATATCAGCCTCCCTGCCCAGTGAGCTGGGCACGCGCACTGCCCTGATCGATGGGCAGCTCAACAAAATGTGCGAACGCCGAGCCGGTGTAGGCCTGTGTGTTGAGCGGCGTGAATCCGATCGTTACCGTGCAGCGACCGCCGACGGGCAACTCGCCGGTGCAGGAGCCGCCGCGCATCGACCAGGGCCCGCCTTCCGCGCCCGGGCTGCCAGGCCGCAACCGCAACGGTCCATTGCCCGTGTTGACGATGTTGAAGACGCGCTCAGCCGTGGTCCCCAGGGGCACCGCGCCAAAGTCAGCCGTCCCCGGTGTCATCGTCGCCGCGAGCCTCAGTTCACCTTGACCCCTGCCGACGAGGCTGGCCAGCGGATTGCCCTGGCCGTCCTGCAATTCGTTGAAGTAAAAGCGCACCGTTCCTGCGCGACGGCGAGTCCGAAGTGCTTGGCGCGTGGATCCGGCCTTCGGCCCCAGGCGACGGGTGGCCCATCGTCGCTACCGACCTGTTCGAGCGGGGCCTCGAGTGCATCGACATCGCCATCGCAGTCGGGCATGAGGCCGGGCTTGGCGAGATTCGACGTGCGTTTCCTTGCGCCATCGTGCTGCCACCCCTCGAGCGGTCTCAGTCCGGCGCAGCCGGTCCTGCCCCGTGTGCGCTGCTTCCCGGGCACACGGCCCAGACGAGGGACCTGGTGCTCCTGGGTGATCGCGCCGCCATCTCGATCCACCTTCAGCTGGCCGGCGCCATTCGGCGACATGGCAGCTTTCAATCTGCGCAGGCCGCACTAGACTTCATTGCCGCATCGCTGCAGCGCGATGAGCAACGGATGGTCAGCAGGCGGGCAGCAGGGATCTCTCAGCCCTGGATCCGACCCAGCCGCGTCGGGGCCAGGACGGTTGGGGCGAGTGCCATCTGAGGCGAACCGACGCTGCGAAAGCGGTTATCCAATGAGCAGGGACTGGTCCAGCGTATTCTCCCGAATCAGGTCCGCGCTGATGCGGCGCGGTCGTACGGAGCAGGATGCCGATGATCTGGTGCACGACGCCTGGATCAGGCTGGCCTGCTACGAACGTGACCATTGCGTGGAGCAGCCTGAGGCATTTCTGATGAGAGCGGCGCTCAACCTGTCGATCGACGCGCACCGTGCCCACGCGAGTCGCGGGGAAGAGGTGCTGCTTGAGGACGTGGTCCTCGTCGACGGCCGGCCGGGCGCCGAAGACGCGCTGCTGGCGCGTGAACGCCTGGGTCGCTTGAGCGAATGCCTGGCACGCATGAACGAGAAGACGCGCGCCGTCTTCCTCGCCCACCGGGTCGACGGGCTCAGCTACAAGGAGATCGCCGGCCAGCATGGCCTGTCGGTCAGCTCCGTCGAGAAGCACATCTCCAAGGCCGTGCTGCTGATCACGGGCTGGATGGAGGGCTGGTACCCATGATTCGGCCTCGTGCCGATACACCTGAAGACACGGACGCCCGACCCAAGGTGACGCCGGATATCGCTGCGGAGGCGGCGGTGTGGGTGACTCGCCTGCATGGCCCCGGGCGCTCGCTCCAGATGGAGCGCGACTTCCGTGCCTGGCAGGCGCGGTCGGCCATGCACCGCGAGGCGTTCGAGCGCTGCACCGATGTCTGGGAGGACGTCGCCAAGATCAAGCTGGCCACGGCTTACGAGACCGGCGCCGCCGCGCCATCCGACCGACCGGGGGGACGTGCTGGCCTGTACCGCTGGGCCGCGGCCGCCGTCGTGGTCGCCACGCTCACCGTCGGGACGGTCGCCGTGCAGCATTGGCAGGGCCGGGGCGAGTACAGCACCGGACTCGGCGAGCAGCGCCTCGTGCTGCTCGACGATGGATCGCGCGTGCTGATGAACACCGACACGCGCCTTCGCGTGAGCTTCGATGCCGGTCAGCGGACGGTGAGCGTCCGCGGTGGCGAGGCGATCTTCGAGGTTGCCAAGGACACGCTGAGGCCATTCGTCGTGCGGGTCGCCGGCAGCGAGGTGGTGGCTGTGGGCACCGCCTTCGCCGTGCGTTATGCGGACGCCACCGCGGGCGCCCCCGGTGCGGTGGCCGTCACCCTCATCGAAGGCCAGGTCAGCGTGCGACGGGCTTCCGATGTCGGTGCGGACGCCATCGCCCCCGACAAGGCCATCCTGATGCAGGCCGGCGAACGCCTGCGACTGGGGCGCGCGGCGAACGCCACGGCGGCGGCGCCCGCGAAGGTGGACCGACCAAACGTCGATCAGCTCACGGCCTGGAAGCGCAGCGAAGCCGTCTTCGACGCGACGGCGCTGCCCGATGCCGTGGCCGAGATGAACCGCTACAGCCGAACACCTATCGTGCTGGTCGATGGGCTGAGCGCCTCCGAGCTGCGCGTCAGCGGGCTCTACCGCACCGGCGACAACGCCGGATTTGCCCGAGCCATCGCGTCCTTGCACGGCTTGAGCCTGCGAACCGGCGACGGACGTTTGGAGCTCGGAAAGCCCCACTAGGACATCCACTGAACGTATTTCGCTCGACTGCGACGTCATCTTGTTGTCACTCCACCGACAGCACAACAAGGACATTCAATGCGTCGCACCATCGTCAGCCGGTTCCCCCGTCGCCTGGGAACGCTGCCCCTCGGATCCTGCCTCTACCTGCTGCTGGCCTGCGGCCCCGCCGCCGCGGCTGATCCCCCGCAGACCGCCCGCTACGTGATCGAACAGCCCGCCCAGGGCCTGGCCGAGGCGCTGCGCTCGATTGCCCGGCAGACCGGCACGTCGGTGCTGTTCGAGCCCGGCTCCGTGGCAGGGCGCGTGGCGAGCTCCGTGTCCGGCCGGCTGTCCCCCATCGAAGCCATCACCACGGCCCTGCAGGGCACGGGCCTGAGGGCCGAGCTCATGGCGGACGGCGCCATCGTGGTGAAGGCTGCCGGCACCGCCGTTTCGCTGCCGCCCGCGCCGGCGGCCAGCGCGCCGCGGCTGGCGCCGACCAGCAGCGCTCTGCAGCCGCTTGGCACCGACCCACAGCGCATTGCCGCGGCAGGCAAGGTGGAGGCGGCAGGGAACGAAGTCGCAGGGGCGCGTCCGGCCCCTGAGGAGCTGAGCCGGGTCGAGGTCACCGGCTCCCGCCTGAAGCGCATCGACGCCGAGGGGCCGGCCCCAGTGAACGTGTACACGAGCCGGGATATCGAGAGGAGCGGCCAGCCCAACCTGGGACGGTTCCTTGCCGGTCTCAACGAGGTTTCCGCGTCGTCGGGGGAGGGCACCTATGCCAGCACGATAGGCCAGGCCACGGTGCAGCTTCGAGGACTGCCGCTGGGGTCGACGCTCCTGCTGATCAACGGCCGGCGCGTGCAGGCAGTCGGCTCGTCGCCGGCCAACTACTTCAACCTCAACCTGATTCCCTTGGCCGCCGTCGAGCGGGTCGAGGTCGTGCCCATCGGCTCGTCGGCCGTCTATGGTGGTGATGCGCTGGCAGGTGTGGTCAACGTGATCCTCAAGAAGTCCGTCGACGGGCAGTCGCTGGTCGCGCGAATGACGACGGGCCGCGGATTCGAGGACGGCAGCATCGCGCTGGCCACAGGGGGACGTGACAACACCGGCAGCTACCTGGTGATGGGGACCTACAGCCACTCGACGCCGCTGACGGTGGCCGAGCGGCCGCTGATCGCCGACGCCGATTTCCGGCGCCTGGGCGGCACCGACCAGCGTCGGACCAACTGCACGCCCGGCACTGTCAGCAGCGCCAACGGGGCCAACCTGCCGGGGCTCGGCGCCAGCGTCGCCGCCATCCCCACCGTGCCGGCAGGCCAGGCACTGACCATCGCCGACTTCCAGGCCACCGCCGGCCAGCAGAACCTCTGCAACCTGTGGACGACGGGTGGTGGCGCGCCGCTGCTCTATGGCTACGAGACGCTGGCCCTGCATGCGACGGCGGAGCAGCAGGTCTTCGGGAGCTGGTCGGCTTTCGCGGAATTGACGCTGGCCAGGGAGCGCATGCAGGGCAAGGATGTCGGCCTGCTGCTCAGCAGCGTCCTGGTGCCGGCCAGCAACGCCTTCAACCCGTTTGGCGCTGCCGTCAGGGTGACGTCCGCCCTCGACCCGGTCAACGGCACGAGAGACCTCGCGCGCCAGACCGGCTTCACGCGCGTGCTGGCCGGGCTGAAGGGGGAGCTGGGCGCTGGCTGGGATGCCGAGGTCAACCTGTCTACGACCCAGGACCGTGGCAGCTCGCAGACCGGCAATGACATCAGGGATGCGGCGTCCCTGTCCGCGGCGCTGGCCTCGAGCACGCCGGCGACCGCCCTCAACCTGTTCACGAGCGGCCGCGCCGCCAGCGACGATGTGCTGCACCGCATCTGGACTGACCGGCTTCGCCACACGCTCGGGCGCAAGGATCAGGCGGGCGGCCAGCTGCGCGGCACGCTGCTGGAGCTGCCCGCGGGTCCCGTCGAGGCCGTCGTCGGTGCCGAACTCGCGCGCGACAGGTATGTCATCTCGGCCAATGCCGGCTCCCAGAGCAACGAATCGCGCACCGCCACCTCGGCCTACGGGGAGCTCCGCGCGCCGCTGCTGCGGTCGGCGCCGGAGAACGCCCCTGGCTGGGACCTGGCGGCCCTGACGCTCGCCGGCCGGCGCGACCGGTATTCCGACTTCGGGTCGGCCGGCACCTATCAGGTGGGCATGGAGTTCCGTCCCATGCGGACATGGCTGATCCGTGCCTCGGCCGCGGATTCGTTCAAGCCGCCAACGCTGCTGCAGACCGACATCACGGAGGCCACCTTCGACGCGGCGCTCTTCGGCCTCGTCGATCCGGCGCGCGGCGGCGAGCGTGTCAGCTCCGGCACCGTCGTTCGCACTACCAACCGCGGGCTTGGGCCCGAGCGGGGCAAGGCCCGCGGCATCGGCATGGTCTGGGAGCCGGATGGCGGGCTCGGCACCCGGTTCAGCGCCACCCATTGGCAGATGCGCATCCGCGGCATGATCTCGGTGCTGCAGCCGCAGTCCTTCCTCGACTATGAGGCGCTGTTTCCGGGCTTCGTCATCCGCGGCCCCTCCGTGAACGGACAGCCGGGGCCCGTGACGAGCGTCCGGTATGCCGAAGTCAATGTCGGCCGCCTGGATTCGGCGGGCACCGACCTCGACGCGGCCTATGCCTGGCGCACGTCCCTCGGCAAGCTGACGGCGGCGGTGGGGGCCACGCGGACGAACGAATACCGCGTCCAGCTGGCGCCGGGCGTCGCAGTGGCTGACCGGCTCGGCCGGCGCTTCGACGACTTCTGGTCGCCGCAATGGAAAGGCCGCGTGTCCGCGAGCCTCGACGCGGGGGCCTGGAACTTCGGCATCACCAGCCGCTACCTTGGCGGATACAAGGACGCCGGCACCAGCGACCGGCAGCTGGGAGACTTCTGGCTCCACGACCTGAGCGGCAGCCTCAACCTCAAGAAGCTGTGGCCCCAGGCCGTCGCCAGCTTCAAGGGGGCGTCCGCAGGCCTGAGCGTCGTCAACGTGGCGAACCGGGAGCCGCAGTACATCGCGGCCTCCCCCAACTTCGACATCACCCAGGCCGACTGGCGTGGGCGTTATGTGAGCCTGCGACTCTCGCTCGACTGGTAAGTCGAGCCCCGACGGCCGCGCTCCCGCGGCCCGCCCTCTCCCTTCCTTCAGCGCGGCCCCACCCGCAGGGCAGGGCCGTGCTGTGCGCATCCCTACCTATGCCTTTTCTACGCCTTTTCCTTCTTCTGGTGCCGCTGGCCGCTGCCTGCCTGTCGCCCCGCGCCGAGGCCGCTGCGGCGCCGGCCGGACCCACGGTTCGCGAGGTGGTCGAGTTCAGGCGCATCCTCCAGCCGCTCAACCACGATCCCCATGAATTCGCCCAGCAGGTCTCCCCCGACGGCAGCCGGGCCTTCATCGTCACCCGCAAGGCCGATGTGGCGAGCGACCGGAACCGCTACGAGATCCAGCTTCTGCATCTGTCACCCGAACGCCTCGCCGAGCGCCGCGTGCCACAGCCGGAGACGGTGTTCTCGGTCGACGTTGCCGATGACGGCAACGACGCCTTCCCGGCCGTCAAGTCCGTCCGCTGGTGGGACGACCGCAGCCTCGTCTTCCTTGCACGCCTGAAGGACGACAACCTGCAGGTGTACCGACTGGACCTGCCCAGGCGCGAGCTCGTGCAGCTGACCCGCGAGGGCAGTCCCGTCGTCTCGTTCGCCGCCTCGAAGGACATGCGGCGCCTGGTCTATGCGGTGCAGGTCCCCAACCCGCCCCTGCCGGCCGGCGCGCACAGCGTCGTCGTGGGCAACCAGTCGCTGTGGAACGTCAAGTTCGGCCAGGACCACCTGCCGCTGCAGGCGCGCAAGTACCGCTACTTCGTCGCGGACCTGGGCTCGAGCCAGGCGGCACGTCCCCTGGGCGAGGCCTTCCCGGAAGGCAATGGCAGCATGCCGGAAGCCGACATCTCGCCCGACGGGCGCTGGGCCCTGCTGTCTCGCTATGAGCCCGAGCGCACGCTGGCCTGGTCACGCATCTACCCGCTGCTCAACGAGACGATGACCCTGTACGGCCCGGGCCTGCGCAGGGATCCGCTGGGCTACTACTCCGGAACCTTTGTCTACAAGGCCCGGCGCATGGTCGCCTGGCAACTGGACGAAGCCCGGGAGCAGGCCGTCCTGGATGCACCCGACGATGCCTTGACGGGCTCTGCCCAGGGCAGGAAGGACAGGTTCTGGCAGAACGGCGGGTCTTCGGTCGTGCTGGCGGGCACCCACCTGCCGGTGACGGGCAGCGCGGCGGATGCCAGCGCTTCGCACGTCATCGAATACTGGCCAGACAGCGGGCGCTGGCAGGTGATCGCGAAGCTGGCTGGCCGCCTGAGCGAGGCCCAGCCGCTCAGCGACGGATTCCTCGTGGTTGATGGCGGCCGGCAGCGGCGTTTCCAGCGCCTGGCTCAGGGGAGCTGGCAAGAGCTTGCGCCGGCGTCGGTGCAGGCCACCGAGTCCAGGTCCTCCTGGACGCTGAAGGTCAATGAGGGACTCAACGAGCCGCCGGACGTGTTCGCGACATCCCCGCAGGGCCAGACGGTCCGGCTGACGACCCTGAATCCCCAGTTCGAGGCCAGGTCCTGGGGAACCATGCAGCCCTACACGTGGCGCGATGCCCGGGGCCGCCGATGGGACGGCGGGCTGATGGCATCCGGGGATGCTGGCCGCCGCGAGCGGCTGCCCCTGGTGATCCAGACCTACGGGTTCTCTGCGGCCCGCTTCTACCTCGACGGGCCCAACCGCGGGCAGGGCGCCACCAGCGCCTTTGCCGGGCGCGCCTTCCTTCGCGAGGGGTTCCTCGTGCTTGCCATGCCCATCCGGCCCGACCGCGGCCCACCGGGCGACGGCTACGAGCAGCTGCGCATGTTCAACGACGGCGTCAAGGCGGCCGTGAGAAGCCTCGTGAAGTCCGGCCGCGTGGACCCCGCACGCGTCGGGATCATCGGCTGGAGTGCGACCGGCCTGCGCGTGCTCAACCTGGTGACCTTCTCGCGGCTGCCCATCCGCGCGGCGACCCTCGCCGACGGCGATGAGAACTCGCTGTTCTCGTACACGCTGACCTATGGTTTCGCGGACTCCACCCGCCAGCACAAGGAGCTGACCAACCAGGGCCTGCCCTATGGTCCGACGCTCCAGCGGTGGGTCGACAACGACGCCTCGCTGCACACCGACTGCATCCGGTCCGCCCTTCGCATCGAGAGCTACGGCAGGCCGCTCAAGAACAACTGGGACGTGTACGGGCTGCTCCGCCGGCAATACAAGCCCGCCGAGATGATCGTCATCCCCGAAGGGGGCCACGCGCTGGCAACGCCGAGCGAGCGGATGATCTCGCTGCAGGGCAATGTCGACTGGTACCGGTTCTGGCTCAAGGGTGAGAGACGCGCCGAGCCGCAGTTCCCGCTCGAGAGCGTGGCGTCGTTGAAGGCCCAGTACGAGCGATGGCAGCAGATGCAGACGCTCAAGGCCAGAGACGATGCCGGGCCGAGATGTCGTCTTCCCGAAACCTGGAAATGAACCTGCGCCTCGGTCTGCGGCCCTGCGCCACGCAGGACCCGCAGCGACAGCGGCCTGGGGTGTCTGCCTGCTGACCCTGGCCGCGCCCCCGACGGGCAGCGGCGCCGAGCGTGCAGGCCCAGGCCGTTGCCGGAAACGTCAGGACCCAGGGGTGGTTTCGCCAGTCGCCCCCGGGGCGAATCGCCGCAGCCAGCATTCCACCGCGATGCAGTTGTGGATCTCGCCCACGTGGGTCCCTCCGGCCGAGGGCCGGTCGGACAGCGCAGCTTCCAGCCTGGTGCGGTCGAGCAACCCCTGCCGGGCCAGGTGACCGCCCAGCAGCAGGTCACGCGCAAAGTCCAGGTGGCGACGCAGCACCGCGGTCACATGGTCATGGGTGCTGCCCTTGGAGCGCCGCTGGGCGATCTCCGCCGGGATGGCGTCGGCAAAGGCGCGTCGCGCCAGGCCTCGCCCGATGCCCCCCGCCGTCAGCACGAAGCTGGGCATCGCCAGGCAAAGCTCCACCAGCGGCTGTGACCTGAAGGGGGTGACGAGTTCCGGCGCGGCCTCGGCCAGGTAGGGGTCGTAGACCTCGGCCGGGCAGATCAGCTCGCAGACCTGGTGGTACTTGCAGATGGGCAGGTCCGGGGCTTCGAGCAGGTCCGGGTGCACCGCCCGGGGCAGCTGCCGCACCGCGGCCTGCCGCGCCTCGGCGTCAAGCAAGGTCTCCTGCCCGACGGCTTCGTCGAAGGGGTTCCCACGGAAGGCGCGGTCCCTCACCGCGTTCAGCATCGATTGCCAGACCGAGACCCGCCCCAGGCGGGCCGCGTCCATCGCAGCCCGGACGAAGCCGCTGCCTAAGCCGTGCAGCTTCAGATAGTCGGCGGCGGGCCAGGTGCAGCGGCGCTCGAGGAAGACCTGGTCGCCGCCCGACCCCGTGAAGAGGGCCCGGGCCCCCACGGCGGCGGCGGCCAGCGCATCCAGCCGGCCCGATCCCATGCGGCCCAGGTAGCTGGCGGGCCTCGGCGTACGGGCAACCTGGAGCACGCCCGGCAGGTCGAAGTGGCTGTCACGGACCTGCTCGATGAGCGGCACGCCTGCCCGGAGCGCCGCCAGGCGCGCATAGACACGCTCGTCGCTGTCCGCTCCCGGCGAGTGGTAGTTCAGGCAGGCCAGGCGCTCGTGCGGCCGTCCCTCGCAGAGGCTGCTCAGCAGTATCGAGGAGTCCACGCCGCCAGACAGCCGCAGCAGGATCGATGGGTAGCAGGCCGCCCAGTGCTGCGCGCAGGAGACCACGACCTGCCGGAGCTGCGCGGCGCCTTCGTGGACGTCCTGCCCGCTCGGTTGGCGGGCCACCTGGACGGCGCTCCAGAGCAACTGCGGGCCCGGGCCCGGTGAGTGCAGCGCGGCCAGCTCGCCCGGCAGGACCGGCACGACCTCGCGCAGTGCGCTGGCACGCCCGCCCAGCTGACCGAGCATCAGCTGAGCCATGACCATCTCCCAGTCGACGCTGAAACGCGGGGGAACCTCGAGGACCTCGAAGAGGTCCTCCAGCCAGGAGAAGGCGATGCACACGCCGTCGACCAGTGTCCGGTAGCAGGGCAGCAGGCCCGAGGGGTCCCGCAGCACACGGCCCTGTCCCGTCCAAGAGGGCAGGAAGGCGACATAGCGGCCCCAGAAGTCCTCGACCAGCGAGCGGCCGTCCGTGAAGACGATGCGATGCGCCTCATCCGCCGAAAGCACGACGTCGCCCGACGCGGCCGGCCTGGCGTCGCGCCGCCGGAACAGCCGCCCAAGGATCACGCCCTGGCGGGACGGCAGGGGATAGGCGCCGTTCACGCCAGGCTCGTCGCCGCAGACATACACCAGCAGGCCCGGGCCGCGCAGCACCGGCCGCCACGCCGCGTTGCCCGCGAGTCGCCGGTCGATTCGGCTGGCGGCATCGGCCTGGTCCTTGGCGCAGGCCTGCCAGCACAGGGCGACGTAGCGGAACATGCGTCAGGTCCGCTCAGACGACCAGGATGGGCTGGTAGCGCCGCACGTTCTCGTGCAGGTCGTTCAGCACCACCGGACCGTCCTGCACCCACGAATGGGCAGCAAAGGGCCGCGTGCGCACGCCCACGACCCATCGAGGGAAGAGGCCACGCCTGCCCAGAAATCGGACCAGCGTCAGGGAGTCATGCAGGCAGCGGTCATGGGCCGAGAAGACGAAGGGGCGCACGGCCATGTACTCGGCAACAGCGGCAGACAGACGCTCATGCGATGCGGTGGGGCGGGTGCCGGCCCGCTGGCGCCGGGTAGCGACGGCCCGCGCGATTGCCGCCAGGCTGCTGCGCCGGAGCCGAAAGGCGGTCACGGCGGCGTCTGCCCACAGCTGGACCAGCGGCCGCCATCCGAAGCGGGTTGCCTGCAACGCGTCCTCGAGCGGCAGCGTCCCGAGCGGCTCGTCCAGTCGGGTGTGAACAGGCAACGGCTGGGTCCAGGGGCTCAGCAGCTGCCGCTCGACCAGCGTCGCGATCTGCGCCGCCAGCTTTTCTTCTTCGAGGCCGCCGGCGCCTTCGTCGCCGGCCTGGGGCCAGCCGCCGATGGTCCGGGCCAGTGCCGGGAGCAGCGGGCCCCCGACGCCGAGGTACCGGTTGCGGATCAGGTCCAGCAGGATCACCTGGTCACCGACCCGGCAGGCTCGCACGTGGTCGGCGAGGCGCCATCGGCCGTGGGAGGGGGACATCGGGGGGGCGCCTGCTGCAGGAAGGCGTGCGGCCGCGGGGCCGCACGCCCGCTGATCGCTCAAGCGATCAGATCTCGCGCCGGGTCAGGACCGGGTCTTCCTCGGTGAGCAGGCCAAAGGCCGAGCCCTTGGTCTCTTCCTTGGCGTCGCCCAGCTCGACGATCTCCAGTTCCAGTGCTTCGTTCATGACGTTCTCCTTCAGTAGGTTGAGGTCGGAATCGCCTGCCGCGGCATGCGTCAGGCCAGCAAAAGTTAGCGGTCACCACGCCTGCGCCGCAATCAAAATCTCCGATGAATTGAGGCGTTCGGTTTTCCGACGCGCTCGAGGTTCATGGGCGGGAAGCGACGCGGCGGACCACGCGGAGCTGGCGCAGCCGCGCTTCATTCGTTCGGAGCGTCGACGGCATCCGGCGCGCCGGGGCGCGCCGTCGCGGTGCCGGACAGCGGATACAGCCGTCCCGTGGCGCGTCCCTGACCGAACGTTTGTTGTGAGGGTCGTTCGCCGGCATTGAGGTTTTTGCGCGCCGAATCGTCATGGAGTCATGGAGCACGCCATGGCGCCCAGCGCACTGTCGACGACCTGGCACATCTGCTGGCAGGCGGCGATGGGCCGCAACCTCCTGGCGGACCCGTTGCTGATCAGGCGGATCCGGGGGCGCCTGCTGCAGGCCCATGGACGGCATGGCCGGACCCTGCTGGACTATCTCCTGACGCCGACGGAGATGCATGTGGTGTCGATGCTGCCGCCCGGGGACAGCCCGGGCGCGATGGACAGGGAGGTCGCGAGCATCGTTTCGCGCTGGGTCCGGGAGACCCAGGGCACACGCGGTCCGGTCTTCGTCGACCGCTATCGCGCGCATCGGATCGAGACGGTCAGCGAACTCAGGGCCGAGATCCGGATGCTCGCCTGGCGCCCGGTGACGGCCGGGCTGTGCCGGCGGCCGACGTACTACGTCCATGCGGCTGTGCGCATCGCGCTGGGACTCGCGCTATCCGATGGGTTCGATTCACGCGCCTTGCTGGGCTTGTTCGGCGGGACCGTGCCGCAGGCACGACGGACGCTGCATGCCTTCATCGTGCGTCGCCCCTCGGCGGAGGAATCCGTCGCGTGGGAGCTGGCCCATGGGCTGTGCCTGGCCGTCGGCTGCCTGGGCCCGAAGTCACGCATGGCGCGTGAGGTCAAGGCATGCACGGCGGCCCTGGTCGCGGCCGCCCACCCCCACGGGATAGACGGCGCGCTGCGCCTGCTCGAGGCCTGGGTCGCCTGCAAGCTCGCCCAGCCAGAGACCGACCCGGCGGCAGGCCCGCGCGCTCGGGCCCTGGTTGCGGGCCTGGCCGTCAAGCTCGAGCTTTGTCCGGCCGCGTCGGTGGCACGCTACTTCGGACGGGCCCGGGCAACGCTGTGCGAACAGATGGCCGACAGCCGACGCCGGCCGCTCGACCAGCAGATCCTGAGTACCCCGCTGCCCAGAGTCGTGGAGGAGGCCGTGGCACTGTCGCTCAAGTAGGCGAGGAGCGCAGGCGTCGAGGCCCGCCGCGAGGCAGGCTCAGCCCGGGCCCAGCCGATCCACGGCGTCCGTGATGATCCCGTCGATGCCGTCGGCCATCAGCCGATCGGCCACCGCCGCGTCGTTGACCGTGTAGACCAGCGCGCGCCAGCCGCGGGCGTGCAGGCGCTCGATCAGGCTGCGGTCCATCAGCCGCCAGTTCGTGATGACGGCGACGACGCCCAGGGACTCGGCCGCCTCGGCCCAACCATCCCAGAGCTCATCCAGCAGCAGGCCGCGGGGCAGGGCGGGTTCGGCGTCGCGCGCCGCCGCCAGGGCCTCGGGCTTGAAGCTGCTCAGCAGCGGGGGCAGGGCACCCGCCCACAGCCGTGCGGCCTCGCGCGCCACGGCGGCACCGGTGCGGGCCTCCTCGCCGGGGCAGGGCTTGATCTCCACGTTCAGCGCGCAGCCGTTGGCCTGGCAGAAGGCGGCGATCTGCGCGAAGCGGGGCAGGGGCTCCGCGGCATAGGCCGGGCTGTGCCAGCTGCCGGCGTCGAGCCGGGCCAGGCCCGCCCAGTGCTGCACCGCCGGCGAGCCCTGGCCGCTGGTGGTGCGCTCCAGGGTGTCGTCATGCAGCAAAAAGGCTTCGCCGTCCTGACTGAGCTTGACGTCACATTCGAAGGCTCGGAAGCCAAAACTGCTGCCCAGCCTGAACGCGGCCAGCGTGTTCTCCGGGGCGAGCTTGCCGGCGCCGCGGTGGGCGAGCCAGAGGGGATAAGGCCAGGGCTGCATTCACCGGATTCTGAGGGGAAATACCCCGCTGCGATAATTCGTCCCCTCTATGAATGCCCCGCATCCCCTGGCGCCGGCTGCCGCTGAAGCAGCCGACACCGACGCGCCGCGCCTGCGCGAGATTCCCTACAACTACACGTCGTTCTCCGACCGCGAGATCGTCATCCGCCTGCTGGGCTCCCGAGCCTGGCAGCTGCTGGATCAACTGCGGCTGGAGCGGCGCACGGGTCGATCCGCGCGCATGCTCTACGAGGTGCTGGGCGACATCTGGGTGGTGCAGCGCAACCCCTACCTGCAGGACGACCTGCTGGACAACCCCAAGCGCCGCGCCCTGCTGATCGAGGCCCTGCACCACCGCCTGGGCGAGGTGCAAAAGCGCCGCGACCCGGCGAGCGACCCGCAGCGCGACGCCGCCGTTGGCGAGCTGCTGGAAGCCGCACGCGGCGCCGTGACGGAGTTCGCCAAGTTCTTCGACAGCGTCGGCAGCCTTCGCAAGCGTGCCGCCAAGACGCTGGCGCGGCACACGGCCAAGGACAACATCAAGTTCGACGGCCTCTCGCGCGTGTCCCACGTGACCGACGCGACCGACTGGCGCGTGGAATACCCCTTCGTCGTGCTGACGCCTGACACCGAGGCCGAGATGGCCGGGCTGGTGGGCGCCTGCTTCGAGCTGGGCCTGACCGTCATCCCGCGCGGCGGCGGCACCGGCTACACCGGTGGCGCGGTGCCGCTGGTGTGGAACAGCGCCGTCATCAACACCGAGAAGCTGGAAGCGCTGCGTGGTGTCGAGATGCTGCGCCTGCCGGGCCTGGACCGCGAGGTGCCGACCATCTTCAGCGAGGCCGGCGTCGTCACGCAGCGCGTGGCCGACATGGCCGAGGCCAACGGCTTCGTCTTCGCGGTTGACCCGACCTCGGCCGAGGCCAGCTGCATCGGCGGCAACGTGGCCATGAACGCCGGCGGCAAGAAGGCCGTGCTGTGGGGCACGGCGCTGGACAACCTGGCCAGCTGGAAGATGGTGACGCCCGAGGCCAAGTGGCTGGAGGTGATCCGCCTCAACCACAACCTCGGCAAGATCCACGACGTCGAGGTGGCGAGCTTCGAGCTGCGCTACTTCGACGCCTCGGGCACCAAGCTTGAAAAGACCGAGGTTCTCAACATCCCCGGCCGCGTCTTCCGCAAGGAGGGCCTGGGCAAGGACGTGACGGACAAATTCCTCGCCGGCCTGCCGGGCATCCAGAAGGAAGGCTGCGACGGCCTCATCACCAGCGCGCGCTGGATCGTGCACCGCATGCCGGCGCACACCCGCACCGTCTGCCTCGAGTTCTTCGGCAACCCCAGGGACTGCGTGCCCAGCATCGTCGACATCAAGGACTACATGTTCTCGATCGCTGACACCGGTGTTTTGTTGGCCGGCCTGGAGCACCTGGACGACCGTTACCTGAAGGCGGTGGGCTACGCCACCAAGAGCAAGCGTGGCGGCCTGCCCAAGATGGTGCTGGTGGGCGACATCGTCGGCGATGACGCCGACGCTGTGGCGCGCGCGACCAGCGAGGTGGTGCGCCTGGCCAACGGCCGCTCGGGCGAAGGCTTCATCGCCGTCAGCGCCGATGCGCGCAAGAAGTTCTGGCTGGACCGCAAGCGCACCGCGGCCATCAGCAAGCACACCAACGCGTTCAAGGTGAACGAGGACGTCGTGATCCCGCTGCACCGCATGGGCGAGTACACGCTGGGCATCGAGCGCATCAACATCGAGCTCTCCCTGCGCAACAAGCTGGCCCTGGTGACGGCGCTGCAGGCGCTGTTCGCGGCCGGCAGGCTGCCGCTGGGCAAGAGCGACGACGCCGGCGAGATCCCGAGCGCCGAACTGCTGGAAGACCGTGTGCAGCAGGCGCTGGTGCTGCTGCGCGAGGTGGGGGGGCTTTGGCGGCAGTGGCTGGACGGCCTGGACACCGGCTTCTTCGAGGGACTGCAGACGCACGAGCTGCGCGCCTCGTGGAAGGTGCAGATCCTCAAGCCCCTGCAGTCCATCTTCAGCGGCGCAGCCTTCGAGCCGCTGCTGGCCGAGTGCCGCCGCATCCACAAGGAGGTGCTGCGCGGGCGGGTCTGGGTGGCCCTGCACATGCATGCCGGCGACGGCAATGTGCACACCAACATCCCCGTCAACAGCGACAACTACGAGATGCTGCAGACGGCCCACGAGGCCGTGGCGCGGATCATGGTGCTGGCGCGGTCGCTGGACGGTGTGATCTCCGGCGAGCACGGCATCGGCATCACCAAGATCGAGTTCCTCAGCGACGACGAGCTCGCCAACTTCACGGCCTACAAGAAGCGCGTCGATCCCGAGGGCCGCTTCAACAAGGGCAAGCTGCTCAAGGACGCCGCGCTGCCGGCCGATCTGCGCAACGCCTACACGCCGTCCTTCGGCCTGATGGGCCACGAGTCGCTGATCATGCAGCAGAGCGACATTGGCGAGATCGCCAATTCGGTCAAGGACTGCCTGCGCTGCGGCAAGTGCAAGCCGGTCTGCGCCACGCATGTGCCGCGCGCCAACCTGCTCTACAGCCCGCGCAACAAGATTCTTGCCACCTCCCTGCTGGTCGAGGCCTTCCTCTACGAGGAGCAGACGCGCCGCGGCGTGTCGATCAAGCACTGGCAGGAGTTCGAGGACGTGGCCGACCACTGCACGGTCTGCCACAAGTGCCTCACGCCGTGCCCGGTCAAGATCGACTTCGGCGACGTGACGATGAACATGCGCAACCTGTTGCGCAAGATGGGCCAGAAGACCTGGCGCCCCGGCAACGCGGCGGCCATGTTCATGCTGAACGCGACCAACCCCGAGACCATCAAGCTGGCCCGCACGGCCATGGTGGGCATCGGCTTCAAGGCCCAGCGCCTGGCGGTGGACCTGTTCAAGCCCGCCGGCCGCAAGCAGACGGCAGCGCCCCGCGCCACCGTCGGTGCGGCGCCCATCAAGGAACAGGTCATCCACTTCATCAACAAGAAGCTGCCGGGCGGCCTGCCCAAGAAGACGGCCCGGGCGCTGCTGGACATCGAGGACAAGAACTACGTGCCCATCATCCGCCCGCCCGAGAGCGCGAGCGAGACGGAGGCCGTGTTCTATTTCCCCGGGTGCGGCTCGGAGCGCCTGTTCAGCCAGGTGGGCCTGGCCACGCAGGCCATGCTCTGGCATGCCGGCGTGCAGACGGTGCTGCCGCCGGGCTATCTGTGCTGCGGCTACCCGCAGCGCGGCTCGGGCCAGTTCGACAAGGCCGAGAAGATGATCACCGACAACCGGGTGCTCTTCCACCGCGTCGCCAACACGCTGAACTACCTCGACATCAAGACCGTCGTGGTGAGCTGCGGCACCTGCTACGACCAGCTGCAGGGCTACAAGTTCGAGGACATCTTCCCCGGCTGCCGCATCATCGACATCCACGAGTACCTGCTGGAGAAGGGCATCACGCTCGGCTCCAAGACCAGCTACCTGTACCACGACCCCTGCCACTCGCCGATGAAGCAGCAGGAGCCGATGAAGACCGTGAAGGCGCTGGTCGGCGAGAACGTCGTCAAGAACGAGCGCTGCTGCGGCGAGAGCGGCACCCTCGGTGTGACGCGCCCCGACATCTCGACGCAGGTGCGCTTCCGCAAGGAAGAGGAGTTGCGCAAGACCGAGGCCGCGCTGCGCGAGAGTGGCAAGGTCGGCGCCAACGAAAACCTGAAGATCCTGACCTCCTGCCCGAGCTGCCTGCAGGGCCTGACCCGCTACGGCGACGACCTGCAGAACGGCCTTCTCGAAGCCGACTACATCGTCGTCGAGATGGCGCGCCAGATCCTTGGCGAGAACTGGATGCCCGACTACGTGGCCAAGGCCAACAACGGCGGCATCGAGCGGGTGCTGGTGTGACACTGGCCGGGTACCTGCGCACCGCCTTGCGGTGGCAGCGCGGGCGCCAGGGCAGTGGCTACGACAAGATGCTGCTGCTCACGGCACGCTGGCCCTTGCCCTTCGACAGCTACCTGATCCGCTACCCCGAGGGCAGTTCGATCCCGCCGCATACCGATCCGGTGCAGGCCGGGCGCCACTACCGGCTCAACGTCGTCGTGAAGGCTTCGCCGCGTGGCGGCGACTTCGTCTGCGCAACGCCGATCTGGCAGAGCCGGCGCATCAAGTTCTTCCGCCCCGACGCCTGCGAGCACAGCGTGACGCGCGTCGAAGGCGGCAGCCGCTATGTGCTGTCGCTGGGCTGGGTACTCGGAGACCGATGACATGAATTGCCCGCTCTGCACGGCCGACGGCGGCCTCGTCGTCGCGCGCACCCCGAAGTTCCGCGTCGTGCGCGTCGTCGAGGGCGACGAGGCACGCCGTTTCCCGGCCTTCTACCGGCTCATCTGGTCCGACCATGTCGCCGAGTTCAGCGACCTCCCGGTCACGGATAGACACGCCTGCATGGAAGCTGTCACCGAGATCGAGCGGACCTTGAGGTCTTTGCTCGTGCCGACCAAGGTCAATCTCGCCACGCTGGGCAATGTCGTGCCGCACCTGCACTGGCATGTCATCGCGCGCTTCGACTGGGACAGTCACTTCCCGGCGCCCGTCTGGGCCGCCGCGCAGCGCGATGCGCCCGCCGATGCGGCAGCCCGCTTGAGGCTGCCGCTGGCACGTGTGGACGAGGCCCTGGCTCAGTCCTTCAGCAGCGCCAGCCGGTAGCCCGCGCGCGTGAAGCCGGCCATCTGCTGGCGGCGGTCGTCGGGGTCGATGAAGTCGACGCGGAAGCGGTAGATCTGCGGGCCTGACGATGCGACCTGCTGGCCGCAGTCCAGGCCATTGATCGCCTGGCGCACGGAGCGCTCCACGGCGTTGGAGATGCCGCTGGCGCTGACGGCGGTGATGTCGCCGCCGTCCATGACGATCTGCACCTTCACCTGGCCGACGCGGCGCTCGCGTTCCCAGGTGGTCTGCAGCGCGTCCTGCAGCTGCGTGTCGATGGCCGCGCAGCCGGCGCGCAGGTCGTAGCGCACGGGGGCCTCGACGACGCGGCCGCTGATTTCGACGCGTTCGAGGTCGCCGGGAGCGGCCAGGGCCGGGCCGGCGGTGAGGGTCAGTGCGGCGGCGCAGGCGATGCCGGCGAACAGGCTGTTGAGCAGGGGTGTGCGCTGGGCAATCGAGTAGCGGGTGGACATGACAAGCTCCTGTCGGGGTTCTGGGGCAGGTGGCGCAAAACGCGTCGACCTGTGCTCAGGCTAGGCGCGCGGTCGAACGGACCCAAGCCGCAAGCGATGAGTTGCCGGTGGCATGCGACGACACGCTGAAAACGCCGGTTGAATTGCGCAGGCCGCCGCGCGTGCGTTTGAGCGTGCGGATGCCACTCGTCACGGGTGCTGTCATCGGGGGTTCCCCGCTCGGGTTACTTCCGTCACTGCGGTGGGTGACAAGCCTGACTTCGCGCCGCGGACACACTGCGCGCCGCTTCGGATGGCGCCATGTCGGCCGCGGACGTTGGGTTGTTGGGTAAAGAGTCCTGCCGGCGAACTGAAAAACCAGTGGCGCTCCACGCGGAGATCCCGCAGGCCGAGCCGGCACGCCGTCCGCCACGGTGACTTTTCGGAACCACCAAATGAGTTTTGCTTTTTCCAACAAGAGAACCCTGCTCGCCCTGGCCTGTGGCCTGCTGACGGCGGGTGCGGGTCAGGCGGGCGTGTCCAACGCCCAGGTCGACCAGGGCCTGGCCAGCGTGGCCCCGCGTGCTGCCAGCACCGACCGCCTCATCGTCAGCTACCGCGACGCCTCCATGGCCGACGCCAAGGACGCCACCGTGCTGCGCGCGGTCGGTGTATCCGCCTCGGCGCTCGACGCCCGCCTGAGCGCCGTGAACGCGGCGCTGGCCGTGCGCGGCGCCAAGGCCCGCCTGCTGCGCCAGATGGGCACCGGCGCCCACATCTACAAGCTCGACAAGTCCCTCTCGCACGGCGAGATGCAGAGCCTGGCCAACCAGCTCAAGGCGGCCGACGCCAACATCGCCTACGCGGAACCTGACCGCAAGATGTACCCGATGTTCGCGCCCAACGACACGAGCTACGGCTCGCAATGGGACCTCTACGAGACGACCGGCGGCATTCGCGCCCCGGCGGCCTGGGACCTGGCGACGGGCACGGGCGTCGTCGTCGCCGTCATCGACACGGGCTACCGCCCGCACGCCGACCTGTCCGGCCAGATCGTCGCCGGCTACGACATGATCAACGACACCGCCGTCTCCAACGACGGCACGGCGCGTGACAGCGATCCGAGCGACCCGGGCGACTGGGTGGCCGCCGGCGAATGCGGCACCGGCCAGCCGGCCAGCAACTCCAGCTGGCACGGCACCCATGTGGCCGGCACCATCGCTGCCAAGACCAACAATGCCACCGGCGTGGCCGGCATCGCGTTCAACGCCAAGGTGCAGCCGGTGCGCGTGCTGGGCAAGTGCGGCGGCTACACCTCGGACATCGCTGACGGCATGGTCTGGGCGTCGGGCGGCACGGTCTCGGGCCTGCCCGCCAACGCCACGCCCGCCAAGGTCATCAACATGTCTCTGGGCGGTGGCGGGGCCTGCGACACGACGTCCCAGAACGCCATCAACAGCGCCCGCTCGCGCGGCACGACCGTCGTCGTGGCCGCCGGCAACGAGAACCAGAACGCCAGCAACTCCAACCCGGCCAACTGCTCCGGCGTCATCGCCGTCGCAGCCACGGACCGCAACGGTGCGCGCGCCTACTACTCGAACTACGGTGCCATCGTGACGCTCGCCGCGCCGGGCGGTGACGTGCGTTCGAGCAGCAGCAACGGCATCCTGAGCACGCTGAACGCCGGCACCACGTCGCCGGGCGCCGACAGCTACGCCTATTACCAGGGCACCTCGATGGCCACGCCCCATGTGGCCGGCGTCGTCGCCCTGATGATGAGCGCCAAGCCCACGGCCACGCCCGACCAGATCAAGGCCGCCCTCGTCAGCAGTGCCCGTGCCTTCCCGGGCAGCTGCTCTGGCTGCGGTGCCGGCATCCTGGACGCCGCCGCCGCCGTCACGGCCATCAGCGGCACGACGCTGCCGACGGTCAACGAGACCGAGTCCAACGGCAGCATCGCCACGGCCAATGCCGTGACGTCGCCCGCCATCGTGGCCGGCTCGATCAGCTCGACAAGCGACACCGACTACTTCAAGGTGACGCTGCCGGCCGGCAAGACGCTGGCCGCGACGCTGACCATGGGCAGCAGCAGCAACGACTTCGACCTCTACATCAAGAACAGCGCCGGCACGACGCTGGCCAGCAGCGAGAAGGCGGCCGGCCAGGTCGACAGCGCGAGCTATGCCAACGGAGGCTCGGGCTCGGTGACGCTGTACGTGCAGGTGCTGCGCTACAGCGGCACGGGTGCCTACACGCTGAAGCTGCAGTGGTGAGCGACACGGATCGCTGAAACGGACGGGGCCTGGACAGGCCCCGTTTTTGCCTCGGGGCAGCCGGGAGGAATCTCCACAGTGCTGTGGATTCCGTCGGACGCCGCCGGGTGCACATTTCGGTGTCGCGCCCGACCCCGGCTTTGCCCAGGGTCCGCGCCTGTGACGCCAGGAGACGCCATGACCTCGGTTGCCATCAAAGGGATTCGCTACAGAGTCAAGCCCGAGGAGGCGGACAGATACGGCCCCTTCCAGCGCAAGTTCCTCGCGGAGGGGGATTCGTGGATGGACGCCAGCGCCTGGAACCAGGGCTCGCTGCCGGAATACCTGGCCCGCGAATACAACAATCTCGGGCGCACCAACCTCATCGTCAACATCGCCACGTCAGGCCACACGCTGACGCGCATCACGGACATGATGAGCGACGACTTCATCTGGTGGCTGGACCAGGACGAGTACAGCGGCATCCTGCTCAGCGCCGGAGGCAACGACTTCATCGATGCGGCGCGCGACGTGCCGGCCGGCATGGGGCTGCTGCACGACATGCGCAACAAGCCGGTGCCGGCCAACGGCTACGAATGTGTCCGGCAGGACGCGCTCAAGGATCTGGTGGCCTATCTCAACAAGAACTTCGACGCGATCTATCAGGCGCTGCGCCACAACCAGAAGAACGCGAACACCCCGCTGTACCTGAACTGCTACGACACGCCGGTGGCGCGCGATGCCCCGGCGTTTCGTGATTTCTCGGGTCCCTGGCTCTACACGGCCTACCAGAAGAACGGCATCGATCCGGGCCTGTGGAAAAGCCTGACCGATGGGCTCTTCGCGGACATCCAGAAGACTGTCGAGGGATGGGCCACCGGCCGGGTCGGCGTCTTCCCTGTCAAGACGACAGGCCTGCTCAGCCCGGCCGATCCCGACGCAAAGGGCGAAAGCGGCGACTGGGTCAACGAAATCCATCCGAACAAGAGCGGCTGGAAGAAGCAGGTCCCGGCCTGGCTGGCCGTGCTGCCGCCCTGAACGGAGCGGGCCGCCTGCGGAGCATCAAGAAAACGGGCCCTGTCGGGCTAGCCGGTGGCTTAACTGTTGATGGACCAGGGGCCTCGCGGGGGCCCTTCAGACCGCCTGATTGGAGGCCGCATCCCTTGGGTGCGGCCTTTCCTCTTGGCGCTTTGGGTCGCAGCGACGGCTCGCGCCCGGAGACTGTGGTCGTCAGACTGCCTCAAATTGGCAGGTTACCTGGGCCGTCCGGCGACAATCCATCTCTGTGTCACCCCTCGCGCGAGGTTATAGCGGGCACAGTTGTACTGCTCCAGGTGGTCCAGTTCGGTGTTCGCAATGGAGCGCAACGCCGCCAGGTCAGCGGCGTCGACGGGCACCTCCGAAAATGCGTCATCCAGTGTTCGACCGTAAAAGACGACGAGCTGCATTAGCTCATTCAGGCCCTGTCGATACCGGGCTCGAAGCGGGTCGGGAACGGCCAGGGACGCTCGCAGCACGCTGTACTTCTGAATCGAGCGACGGTAAATGAATTCAAACAGCTCGACTGCTGCGGCGACGTTGCGCTGTTCGTAGATACCGAGCATGGCTGTCGCATAGTCCGTGCGCTCGACGTCCAAGAAGGACAAGGGCGCGCAGTTGTACAGCATGAGCGGCATGTTGGCGCTCAGGCGACTCGTGCGCTTGTTGCCATCCTCAAAGGGCTGCAGGTAAGCCACGTTGACCCAAAGGAAGAATGCCGCCTCCACTGGGTTTCGAATGCGCCGGACCTTGTCGATGATGGACTTCAGCGTCTCTTCCAGGAGTGTGGGGATGTTGCTCGGGGTATAGACGGAGCCGTCGATGTTCACCACGCGCCGACGGATGCTGCCAATGTCCCGCGCGTCCTTCAGGAGGTCCTTCATCAGCTTCGCCTGTAAGTCGACGATGACTGGCATCGTGATGCCCTCTGTCGGCACAGCGTCGACCATGAACTCGATGGCGTTCTTATGGTTGAGCAGCATCAGGGCGTCTTCATCGAGGGGGCCTGACTGCTCCCCGAGCTCGAACAGGACCTTGGTGTCGAGCAAGCTCTTGTTGTTGCCCTCCAGGCGAGCTGACGACCAAGACAGGTCGATGAGGAGCTGTTCCAGAACCTCTCGGGCATAGGTTCCTGCCGGCTGCTGGTCTCGGCTACGGCCTGCATTGAACAAGTCTGTGGCCAGCTGCGGTGGCAGCAAGCTGGACTGGTTCGGGATGTAGTCGTCCACAAAACTGCTTTCGTAGCCTACGGGGGTGCGAGTTCCCAAAGGCGCGCGAAGCGCTTCCACCAAAGGTAGGGCAGCCGGCGACCACTGCAGCAGCCCAAGCCCCGGCGTGGGCGTGGCTGGAGGCAAGACGCTCAGCGCAGCCTTGGCCGCAACTGTGGCCACGTAACGGGTAGACCGGCCGTCACCCAGCTTCTCCAGAAAGCCAGAAGCCAGGAGGTCTCGCAAGGCCCGGTTGATGGTGGGCCGAGATGCCTGGAGGGCTTGCTCCAGTGCAGCAGGCTGTACTGGAGCCGTTGCGGCCAGAACTAGGCGCAGCAATGCCCCGTGACGGGGAGGCAGGGGCGGGGCGGTCATTCGGAAGGGAATCTTGTCAATCTCGTCATCCGAGAAGATTTGGCGCTTAATTTCGTCATGACGACAAGATTAAGGGCTAATCTTGTCGAGCTGATAAGTTTATGACAAGATTGATGATAAGAATAGGGGCGGGCGGAGCTCCCTGGCTGCGCCGGCTTGCGGGCTTCGTATGGCCGATCGCTTGTCAAGCCACGCCTACTTTGAACTGAACGAACGCAAGTGGCCTGCGGCGATGCGGGGCAGCTCTCTGACCAACCCGCGGATATCAGTCTGATCCATCGCCACAGCAGACTTTGCGCCGCATGTCCGCAGGCCGCTTGCGTTCGCTATCGACATGTTTGACAGCGAGCGGCCATATCAGGCGTTATCGAGCGGGTCCGAGAACCTCTCCGGATCGACGAGGTCGCGCAGCGGGACGCTCAGCGCTGCTGCCAGCCTGCTCATGCTGTCGATTGAGAGATTGCGAGCTGCCCGTTCCACGTCGCTGACAAAGGTTCGGCTCAATCCAGCCTCATAGCCGAGCACGTCTTGCGACAAGCCGCGGATAAGGCGAGCGCGCTTCAAGTTCTTGGCGAAGACCAGGCGGTCGGGGGTCGGCTTCTTCGTCTCTGTCATCTACGCGAAGCATCCGAAATCAACGCGCTGACTACCACTTTGTTTGAGAGTCCTTGTGCTTTATTTGAGAGTCATTTAAGCTTGGTTCGTTGACCAAACAACCCCCGAACAGCGCGAATTGCCCGTGCGCGGCGTTCCTCGGCGCGCAATTTCGATGCACTGCGCGAGACGGCTTGGCCAAGGAGCAAGCGATGAAGACGTCCATGACCAGCACCATCGGCTTTGCGGGGCTGCCTCTTTGTCGCTCGTATGTCGCTGTGCAGTTCGACCTTGTTTCGGTGCGACTGTCCGCAGAACAGGGCTTGTGCAGCGAGCCGCTGCTCTGGGGGCTGGGGGGCCTTTGCGACGGCTCGCCCGATTTCATCGGAGCCTGGGAAGTGCTTGGCGCTCCGGGTTCGCTCTGGCGCGAGGTTGCGCAAGACCTGCGGGTTCGCGGTGTCGAGCGCCTTCGATTCGCGCTTGGCCGGGACACCGGGGACATGCGGGCCGCTCTGGGTGATCTCGCGGGGTGCGAGGTCCTGGGAGTAGAAGGGGCGACCCTCGATGCCGCTGCGCTGGAAGCATTGCTGCCCGGGCACCGACCGTATGTCGAGCGTTTGCTCGAGGTGACGGCGGCGGTGCATCGACGCCTTGAGCGAGCGCTGAATCGCCATGGACCGTTTTCCGGAACGGCCCCTGCGTCCAGGTTGCTTCATCAAGCCGCTGCGCGCGCAATCGGCGCCGAGTGGCCGGCACCGCCGGCAATGCCGATCCGGATTCCGCAATGCTCGGTGGCTGAGCGGCCCGTCGCCGGCCGCTGATACCGGCTGGCGCTGCCGGTAGTCATGAACCTGAAGACGACATTCGCGAGTGTGCGCGCCGCACTGCTGCGCCGCGGGCGCAGCGCCCAGGAAGCGGATGACCTGGTGCAGGAGGCCTGGGTACGCCTGGCCTGCTACGAGCGCGATCAGGTGGTCGAGCAGCCGGAAGCGTTCATGATGCGCACTGCATTGAATCTGTCCATCAATGCGCACCGAGCCCGGCTGACTCGCGGCGACGAGGTGCTTGTCGAAGAAGTCGTGCTCATCGACCTCTCGCCGACGGCAGAGGCCACCTTGCTGGCCAAGGAACGGCTTGAGCGCCTGAGCCTGGGCGTCAGCCGCTTGAACGCCAGGACGCGTGCCATCTTCCTTGCGCACCGGGTAGATGGCCTCGCCTATGCCGAGATCGCGAGACTCCACGGCGTGAGCGAGACCGCCGTCCAGAAGCATGTCGCCAAGGCCATGGTCCAGCTCACGGCCTGGATGGATGGCTGGTAGCCACGCAAGCGACCGCGGCCCCACCGCAGTGGGGCCGCAGGTGTGCCTGGCTGGCTCTGCTGCTTCTTACCAGACCGAGATCGGATCCGCCGAGACCATCGGGCTGCCTGGCTTGCAGCTGAAGGCCTGAGCGAAATACGGCGTGTTGCTCATCGGTGTCAGCACGCGGTACCTGGCGGGCGAGTGCGAGTCGGTGCGGATCTGGTTGATCAGGAACTCCATGCGCACCTTGGTGCGCCAGATCAGCGCGTTGCTGATGAAGAAGCGCTGCGCCGGCGTGTAGCCGTCGATCTTCTTGTCGGCCTGCCCGGTGCGCTTGAGTGCGCGCTGCAGGCCCTCGAAGGCGATGGGCATGCCCGAGACGTCCGAGATGTTTTCGCCCAGGGTCAGCTTGCCGTTGATGTTGTAGCCCGGCAGCGGCGAGATCGCGCCGTAACGCGCCGCCACCTTGTCCGCGCGGGCCTGGTAGCCGGCCGCGTCGGCAGGGGTCCACCAGTCCGTCAGCGAGCCGCCGGCGTCGAAGTTGCGGCCGCTGTCGTCGAAGTGATGCGTGATCTCGTGGCCGATGACCATGCCGATGCCGCCGTAGTTGCTGGCGTCGTCGGCCTTGGCGTCGAAGAAGGGCGGCTGCAGGATGCCGGCCGGGAAGGTGATCTGGTTGAGCCCGCCCGCGAAGGCGTTGACGATGTGCGGGCTGGTGCGCCAGCGACCGCGCTCCACGGGCGAGTCCAGGTCCTTCATCTGGCGATCGCTGTGCCACAGCGCCACCTTGAGCCAGTTGCCGGCGAAGTCGTTGCTGCTCAGCTGCAGGCCTTCGTACTGCGGCCACTTCTCGGGCGCGCCGATCATGGGCTGCATCTGCGCCAGCTTCTCCAGGGCGCGGGCCTTGGTGGGCGGCGTCATCCACTCCAGCTTCTCGATGCGTGCCTTCATCGCCGCGCGCACGTCTTCCACGAGCAGCAGGGAGCGGCGCTGAGCCTCGGGCGAGAAGGCGCGGGCGACGAACAGCTCGCCCAGCGCCAGCGCGACCGGCTCCGTGCCGTAGCGGCCGCCGATCTGCACGATGACGTCCTCGTTGCGCGGCGGCGGTGCCTGCAGGCCCGTGACGGCCTTGCCACGGTATTCGAAGGACGCGTTCGCGAAGGCCTTGGGCAGGCGTGGCGCGGCGGCGTCCAGCACGCGCAGGGCCAGGTAGCTGCGCCAGACCTCCAGCGGCGTCTGCGCCGCCAGCTTGGCCACGCGCGTGGCGAACTCGGGCTGGGCCACGATGAATCGCTGCGGCAGCTTGGCGCCGGACGTCAACACGGCGAGATAGCTGCTCCAGTCCAGCCCCGGTGCGGCGGCGGCCAGCTCGGCCGGGCTCATGGGGTTGTAGTTGGCGTTGGGGTCGCGCAGCTTGGCGCGTTCGCGCGAGGCCTCGGCCAGCTGAGTTTCGAAGGCTAGCAGCGCGTCGATCTCTGCATCCCCGGCCGGGCGGCCCGCGGCGCCCAGCACGGCCCTGGCGAACTGGCGGTAGGCGGCCGTCAGGCCGCGGGTGCGCTCGTCGCTGCGGAAGTAGTCGTCGCGGTCCGGCAGCCCCAGGCCCGACTGGCCCAGGCCCAGCACGTTGCGGCGGGTGTCCTTGCGGTCGGGCTGCACGCCATAGCCCAGCGGCGCGGCCACGCCGCTGCGGGCCAGCAGCGCGATCAGGGCGGGCAGGTCCTCGCGGCGCTGCAGCGCGTCGATGCGATGCAGCAGCGGCGCGATGGACGTCAGCCCGCGCGCCTCGATGGCGGCCTCGTCCATGCCGGCGGCGTAGTAGGCGGCGATGAGCTTGAGCCCGGGCGTGGTCTGCAGCGTCGGCTCGTCGGCCAGCTCCTTCAGCGCGCGGTTCAGCAGCTCGTCGTTGGCCTGGCGCAACTGCTCGAAGCTGCCGATGCGGGCCCGGCTGGGGGGCAGCTCCGTGGCGCTCTCCCAGTTGGCGTTGACGAAGGCATAGAAGTCGTCACAGGGCTTGACGTCCTTGGACAGTCCATCCAGGTCGAGGGCCTGGGCGGCCGTGGCCAGGCCGACCAGCATGGCGGCGGCCAGGCGATGCAGGGGAAAGCGGTTCATGGGATGGAGGTGAAACCTTTGAAAACAGCAATTAGAGGATGGCTTCATCAACATGATGGAAGACACGGGGCATGATTACGGGTTTTCGCTAGTTTCTCGGTCATGTCATTTTTCTATCGCCTGACGCTGTCTCTTGCGGGCCTGTGCCTGTCCACGATCGTGTCCGCGCAGTCCGTGCACGGCCAGGGCGCCACCTTCCCGGCCAAGGTCTACGACACCTGGGCCAAGGCTTTTGACAAGAGCGGCGGCGGCAACGTCGGCTACAAGGGTACGGGCTCGGGCGATGGCATCAAGCAGATCTCGGCCCGCAAGGTGGATTTCGGTGGCACGGACGCGCCGCTGCCCGCCGCCGAGCTGGCCCGCCAGAAGCTCGTTCAGATCCCGATGCTGGTCGGGGGCGTCGTGCCGGTCGTCAACCTGCCCGGCCTGGGCGCCCCGCTGCAGTTCGATGGCGAACTGCTGGCCGACATCTTCATGGGCCGCGTGAAAGCCTGGAACGACCCCCGCATCGCGGCGCTCAATCCCGGCGCCGGCCTGCCGGGCCTGCCGATCAAGCGGGTCGTGCGCGCGGAGAAGTCGGGCACCAGCGAGGGTTTCAGCCGCTATCTGGCAGGGGTCTCGGCCGCCTTCAAGGCCGAGGTGGGCATCGCCCAGGCGCCGGCCTGGCCCGGCGAGCCGCTCAAGGCCGAGGGCAACGACGGCATGGTGCAGACGCTGCGGGCTACGCCGGGCGCCATCGCCTACGTCTCCTACGACCGCGTGCTGCGCGACAAGCTGGCTCCCGTGAAGCTGCGCAACGCGGCCGGCCGCTTCGTGCTGCCGTCGGAGCCGGGCTTTCGCGCGGCCATCCTGGAAAGCGACATGTACCGCCAGGGCGACGACCTGGCCACGCTGCTGGACCGCCCGGGCAACGATGCCTGGCCCATCACGCTGACCAGCTTCGTGCTTGTCGACGCTGAGCCGGCGACCGCCGCCAAGGCCCTGGGCACCTTGAGGTTCCTCTACTGGTGCTTCATGCACGGCGACGACCTGACCCGCGGCACCGGCTTCGCGCCGCTGCCCGTCAGCGTTCAGTCCCGCCTGGCCGCGCGCTTCACCCAGGTCAGGCCCCTGGACGGGCAGCTGCCGGCCTACCAGGCGTTCTGAGGGACACTTCCGGCATGGCCTCGCCCACCGAACTCACCGTCCACCAGCACTCCCGCGTGCTGGAGATCGCCTTCGACGACGGCGCGCGCTTTCGCATCCCGTTCGAGCTGATGCGCGTCTACAGCCCTTCGGCGGAGGTCATGGGCCACGGCCCGGGCCAGGAGGTGCTGCAGACCGGCAAGCGCGACGTGGGCATCACGGGCCTGGAGCCCGTCGGCCACTACGCCGTGCGCCCCGAGTTCTCCGACGGCCACGCCAGCGGCCTGTTCTCCTGGGACTATCTCTACAAGCTCGGCAGCCAGCAGGACGCGCTGTGGCGCGACTACGAGGCCCGCCTCGCCGCCGCCGGCAAGGGACGCGACGACCCGATGCCGGTCAAGGCTGGCGGCTCCTGCCACTCGCACTGATTTCCATGACTCAAACCCACTTCGGTTTCCAGCAGGTCAACGAGAACGAGAAGGCCAGCAAGGTCCGCGGCGTCTTCGACTCGGTCGCGTCCAAGTACGACCTCATGAACGATGTGATGTCGGCCGGCCTGCACCGGGCCTGGAAGGCCTACACCGTGCAGGTCGCCAACCTCAAGCCCGGCGAGCGGGCGCTGGACATCGCCGGCGGCACGGGCGACCTCTCGCGTGCATTCGCCCGCAAGGTGGGCGAGACCGGCCTGGTCGTGCACACCGACATCAACGAGGCCATGCTGCGCCAGGGCCGCGACCGCCTGCTGGACGAGGGGCTGATCCTTCCCACCAGCCTGGCCGACGCCGAAAAGCTGCCCTTCAAGAGCGAGAGCTTCGACCTCGTCAGCGTGGCCTTCGGCCTGCGCAACATGACGCACAAGGACCAGGCACTGGCCGAGATGTGCCGCGTGCTCAAGCCGGGTGGCCGGCTGCTGGTGCTGGAGTTCTCCAGGATCGCCGAGCCGCTGCGCAAGCCCTACGACTGGTATTCCTTCAACATCCTCCCCAAGCTGGGCTCGCTGTTCGCCGGCGATGCCGACAGCTACCGCTACCTGGCGGAGTCCATCCGCATGCACCCCGACCAGGCGACGCTGAAGGCCATGATGAAGACGGCCGGCTTCGGCCACGTGGACGTGCACAACCTCAGCGCCGGCATCGTCGCGCTGCACGCCGGCATCAAGTGCTAGGGCCGTAGCGGCTCGCCACGCCTGCCCGCCCGGCCGGACCGCGCCGGCGGTCCCTTTTCGACTGCTCGATTTCCCTCCCCCCAAGAACGTGGGGGAGGCGGAACTTCGTGCTTGAAATCGCTCTAACCGCGGGTCGCTCGCGAAGCCGGTAATGGCTTCGTAGCGGTCCCAGAAGCGACATATGCCGCCGCTACACTCGTCCGCTCATTAGGGCGGGGGAGCCCTTCCTCCAGATAACAAGGACCTTCAAAAGATGGCAACGCGACTCATCAATCACCGTGCCTCCCTGCTGCTGACCGTTGTTGCGGCCACGGCTCTGCTGGTGGCCTGCGGTGGCGACAAGGGTGACAAGGCCTCCCAGACGGCGGCCAAGGTCAACAAGGAAGAGATCACCGTCCACCAGATCAATTTCGTGCTGCAACGCCAGCCCGGCCTCAAGCCCGAGCAGGCCGAGGCCGCCAGCCGCCAGGTGCTGGAACGGTTGATCGACCAGGAACTCGCAGTCCAGAAGGCCCAGGAGCAGAAGCTCGACCGCGACCCCCGCGTCGTGCAGCAGATCGAGGCCGCCAAGCGCGAAATCATCGCCCGCGCCTATGCCGAGCGCGTCGGCGAGTCCGTCGCCAAGCCCAGCGCCGACGAGATCTCCAAGTACTACAACGACAAGCCGGCCCTCTTCAAGGACCGCCGCATCTACAGCCTGCAGGAACTGCAGATCGAGGCCAAGCCCGAGCAGTTCGAGGCCATCCGCGCCAAGCTCGCAGCGGCCAAGAACCTCAACGAGTTCGCCGAATACCTGAAGTCTGCCGAGCTGCGCTTCAACGGCAACCAGGCCGTGCGCGCCGCCGAGCAGCTGCCGCTGGCCAGCCTGGACGCCATCTCCAAGATGAAGGACGGCGACTCCATGCTCAGCCCCAACCCGGCCGGGCTGACGGTGCTGTTCCTCGTCGGCTCGCGCAGCCAGCCCGTGGACGAGGCGCGTGCGCGCCCGGCCATCGAAGCCTTCCTGCTGAACCAGCGCAAGGCCGAAGCCGTCCAGAAGGACGTGAAGGCGCTGCGCGACGGCTCCAAGATCGAGTACGTCGGCAAGTTCTCGCAGCCCGCACCGGCCGGCGCGCCGGCAGCACCCGTGCTGCCCGCCGCCTCCGAGGCTCCTGCGCCCGCTGCCAGCGGCCTCGACTCCGCCTCCATCTCCAAGGGCATGGGCCTGAAATGATGCGCATCGAAGCACTGCTCCTCGCCGCGGCCCTGGGCCTCGGTGCTCTGGGCGCCCAGGCCCAGGTTCAGGCGCCGGCCACGGCGGCAGCGGCCGAGTACCGGCTGGGCGCGGGTGACGTCGTCCGCGTCGTGGTCTACCAGAACCCCGACCTGACGCTGGAGACCCGCGTCTCCGAAACGGGCGTCATCAGCTACCCGCTGCTGGGCAGTGTGCGCATCGGCGGCCTCGGCGTTAGCGCCGCTGAAAAGCTCATCGCCGACGGCCTGAAGAGCGGCAACTTCGTCAAGTCACCCCAGGTCACGCTGATCCTGCTGCAGGTCAAGGGCAACCAGGCCAGCGTGCTGGGCCAAGTCAACCGCCCGGGCCGCTATCCCATCGAGACGACCGACATGCGCATGACCGACCTCCTGGCCAATGCCGGCGGCGTGGCCACGACTGGCGGCGATATCCTCGTGCTCAGCGGCACGCGCGCCGGCAAGCCCTACCGCCTGGAGATCGATCTCCCCAGCGTCTTCGGCCCCAACACCGAGGCAGGCCGCGCCAACGACGTGCTGATCCAGAACGGCGACGTCCTCTGGGTCGACCGCGCGCCCCTCGTCTACATCTACGGTGAAGTGCAGCGCCCTGGCCCGATGCGGCTGGAGCGCGGCATGACCTTGATGCAGGCCCTGGCCTCCGGCGGCGGCCTGAACCAGCGCGGCACGGAGCGCGGCATCCGCGTCCACCGCAAGGCGGCCGACGGCAAGGTGCAGGTCGTGCAGCCGGGCATGGACGACGCGCTCAAGGACGGTGACGTGGTCTACGTCAAAGAGAGCCTGTTCTGATTTCGGGGATGCAGCAATGAACTTTGTCCAATTCCTGGCCATCTTGCAGGCCCGCTACAAGGTGGCGCTTGGCGTGTTCGCCAGCATCGTCATCGTCGCCCTGGTGGCCAGCCTGGTCTGGCCCAAGAGCTACACGGCAGCGGCCTCCGTCGTCATCGACTCCACCAAACCGGACCCGCTGGCAGCCGTGCTGTATGCCGGCGGCGTCAACCCGAGCCTGGTGGCGACGCAGATCGACGTGATCCAGAGTGATCGCGTGGCCTTCAAGGTCGTGCGCAACCTCAAGCTCACGGAGAACCCCCAGATCCGCGAGCAGTGGCAGAGCGCAACCAAGGGCGAGGGCTCCATCGAGCAGTGGCTCGGCACGGTCTTCCAGCGCGCGCTGGACGTGAAGCCCTCCCGCGAGTCCAACGTGGTCACCGTCACCTACAAGGCTGCCGACCCCAAGTTCGCTGCGGCCCTGGCCAATGCCTTCGTGCAGGCCTATCTCGAAACCAATATCGAGATGCGTGTCGAGCCGGCCCGCCTGTACTCGTCCTTCTTCGACCAGCGCGGCAAGGAAGCCCGCGAGGCGCTCGAAAAGGCGCAAACCCGGCTGTCCGAGTTCCAGAAGGAGAAGGGCATCATCGCGACGGACGAGCGCCTGGACGTCGAGAACGCGCGCCTGAGCGAGCTGTCCTCCCAGTATGTCGGCCTGCAGTCCCTGGCCTCCGACTCGGGCAGCCGCCAGACCGCTGCCCGCGGTGCCGGTGCGGACCGCATGCAGGAAGTGCTGAACAACCCGCTGATCGCCGGCCTCAAGGCTGATCAGGCACGCCTGGAAGCCAAGCTGCAGGAACTGACCGCCAAGCTCGGCGACAGGAACCCCCAGGTCATCGAGGCGCGCGCCAATCTGGCCGAGCTCAAGACCCGCATCGAAAGCGAAACGACCAAGGTTGGCAGTTCGCTGGGCATCGCCAACAACATCAACCAGCAGCGGGCTGGCGAGATCAAGGCCCAGCTGGAAGCCCAGCGTGCCAAGGTGCTGCAGATGAAGGCGGTGCGCGACGACGGTGCCGTGCTCGTGCGCGATGTCGAGAACTCGCAGCGCATGTACGACCAGATCATGGCCCGCCTGAACCAGGCCACGATGGAAAGCATGGCCACTCAAAGCAATGTGTCGGTGCTTTCCCAGGCCGTGCCTCCGGTCGAGCCGACGTCACCGCGCCCGACGCTGAACATGGCGGTGGCCGTGTTCGCCGGAACGCTGCTGGCCATCGCCATCGTCGTGGCGATGGAAATGCTGGACCGCCGCGTGCGCAGCGCCGAAGACGTCGCCCAGGCCGTGGCCCTGCCCATCCTCGGCGTCCTGCCATCGCCGAATGCCCGTCGCCTGTTCCGCAAGGCCACCACGGCCAATCTGATGCAGCAGCGCCTGCTCGGCCAGGCGCCGGGCAAGGGCGCCTGATCCGATGAACGCAGCAAATTCTGGAGCCTCCGTGAACGCCCCTGCCGAACTGCACGACCGCCCCATCGGCGACCTGATCCGCGACGCGCGCAACCTCAGCGCCGCGGAAGTCGAAAAGGTGCTGAGCTACCAGCGCGAGCATGGCGTGCGCTTCGGCGAGGCCGCCGTCACTCTCGGTCTGGCCAGTCCGGACGACGTGCTCAATGCACTGGCCCAGCAGTTTCACTACCCGCTGGCCAATGCCGAGCGCCGTGTGGCGAGCCCCGAGCTCGTCACGCTGCTGCAGCCCTTCTCGGTGCAGGCCGAAGCCATCCGGGCGGTGCGCAGCCAGGTCACCATGCGGCTCAGCAAGCCCGACGTCGTGCGTCAGGCCATGGCGGTCATCAGCCCCTCAAGCGGTGACGGCAAGACGTATTTCGCTGCGAACCTGGCCGTGGCGCTGGCCCAGCTTGGTGGCCGCACGCTGATCGTCGACGCCGACCTGCGCGGTCCGCGCCAGCACGAGGTGTTCAAGGTGAGCAACGCCGCCGGCCTGTCCTCGCTGCTGTCTGGTCGCACCGAATCCCAGGTCATTCAGCCTGTCGAGGGCGTCCCCGGCCTGTTCGTGCTGCCCTGCGGCCCCATCCCGCCCAACCCGCTGGAGCTCATCGAGCGCCCGGCCTTCGGGCTGCTCGTGCGCGAGCTGACCTCCAAGTTCGATCACGTTGTCATCGACACCGCGGCGGCTTCGCTCGGCTCGGACAGCTGTGTTGTCGCTGCCAAGTGCGGTGCAGCCCTGGTGCTGACGCGCAAGCACGAGAACAAGGTGGCTGCGCTGCAGGACCTTGTCGCCAGCCTGGCCGGCAGTTCAGTGCAACTGCTTGGCGCCGTCGTCAACGAATTCTGACCACGAGTGTTTCGGTGATGTCCGCGACCGCACCTCAGGCTGGCCGCCAGAGCCTGCTGCCTCCCGGCGTCGACCTGCCGGCCCTGCTGCTGGTGCTGACGGGCCTGCTCGTCGTCTACATCCCGGAGTACGTCGAGCTGGGCCAGACCATCTGGCGCAGTGATGAGCAGGGCCACGGTCCGATCATCTTCGCGGTCAGCCTGTGGCTGCTGTTCAACCAGCGTCATGCCCTGGCCGAGCTGCCCTCGCGGCCGGCCACCCCCAGCGGCGTGCTGGTGTTGGTGATTGGCGGGCTGCTCTATGCAATCGGGCGTTCGCAGGACATCTGGATCTTTTCCATCGGATCCCAGATCTGGGTGCTGGCCGGCCTGGCGCTGCTGTTCAAGGGCTGGCGCGGGCTGCGGCTGATCTGGTTCCCGCTGTTCTTCATGCTCTTCATGGTGCCCCTGCCCGAAGCCCTCGTGGCTGCGGTGACGGCGCCGCTGAAGTCTGCCGTGTCGCTGGTGGCGAGCAATCTGCTCTACGCCATGGGCTACCCGGTCGGACGCTCCGGCGTCATGTTGACGGTGGGGCAGTACCAGCTCATGGTTGCCGACGCCTGCGCGGGGCTGAACTCCATGTTCACGCTCGAGGCGCTGGGCATGCTGTACATGAACCTGATGCGCTACACCTCGGTGGCACGCAACGTGACGCTGGCCGTCATGCTGGTGCCCATCGCCTTCTGCGCCAACATCGGCCGCGTGATGATCCTCGTGCTCGTCACCTATTACTTCGGTGACGCGGCAGGCCAGGGTTTCGTGCATGGCTTCGCGGGCATGGTGCTCTTCATGATCGCGCTCATGCTGATGCTGGTGCTGGACAAGCTGCTCAACGTCTTCTTCAGGCCCGAGCGGGGTGCAGCATGAGCGGCGTGCTGACGCCCGTGAGGCTCCGCGCCCTGTTCGCGGCCTTGCTGCTGGTTTCGGCGTCCGGGCTTGCCCACGTGACCCGACCCACCATCCATCTGGCCGAACAGCATGCCAAGGTCGACCTCGAGACGATCTTCCCCAAGACCTTCGGCGGTTGGCGCCTGGACCCTAATCTGCCCGTCAGCATCGTTTCGCCCGACGTCGAGGCGATGCTGAAGTCGCTCTACGCCCAGACGCTGAGCCGCACCTACATCGGCCCTTCCGGCGAGCGCATCATGCTGTCCATTGCCTACGGCGGCGACCAGTCCGATGCGACGCGTGCCCACCGGCCCGACGTCTGCTACCCGGCGCAGGGTTTCGACATCCTGTCCGGCAGCTACACCAGCATCGACATCGGCAGCCCCGGCGGGCCATTGCCGGTGCGCCACATGTTCGCCAAGCTCGGCCAGCGCCACGAGCCCGTGACGTTCTGGTTCGTCGTCGGCGAGCGCGTGGCCGTGTCCGGCCAGCAGCAGAAGCTTGCCCAGCTCAGCTACGGCCTGCGCGGCGTCATCCCCGACGGCATGCTGGTACGCGTTTCCAGCATCGACCCCGACGCCGACGCGGGCTACCGCGTCCAGGCCCGCTTCATCGCCGACATGCGCGCCGCCATGCCACAGCCCTCACGGCTGAAGGCATTCGGCAGCGTGTTGGCCGGCTAGCTTCCTCCGAGTTTTCCATCATGAGCAGTTCCAAGAAGGTTGCGTTGATCACCGGCGTCACCGGCCAAGACGGCGCCTACCTGGCAGAACTCCTGCTGTCCAAGGGCTACGAGGTGCACGGCATCAAGCGCCGCGCGTCGTCGTTCAACACCGACCGCATCGACCACCTCTACCAGGACCCTCACGTCGACAACCAGCGCTTCAAGCTGCACTACGGTGACCTGACGGACTCGACCAACCTGATCCGCATCATCCAGCAGGTCCAGCCCGACGAGATCTACAACCTCGCCGCCATGAGCCACGTGGCGGTGAGCTTCGAGGAGCCCGAGTACACCGCCAACGCCGACGGCATCGGCACCCTGCGCATCCTCGAGGCCATCCGCATCCTGGGCCTCGAGAAGAAGACCCGCTTCTACCAGGCCTCGACCTCCGAGCTCTACGGCTTGGTGCAGGAGATCCCGCAGAAGGAAACCACGCCCTTCTACCCGCGCAGCCCCTACGCCGTCGCCAAGCTCTACGCCTACTGGATCACGGTCAACTACCGCGAGGCCTATGGCATGTATGCCTGCAACGGCGTGCTCTTCAACCACGAGAGCCCGCTGCGCGGCGAGACCTTCGTCACCCGCAAGATCACCCGCGCCATCGCCCGCATCGCACTGGGCCTGCAGGACTGCGTCTACCTCGGCAACCTCAGCGCGCTGCGCGACTGGGGGCATGCGCGCGACTACGTCGAGATGCAGTGGCTGATGCTGCAGCAGGACACCCCCGAGGACTTCGTCATCGCAACCGGCGTGCAGTACAGCGTGCGCCAGTTCGTCGAGTTCGCCGCCGCCGAGCTCGGCATCAGCGTCGCCTTCGAAGGCGAGGGCGAGCAGGAAATTGCCCGCGTCACCAAGATCGAGGGCAACCAGGCCAAGTGCAAGGTCGGCGACGTCATCGTCAAGGTCGACCCGCGCTACTTCCGCCCCACCGAGGTCGAGACCCTGCTGGGCGACCCCGGCAAGGCCAAGGAAAAGCTCGGCTGGACGCCCAAGACCACGCTGCGCGAACTCGTCGCCGAAATGGTGCAGGCCGACTACACCGCCGCCAAGCGCGACAGCCTCGTCAAGCTCGCCGGTTTCCAGGCCTACGACCACCATGAGTGACGTGGCGTCCATGCCCAGGGACGCGCGCATCTTCGTCGCGGGGCACCGCGGCATGGTGGGTTCGGCCCTGGTGCGCCGGCTGCAGGCCGGCGGCTACACCCGCGTGCTGACCGCGCCGCGACAGGAGCTCGACCTGCTGGACCAGCGTGCCGTGCACGCCTGGCTTCAGCAGCACAAGCCCGACTACCTCTTCATCGCCGCGGCCAAGGTCGGCGGCATCCAGGCCAATAACGTCTACCGCGCCGAGTTCCTGTACCAGAACCTGATGATCGAGGCCAATCTCATCCATGGCGCCCACCTCGCGGGCGTGCAGCGGCTGATGTTCCTCGGTTCATCGTGCATCTACCCCAAGCTCGCGCCGCAGCCCCTGCGCGAGGACAGCCTGCTCACCGGTCCGCTGGAACCCACCAACGAGCCCTACGCCATCGCCAAGATCGCCGGCATAAAGCTCTGCGAGAGCTACAACCGCCAGTACGGGCGGCAGTACGTCAGCGCGATGCCGACCAACCTCTACGGCCCCAACGACAACTACGACCTGCAGAGCAGCCACGTGCTGCCGGCCCTCATCCGCAAGGCCCACGAGGCCAAGGCGCGGGGCGATGCCGAGCTGGTGGTCTGGGGCACCGGTACGCCGCTGCGCGAATTCCTCTATGTGGACGACCTGGCTGACGCCTGCGTGCACCTGATGGAGACGGAGGCCGAGGACATCCTCACCAACGTCGGTGTCGGCGAGGACGTCAGCATCCGCGAACTTGCAGCGCTCGTCTGCGAGGTGGTCGGCTTCGGTGGCGAACTGGTCTTCGACACCAGCAAGCCCGACGGCACGCCGCGCAAGCTGATGGACGTGAGCCTGCTGGCCAGCCGTGGATGGCGCGCGACGACCGGGCTGCGCGAAGGCATTGCACTAGCCTATCGTGACTTCCTGACGCGCTTGGACTGCGCCGCTCTCGGGGCTGCCTGATGTCCGGCCCCGGGCTGGCAGCGCGTTCGATCTCGGCCGTCTTCTGGGGGGCAGGCGGCACTGTTGTGCGCATGCTGCTACAGGTCGGCTCGCAGGTCGTACTCGCCCGGCTGCTGGGGCCAGCCGAGTACGGCGTCTTTGCCATCGGCACGCTGGTCATCACCTTCAGTCTGTTCTTCGCAGATGTAGGCTTGGCCTATGGCTTGATTCAGAAACCCCAGGTGAGTGATCGCGACATCCGCTTCGTCTTCACTTGGCAGATCATCTTGGGCGCTTGTGTCGCTGCCCTTGTTGCGCTCGCGGCGGGACCGATCTCGGTCTTCTTCGGCGAGCCGCGTGCCGAGGACGTCGTGCGTGCCTTGTCGCTGCTGTGCCTGGTCAACGCACTGGCTGCACCGGCCATGAACCTGCTCAAGCGGGAGTTGAACTACCGTGCGCTACAAGGGGGTCAGATCGTCAGCTACTTTGTTGGCTTTGTGCTCGTGGGCATACCACTGGCCCTGGCGGGACATGCTGTCTGGTCTCTCGTCGCGGCCTGGAGCACACAGGCTGTGCTGGCGGGACTCATCGCCTACGCCCAGGTGCGCCACGCACTCAAGCCTTTGATCTGGTACGAAGAAGCGCGTGGCATGGGTGCTTATGGCGGCGTTGTGTTTGCCACCAATCTGCTGAACTGGTTCATCGCCAACATCGACCGTACCGTGGTTGGTCGCTGGCTGCCGTCGCGCGACATGGGTCTGTATAGCCAGACCTACAACCTGCTCTACAGCCCCAGCGCCAGTCTCCTGGGTGTCATCCAGCCGGTGTTCTTCTCTACAGCGTCCAGGGCGGCCGAACGTGAGGCCCAGGCCGAGACGCGGCGTGCATTCCTCGGCCTGCTGGGCGCAGTCGCACTGTTCGTCATGCCGGTTTTCGCCGCCACGGCGGCCCTGGCCGAGCCCTTTGTGCTCACCTTGTATGGCGCCAAGTGGCACGACGCAGCGGCCGTTTGCGCACCGCTCGCGCTTGCCATGCCGCTCTTCCTGATGTTCGGCCTGTGCACGCCCCTGCTCTGGACAGCTGGTCGGCCTTCCGACGAGATTCGCAGCCAATGGCCGATGGCGGTGGCCTGGGCGCTGGCATGTACATGGGCCGCCCAGTATGGCGTCGTGGCAGTGGCCTGGGCGGCACTTGCCTTCTTCGGGCTGCGCCTGGCCCTTGTGCTGCGCATCACAGCCAAGCGCACGTCGCTGCGACTGGTGGAGTTGTGGCGTGCGATGCGAGGGGGTGCACTTGTGTCGTTGGTTGGCGGGCTCGCCCTGGGCGCGCTGGATCACATGCTGCGGAATCTGAACGCTCCTCAACGGCTGGGTGCTGGGGTGGTTGCCGGGCTGCTGCTGGCCGTTGCCTTGCTGTACTTTTGCCCGCAGTTGGTCAGCATGGAATTGCGCGTACTGGTCGGGCGGGTGCTGCATCGACTGCCCGCAGGCGCCGGTCGCTATCTGGCCTTTCTTGGGCCGCGTGAGAGTGAGACAAGATGAACAACGCTGAACTGATAGGGATGCTGATCTACAGCGGCATTGCCCTGGTCTTTGCGCTCGGTCTTGTGCTGGTGCAGGGGATGTTCCTGTCGCTGGAAAGCCGCTTCTCGCGCTGGACGCTACCCGCCGTTCCGCTGAGCTTGTGCTTGGGTATGGCTGTCAGCAGCCTGCTCTCGGGGCGCAATCTGAAGTACGCCGCCTTGGATATCCGCACCATCAGCAGCGTGGAGGGCGCGGGTGGTGGCAACATCATGCGGGCCGTGACGGCGGTCGTGCTCGCGCTGTGCTTTGCAAAGATCGTGGCCAAGCTGATGAACCGTCAGTTGGGCCGCGGCACGGTCGTCGGCGGGCAGGCCCTGGTCGTCACCCTGCTGCTCTTTTTCGTCTCTACGCACCTGCTGTCGGCGGCATTGGGTGCTCACCCGGCCTTCATCCACAACAGTTACTACCCCATCATCGTCTTCGTCGCCTTTTTCATGGCGCGTTCCGAGGGCGTGGAGCCGGCCATCGATGCGCTGAGGCTGGGGCTGCTGCTGTTGATGCTGGGCAGTCTGGTTGCAGCCGTCGCTCTGCCGTCACTGGCCGTCCAGACTGACTACTCCGGCTGGATTCCAGGTTTCAAGATCCGCCTCTGGGGCCTGGGGTCCAACGCTAACAGCATTGGCCCTCTGGCCCTTCTGCTGGCCCTGCTGCTGTTCTTCAGGCCTTTCGGCCGGGCTTGGGTCAACGCGCTCGCATGGCTGTCGTTGCTGGTCGTTTTCGTCCTGGCGCAGTCCAAGACGGTATGGGCTGCCGGGGCAGCCTGCATGATCATCCTCATGCTCTATGGCCGCGGCCGGGACGAGCGCGGCCACATCAAGCCGGCCTTCGTGCTCGCCATGCTTCTGCTGACGCTGGCCGTCGTGTTCGGGCTGGCCGTTGCCGACCTCGGCCGCATCGCGAGCAAGATCGCCGCCACCAAGGTCGGCGGCGAGATCTCCACGCTGACCGGCCGTGCCACCATTTGGGCGGAGGCTTGGCGGACCTGGCAGGCAAATCTGTGGTTCGGCTACGGCCCCGAGGCGTGGGGGCCTCTGCACCGCGCGCGCATCGGCATGCCGTTTGCGTTTCATGCACACAACCAGCTTATGCAAAGCCTCTCCGGCGCCGGTCTGTTCGGCGGCCTGTCGATGCTGGCCTATCTGCTGTGCATGCTGGTTGCGTCTGTGAAAGCTGCGCGCCTCAGCCGCGGCGTTTCGATCGCTCTGGCCGTCGTCATGCTTGCCCGGATCATGACCGAGGCGCCGCTCGAACTCGAAGGGCTGTTCATCGGCGAGACCATCATCCATCTGGCGTGGTTCATGGTGGTGCTGCTGCCTTTTGCGCGGCCTGCGGGCAATGAGCGTTCCACACCGGCTGAGGCTGCCCCGATGCCGCGAACTGCGGCGATGGCCACATGACGACGCCCACGTTCAGCATCGTCATACCGCTCTACAACAAGCGCGACTTTGTCGCCGAGGCGGTCATGTCCGCTGCGACCCAGCAGCCCCTTCCTTTGGAGATCGTCGTCGTGGACGATGGCTCCACCGACGGCAGTGCAGAGCTGGTGGCCGGGCTGGGCCTGCCGGGTGTCAGGCTGCTGAGTCAGGCCAATGCCGGTGTTTCAGCCGCTCGCAACGCAGGGGTCAGGGCAACGCGGGGCGACTGGATTGCCTTTCTGGATGCGGACGACCGGATGGCGCCGGGTCATCTGGCATCGCTTGCGCGGCTGGCGGAGCAGTTCCCGGATGCAGGCATGCTGGCCACCGGCTATAGCCGACTGTGGCCAGACGGCCGCCGCGAGCCTGTCGCGCTGGATTTCGGGCCAGGCCTGCTTGACGATTTCTATGGGCGTTGGAGTCGGCTCTCATTTCTGTGTGCCAATTCGGTAGCGCTCCGTAGAGAAGTCATTCACATTCGCGGAATCGAATTTGAGCCTGGAGAGCGGCTTGGGGAAGACCAGGATGTCTGGTTTCGCGTGGCCGAGGCCGCGCCTGTGGCATATGTCGGCACGACGTTGGTGGACTACCGCCTGGAAGTGTCGGGCAGCGCCACCGCGGCTGCGCCGCGGCCAGTCGATCTGCTGCCTTGCTACCGTCGCCTTCTGAACAGGCTGCAGTCTGGACAAACGCCCCAATCTTTACGCGCCGGTGCGCGGCGCCTGCTCGGGTCTCATTGGCTCAATGTCGCGCGAGCCCGTTACGCCTCGGGCGAGCGCTCACAGGCCTGGGCGCTCTGGCGTGAAGCTCCTGCACGGGGCAACCCGGTCTATTGGCTGCGCACTGCCTTGCAGTGGTTGACGCTTCCGGGGCGTCCACGCGAGGCTTGACATGGCACAAGGTCCCTGTTTCAGCCTCATCCTCGCCACCTACGGGCGTGTCGACGAGATCGGCCGACTGCTGGATTCGCTGGCGGCCCAGTCCTGCCAGGACTTCGAGCTCATCGTTGTCGACCAGAACGCCGATGACCGGGTGTTGCCCTTCGTGCAGCGCGCGCTTGCCGCCGGCTGGGCGGTCCAGCACATGAGGCTGTCCAGGCCCAACCTTTCGGCGGCCCGCAATGCCGGCATTGCCGTGGCGCGCGGCGCCTGGATCGCGTTGCCGGACGACGACTGCTGGTACGAGCCCGATACGCTGGCCCAGGTCCGGGCCCGGCTGCTGGCCGATCCGGGCCTGGACGGCCTCGTCATCCAGTGGGTGGAGCAGTCGCATCACGTGGCTTCTGCGGCGGATTCGCCCCTGCGGTTGGCCGCCTGGCGGCGCTTCAAGGGGAGCGAGGCCAGCTCGATCACACTCTTCCTGCGCACCGAACTGGCCCGTCGCGTGGGTGGTTTCGACGAGCGCATGGGCGTGGGCCAGTGGTTCGGTGCCGGGGAGGAGACGGATTTCCTGCTCACCGCGCTGGCGCAGGAGGCCCGCATCGAGCGCCTGGACGATGCCCGGGTGCACCATGCCTTCGGCGCGCGCAAGGCGATGTCGCTGGGGGGGGAGTGGCGTTTCTCGCTGTCGCGTTCGCGCAGTTGGGGGGCGCTGTGCCGCAAACATCACCTGGGCTGGCCCGTGATCCTGCGCGGCCTGATAGGCCCTCTGGGCTGGATGTTGCTGCGCCCCAATGGGCTGGTGGGCGTGGTGCAGTCGGTGGCGGCGACGATCGGACGCTTCCAGGGCCTGCTCGGCTGGAGGGACCGCGTATGACGCCGGTGGTTCTGGTCGACATGGCGGTGGAGCGCCGCAGCCCGGCAGGCAGCTGTGTGCGCCTGCAGGCGCTGGCGCTCGGGGAGGACCGGCCCGTCGTCGTCGTGACCGGTGGCTGCGACCTGACGGAGCAGCCGGGCCTGAGAGTCGTGCGCGTTGCGCTGCCGAGCGGGCCGGTGCTGCTGCGCTATCTGGTCTTCCAGTGGCAGGCAGCGCGCGCACTGCGTCGCCTGCTGCCGGGCCTGCCGGCGGGCACCCTGGTGCAGTGCACCCAGGGCCAGTGGCCGGGTGCGCAGGTGGTTTACGCCCATTTTTGCCATACGGCCTATCTGCGTGGCGGCTGGGCGCAGGCCGGGGTGGGCCGGCTGCGGCGGTGGGCACGCTGGCTGAACCATCGCTTCAACGCCTGGACGGAGGCGCGCGCCTTTGGGCAGGCGCAGGTGGTTGTCGTGCCGTCCATGGGACTGGCGCGCAAGCTGGTCGATGTCTTTCCGGCGCTGCAGGGGCGCGTGCGGGTGGTGGCCAATCCCGTCGACCTGTCGGGCTTCCAGCGACCCGAGGTGTTCGACCGGGCAGGGCAGCGGGCCGCGCTCAGGCTGGAGCCGCAGGCCCTGGTGCTGAGCTTTGTGGCGCTTGGCAATTTCGAGCACAAGGGGTTGGGGCTGCTGGTGCAGGCGCTGGCGGCGCTGCCGCCTTCGCTGCGCGGGCGGCTGCAGTTGCTGGTGGTGGGCGGCCAGGCCGGTGAGGTAGCCCGCTATCGCGAGCTCGCGGAGCAGGCCGGCGTGGCCGACCGGCTGGTTTTCGCCGGGCTGCAGAAGGATGTGCGGCCCTTCCTGTGGGCCAGCGATGCCTTCACGCTGCCCTCTGCCTACGAGACTTTTTCGCTGGCGGTGCTGCAGGCCAGCGCCGCTGGGCTGCCGGTGCTGGTCAGCCAGGGCCTGCACGGCACCGAGGACTATTTAGAGGACGGCCGTCAGGGCTGGTTCGTCGAGCGGTCGGTGGCGGGGCTGGTGCACGGGCTGACGCGCGTTGTGGAGGGCGCCGAGCGGCTGCCGGCGATGAGCCTGGAAGCCCTCGCCGTGGTGCAGCGCTATTCCGAACCCGCCTTCCAGGCGGCGTGGCGGGCGTTCTACAGCGACCGCCACTGAGGCGCGGGCCCGGTGTGGCCTGGCGCAGCGCGTGAGCGCCCGGGAGAAGAGGCTCGTGATTCCGGCGCCTGGCTGTCTCTTTGCTGTCTAAGGCCCCTTTTCATACCCCCCGACGCGTGGGAGCGCCCCCGGCTGTCATCAGCTTCTCCCACTTTGAAGTTCAAATGCAAAAGATTGTGAAGTTATTAGCTGGACCGCATGGAAGGTGGCTAGGGGATGTGTGGCATTTCGGGGGTGGTGGGGCCTGGCATCGAGGATGCGAGTGAACTGAGACGGCAGGTGGAGCGGATGACGCAGGCCATCGCGCACCGGGGGCCGGACGGCTCGGGCCATTTCGTGGATGAGCAGGCGGCGCTGGGGCACCGCAGGCTGGCTATCCTGGATCTGTCGGACGCGGCGGCTCAGCCCATGCACAGCGACGACCAGTCGCTGGTGCTCGTGTTCAACGGCGAGATCTACAACTTCATCGAGCTGCGTGCCGAGCTGAAGGCGCTGGGGCATCAGTTCACGTCCAGTGGCGACACCGAGGTGCTGCTGAGGGCGTACCAGCAATGGGGCGCCGATTGCGTGCAGCGATTCAATGGCATGTGGGCCTTCGCGATCTGGGACCGGCGCGAGCGCACGCTGTTCCTGTCGCGCGACCGGCTTGGCGTGAAGCCGCTGTACTACACGGAGCAGGGCGGGCGGCTGTACTTCTGTAGCGAGATCGCCGGTCTGCGCGCGGTGCTCGATCTGCGCGAAGCGAACGCGGCCAAGCTGCATGACTACCTGGCCTTCGGCTATCGCACGAACGATGGCGAGACGCTGTTCGGCGGCGTGAAGGAGCTGAAGCCGGGCCACAACCTGTGCTGGCGCGCCGGGCGCCTGATGCACAGCCGCTACTGGGCACTGCCTGAGCAAAAGCTGGAGCTGGGGTTCGACGAGGCCCGGGAGCGCCTGCTGGCCTTGCTGGCCGATGCCGTGCGGCTGCGTTTCCGCTCCGATGTGCCGGTGGCCCTGCTGCAGAGTGGAGGCATCGATTCCTCGGTGCTTGCGACGCTGATCAACGACGACATCGAGCGCGGCGAGCTGCCGGCGGGCAATGTGACGGCCTACAGCGCCATTTTCCCGGGGCATGCGCTGGACGAGTCGCAGGACATTCGCGCACTGTTGAGCACCTGCCCACAGATCCGGGGTGTGACGCTGCATGCGGAGGCGTCCGACGTGGCGCGTGATTTCGAAGCGTACTGCCTGTCCATGCAGGAGCCGATGGCGGGGGCGCAGTCGTTCATGCACTGGAAGCTGATGCAGCAGGTCAGGGCGGCCGGCACCAAGGTGGTCATCAATGGCCAGGGTGCCGACGAGGCCTGGGCTGGCTATGGCTTCTATATCCGCGGCTATCGCCTGCTGGACCTGCTGATGACCGAGCCCGGCTCGGCGGTGCGCGAGCTGGCAAGCATGCGGCGCGAGATGGGCCTGGGCATGGCCAGCACGCTGGCACAGACGGTCAAGGCTGCCGTGGGCCGGCGTGCCGCCTCGCATTGGCGTGCGCGGTTCAAGGAGCGCACGGCCGAGGTGCTGACCCCGGACTTCCGCAGGGCGCATGCGAGCCATCTGCCCGACCTGCGCATGGTCTGGGGCGGCGGCAACCTGGAGCGCCATCTTCGCGGGCAGCTCAGCGACTATGGCTTCAACCAGATCCTGCACTACGAGGATCAGTCGTCCATGAGCCAAGGCATCGAGGTGCGCTCGCCCTTCGTGGACTACCGGCTGATGGAGCTGGCTTTCAGCCTCCCGGTGGACTACAAGTTCAGCGGTGGCCACACGAAGCGGCTGTTGCGCGAAGCCTTCGGCCAACGCGTGCCGGCGCAGATCATCCGCAGCCGCCGCAAGCTCGGCTTCGCGACGCCCACGGGTTCCTGGCTTGCCGAGGCGCCCATGCGCAATCTGGTGGCAGGGCTGACGAATGATGCCGACTTCCAGCAGCGCTCGCTGTGGGATGGTCGCCGTCTGGCTGCCAAGCTGGGCGATGCCAGCCAAGCCGAACGGGGTTTCCCGGCGTGGCGCTATCTGATGACGGCCGTCTGGTTGAAGCAGAACGGCATCCGCAACGTCTAGCCCGTTGCGGTGCGGCGGCCCGCCGACGTCACTGGGCCGTGATGCTGCTTTCGAAGACGGCGCTTGAGCCGTTCACCTCGTAGTAGAGGCTGTTACGGGTGGCGGGCATCGGCGTGTTGGGAGCCTTGCCGATGTACAGGCGCTGGGCGCCCGGTCCCCAGACCTTCAGCGTGTAGTTCTTGCTGCCCGGGCACTTGAGCGTGATTTGCCAGCTGGCCGTGGTGGTGTAGGTGGCGGTGGCCGTCCAGTAGCCGAATGCGGTGACGGCGGGCAGGGCAGGCTGGCCGGTGGCGGCCGTGACGCCGCTGCCAGGCACCATGTCGCAGGTGCTGCTGAAGGCCATGCCAAGGCGCTTGGACTTGCCGCTCGGGATCGTGATGCTGCTTTGCTCCACGAAGCCGCTTGTCGTCAGCCGGTAGCTGCGGCGCACGGAAGCGTCGGTCTGGAAGGCAGGCTGCTCCGCGGTCAGCGAGCTGGCCGCCGCATCGAAGCTGATGAGCGTGCCAGGCGCCCACTTGGTTTGGCCGTCGCCATCCACCAGCGGGGCGTTGGCTGCCGGGCCGCGCACGAAGTAGCCTTGGTGGGCGGGCGAGCCGTAGTTGGTGGTGCCAGGGTCGTAGGCGATGGGGGTGGTCCCGTCGTAGACCTCGAAGTTGAATTCTTCGTCCGGGGCATGGTTGGCTTTCATCGCGCCGTAGCGGACGAAGGCCTGCCAGTTGCCGGCACGAAGCACGGACCAGCGCAGGGATTCGAAGTTCTTCGTCGTCGGTGCGGGCACGACGGGCGCGGTCGTCAGTTTGTTTGCCGTCGGCGGATCGAGCAGGGATTCCCAGGTTCGCCAGGCCGTGGCCTTGGCGACGCCCCAGTAAGTCGGCATGGTGCGGAACATGTACCAATGGGCCAGGTCGTTGATCATGACCTGGGCCGAAGTGCTGTCGCCGGGGTTGGGCAGGCTACCGTTGTCGAAGCGGTATTCCATCGTCGTGAGCAGCATGCGCAGGGCGGCATCGGCCTCCGCGGTGAAGCGGTCGGCATAGCCTTCTAGGCTGGCCGCGACAAGGAGTCGGGACAGACAGTCGACGACGTAGGTGTTGTACGAGAACGTCCCTTCGATCCAGACGTTGTCGACCGTAAGGCCGGAGGCCATGTTGGCCTTGATGCCGGCGGCGTCGCTGACGGCGTAGTTGAACAGGGTCGCATCCTTGAAGCGCATCGCGATTCCGGCGATGGCGCTGGAATGCCAGAGCTGGATGTTGCTCAGAGGCGCACTGGTTGACTTCAGGTTCGTCGCCATTGGCTTGAACAGCTGATCGCGCCAGGTGGCGGTACGCGTGCCACCCGCATAGCTCTCCAGCAGGCGCGCCGTGTCGACGAGCTGGAACGAGGCGACGGCCTCGTCTAGACCCTGGCGGTACATGGTGCTGCGACCTTCGGCCGTGCTGACTGGCCAGAGGGTGTATTGCTTGGCGTAGAAATCCAGCTGCTTGGCGGCCCAGTCGGCGTACTTGGTGAGGCCGGTGGCGCGGTAGATGCGGGCTGCGGCCTGCATTTGGGCGATGTTGTAGTCGCGGCCGCGGGCCACCCAGGCGCCCTTGAGCTTCTTCTGGTAATCGGTCGTCCCGGCCGCTGGCTCCGGGTCGTTGGGCGTCCAGTTCAGCGGCAGACCGGTGGCGTCGACATAGTCGTTGATCCAGCCGCCGATCAGGTCGGCGCGCTCAAAGTTCTTCGCGATCCAGGCATCCACACGTGCCTGCTCGCCCTTGACCCAGTTGGCCACGTTGCTGTCGGTCTTCACACGGTTGACCAGGGTCGTCCAGTCTTCGCGTGCGGTACGGGCACCATTGAAGATGCCGGTGCTGGTGGAGGTCAGCAATGCCAACCCGACGAGTGCGTCGGTCTTGGGGGTGATGGGGGGCAGGCTCCAGAGCGGCGAGTTGCGTGCCGGCGCCGTCACGGCGGTCTGCTGGGCGCTTATCTGGCCGGTCAGCGGCGCGCTGATCGCCGCTGCCACGGTGGCAGGCGACACGGCAAGGCCGGTGGCGGCAGCCACCTTGACGGTGGGGCCGGCGCTGCTCGTGGCCGATGGGGTGGCGGTGGAACTCGTCGTTGAAGTCGTCGAGGATTTGGTCGAGGTTCCGCTCTTGGTGCCATCTGCCATCGCCGCTGGCACCGCGGCCTGGATCTTGACCGTCGCAGCAGCCTCGCTGGCCGCAGATGCGGCGCTGGCGGGCTCGCTGGCCGCTTCGGCCGCAGCGGCGACGGCGCTTGCTGCCTCGCTGACCGGACTGACCTGAGCCGACGCCGTGGCCGGCTTCTCGGCGCCTGATCCGCCGCCACAGCCGACCAGGGCGAGGCCGGCAAGGATCCCTGCGGCGGGACGGGGCAGGACGGACGAGCGAAATTTCATGGGGATCCTTGAGCGGGGTACAGCAGCTGGCATTGTTGCCAGCAGCGCCTGAGGTGTCGACAGCCGGCTTGCAACCTGGCGTGAAGCCTGGCACGGGGACAAGCGTTGGCTGGTGTAACCGAAAGTCGTCAAAGTGAAGCCCTAAACTGCCGCCGCCCAGCCGAGCCAGCCATGCCCATTGCTTCCGCGACGCCACGACAGGTGCTTGTCGTGCAGCGCCGCCTCACCCACTACCGAGTCCCTTTCTTCGAGATCCTGCGCGGCGACCTGCGTGCCGCCGGCCTGGATCTGCGTCTGGCCTGTGGCGAGCCGACCGCCGAGGAAGCAACCAAGCGTGACAGCGGCGAGTTGGATTGGGCGACACGACTACCCACCAGCTATTGGCTGGGAGGACGCCTGTGCTGGCAACCTTTCGGGCGCTTGGCCAACGACGCCGCGCTGACGGTGCTGACGGCGGAGAACAAGTTGCTGGCCAACCTGCCGCAACAGTTCGGCGCACCAGGTAGGCGGATCGCGCTCTGGGGGCATGGGGGCAACCTCCAGGGCGACCCCGCCAGCCTGCGGGAACGCTTCAAGGCCCGCGTCGCGTTGCGGGCGGATTGGTGGCTGGCCTACACGGAGATGAGCCGCGACCTTGTGCGGGCTCTGGGGTTTCCGGACGAGCGCATCACGGTGCTGAACAATTCGGTGGATACCACCGAGCTGGCGGCTCAGTTCGCCGCGGTGACGCAGCAGGCGCGCATGGCGCTGCATGCGGAACTGGGCCTGGAGGGCGGTCCGGTCGGCCTCTACCTGGGTTCGCTCTACGCAGAAAAGCGCATCGACTTCCTTCTGGACGCCGCCCGTGCCTTGCGCCGTGCGCTGCCAGGGTTCAACCTTGTCGTCATCGGTGGCGGGCCACAGCAAGACCTCGTGGCCGCGGCGGCTCAGCGAGAGCCCTGGATCAAGGTGCTTGGCATTCGCAAGGGCGCCGACAAGGCGTTGGCAGCATCGCTGGCGGACGTGATGCTGAATCCCGGCCTGGTCGGGCTCAACATCCTGGACAGCTTCGCTGGCGGTCTGCCCATGGTCACCACCGACTGTGGCCTGCATTCGCCGGAGATTGCCTATCTGGAGTCCGGCCGCAACGGCCTGATGACTGAGAATTCGCTGGAGGCCTACGTCCAGGCCTGCGTGGCACTTCTGGCGGACCGCGACCGTCTGCGAGACATGCGTCAGAACTGCCTCGCGGACGCGCGCCGCTACACGTTGGCTGAGATGTCGGCGCGTTTCACGAGCGGGGTGCTGGGGGCCTTGGCGGCACCGATTCGACGGGCCCGGGCATGAGGGTCCTGCTGGTCCACAACGCCTACCAGCAGCGCGGTGGCGAAGACAGCGTGGTGGCTGACGAAGCCGCGCTGCTCAGTGCAAACGGGCACGAGGTGATGCCGTTCTCCGCGCACAACGACGTGATCGCCGACATGGGGCGGCTCGAACTGCTGGGCCGCACGCTGTGGTCGCGGCCGGCTGCCGAGGAGATGCGTCAACGATGCGAGGCTTTCCGGCCCGACGTGGTTCATGTGCACAACAGCTTTCCGCTGCTCTCGCCGTCGGTCCACTGGGCCGCGCAGGCCGCAGGTGTGCCCGTCGTGCAGACCTTGCACAACTTCCGCCTGATGTGCCCGCAGGCCATGTTGCTGCGCGAGGGGAGGGTGTGTGAGGACTGTGTCGGCCATCTGCCCTGGCGTGGTGCGGTGCGCGGCTGCTACCGCGGATCGGTTGCGCAGAGCACCGTCTTGGCCAGCATGCTGGTCTTGCATCGCGGGCTTGGTACCTGGCAGCGGCGCGTGAACCGCTTCATCGCGCTCAATGATTTCTGTCGTGCCAAGTTCGTCCAGGGCGGATTGCCTTCGGAGCGTGTCGTGGTGAAGCCCAACTTCGTCGACCTGCCGCGGCCGGGAGAGCAACTGCGGGATGGGCTGTTGTTCGTCGGCCGGCTATCACCGGAGAAAGGCCTGGGCGCACTGGCGGCGGCGGCACGTCAGTCGCGGCTGCCTGTAAAGGTCGTGGGCAGTGGGCCCATGCAGGCGGACTTGGCGGCCGAAGCCGGTCTGCAGATGCTGGGCCCCATGCCCTTGGATCAGGTGTTGGACCAGATGCGTTCAGCCGTCGCATTGGTGATGCCCAGCGTCTGGTACGAGAACTTCCCGCGCACGCTCGTCGAGGCCTGGGCCAGCGGGCTGCCGGTGATCGCGAGTCGCCTGGGCGCGATGGCCGATCTGATCGAAGAAGGCGTTACGGGACTGCTTTTCGAGGCAGGCAATTCCCATGAACTTGCCGAGAAGATGCGCTGGGCGACGGAGCATCCGGGCGAGATGGCCGCGATGGGGCGCAGGGCGCGCATGCACTACGAAATGAACTACACCGCAGAGCGCAATCTGAAGCAATTGATGCACATCTATGGCGAAGCCGTTGCAGAGGGGCCGCGCCATGGCTGACCGCCGCCGCATTTCCGTGCTTGGCCAGCCGCTGGACGCGCTGACCTGGGAGGAGGCCCTGAGCCGCATCGGCGCCTGGGCTGCCAACCGTGAAAGCCGCTATGTATGCATCAGCAACGCCCATTCGGTGGTGACGGGCAGCCAGGACGCGACTTTCAGCAAGGTGCTGCAAGAGGCTGACATGGTCACGTCGGACGGCGCGCCCGTGGCCTGGATGATGCGTCGCCTGGGCGTGCCCCATCAGCAACGCATCAACGGCCCCGATCTGATGTGGCGCTACTGCGCCCTGGCCGCGCGGCGCGGCGAAGGCATCTTCCTCTATGGCGGCACGGACGAGACACTCGTGCTGTTGCAGCAGCGGCTGCGCGAAGCCTGTCCAGGCCTGGTCATCGCCGGTGCCGTGTCGCCGCCGTTTCGCAAGGCCACGCCGCAGGAGTTGGCACGGGACATCGAGGTCATCAACGCCTCCGGCGCCGGTACGGTGTGGGTGTCGCTCGGCTGCCCCAAGCAGGAGCTGTGGATGGCGGCCCAGCGCGGCAAGGTCAGAGGAGTGATGGTGGGCGTGGGGGCTGCGTTCGACTATCACGCAGGCACCATCCAGCGCGCGCCCCTGTGGATGCAGCATGCCGGCCTGGAATGGCTGCACCGCTTAGTCAGCGAGCCGCGGCGGCTGTGGCGTCGGTATCTGGTCACGAACAGCCTCTTCATCTGGGGGGCTGCCAAGCAGCTTCTGCGCGGCTGAAGCAGCGACAATCCCGCGCTGTTCTTCGGAGGGCCCAGGAGTGAAAGTTCTCGTCACCGGCGCGGCCGGCTTCATCGGCATGCATGTCAGCCAGATCCTGCTGGCTCGCGGCGACCAGGTCGTGGGCCTGGACAACCTGAACGACTATTACAGCCCCCAGCTCAAGCATGACCGCCTGGCGCGGCTGACGGGCAAGCCCGGCTTCAGCTTCGTGAAGTTGGACGTGGCCGACCGCGAGGGCATGGCCAGGCTCTTCGCCGAGCAGCGTTTCGACCGCGTCGTTCACCTGGCTGCCCAGGCCGGTGTGAGGTATTCCATCGAGAACCCGCACGCCTACATCGACAGCAACATCGTCGGCTTCACCAACATCCTGGAGGGCTGCCGCCACAACGGCGTGCAGCATCTGGCCTACGCGTCGAGTTCCAGCGTGTATGGCGGCAACACGCAGATGCCCTTCTCCGAGCATCACAGCGTCGATCACCCCATCAGCCTCTACGCGGCCACCAAGAAGGCCAACGAGCTGATGGCCCACACCTACTCGCACCTGTTCGGGCTGCCGACGACGGGCCTGCGCTTCTTCACGGTTTACGGTCCCTGGGGCCGGCCGGACATGGCGCTGTTCCTGTTCACCAAGGCCATCATCGAAGGCCGGCCCATCAACGTGTTCAACCACGGCAAGATGATCCGCGACTTCACCTACGTGGATGACATCGCCGAGGGTGTGGTGCGCGTGCTGGACCGCACCGCCACGGCCGACCCGGCCTACGACCCGGCCAAGGCGGATCCCGCGCGGTCGAGCGTGCCCTACCGCGTGTTCAACATCGGCAACCACGCGCCCATCGAGCTGATGAGCTTCATCGAGGCCATCGAGCAGGCCGTGGGACGCGAGGCGGAAAAGAACTTCATGCCGCTGCAGGACGGCGATGTGCCGGCTACCTACGCGGACGTTGAGGAACTCGCCGCCTGGACGGAATTCCGGCCGGCCATGCCTGTGCCCGAAGGCATCAAGCGCTTCGTGGCTTGGTACCGCGAGTACTACAAGGTCTGATCCACAACCCTGTCATGCGCCTGCGTTACAAAGGCGTGAATCGAATCTGAACGAGGACAAGCAATGAAAGTCACCGCCATCGGTACCGGCTATGTGGGCCTGGTCACCGGCGCCTGCCTGGCCGAAATGGGCAACCATGTCGTCTGCCTGGACGTGAACCCGGAGAAGATCCGCATCCTGAACGACGGTGAGATCCCGATCCACGAGCCGGGCCTGCTGGAGGTGGTGCGCCGCAACGTGGAGGCCGGCCGGCTGCAGTTCACGACCGATGTCGACATGGCCGTCCAGCACGGCACGCTGCTCTTCATCGGCGTGGGCACGCCGCCGGACGAGGATGGCTCGGCCGACCTGCAGTACGTCGTCGCCGCGGCCCGCTCCATCGGCCAGCGCATGACCGACTACAAGGTCATCGTCGACAAGAGCACGGTTCCCGTCGGCACGGCTGACCGCGTGCGCGCGGCCATCAAGGAGGAACTCGTCAAGCGTGGCCTCGCCGACATGTCCTATGCCGTCGTCTCCAATCCCGAGTTCCTCAAGGAAGGGGCTGCGGTCGAGGACTTCATGAAGCCCGACCGCATCATCGTCGGCGCCGACGATGAGCAGGCGACGCTGCTGATGCGGGCGCTGTACGCGCCGTTCAACCGCACCCAGGACCGCATGCTGGTCATGGACGTGAAGAGCGCCGAGTTCACCAAGTACGCGGCCAACGCGATGCTGGCCACGCGCATCAGCTTCATGAACGAGCTGGCCCTGCTGGCAGAGAAGGTGGGCGCGGACATCGAGCTGGTGCGTCGCGGTATCGGCTCCGACCCGCGCATCGGCTACCAGTTCCTCTACGCTGGTGCCGGCTACGGCGGCTCCTGCTTCCCCAAGGACGTGAAAGCCCTGGTCAAGACGGCTGCCGACAGCGGCATCCCCTTGAAGGTGCTCACTGCCGTGGAAGAGGCCAACGAGCGCCAGAAGCGCGTGCTGGTCGACAAGGTCGTGAGTCGTTTCGGCGACGATCTGAAGGGCCGTCGGTTTGCCGTCTGGGGCTTGGCGTTCAAGCCCAACACGGACGACATGCGCGAGGCACCTTCGCTGGTCATCATCGACGAACTGACGAAGCGCGGCGCGACTGTCGCAGCCTATGACCCCGTCTCCATGCCGGAAACGGCTCGCATCCTCGGCCCGCGCGATGACGTGGCGCTGGTGGAGCGTGCCGAGGCCGCGCTGCAGGGGGCGGACGCGCTGCTGATCGTGACCGAGTGGAAGGAGTTCCGCACGCCGGACTTCGACGCGATCAAGGCGGCGCTGAAGTCGCCCGTCATCCTGGACGGCCGCAATCTCTACGACCCCAAGCTGATGAAGGCACTGGGCATCAGCTACAGCGGCATCGGCCGCGGCTGAGCTTCAGCCGAAGGTCCTGGCGGCGCTCAACAGGGGCGCCGCCACGTCCTTGGCGGACAGCTGGGGCGCGATGCCGCCAAGCCGGTCCAGGGGCCAGGCGATGCCGATCTGCGGATCGTCCCAGCGCACGGCCCCTTCGCTGGCCGGCGCATATTCGCCGCTGGTCTTGTAGAGGAAGTCCGCGCTGTCGCTGAGCACGACGAACCCGTGCGCGAAACCTGGCGGGATCCACATCTGATGCTGGTTCTGGGCGGACAGTTCGTGGCCCACCCAGCGGCCGAAGTTGGGGCTGGTGCGGCGCAGGTCCACGGCCACGTCGAACACCGCGCCGCTGACGCAGCGCACCAGCTTGCCCTGGGCGTGCGGATCGAGCTGGTAGTGCAGGCCGCGCAGCACACCGCGCGCGGAGCGCGAGTGGTTGTCCTGCACGAAATGCACGGCATGGCCGAGCGCCGCGTTGAAGCGTGCTTCGTTCCAGCTCTCAAGGAAGAACCCGCGCTCGTCGCCGAAGACGCGGGGTTCGATCAGTAGAACCTCCGGGAGCGCAGTGGGCGTTACCTTCATGGTCAGTCGGCCAGGTCGGCCAGCAGCTTGAGCAGGTACTGGCCGTAGCCGTTCTTGGCCAGCGGCTGCGCCAGGGCCTCGACCTCGGCCGCACTGATCCAGCCCGCACGGAAGGCGATCTCCTCGGGGCAGGCCACCTTCAAGCCCTGGCGCTTTTCCAGCGTGGCGATGAACTGGCCTGCTTCCATCAGGCTGTCGTGGGTGCCGGTGTCCAGCCAGGCATAGCCCCGGCCCATGATCTCGACGCTCAGCTGGCCGTGCCGCAGGTAATGCGCGTTCACGTCGGTGATCTCCAGCTCGCCCCGTGCACTCGGCTTGATGCCAGCGGCGATGTCGCAGACCTGCTCGTCGTAGAAATACAGGCCCGTGACCGCGTAGTTGCTCTTGGGCGCCTTGGGCTTCTCCTCGATGGAGAGGGCGTGCATCTGCTTGTCGAACTCGACGACGCCGTAGCGCTCCGGGTCGGTGACGTGGTAGGCGAAGACGCTCGCCCCATGCTCGCGCGCCGTCGCGTTGCCGAGCAGGTGTGGGAAGTTCTGGCCGTAGAAGATGTTGTCGCCCAGCACGAGGGCGCTGGGCGAGCCGTCGATGAAGTCGCGGCCCAGGATGAAGGCCTGGGCCAGGCCGTCGGGGCTGGGCTGCACGCAGTAGCTGATGTTCAGGCCCCAGCGCGAGCCGTCGCCGAGCAGGGCTTCGAAGCGTGCCGTGTCCTGCGGGGTGCTGATCAGCAGGATGTCGCGGATGCCCGCGAGCATCAGCGTGCTCAGCGGGTAATAGACCATGGGCTTGTCGTAGACCGGCAGCAGTTGCTTGCTGACGGCGAGCGTGGCCGGGTGCAGCCGGGTGCCGGAACCGCCGGCGAGGATGATGCCCTTGCGGGTCTTGGTGCTCATGCGCGGGCCTCCGGCAGGATTTCGTTCAGCATGCGTTCCACCCCCTGCTGCCAGGGTGGCAGCACAAGGCCGAAGCGCTGTTGCAGCTTGCCCGTGGCCAGGCGCGAGTTGAGCGGGCGCTTCGCCGGCGTCGGGTAGTCGCTCGTCGGGATGGCAAGGATCTGCTCCGGCGCAACCCGGATGTTGACGCCGCGGGCGCGCGCGAATTCGATGACAAAGCGGGCGTATTCATGCCAGCTCGTCGCACCGCCGGCCACCGCGTGGTAGGTACCGGCGAGGGCAGGGTTCACGCGGGCGGCGCGCAGCATGGGCACGGTCAGATCCGCCAGCAGCTCCGCGCCGGTGGGCGCACCGATCTGGTCGGCGATGACCTTGAGCTGGTCGCGTTCGGCGGCCAGCCGCAGCATGGTCTTGGCGAAGTTGCCGCCCCGGGCCGCGTAGACCCAGCTGGTGCGCAGGATCAGGTGCTGGCAGCCGCTGGCGCGGATGGCGTCCTCGGCCTCGGCCTTGGTGGCGCCATAGACGCTCAGGGGGCCGACGGGCGCGTCTTCGTCGCGGGCGTGGCTGCCGCTGCCGTCGAAGACGTAGTCGGTCGAGTAGTGCACCAGCAGGGCGCCGGTGCGCCGGGCTTCGATCGCCAGCAGGGCGGGCGCCCTGGCGTTGATCTGGCGGGCGAGCTCGGGCTCGCTCTCGGCCTTGTCCACCGCGGTGTGGGCCGCGGCATTGACGATGACCTGCGGCTCGATGGCCTGGACCCGCGCCAGCAGCGCGTCGGGCTGCGTGAAGTCGGCACCGTCGTCATGGTCCAGCGCAACGACCTCGCCGGCCACGGCCAGCGAGCGCTGCAGCTCCCAGCCGACCTGCCCCCCCTTGCCGAGCAGCAGGATCTTCATGCGGTGTACTGCTTGGCGACCCAGTCCTTGTAGGCGCCGCTCTGCACGCGGGCGACCCAGTCCGGGTGGTCGAGATACCACTGCACCGTCTTGCGGATGCCCGTCTCGAAGGTCTCGGCCGGGCGCCAGCCGAGGTCGCGCTCGATCTTGCGCGCGTCGATGGCATAGCGGCGGTCGTGGCCGGGGCGGTCCTTCACATAGGTGATGAGGCGCGCGTAGGGGCCGGCGGCGTCCGGTCGCAGCTCGTCCAGCAGCGCGCAGACCGTCTTGACGATGTCGATGTTGGCCTTCTCGTTCCAGCCACCGATGTTGTAGGTCTCGCCCAGCTGGCCGCCGGCCAGCACGGCACGGATGCCGCTGCAGTGGTCGGTGACGAACAGCCAGTCGCGGATCTGCTGTCCGTCGCCGTAGACCGGCAGGGGCTTGCCCGCCAGTGCGTTGACGATCATCAGCGGGATCAGCTTCTCGGGGAAGTGATAGGGGCCGTAGTTGTTGGAGCAGTTGGTCGTGACGACCGGCAGGCCGTAGGTGTGGTGCCAGGCGCGCACGAGGTGGTCGCTGGCGGCCTTGCTGGCCGAGTAGGGGCTGTTGGGCTCGTACGGGTGCGTCTCGGCAAAGGGCGGGTCGCTGGGCTTGAGCGAGCCGTAGACCTCGTCGGTGGAGACGTGGTGGAAGCGGAACGCCGACCTGGCCTCGCCTTCCAGCCCGCCCCAGTGGGACCGCGCCGCTTCCAGCAGCGTGAAGGTGCCCTCGACGTTGGTCTTCATGAAGGCGCCGGGCCCGTGGATGGAGCGGTCGACATGGCTTTCGGCCGCGAAGTGCACGATGGCTCGCGGCCGGTGCTGCGCCAGCAGGCTGTCGACCAGCGCCCGGTCGCAGATGTCGCCCTTGACGAAGACGTGGCGGGCGTCGCCCGCCAGCGAGGCCAGGTTCTCGAGGTTGCCGGCGTAGGTCAGCGCGTCGAGGTTGACGACGGTCTCGTCGCTCTCACGCAGCCAGTCCAGCACGAAGTTGCTGCCGATGAAACCGGCGCCGCCGGTGACCAGAATCGTCATGTCGTCATTCTCAAGGGGAACCCGGGACGACGCATGCTAGACGCTGAGTGCCGCCCGCAGGCGCCGAAAAGCCCGGCCTTTCAGGTTCGTCCGTAGGTGTCTTCGAAACGGACGATGTCATCCTCGCCCAGGTAGGAGCCGGACTGCACCTCGATGATCTCCAGCGGGACCTTGCCAGGGTTGGCCAGGCGGTGGGTCTGTCCCAGCGGGATGTAGGTCGACTGGTTTTCGGTCAGCAGGATGGTCTTGTCGCCGTTGACGATCTCGGCCGTGCCGCTGACGACGATCCAGTGCTCCGCGCGGTGGTGGTGCATCTGCAGGCTCAGGGACGCTCCCGGCTTGACCATGATGCGCTTGACCTGGTGGCGCGGGCCGTTGTCGATGCTGTCGTACCAGCCCCAGGGGCGGTGCACCTTGCGGTGCAGGGCCTGCTCGCCGCGCTGTTCGGCGCCCAGCCGGTTGACGATCTGCTTGACCTCCTGGCTGCGCGCGCGGTCGCTGACCAGCACGGCGTCCGGCGTCTCGACGACGACGACGTCCTTCAGCCCGACGACGCCCACCAGCCGGCTGGTGGCGTGCACCAGCGTGTTCTGGCTGTCCGCGATCAGCGCGTCACCGACAGTGGCGTTGCCGTCGGCATCCTTCTCGGCGACCTGCCAGACGGCTTCCCAGGCACCCAGGTCGTTCCAGCCGGCGTCCAGGGCCACCATGCGCAGGGCCACGTCGGTGCCGGGGCAGCGCTCCATGACGGCATAGTCGACCGACTCGCTCGGCACGACGGCGAATTCGGCCTTGCCGGGGCGTACGAACTTGGCGTCCGTCTTGCGCACGTCCCAGGCGGCGCGGGTGGCGGCGGCGATGTCCGGGCGGAAACGCTCCAGCGCCTTCATCCAGACGCTGGCGCGCAGCACAAACATGCCGCTGTTCCAGTAGTAGCCTCCTTCGGCCAGATAGCGCTTCGCGGTGTCAAGGCTGGGCTTCTCGACGAACTGCGCGACCGCCAGGCCGGCGGCATCGGCGGTGGTGCGGATGTAGCCATAGCCAGTCTCGGGCCGGTCGGGCGTGATGCCGAGGATGGCGATGGCGCCTTCGGAGGCGATGCGCACGGCGTCCTGCAGCGCTGCGGTGAAGGCGGCGGGGCGGGTGACGGTCTGGTCGGCCGGTGTGACGACGAGGACCGGGTCCCGGCCGCCCTCGAGTGCGGCCAGGGCCGCCAGGGTCAGCGCGGGCGCGGTGTTGCGGCCCATCGGCTCCAGCAGCACGCTGCTGGGTTCCAGGCGGATCTCGCGCAGCTGGTCCAGCACCAGGAACCGGTGCTCCTCGTTGCCTACGATGCAGGGGGCGGCGAGTTCGAGGTCCGCCGAGGCCAGGCCGGCCAAGCGCTTTGCGGCGAGCTGGAACAGGCTTTCGTTGCCGGACAGCACAAGGAACTGCTTGGGGTAGCCGGCACGCGACAGCGGCCACAGCCGGGTGCCGGAGCCGCCGGCCATGATGACGGGTTGGACCTGGATCATTGCTTGTGCCCCCCGGCTCAGGCCGGGTTGAATCCGTGAGGGTTGAGGTGTTGCCAGCGCCAGCTGTCCTCGCACATGCGGGCGAGGTCGAGCTTGGCCTGCCAGCCCAGTGTCTCCCGGGCCGCTGCGGGATCCGCCCAGCAGGCCGCGACGTCGCCGGGGCGGCGCGCAACAATTTCATACGGAATGCTGCGGCCGCTTGCCTTCTCGTAGGCATGCACCAGGTCGAGCACGCTGTAGCCCTGGCCCGTGCCGAGGTTGACGGTCAGCGAGCCGGGGTTGGCCAGCAGCCAGCGCAGCGCGGCGACGTGGCCCTCCGCGAGGTCGCTCACATGGATGTAGTCGCGCACGCCGGTGCCGTCCGGGGTCGCGTAGTCGCCGCCGAAGACGGAGAGCCTGTCGCGCCGGCCGACGGCGACCTGGGCGACATAGGGCATCAGGTTGTTGGGCGTGCCGCGCGGGTCTTCGCCGATGCGGCCGCTCTCGTGGGCGCCGACCGGGTTGAAGTAGCGCAGGCAGGCGGTCTGCCAGGCCGGGTCGCTTGCACCGAGGTCGCGCAGGATCTGCTCGCCCATCAGCTTGGTGGCGCCGTAGGGGTTGGTCGAAGAGGTCGGGGCGTCCTCGCGCAGCGGCAGCTTCTCGGGTGCGCCATAGACGGTGGCGCTGGAGCTGAACACCATGCGCGTGCAGCCGTGGCGCTTCATGACCTCGCAGGTGTTGACGAGGCCGCCGAGGTTGTTGCGGTAGTAGGCCAGCGGCTGGCTGACCGACTCGCCCACCGCCTTGTAGGCGGCGAAGTGGACGACGGCTGCCGGCCGGTAGCTGCCGAAGATCTCGTCAAGCGCGGCGGCGTCGCAGACGTCGGCACGCTCGAATTCGATGGGCGCGCTGGCCAGCTCGGTCAAGCGTTCCAGCACGACGGGCGAGCTGTTGGCGAAGTTGTCGACGCCGACGACCCGGTAGCCAGCCTGTTGAAGCGCCAGCCAGGTGTGCGAAGCGATGTAGCCGGCGGCGCCGGTGAGCAGGATGGTGGACATCAGTAGACGATGGCTTGGCCGGTGCAGCCGTAGCTGCTGGCGCTGTAGATGTATTGCGACACGTTGCTGTCGCGGCTGGCGTGGTTGTACTGGCAGGAGAGGCTGAGCCCGCGCGAGAAGGCCCAGCTCAGTCCCAGGCCGTAGCTCTTGTCGTTGTCGAAGGCACCGTTCACCTGAGCCCCCGAATCGATGTTGCGATGGCTGCGATTGCGATTGGCGCTGGCGTTCAGTGTGAGCTTGCCGGTCAGGGCATAGCTGCCATTGAGCCGCCAGGTCGTGTAGACGCGGTTCACGTCGGTTGCGCCGATCGCCGTTTCCTGGCCGGTGTCGCGCGAGTACTGCACCCCGAACTGGATTTTGCCCGTGGGGCGCCAGTTCCAGCCCACGGAGCCGGTCGTGCCGCTGAAATCGCGCAGGGCGCTGAGGCTGTTCTTCAGGCGGCTGCGGCTCAGGCGCGTGTTGATGGCGCTGCTGCCGCCGGTGGTCCACTGGGTCGTGAAGTCGATGTCGTCACGCGTGTAGTCGTCGGCTTCGCTGAGAATCTCGAGCTGCAGCGTGTCCGGATTGATCCTCAACCCCGTGGGGTAGCGCGGGTACTGGCCCTTGGTGTGGCGGCCGACCAGACCCAGCTTCACGTTGCCGCCCGGCGTGGCATAGACGCCGAGCTGGCCGGTGTTCTGGTGGAACACGAAACGGTCGTACTCGACCGCACTGAAATCGCGGCGCCGGTAAGTCCAGCCGCCTTCGAGCGAGTAGCGCGTCGCCAGGCCGAGCCGCACGATGGCGGCGTACTCGTCGTTGCGCTCGGTGTTCTTCTCGAAGATCGGGTTCACGCCGCCGCCGATGTTGAAGTCCGCCAGCGAGCGGCTGGACATGGCGCTGAGCGTGCCCGACAGGTTGCCCACGGTCTGCCAGGCCAGCGCGCTGCGCAGCGTGTAGGACTGGTTGTTCAGGTCGCTGTTCGAGGAGTAGCGGTTGTTCTGGAGCGTGCCGTCGACGGTCAGGTGCTGGCGGCCGAAGCGCTGGTCGATGCCCGCAAGCACGCCGGTGCTCACGACGGTGTCGCTGTTGTTGCTGTTCGCCTGCCGGAAGACATTGGAGACATGGGACACGCCCAGGGAGCCGCCAACGTAGAACGGCGTCGTGTCGTCCGTCTGGGCCTGAGCCGACGGGGCCAGGGCAGTGGCCGAGACCAGCGCTGCAAGCGTGGTCCAGCGGCCGGGGAGGCGGGTGGGCTTAATAGGCATGTCGATCAAACACCACCAGCCTCACGGTGCGCAGGATGATCTGCAGATCCAGGGCCAGCGACCAGTTGCGCAGATATTCAAGATCGTATTCGACACGTGCCTTCATCTTGTCGATGGTGTCGGTCTCGCCGCGCAGGCCGTTGACCTGGGCCCAGCCGGTGATGCCGGGCTTGACCTTGTGACGCACCATGTAGGCCTTGATGAGCTTGCGGTATTCCTCGTTGTGCGCGACGGCGTGCGGGCGCGGGCCCACGATGCTCATGCGTCCCTGCAGCACATTGATGAACTGCGGCAGCTCGTCCAGCGAGGTGCGGCGGATGAAGGCGCCGAACGGCGTGATGCGCGGGTCGTCCTTGGTGGCCTGCTTGACGACGCTGCCGTTGTCCAGCGCGCGCATCGAGCGGAACTTGTAGACGATGATCTCCTCGCCGTCCAGGCCGTTGCGGCGCTGCTTGAAGATGACGGGGCCGGGCGAGCTGAGCTTGACGCCGACGGCCACCAGCAGCAGCAGCGGCGAGATCAGGATGAGGATGAGGCTGGCCAGCACGATGTCGCTGAGCCGCTTGACGAGCTGGTTGGTGCCCGTGAAGGGCGTCTCGCAGATGCCGACGACCGGCACGCCGTTCATGTCCTGCAGCCGGCCCTGGATGATGCTGATGCCAAACACGTCGGGCACGAAGAAGAGCGAGGCCGTCGTGCCCTGTACCTGCTCCAGCAGCTCGACGATGCGCGGCTGGGAGCCCAGCGGCAGGGTGATGTAGACCTCGCGCACGCCCTTGTCGCGCACGAACTCGCTGAGCTGGGCCAGCGTGCCGAGTATCGAGGCGCCGGCCTCGGGGTGCAGGCGCTCGGCGCTGCGGTCGTCGAAGTAGCCCAGGCAGATGACGCCCTGGGCCTCGCGCAGCGCGCGTGCCACCTTGTGGCCCAGCGGGCCGGCGCCGACGATGACCGCCGTGCGCCGCATGCCGGGGTCGCGGGCCCGCCACTGCTGGAGGCGGCGGCCCGCCTCGATGGCGGCGATCTGGGCGAGGGGCGTGATGCCGGCCCACCACAGCAGCACCTCATCCTCGAAATAGTGCAGGCTGTTGGTGGCATAGCCGCACAGCAGCAGGATGCCCAGCAGCACCAGCCACGACGACAGCACGTCGACGATGGCGCTGGCCGGGTGGTCGCCGAAGCGGTTGCGCCCCGGGAAGGTGAGGGCGAACACCAGCAGGCACAGCGTCAGCGCCGGCCGCATCACGGGCTCGTCGAAGTGACCGTTCACGAACAGGAAGGTCAGCACGATGATGCCCGGCTCGAGGAATGCGGCAATGAGGGACTCGACCGACTGCGGTGCGCTGTAGAACGTCCTCTTGTAGCTGCGGTCCTCAAACATCGTGGCGGGTTCGGTGGGCCTCGGGGCCGGGGCGGCGGGTGCTGGAAAAGCGATCCGGGATTCTCTACCAACAAATTTGACAGTCGCATCCTTGGCGTCCCTTGTTCAGGGTCCGCTGCCTACAATCTTGGCCATGTCTTCTTCCTGGCCCATGCCGCCCCTGCCGTCGCTCACGCCCCTGCTGATGCCGGCCCTGCAGGACCGCCTCGTGTTGTTGATCAACCATGTCGTGTCACGCGAGCCCATCGCGGCGCAGCGCCTGCAGCCCCTGGCCGGGCGCGGCCTCGTCCTGCACCTGGCCGGCTGGCCCTCGCTGCTGCCTGGCGCACCTGACCTGATACTGGGCGTGACGCCGGCAGGCCTGTTCGAGCGCCTGGACTCGCCACCCCCGGGCCCCGGCGGCCTGCGCGTCGAGATCGACGCGTCCAACCCGGCCCGGCTGGCACTCGGGGCGCTCAGCGGCGAAGCGCCGACGGTCAGCGTGCAGGGCGACGCCGCCTTCGCCGGCGAGATGCACTGGCTGATGGACAACCTGCGCTGGGATGTCGAGGACGACCTGGCAGGCATCGCCGGTCCCCTGGCTGCCCGCCAGATCGCCCAGTTCGGCCGCGCGCTGCGGCGCAGCCTGTCGGGCATGGCCGCGCGTTTCGCGACGACGACCGGCAGCGGCGCATGAGGTTTGTCTCCCGGCTGCTGGTCATCCTGTGGACGGTCTGGCGCTTCGGTCTCGATGACCTGGCCCTGTCGGGCCTGAGGCGGCGGCGCTTCCAGGTTCTGAGGCGGCTCACCCGGCTGGGCCGGCGCTGGCAGGAGCCCCGCGGCGTGCGCCTGCGCCTCGCCCTGGAGCATCTGGGCCCCATCTTCGTGAAGTTCGGCCAGGTGCTGTCGACGCGGCGCGACCTGCTGCCGGGCGACGTGGCGCTGGAGCTGGCCAAGCTGCAGGATCGTGTGCCTCCCTTCCCGGCGGCCCTGTCCCGCGAGATGGTCGAGCGCGCCTTCGGCCAGCCGCTGGAAGCGCTGTTCGCCAGCTTCGACGCCGAGCCCGTCGCCAGCGCCAGCATCGCCCAGGTGCACTTCGCCACGCTCAAGGACGGCCGCGAGGTCGCGGTCAAGGTGCTGCGCCCCGGCATGCTGGACGTCATCGACGACGACCTGTCGCTGATGCGCCAGCTGGCCGTCTGGGTCGAGCGCTTCTCGGCCGACGGGCGGCGGCTGAAGCCGCGCGAGGTCGTCGCCGAGTTCGACATGTATCTGCACGACGAGCTCGACCTCGTCCGCGAGGCCGCCAACGCCGCCCAGCTGCGCCGCAACATGGATGGCCTGGACCTGGTGCTTGTGCCGGAGATGCACTGGGACCTGTGCAGCCCTGAGGTCATCGTCATGGAGCGCATGAAGGGCGTGCCGATCTCGCAGAGCGCCCGGCTGGAAGAGGCTGGCATCGATATCAAGAAGCTGGCCCGCGACGGCGTGACCATCTTTTTCACGCAGGTCTTCCGCGACGGCTTCTTCCACGCCGACATGCACCCGGGCAACATCCAGGTGAGCCTGGCGCCGGAGACCTTCGGCCGCTACGTGGCGCTGGACTTCGGCATCATCGGCACGCTGACCGAGGTGGACAAGGACTACCTGGCGCAGAACTTCATCGCCTTCTTCCAGCGCGACTACAAGCGCGTGGCAGAGCTGCACATCGCCTCCGGCTGGGTGCCGCCCGAGACGCGGGTCGACGCGCTTGAAAGCGCGGTCAGGGCGGTCTGCGAGCCGCATTTCGACCGGCCGCTGAAGGACATCTCGCTGGGCCAGGTGCTGATGCGGCTGTTCCAGACCTCGCGCCGCTTCAACGTCGAGATCCAGCCCCAGCTGGTGCTGCTGCAGAAGACGCTGCTCAACGTCGAGGGCCTGGGCCGCCAGCTGGACCCTGAGCTGGACCTGTGGGCCACGGCCAAGCCGTTTCTGGAGCGCTGGATGAACGAGCAGGTCGGCTGGCCGGCGTTCAACAAGCAGCTGATGAAGGAAGCGCCGCGCTTCGCCCAGCTCATTCCCGAGCTGCCGCGACTGCTCCATGACGCGCTGAAGAACCAGGCCCAGCGCGGCGGCGACGCCGAGATGCGCGCCCTGGTGCGCGAGCTGCGCAGCACCAACCGGCTGCTGTCGGGCCTGCTCTGGGGGGCGTCCGGCTTTGCGCTGGGCATCACGCTTGCGTGGCTGGCGCTGCGCTTTCTCGAGCTCGGCCTCTAGGCCCGGCGGAGCGCGCCGCCTTCATAATCCGCGCCACTTTTTCCTGCCCACCCCGTTCCGACGCCCATGAACACCACGCTGATCGTTTTCGTCGTGCTTTATCTGCTCGGCACGCTGGGCATCGGCGTCTGGGCCGGCACGCGGGTCAAGAACACCGCGGACTTCGCCGTTGCCGGCCGCAGCCTGCCGCTGGTCATGGTCGTCACGACGACCTTCGCGACCTGGTTCGGCGCCGAGACGGTCATGGGCCTGCCGGCCAAGTTCGTGCAGGGCGGGCTGGGCGCCGTCGTGGAGGACCCCTTCGGCGCCGGCCTGTGCCTGGTGCTGGTGGGCGCCTTCTTCGCCGCGCGGCTGTACCAGAAGAACCTGCTGACCATCGGCGACTTCTACCGCCAGCGCTTCGGCAAGGGCGTGGAGATCTTCTGCTCGCTGGCCATCATCCTCAGCTACCTGGGCTGGGTGGCCGCCCAGGTCACGGCGCTGGGCCTGGTCTTCAACATCCTGACCGACGGCGCCATGAGCCCGCAGACCGGCATGATCGTCGGCCTGCTGGCGGTGCTGGTCTACGTCGTCATCGGCGGCTTCCTGGCCGTGGCCTGGACAGACTTCATCCAGATGATCGTGCTGGTGCTGGGCCTGGGCGTCATCGCCGTGTTCGCCTCGGACCTGGCCGGCGGGGCCGACAAGGTGCTGGACCTGGCCAGGTCGCGTGACCTCGGCCGCTTCTTGCCGCAGCCGAGCTTCACCGAGATGGCCATGTTCATCGGCTCGGGCCTGACGATGATGCTGGGCTCCATCCCGCAGCAGGACGTCTTCCAGCGCGTCATGTCCGCCAAGGACGCCAAGACCGCCCAGCGCGGCGCCATGATCGGCGGCTTCAGCTACATCGCCTTCGCCTTCGTGCCCATGTTCATCGTGCTGGCTGCCGTCAGCGTGATGGGCGACAAGGCGCTGGAACTGGCCCAGAACGACTACCAGCGCGTGCTGCCCAGCTTCGTCATGGGCCACATGCCGCTGCTGATGCAGATCCTGTTCTTCGGCGCGCTGCTGTCGGCCATCAAGAGCACGTCCTCGGCCACGCTGCTGGCGCCGACGACCAGCTTCGTCGAGAACATCCTCAAGCAGATCCGCCCTGACATGAGCGACAAGCAGCAGCTCGTCGCGATGCGCGTGACGCTGGTCGTGTTCGCCTTCGCCGTGCTGGCCTACGCCATCGCGCTGCAGGGCACGTCGATCTACGACCTCGTCAGCGCCGCCTACCAGGTCACGCTGGTGGCAGCGTTCGTGCCGCTGGTCTTCGGCCTGTACTGGCGCCGCGCCACGACGCAGGGCGCGATCTTCTCGATCTTTGCCGGCATCGCCGTCTGGGTGGCCTATTTCCCGCAGGTGACGACCTGGGGCGAGCGCTTTCCCGGCCAGCTGGCCGGCCTGCTGGCGGCCCTGGTCGGCATGCTCGCCGGTTCGCTGATGCCGCAGATCCTGACCAACCGCCACGAGCACGTCAGCCACCACCTGCCGCCTCACGGCTGAGCCGGCGGCGGCGCACCGCTAAAATGGCGGGCTTTTCGCCCCCGATCGACCTGCCATGCCTATCTACGCCTACCGCTGCAGCGCCTGTGGCCACGCCAAGGACGTGCTGCAAAAGCTGTCCGACGCGCCGCTGACCACCTGCCCGGCCTGCGGCGCAGAGAGCTTTTCCAAGCAGATCACCGCCGCCGGCTTCCAGCTCAAGGGCTCGGGCTGGTACGCCACCGACTTCAAGGGTGGTGCCGCGGCGGGCGCCGCCGGTGCTGCAGCGGCTCCTGCTGCGGCCGGCGGCGATGCGCCCAAGGCCGAAGCGTCGAGCGCCTCGTCCTCCACCCCCTGCGGCGGCTCCTGCGCCTGCCATTGAATCGGACCGACGTGGGCGCCTCACTTCGCAAATACCTCGTTGCCGGCCTGCTGGTCTGGCTGCCGCTGGCCATCACCGTCTGGGTGCTGAGCCAGGCGCTGGAGGTCGTCAACGGCGTCTTCGGGTCCCTGCTGACGGCGCTGGCCCTGGTGCTGCCCAGCGCCTGGCGCGCCGGCATCCTGGGCCTGCAGCATGTGCCGGGCCTGGGCCTGGTGATCGTGGCCGGCGGCCTGCTGACCACGGGTGTCTTCGTGGCCAACATCTTCGGCCAGTGGCTGCTGACGCAATGGGACCGGCTGATGTCCCACATCCCCATCGTCAAGAGCATCTACAGCTCGGTCAAGCAGGTGTCGGACACGTTGTTCTCCAGCAGCGGCAATGCCTTCCGCGAAGCCGTGCTGGTGCAATACCCGCGGGCTGGCAGCTGGACCATCGCCTTCGTCACCGGCACCCCCAGCGGCGAGGTGGCCTGCCACCTGGAGCACGAGCACGTCAGCATCTACGTGCCGACGACGCCCAACCCCACCTCGGGTTTCTTCCTCATCGTGCCGCGGGCGGACGTCAAGCCGCTGCAGATGACGGTGGACGAGGCGCTGAAATACATCATCTCCATGGGCACGGTGGCACCGCTGTCCCATCCGGGCGAGCAGCCCTGCCTGGCTGTCGACGGCAATCGAAATTCGCCGGGTTGAACGCCCCGGCAGGCGTTCAATCCTGAGAGCCGAGCGAGCTCGCCAGCGCCCCCAGAACACCCCCTGAAAAGAATCCGGAGAAATTCCATGCGTACCTGCTATGCCGGCCAAGTCAGCGAAAAGCTGCTCGACCAGACCGTGACCCTGATGGGCTGGGCCCATCGCCGCCGCGATCACGGCGGCGTCATCTTCATCGACCTGCGCGACCGTGAAGGCCTCGTGCAGATCGTCTGCGACCCCGACCGCGCCGACAGCTTCAAGATTGCCGAAGACGTCCGCAGCGAGTTCTGCCTCAAGATCGTCGGCAAGGTGCGCGCGCGCCCGGCCGGCACCGAGAACGCCAACCTCGTCAGCGGCAAGATCGAAGTGCTGTGCCACGAGATCGAGGTGCTGAACCCGTCGGTGCCCATCCCCTTCCAGATCGACGAGGAAAACCTCAGCGAGACGACCCGCCTCACGCACCGCGTGCTGGACCTGCGCCGCCCCTACATGCAGAACAACCTGATGCTGCGTTACCGCGTCGCGATGGAAGTGCGCAAGTTCCTGGACGAGCATGGCTTCGTCGACATCGAGACCCCGATGCTGACCAAGTCCACGCCCGAAGGCGCGCGCGACTACCTCGTGCCCAGCCGCGTGCATGACGGCCACTTCTTCGCGCTGCCGCAGTCGCCCCAGCTGTTCAAGCAGCTGCTGATGGTGTCGGGCTTCGACCGCTACTACCAGATCACCAAGTGCTTCCGCGACGAGGACCTGCGCGCCGATCGCCAGCCCGAGTTCACCCAAATCGATATCGAGACCTCGTTCCTCACCGAGGAAGAGATCCGCTCGATGTTCGAGGGCATGATCCGCCACGTCTTCCGCAAGGCGCTCAATGTCGAGCTGGGTGACTACCCGGTCATGAAGTACGCCGAAGCCATGCACCGCTTCGGCTCCGACAAGCCCGACCTGCGCGTCAAGCTCGAGTTCACCGAGCTGACAGACGCGATGACGACGGTGGACTTCAAGGTCTTCTCCGGCCCGGCCACCACGCCGGGCGGCCGTGTCGTCGCGCTGCGCGTGCCCAAGGGTGCAGCGATGAGCCGTGGCGAGATCGACGCCTACACCGAGTTCGTCAAGATCTACGGCGCCAAGGGCCTGGCCTGGATCAAGGTCAACGAAGTGGCCAAGGGCCGCGAAGGCCTGCAGTCGCCCATCGTCAAGAACCTGCACGACGAGGCCGTCGCGGAAGTGCTCAAGCGCACCGGTGCCCAGGACGGCGACCTGCTGTTCTTCGGCGCGGATAAGGCCAAGGTCGTCAACGACGCCATCGGCGCCCTGCGCCTGAAGGTCGGCCACAGCGAGTTCGGCAAGACCAACGGCCTGTTCGAGGACAAGTGGGCGCCGCTGTGGGTGGTCGACTTCCCGATGTTCGAGCACGACGAGGAGAACAACCGCTGGGCGGCCGTTCACCACCCGTTCACCGCACCCAAGGATGGGCACGAGGACCTGATGGTCAGCGATCCGGGCAAGTGCATCGCCAAGGCCTACGACATGGTGCTCAACGGCTGGGAACTGGGCGGTGGCTCGGTGCGTATCCACCGCGCCGAAGTGCAGGCCAAGGTCTTCGAGGCGCTGAACATCAGCGCCGAAGACCAGCGCATCAAGTTCGGCTTCCTGCTGGACGCGCTGCAGTACGGCGCGCCCCCGCACGGTGGCCTGGCCTTCGGCCTGGACCGCATCGTCACGATGATGACGAAGGCCGAGTCCATCCGCGACGTGATCGCCTTCCCCAAGACCCAGCGCGCCCAGTGCCTGCTGACCGGCGCGCCGTCGCTGGTCGACGAGAAGCAGCTGCGCGAGCTGCACATCCGCCTGCGCAATGCGACTCCGGCAGCCTGACCGGCGCCGCGACCGCGATGAAAGCCCCGCCTCGGCGGGGCTTTTTTCGGCCCCTGGGTGTTATCACGCAGATGGCAAGAACCAATGCGTGAAAACGACTTAGGTCATTTCCAGAGAGGCCTTCGGACAAAATTGGAGGGGTGTGGCGGGCGTGTTACGCCCGCGGTTGGAGTCCTGCTGCGCAAGGGACGCGGTTTTTGACCGTCTGGGTGTCACGTACATCGGTGAGGCTCGTCGCAAGGGGCAGTCCCTGCCGTTCATCGTGGTCTTCATCGAAGAGATGGCGGACCTGGTCATGCGAGGCAGTGCAAGGACCTGCGCAAACCACAGGGTCCGGTGCGGCCGCATCGCTGCAAAAACGTTTGCGTTCGTTATCGTTAAACGTCGTCGAAGGAGAACGTTTTTGCACAGCCCGTGCCGTCGGCAGGCAGGTGATGCAGCGCCGTCCTCAGCACGCTGCAGCGCGACTCGGAACAGGGGCTTCAACGAGCGACGCAGCTGGTGCGCGTCCACGCGGCAGAGGGCGCGGCCCCGCCCTCAGGGAATCGCGCCCAGGAAGACCTGCGTACGGATTGAAGCGAGCCAGGGAGCGCAGTACTGCGTCCCGAGCAAGGCCACCTTCGATTTGGCCGTGTTGGCCGATTGAAGGAGCTCTTCAAGCGACACCAGATGGTCCAGCCAGCCTGGCTCCTTCATGCTCGCGATGGCGCCCTTGTCTGCGGTGCTGACGACGATGAGCCGGGAGAGCGGGGACTCGTGCGCTTCAAGGTAGGCGAACAGGTTCAACTCACCAGGGTCAAGTACCGACATCTTCGGATACTTCAGCATCAGCTGATTGCGTTCCTTCTTGGTTACCGGGTGCGCTGTTTGAGCGAGACCCGACTCCAGGACCGCTTGGTCGACGGGCACGCGACCTGGACGACTGGTGCAGCCGGTCAGCGCCTCCGTCACAACGGTGGTGACCGTCTCCAGCTTGTGTCCGCGGGACAACTCACCCCAGACACCCACCCGAAAGCATTCGATGATGACGTTGGTGTCCAGAAAGACTCGCGGCGCCGGCATCGTCTACGCAGGTTAAAGCTCAAACGGCGCCGGCATCCCGTACACCTCGAACAATTCAGTCAGCGCGAACAGCGGCATGCCCAGTGCCTTCGCGACCTTCCGCGCAGAGACGCGTCCCTTGTCGAGCGCGACGTGGAGCTTCTGCACGAACGACAGGGAGAACAGGTTCGGGGTCGCTTGCCGGTCGGGCCGGCGCAATGCCGCAAGGGCTGCTCGTGTTTGCTCGTCGATGCGTTCCAAGTGCAGCAGACGCCACCCGAGTGCATCGGTGCTGACCTGAAGTTGGTCGGCGACATCCGCCAAGTGTTGAACGTCCTGCGCTCGGGCACGGTCAATGAAGTGGTCCAGTGACTTGCGCGGCATCAGCAGCGCGCTGGCAAAGTTGTTGGCCAGTTGCTCGACACGCTTGAGCCTTGCGCGGTGCTCGACGGAGTTCGACTCCCGGTGGCTGGGAGGCAGAGCCTCCCACGTCAGCGTGTGGAACAGCTCGTGAGCCAGGTTGAAATTGCGGCGTGCGGCGCTCTCCTGCCGATTGACCAGGATGGCGCTGAACACGTCAACTTGGCAGGCTGCTCCCGAAATCGCGTGCTTCGGCATCTTGTCCGAGGTGTCCACGAAGAGCACCGGGATGGCCAGCTTGGCCTCCAGGCACTCGGCCAAGGACGCGGCCGGCACCAGCCCAAGCTGCAGGACATCTGCGAGGCGCTCCCCGTAGTACTGCGCCTGTTCGAACGTGCTGCTCTCGTTCATGCGCAGGCTCAGGAAGTCGTAGTCAGCCCCCTCGCGCTGCTCCTGCAGGTGCAGCCAGCGAAGCACGCCCACCCAGCTGCTGGCGGACGCCTCAAAGCGGTCGAGCTCCTCCCCGGGCAGGTCATCGGCGGCGCGCCACGAGTACTGGGCCTCGGCCACGACATTGAACGGGTCGAGGAAGAACTCCACTTCCTGGTCCAAAGCGTCGCTCAGCTCAAGCAGCTCATCCGCCTTGACCGCGCGCTTGCCGTTCTCGATGTCGGAGATGGACTGGCGGTCCTTGAAGCCCAGCAGGGCCGCCAGCGCCTCCTGGGTCATGTTCAGCCGCTCCCGGGCGTACTTGACGCGGGGACCGACTTGGAAGGAGGTAGGCGAGTTCATTGCAGAGGGGGTGGTGGGTTCGCCTGCGTATAGAGCTGTGCATTATATTCTTGCGAAACGACACTTGCAAGATTGGCCTGGGCGGGGAGCGGTCACAAGACGAGCGCAAGCTGGCCCGCCCGACGCCAGCTCCGTCATCAACCGCACGCAAGCTGGCTTCGGACGTCATCACCAAATGAGCGAAGTTGGTCACGTCGATTCCCGCCGAGCCGGCAGCGGAGAGCGCCTGCAACACAGAGCACTTCAGGCGGCCCCGAGGACCGAGCTGTCCCCGGGCGTGGACCACGCCCGCAGCCTCTGATGACACGGTGGGTGCCAGGGCGGCCATCGTTGAGTCCAAGGCTGCCACCTTGCTGTGGACGGAGTCGAGCTGGGCTTGGAGCTCGAGAAGCTTCTGCCGCAGGCGCTCGGACTCGCCAGCCAGGACCGCGCGCTCGTTGAGGAGCCACTTCAGCACCGAAGGCGTGCGGGTGCGCTGCGGCGAGGACACGTCGGTGGACGGCGCCGAGGGGGCTGGTGAAGGTAGGGCGGACGGGGCGGACTTGGGCACGGAGGTAGCGCATGAGGGCACACTACCTCTGTGAAGGCACGCTTCCAGTTGAGGTCGGCGGCACCCGAGACCTGGGAACAGGTTCTCTAGTCCTCTTGGGCCATCTGCGTGGTAACCCCACGCCCCTGCTCGGGGGGAATGTCCCCCGTCCCTGGGGCATGACGGCGCGTTGCAGGGGGCAGACTCTTGCGCTTCGTCTTGAGGTGACCCGCATGAACCCCGTCCGCTCCCTTCTGGCCCTCGCCACCGTCCTGCTGATCGCGGGCTGCGGCAAGTCGTCCACCACGCTCGGCGACGGCGGCTCGGTCATCAGCGGCTCGGCCGGCCCGGCGGGCGCCCACAAGGCCAGCCGCGAGCTCGTCAAGTGCGATGCGCCGGTGGCGACGCTGGCCCTGGTCGAGAACCCCAACGGCTATGCCTATTCCGGCTACCAGCTGCCCTCCAGTCCCGTGCCGCTGGTACGCCTGCTGGCCCAGCAGAGCGGTTGCTTTCGCGTCGTCGACCGCGCGGCCGGCCTGAAGGCCACCGTGCGCGAGCAGGAGCTGAAGGAGGCCGGCATCCTGCGCCAGCAGGGCAACACGGTGAGCAAGGGCAAGGGCTACGAGGCCCAGTACAGCCTGACGCCCAGCCTCACCTTCAGCGAGCAGGACGCCGGCCGCCAGATCGGCGGCATCCTGCAGGCCATTCCCTACCTGAACAAGCTCGTCGGTGCGGCCGAGCAGGTCAAGCTCAAGCAGGCCCAGGCGGCCCTGCTGCTGACCGACAACGAAACCACCGAGCAGGTCGCCGCGTCCACCGGCTCGGTCGAGGTGGCCGACCTCGGCGTGGGCGGCGCGGTGCTGGGCAAGCTGGGCGGCGCGGCCGGCGCTGGCTGGAGCAATTCCAACGAGGGCAAGGTCATCGCCGCGGCTTTCCTGGACGCCCACAACCAGCTCGTTGCCCAGGTGCGCGAGCTGCAGGCCAGGGAACTGCCGCCGGCCGTCGCCACCCGCAAGCAGCAAGGCGGCTGACGTCGCTATGCTTTGGCCATGCAGTTGGCCAAGCCCTTCAAGATCCCCGAGTCGGTCCTCGTCGTCATCCACACGCCCGATCTGCAGGTGCTGCTGATCGAGCGGGCCGACCACCCCGGCTTCTGGCAGAGCGTCACCGGCTCCAAGGATGCGCCCGACGAGCCGTTCGCCGAGACCGCGCGCCGCGAGGTGCTGGAGGAAACCGGCTTCGACATCGCTGCCCTGGGTGGCGAGCTGCGCGACTGGCACCTCGCCAACGTCTACGAGATCTACCCCCACTGGCGCCACCGCTACGCGCCCGGCGTCACGCGCAACACCGAACACGTCTTCGGCCTGCAGCTGCCCGCGGCCTTGACGCCGACGCTGGCACCGCGCGAGCACCTGTCGTGGGTCTGGCTGCCCTGGGCGCAGGCGGCGGACCGCTGCTTCTCACCGTCCAACGCCGAGGCCGTGCTGCAGCTGCCGCGCTTTGCTGCCGCCCTCACCACGCCATGAGAGTCGTCGCCCGCCACAGCCCCCAGGCAGCCGGCGCCGTGCTGCGCGTGGCCACCTACAACATCCACAAGGGCGTGCGCGGTCTCGGGCCGGCCAAGCGCCTGGAGATCCACAACCTGCAGATGGGCGTCGAGGCGCTGGACGCCGATCTCGTCTGCCTGCAGGAAGTGCGCCTCTTCCACCACCGCGAGGCGGCCCTCTTCGACCGCACCTGGTTCGGCTGGCCGGAAAAAGGCCAGGCCGAGTTCCTGGCGCCCGAGGGCTACGAGGTGGCCTACCGCACCAACGCGACGACCAAGTTCGGCGAGCACGGCAACGCGCTGCTGTCGCGCTGGCCCATCGGCGACATCGGCCATCACGACGTGTCGGATCACTCCTTCGAGCAGCGAGGCCTGCTGCACGTGCCGGTGCACTGGCAGGGCACGGTGGTGCATGTCGTCGTCGCGCACTTCGGGCTGATCCATTCCAGCCGGGTGCGCCAGGTCGACCGCCTCGCGGCCTTCATGCGCGAGCATGTGCCGGCCGGTGCGCCCGTGCTCGTTGCCGGCGACTTCAACGACTGGGGCGAGCGCCTGGACGTGCCCATGCGCGCCCACGGCCTGCGCCGTGCGGCGCCGCCCCACGGTCGCGCCAGGGCCGCCACCTTTCCGTCGCGCCTGCCCGTCTTCGCGCTGGACCGCGTCTACATGAGCGGCCTGCGCTGCACCGGCGTGCAGGTGCCCCGCGGCACCAGCTGGGCGCGCATGTCCGACCATCTGCCGCTGCTGGTGGAACTGGCACTCGAATGAGGCGGCTCGGCTCGAAGCGGCGCCGCCGGCACCACGCCGCCGACCCCGGCTTCGTCGGCGGCAACGAGGTCGAACTGCTGCGCGGTGGCGACCAGCTGTTCCCGCACATGCATGCGGCCATCCGCCACGCGCGCAGCGAGGTCTGGCTGGCGACCTACATCTTTCACCACGACGAGACCTCGCTGGCTCTGGCCGATGCGTTGCTTGCCGCGGACCGCCGCGGCGTGCGTGTGCGACTCGTCGTCGACGGCTTCGGCAGCAATGCCAGCATCGGTGTGCTGAGGGAGCGCTTCGCCGGCAGCGGCGTCGCCTTTGCCGTCTTCCGGCCGATGGACCGCTGGTGGCGCTGGTTCCAGCCCGGGCAGCTGCGCCGCCTGCACCAGAAGCTCTGCGTCGTCGACGGCGAGCGGGCCTTCGTCGGCGGCATCAACGTCATCGACGACCGCCTGGACATGCACCATGGCATCACGGAGCTGCCGCGGCTGGACTTCGCCGTGGGCCTGCGCGGCGCGCTGGTGGATCTGGTGGGCCAGAGCGTGCGCGCCATCTGGTCGCGCGCCTGGCTGGGCCGGGATTTCGACGACGCCCTGCTCGACTACGTGCCGCTGCGCCGCCGCCTGGGCCTGTGGCTGACCCAGCTCTGGCGCGGCCCGCAGCGCCTGGCCGAGCCGCCGTCACGGCTGAAGCCCGTCAGCGCTGCCTTCGTGCTGCGCGACAACCTGCGCCGCCGCCGCACCATCGAGCATGCCTATGCCGATGCCATCCGTGGCGCGCGCGAGCGCGTCGACCTTGTCTGCCCCTACTTCTACCCGGGCCAGCGCATCCGCCACGAACTGCGCCAGGCGGCCGACCGCGGCGTGCGCGTGCGCCTGCTGCTGCAGGGCAAGCTGGACTACCGCATCGCCGGCTGGGCCGCCGAGGCCCTCTATGCCGACCTGCTGGGCCACGGCGTCGAGATCTACGAGTACACGCCCGCCTTCCTTCACGCCAAGGTCGCGGTGGTCGATGGCCACTGGGCGACGGTGGGCAGTTCCAACATCGACCCGCTGTCGCTGCTGGTCAACCTGGAGGCCAACGTCGTCGTGCAGGACGGCGGGTTCGCCGCGCGACTGGCAGAGGAGATCGAGTCGGCCATCGCCGTGTCACAGCGCGTGGGCGAGACCGGTGGCACCGGCCTGCGCGCACTGCTGCACCGCGCCGTCGTGGCCTGGTTCGCCTACGTCTTCCTGCGCGTGGCGGGGGCGACCGGGCGTTACTGAGCGAAGCCCGGGGCGCCGTCGGCGCGCAGCGCGCCGGCCTGCACCAGCGCGGTGGCCCGCTCGATGTCCGGCGCCAGGTAGTGGTCGGCCGGCATGCTGGCGCAGTCCGCGCGCAGGCGCTGGTGCAGGGCCTCCACGGGCGCCGAGCTCCGCAGCGGGCGCAGGAAGTCGATGCCCTGGGCCGCGGCCAGCAGCTCGATGGCGACGATATGGGCCGTGTTGTCGATCATCGCGTGCAGGCGCCGTGCGGCGAAGGTGGCCATGGAGACATGGTCCTCCTGGTTCGCGCTGGTCGGCAGGCTGTCCACGCTGGCCGGGTGGGCGATGCTCTTGTTCTCGCTGGCCAGTGCCGCGGCCGTCACGTGGGCGATCATGAAGCCGCTGTGCAGGCCGGCGTCCGCCGTCAGGAAGGGCGGCAGGCGCGAGATGCCCGGGTCGATCAGCATCGCGATGCGGCGCTCGGCGATGGCGCCCACCTCGGCGATGGCCAGGGCCAGGTTGTCGGCCGCGAAGGCCACCGGTTCGGCGTGGAAGTTGCCGCCGGAGATCATCACGTCCTCGAACACCAGCGGGTTGTCCGTCACGGCGTTGGCCTCGCGCACCAGCACCTGCGCGGCGTGGCGGGCCTGGTCCAGGCAGGCGCCCATGACCTGGGGCTGGCAGCGCAGGCAGTAGGGGTCCTGCACGCGCTCGTCGCCCTCGCGGTGCGAGGCGCGGATGGCGCTGCCGGCGAGCAGCTCGCGGTAGACGCCGGCCACTTCCATCTGGCCGGGCTGGCCACGCACCGCATGAATGCGGGCGTCGAAGGGGCCGTCGCTGCCGCGGGCGGCGTCCAGCGTCATCGCGCCGCTGGCCAGCGCCGTCGCGAACAGGCCCTCGAAGCGCAGCAGCGCGTGCAGCGCCAGAGCCGTGCTGGCCTGGGTGCCGTTGATGAGGGCCAGGCCTTCCTTGGCCGCCAGCGTCAGCGGCGGCAGCGCGAGGCGGGCCAGCTCGTCGCGGGCGGACACGCGCTGGCCCTTGACCAGGGCTTCGCCTTCGCCCATCAGCGCCAGCGTCAGATGGGCCAGGGGGGCGAGGTCGCCGCTGGCGCCGACCGAACCCTGCGCAGGCACATAGGGCACGAAACCGGCGTTGAGCGCGTCCAGCAGCGACTGCACGACCTCGCGGCGCACGCCCGAGAAGCCGCGCGCCAGGCTGCCCGCCTTGGTCGCCAGCATCAGCCGCACGACCTCGGGCGACATCGGCGCACCGACGCCCACGGCATGGCTGCGGATCAGGTTGAGCTGCAGGGCCGCCAGCTGGTCCTTGGCGATGCGCGTGCTGGCCAGCTTGCCGAAGCCGGTGTTGACGCCGTAGACCGGCGCATCGCCGGCGGCGGCGGCGGCGACGAGCGCGGCACTCTTGTCGACGGCCGACCAGTCGTCGAGCTGCAGTTCCGCGCGGCCGGCGGCGATGTCGGCGAGCTGGGCCAGCGTCAGTTGTCCAGGGATGAGTTTCATGGCGGGCATCACAGGGAAGGCAGGTTCAGTTCGTGCTTCTTGGCGCAGTCCACGGCGGTCTCGTAGCCCGCGTCGGCATGGCGCATGACGCCGGTGGCCGGATCGTTCCACAGCACGCGCGAGACGCGCTTGGCAGCGGCTTCGCTGCCGTCGCAGACGATGACGACGCCCGAATGCTGCGAGTAGCCCATGCCCACGCCGCCGCCGTGGTGCAGCGACACCCAGGTGGCGCCGCCGGCAGTGTTCAGCAGCGCGTTCAGCAGCGGCCAGTCGGAGACGGCGTCCGAGCCGTCCTTCATGCCCTCGGTCTCGCGGTTGGGGCTGGCGACGGAGCCGCTGTCCAGGTGGTCGCGGCCGATGACGATGGGGGCCTTCAGCTCGCCGTTCTTCACCATCTCGTTGAAGGCCAGGCCGGCGATGTGGCGCTCGCCCAGGCCCAGCCAGCAGATGCGTGCCGGCAGGCCCTGGAAGGCGATGCGCTCGGCCGCCATGTCCAGCCAGCGGTGCAGGGCGGCGTGCTGCGGGAAGAGTTCCTTGAGCTTGGCGTCGGTCTTGCGGATGTCCTCGGGGTCGCCCGACAGCGCCACCCAGCGGAACGGGCCCTTGCCCTCGCAGAACAGCGGCCGCACGTAGGCGGGCACGAAGCCGGGGAAGTCGAAGGCGTTGGCCACGCCCTGGTCCTTGGCGACCTGGCGGATGTTGTTGCCGTAGTCCACCGTCGGGATGCCCATCTGCTGGAAGGCCAGCATGCCCTTGACATGCTCGGCGGCGCTCCTGGCGGCGGCGGCCTTCAGCTCGGCGTGCTGGACCGGATCGGCGCCGGCGGCCTTCCACTGCTCCACGCTCCAGCCTGCCGGCAGATAGCCGTGGATGAGGTCGTGGGCGGAGGTCTGGTCGGTGACGAGGTCGGGCTTGATGGCCGAGCCCTGCCTGCAGCGTTCGGCCAGCTGAGGGACCAGGTCCGCCGCATTGCCCAGCAAGGCGATGGAGCGGGCCTCGCCGGCGGCCGTGTACTTCGCGATGCGGTCCAGCGCGTCGTCCAGATCCAGGGCCTGCTCATCCACGTAGCGGGTCTTGAGGCGGAAGTCGATGCGGGACTGCTGGCACTCGATGTTCAGCGAGCAGAAGCCGGCGAAAGTGGCTGCCAGCGGCTGGGCGCCGCCCATGCCGCCCAGGCCCGCGGTCAGCACCCAGCGGCCCTTGGCCACGCCGCCATAGTGCTGGCGCGCGGCCTCGGCAAAGGTTTCGTAGGTGCCCTGCACGATGCCCTGGCTGCCGATGTAGATCCAGCTGCCGGCCGTCATCTGGCCGTACATCATCAGGCCCTTGCGGTCGAGTTCGTGGAAGTGCTCCCAGGTCGCCCAGGCCGGCACGAGGTTGGAGTTGGCCAGCAGCACGCGCGGCGCGTCCGGGTGGGTGCGGAACACGCCCACCGGCTTGCCCGACTGAACCAACAGCGTCTCGTCATCGCTCAGCTCGCGAAGCGACTTGAGGATGGCATCGAAGGCATCCCAGTTGCGTGCGGCCTTGCCGATGCCACCGTAGACGACAAGCGCGTCCGGGTTCTCGGCCACGGCGGGGTCGAGGTTGTTCTGGAGCATGCGGTAGGCGGCCTCGGTCAGCCAGCTCTTGCAGCTGAGCTGGGTGCCGGTGGGCGCTTTGACGGGGCGGGGCAGGGCGGTCATGTCGAACTCCTCAAAGTGGGGCGGACTCTAGTTGTATATACAAGTCAAGTCAACTAGGATGGTCGCCATGCCGCGATCAGCCACCAGCCCCGAGCCCCAGTACCTGAAGGTCAAGAACCATCTGCGGGAAGGCATTGCCAGCAGCCACTGGGTGGCCGGCGACCTGCTGCCCAGCGAAGGTGCGCTCGTCGCCCAGTTCGAAGTGAGCCGCATGACGGTGAACCGGGCCTTGCGCGAGCTGGTGCAGGAGGGGCTGATCGAGCGCGTGCAGGGGGTGGGCAGCTTTGTGGCGCAGCTGCATCGCATCTCGTCGACGCTGAACGTGCGCGACGTGCACGAGGAGATCGTCGAGCGCGGCGGCCAGCACGAGGCGCGCGTGCACGCCCTGACCCGTGGCAAGGCCACGCCCCAGCAGGCGGCGGAGCTCGGGCTCAAGCGCGGCGCGCCGGTCTTCCTCAGTCTCATCGTGCACCTGGAGAACGGCGTGGCCATCCAGTGCGAGGAGCGCGCCGTCAATCCGGCCTGTGCGCCGGACTATCTTGCCCAGGACTTCACGCGCATCACGCCGACGCACTACCTGCTCGACGTGGCGCCGCTGTCGGAGGCGCGCTACATGATCGAGGCCGCCCTGCCCGGAGAGGTCGAAGCCAGGCTGCTCGGCATCAACCGCCGGGACCCCTGCCTGGTCGTCAAGCGCATCACCTACAGCCGTGGCGTGGCAGTAACCAGCGTGAAACTGACCCACCCCGGCGCACGTTACCAATTGCAAGGGAGCTTCTCGGCATGAGCTTCGCCGGCCGGAGCTGCGGAAAATGCGTGGTTCCCCGCCGAGTGAGGCCGAGTGCAAGGAAAAAAACATGAGTTGGAGCAAGGTCAGCGCGGCCGACGTGCAGCCGCAGGCCTGGAAGAACAAGGGCGGCACCACGCGTGAGCTGCTCGCCTGGCCGCATGCCCATGACTGGGCACTTCGCGTCAGCGTCGCCCGCGTCGAGCGCGACGGGCCGTTCTCGGCCTTCCCCGGCGTGCACCGCTGGCTGGCCGTCATCGGCGGCGCGGGCCTGCGCCTGTTCGACTGGCCGCAGAGCGTGGGCGACGACCCGCTGCGCTTTGACGGTGGCCTGGCGCCCGAGGCCGAGCTCATCAAGGGTGAGACCGAGGTCTTCAACGTGATGGAGAGGCGCGGCAACCTGGAGGTCGAGTCGGCCCACCACGTGCTGCTGCCCCGCACACCCTGGGTGGGCCTGTTCACCGTCAAGGGCGGCCTGCTGGAGCATGGCCACCGCGCGATGCCGCTGGCGCCGCTGACGCTGGCCTGGTGCGAGCAGCCGGTGGCGCAGAGCTGCGTCTTCACCGGCGAGGGCAACGCCTGGTGGCTGACCTGGAGCGACCAGGGATGAAGCTCTGGCGCGGTGGCACCCTTGCCACGCTCGCGGGTGACAGCGGCTGGGGTCTGATCGACGACGGCGCGCTGCTCGTCGACGACGCCGGCCTGCTGCGCTGGGTGGGACCCAGCGCGGACGCGCCGCCGGCCGACGAGGTGGTCGAACTTCGCGGCGCCCTTGTCACGCCCGGGCTGGTGGACTGCCACACCCACCTCGTCTATGGCGGCAATCGCTCCCACGAGTTCGAGTTGCGCCTGCATGGCGCGAGCTACGCCGATATCGCGAAGGCCGGCGGCGGTATCAAGTCCACCGTGGCCGCCACGCGCGCCGCGAGCGAAGACGAACTGCTGGCCTCGGCCACGCGGCGCGCGCGGGCGCTGATTGCCGAGGGCGTCACGACGCTGGAGGTCAAGTCCGGTTACGGCCTGGATGCCGTCACCGAGGCCCGCATGCTGCGCGTGGCGCGCCGGCTCGCCGACCTGGATGTCGACGTTCGCACGACCTACCTCGCCGCCCATGCGCTGCCGCCCGAGTTCACGGACGCCGATGCCTACATCGCCGCCGTCTGCGAGTGGCTGCCCGGGCTGCAGGCGGCCGGCCTCGTCGATGCCGTGGACGCCTTTTGCGAGCACATCGCCTTCAGCCCGGCCCAGGTCGCCCGCGTGTTCGACGCGGCCCGGCGCCTGGGCCTGCCCGTCAAGCTGCATGCCGAACAGCTGAGCGACCAGGGGGGCGCGGCGCTCGCGGCCTCGTGCAGGGCGCTGAGCTGCGACCATCTCGAGTACCTCAGCGAGGCCGGCATCCAGGCCATGGCCGCGGCCGGCACGGTGGCCGTGCTGCTGCCAGGCGCCTTCTATGCCCTGCGAGAGACGAAGCTGCCGCCCATCCAGCAGCTGCGCGAGGCCGGCGTGCCCATCGCGATCGCCACGGACCACAACCCGGGCAGCTCGCCCACGCTGTCCCCATTGTTGATGATGAACATGGCCTGCGTGCTCTTGCGGCTCACGCCCGAGGAAGCCCTGCGAGGCCTGACCGTCAACGGCGCCCGGGCGCTGGGGCTGCAGGACCGGGGCCGCCTCGTCGCAGGCCAGCGTGCCGACTTCTGTATCTGGGATGGTGGACACCCGCGCGAGCTGGCAGCATGCTTCGGACATAACCCGCTGATAGAGCGGGTACGCAACGCAAACCAGGGAGAAGCATGAGCGTCTTCAGACTGCAGCAGGGCCATGGGCCGCTGCTGATCAGCCTGCCGCATGTCGGCACCGAGATTCCCCCCGAACTGCGCGAGCGCTTCGTGCCGCGCGCCCTGGCCAGCGAGGACAGCGACTGGCATCTGGAGCGGCTCTACCGTCCGCTGGCCGAAGCGCTGGGCGCCAGTCTCATCGTGCCGCGCTACAGCCGCTACGTCATCGACCTGAACCGCCCGCCCGACGACCAGCCTCTCTACCCGGGCGCGTCGGGGGGCACCGGCCTGGTGCCGACGCGCTTCTTCAGCAGCGAGCCGCTCTACCGCGACGGCGCCGAGCCGGATGCTGCCGAGATCGCGGCGCGCCGCGAGGCCTGCTGGCGGCCCTATCACGAGGCCCTGGACGCCGAGCTGCAGCGCCTGCGCGCGGCGCACGGCCGCGCGCTGCTGTTCGACGGCCACAGCATCCGCTCCCAGCTGCCCTGGCTGTTCGAGGGGCAGCTGCCTGCCCTGAACCTCGGCACGGCCGACGGGTCGTCCTGCGCGCCGGCCGTCACTGCCCGCCTGGGTGCCGTGCTGGCCGGCCAGCAGCGTTTCAGCCAGGTCGTCAACGGCCGCTTCAAGGGCGGCTACATCACCCGGCATTACGGCCAGCCCGGCCAGGGTGTGCATGCCGTGCAGCTGGAGATGTGCCAGCGCTGCTACATGGACGAAGCCGCCGACCCGGCCGGTGCCTATGACGAGGCCCGGGCCGCCGAGGCCGCCCCGCTGATCGAACAGCTGCTGAAGGAGCTGCTTGCATGCCCGGTCTGAAGCGCCTTCATGCCCCCATGGCCTGGATCGATGGCCGCTGGCAGCGCGACGCTCTGCTTTGTGTCGACGCGAATGGCTGCTGGTCGGACATCACCGTCAACCTGCCTGCGCCGCCGGATGCCGAGAAGCTTGGCGGCCCGGTCATCCCCAGTCTCGTCAACGCCCACAGCCATGCCTTCCAGCGCGCCTTCGTCGGCCTGGCCGAGCGCCGCGAGGCCGGCCAGGACGATTTCTGGAGCTGGCGCGACCGCATGTATGCGCTGGCCCTGCGCATCTCGCCGCAGCAGCTGCGCGCGGTCGCCAGCCAGCTCTACGCCGAGCTGCTGCGCGGCGGCTACACCCAGGTCTGCGAGTTCCACTACCTGCACCACCCGGCGCAGGGACAGGTGTTCGAGGACGAGCTCGACATGGCCTGGGCGCTGGCCTCGGCTGCCGAGGACACGGGCATCGGCCTGACGCTGCTGCCCGTCGTCTACACGCGTAGCGGCTTCGACGTGAACGGTGCGCATCAGGGCCTCAGGCCCGACCAGCATCGATTCAATGCCGACGCCGACTGGGTCTGGCACGCCTGCCAGCGCGTCATGGCCGCCGGCCTGCCGCGCGTGAACGCGGGTGTGGCCCTGCACTCGCTGCGCGGCGCTGCGCCCGACGACATCACCCGGCTGCTGCACCAGGTCGGTGCCGCCGACCTGCCCATCCACATCCACGTGGCCGAGCAGACGGCCGAGGTGGCCGAGTGCCTGCAGGCCACGGGCAAGCGGCCCATCCAGTGGCTGGCGGAGCAAGGGCATCTGGACCCGCGCTGGCAGCTGGTGCACGCCACCCATGCCGAGCCGGCCGAGATCGAGGCCGTGGCCCGCAGCGGCGCCGGCATCGTCATCTGCCCGGGCACCGAGGCCAACCTCGGCGACGGCCTGGCCGACCTGCCGCGCTGGCTGGCCGAGGGCGTGCCGCTGACCGTGGGCTCGGACAGCCAGGTCACCCGCGGCTGGGTCGAGGAAATCCGCTGGCTGGAATACGGTCAGCGCCTGGCACTGCGCCAGCGCAACGTGGCGTCGGCGCCGGGCAGCCAGCCCTCCAGCGCGGCCCGCCTCTTCGACGCGGCCGTGGCCGGCGGCGCCCGCGCCGCGGGCTTCGCCGCCTGGGGCCTGACGCCCGGCGCCCGCGCCGACGCGCTGGTGCTCAACCGCGACGCCGACGCCTTGCGCGGCCTGCCCGACGAGGCCCTGCTCGACGCCGTCGTCTTCGGTAGCAACGGCTCGCCGTGGCAGTCGGTCTGGGTGGCTGGCCGGGCGCGGCCCTGGCGGCCGCCGCAGCGCGTGAGCGACGCCTTCGAGGCGGCGATGCGCGAGCTTTGGAGCCCCGACCCCGCCTGAGGCTTGGCGCCAGGGCGGCAAAGGGCTAGTCTCGCGCCACGACCCCGAATAAATCACGCCGCAGCGATCAGTCCTGGTCGGCTTCAGGCGCCTGGGAGGGACGACGGCTGCCGCCCGCTGCGGCTGGGCTCGTGGTGAGGAGTGGTGATGAAGCTCAGCGATTTCACGATCAAGGCGCGCCTGCTCGCCCTCGCCGCGCTTGCGGTGCTGGCCATGCTCGTCGTGGGCCTCCAGGGCCTGCGCAGCCTGGCGCAGGCCAAGCAGGAGTTCGTGCACTACGTCGACAACGACGTCGAGTCCCTGACCCTGCTGGCCGGCATCCGGGCGGGCGTCGGCAACCTGCGCCGCTACGAGAAGGACCTGCTCATCAACCTGGCCGACGCCAAGGCCGTGGAGCGCTATCGCAAGGAGTGGAACGAGACCTTCGAGAAGGTCTCGACCAGCCTGGCCAAGATCGCCAGACTCGATGTGCCGTCCGACGTGAAGCGCATGCCGGACGAATTGCAGAAGGCCTTGCAGGACTACCGCAGCGGCTTCAGCGGCATCCTCGAGCGACTGGGCAAGGGCGAGTTCGCCGACACCGCCGCGGCCAACCAGGCCATGGAGCCCGTGAAGGGCTCCGTGCGCGCCATGGACAAGGCGCTCGCCGAGATGACGGAGAAGGTGGACAAGCATTCCGTCGAGCAGGTGGCGCAGCTGGACGAGCATGAACAGGACATCCGCCGCAACCTGATGCTGGTCGTCATCGCGGCGGTGCTGCTGCTGGCCGCCTACACGACGCTCAACATCCGCTCCATCCTTGCGCCGCTGGCCTATGCCGTGAAGACGGCCGAGCGCATCGCGGGCCAGGACCTCAGCGAGCCCGTGCGTGTGGTCGGGCGAGACGAGACATCCGCCGTGATGCGTGGCGTGCAGGGCATGCAGGACTCGCTGGCCCGGGTCGTCACCGGCGTGCGCCAGAGCACCGACAGCATTGCCGAGGCCTCGCGCGAGGTGGCCGTCGGCAGCCAGGATCTCAGCAACCGCACCGAGCAGGCGGCCTCCAACCTGCAGCAGACGGCCTCTGCCATGGAGGAGCTGACGGCCAGCGTCACGCATAACGCCGAGTCCGCACGCCAGGCCAACCAGCTCGCCAGCGACGCCGCCGAAGTGGCCCGCCGCGGCGGCGCAGTGGTGGAGGAGGTCGTGCAGACCATGGGCCGCATCAGCGCCTCGTCCAGCAAGATCGGCGACATCATTGCCGTCATCGACGGCATCGCCTTCCAGACCAACATCCTGGCGCTGAACGCGGCCGTCGAGGCGGCCCGTGCCGGCGAACAGGGCCGCGGCTTCGCCGTCGTGGCCGGCGAGGTGCGCACGCTGGCGCAGCGCTCGGCCGAGGCGGCCAAGGAGATCAAGACCCTGATCCTCAGCAGCGGCGAGAGCGTGGACAGCGGCACGGCCCTGGTCGCCAGGGCCGGCGCGACCATGCAGGACATCATCTCGGCCATCGCCCGCGTCAGCGGCATCGTTTCCGAGATCAGCCTCGCCACGGGTGAACAGAGCACCGGCATCGGGCAGATCGGCCAGGCCATCGCCAACCTCGACCAGATGACGCAGCAGAACGCCGCGCTCGTTGAGGAGTCAGCCGCTGCGGCTCACAGCCTGCAGCAGCAGGCGGACGAGTTGTCGCGCTCGGTGGCGGTGTTCAGGCTGGGCTGAAGCACCTCTGCCGGGATTGGGCGCTCGTCTCGGCAATCAACGGCTCGAGGCCCAGCTAGGCCACGGGTCGCCCGAGCCAATCCATTCGTCAATTGATTGCTTCGTAGGAATTTCGGTCTGACATACCAGGCATCAGGAAGGCCGCTGGCGCCAACAAGTGACCAGCCCTTCAAGCCGACCAGTGCTCCGACAAGGTGGACTTCCTTTTTGGCCTTGCGCTGCTGATTACCTGTGAGTATCTGCAGCTCGGTCGACTCTCTGCCCGGAACTGCGGCGCTGCGGACTTGCGCCCTCTGCGGCGCCCGCACTTCATTCAGGTCTTTCAAACAGCGCGACCGGAACCGGGCTCAACGGACAGGTACTGAGGGGCCTTGGGCCGAACTGAGGCCGCGAGTGGCCGTGTTCGAAGGCGCATGTGATGGACTGACGGAGTGGGTTGAGTGGGGCTGCCGCCCGCGAAATCCAAAGTCCCCTGACTCGTGATGCTTGTTGACTGCGTTTTCAAAAATGTTCGCACATGGCAGTCGCCAACTTTTATCCGGAAACAGTTGGCCGCAGGGGTGCTATCGAATCTTCTGACGCCAAAGTTCTTGGCATCACTGCGGGCTGATTACTGCCAGCCTCAGCTGCATGACATCTGTACGGCACATCAATGTCAAAGTAGGACCACAAAGGAGCAGATTTCCGCGTCTAGGCAGTCTCACATGTGAATTTGCTTTCGCGCCGCATTGGGTGTCGATTATCTCGGATAGTTATCAATGCCTTCGCCCAGTGCGACAGCATCCAGGGACGCTACGATTCCATTCAATTGTGGCCATAGATCCACAATCCTGAGTTTTTCAAGGCTGACATTGCCACACGAAATGCCCTTTGCGGCAGCCATTTGCTGGGTGGCTGAATTGGCAAATGCGACCCAGGATGGGTACCAGGCAGGCCAAACATTGGAGTAGATGCCTCTCACTCCGTTTACGGTGATTTGACCTGCAATCCCGACTGATGATCCAAAGCGCATGTAGCACGGATCAGTCGAAGGCAGTCCGGTATCAATTTGGATGACATGTGCAGTCGGGGCCACTCCTCCCCCGGAAAATACGGATATCGTTGCTCCCGACGGATATTTCGAAAGATAAATTGGCTGGGCTAATTTGAAATACCCATTAGCTCCTCCGGGATTGACTGGGCTTTGTGATACGAAAATCCCATCTCCTGGTATTCCAGGATTGCCGAGGGCAAGTGATATATAGGCTGGCGTCCCCGATCTGGCGAGAAGTAGCACTGGATCAACGGTATTGGCCTGAATATATGCTAACGGACACCCAGCGGCGAGCACTCCTTTGAAGTTGACGAAGCTCTGCCCTGGACAGTGGCTTCCGGACACCGCATATAGCGGAGAAATTAAGTCCATTGACAGGGATTTCACTTCGACGTGGAGGTGGTAGCCGCCAACTTCAACTCCATTCACGATCTTGCCGGCACCCACATTGCCAGTTTGGCAAACTTCATCTCCTGCCCGGATCCTCAGGTCTTTCTTGCCATCGAGAGACCCGAGATTCTGTCCATCCCTGTGCAGGATGTGGGAGTCACAGTGGAGATAAAATATCCTGTATTCAGTGCCTCCCACCACCGAACGAATGATGAGTGTGGACTGCAGATTGTTGATGTCCTTGTTAAGGCGTGACTCCTCCAGCCAACCATCCACGATCGCGTGCGCCTGGGTGCCCATTTCAACAAGGAAGTCCATGCCCGCGTGATTCTGCATGGATTTATAATATTTGCTATAGCCATCCTGCAGATATCCCTCATCGACGCAGCCTTTTCCCTTGTAGTTTGGATTGGGGGACATGAATATCTGTTGAGATAGTTTTGCCATCGCCAGATCGTAGTTGGCGTCTCCCGAAGATATGCACAAGCCTGACACTTCCTTGAAGGTGTACGGGCTGAAGTGCTGGAGATCCGCTGTCAACGTATGGTTGGCGGTGTCGACTGTGGTATCCAAATCACTCCATTGGCCGTCCACGACCGTGGCGATCCTAAGAATCTCGTCAGCACTGTTCTGGAGAATTGCTGAGTCGTAATTCATCCTTAGCGTCACGGGATTGGCAAATTTCAGGCCGTCCGGGCCCAGTTCAACGACTGGCCCAAGATTTCCGCCGGGGACTGAAGTCGTTGTCTTGGTTATGGTAATTACTGTCGGCGAAGTAATTGCGCCATATGGAACTTCCAGGCGAATGGCGCCGCCGTCGCTAGCAACCACCCCGCCAGCAGAATTCAAAATTTGTGCTCCCCCCCGGATCGAGACTTGAAGCATTGATCCGGGCTTGCCTGACAGCCGAATGCTCAACTGGCTCGACGCCGTCAAACTGACGTTCAACGTCTTATGCCTGGCACCTACTTCTTCTTCCGCGCGAGGAGCCATCAACATTTTTCCGTCCAGGGTCACGGCACCGTCTGCTCCCTGAGAGCCTTGATCGTCGATATCGATCAAATAGCTGGTGCCGCTGACGCCCTTGATGGTCACCACTTCCGTTGTCGGCTTGCCCGCACCACGCGTAAAGGTGGCCGGGCCGAAGATGCAATCTCTGCACGTAGTGCCCTCGGGCGCTGCGGAAGTTTGCGCGGCAAGGGGATGCCGGAGTTCATCCGTCGCGGTATCAGTTGAGCCGCCGCAGCCCAAGAGCTGAAGCGACAGAATCACCAACGCAGTAATACCGCGACTCGAGTTCATGGATGCTCCCCCTCGATCGAGCTGTTCTGGCAGTGTTTGGCCAAGCCTTGTTTGCCGGCCCAAGGATTCGTGGCTGATCGCCTTCCGAGTATGTCGGTCGGTACAAGTGGTAACAACCTACGTTTTTAGCCCGACATCCCCTGGTTCAGGTGGCGCATCGGTGCCGAGGTCTGGGATCCATCAAGGCGCGATCTGAGTCGGGGCTCCTCGCGCGCGCTGCAGCCGCGACAGCCCTGCGGCCGCTACTGAAGCGATAGCCGAAGCAGCCGAGCGGATCATTGGGACGGCTTTGGATGAGGTCAATCGAGCGCTCAATCGTGGCCAGCCGCATGGTCGATTGAAGGCTCGGCAGCGCCGGCTGCCTACCGGTTCTGAACGGCCTGCGTACGCCGCCCGGAGCAGTGCAGCGCGCCATCCTGGCTTACGTTCGCCAATTGCCCCGCGTTCGCAGTCGCCAGTTCCGCTCGCCGATAGATCAGCGGCACTTCGGTCCAGCGCTCGATGGACCGTGCGCCACCTGACGGGGGTGTTTCAGATGCGTCGGGGTGCGGCTATTGGCCGGACAACGACGGACGTTGGCGCCAGCCCACCGATCGCAAGCTGTCCTGGGGCATCGCAATCACTAGCCGCCGAGGCAAGGCGTTCGCGTGTGCACGGTTACGGTTGCACGGCCCTGGTCGACAGGGCCGGCGAGACGATGCAAGAGATCCTTGGCGCCAACGCGACTCGGTTTTCGTCTCGGAGACCAGTGACGCCACCTGCGGGCAGAGCGCCGCCACCGGCCAGATCGGCCAGGCGTTCTCCAAGCCCGTCCTGGTGACGCAGCTCAAGGCTGCACTGGTCGCAGCGTCGGCCGCCACGGCGCATCGCTTGCAGCGCAAGGCAGGCCAGGTGTCGTGGTTGGTGGCGGAGTTCAACCTGTACCGCGGCGCCGCTGTTCGGTTGAGGAGGGCCCTCGTGGCATCTATGGCTTAAGTCGAGTTCCGCCGTGCAGGCGGCTCTCGCCACCTGCTCAGTCGATTTCCGGCTCTACTGTGGGTCGAGCCGTCCGCCGCCAAACGCTGCAGGTGCTCGCTTGCGCCATGCACGGATGCTCAGTGATCCGCGGGGCACCGCACACGCGAATTGAACGGCATGAACATGCCGGCGGGATTCTCGCGGTACAGCCAGATGTGCAGCTCGTAGTGGGGCTCGAAGCCGTGGGCCTCATCGATCGGGGTCAGCGGGTTGTCGATGACCTTGTAGTACTCGTTGCCATGGAACTCCGGCCGCTTCAGGTTGCCTGCCCCGTGCCAAGCCTGCGCGAACACGATGTTCTCCACTGCGACCAGGTCATAGCCGCCTTTGGGCTGAGGTTCGTACACCAGCACGGACGGGTGGGTGAAGTCGGTGTTCGTGCCCACGCCGTTCACGCGCGGCGTCACGGTCGTGATGCCCAGCAGGTCCGGTCGAATGACGTGCACGCCCATCCCGCCAAGCTGACGGGGCTCGCCCTCGGACGCTGCGGCGACGCAGTGCCCGGGCGGGGCGATCACATAGCCCTCGGACAGCGCGACGTTGATGTCGCGGAACTTGGAGGTGGCCTGGCGAATGCGGGCGAGATCGTTGGCCAGGTCGGCGGATTGCGCGCTGGCGGCCGCGCTGCCCAGCAGCAGGGCCATCGCGGTGATGAGCGGGGTCAGGAATCGGGTGGTCATGGAGGCTTCCTTGAAGGTGGTTGAACGCGGACGCAAGTCTTGCGTCCGGGCGTCCATGCGCCATCGCCCAAAGGAGCCACGCAGCCCGTGGGGACAGGCCATGCCCCGGGCCATGGCACTGCCAGCGGCCTTGCGCGCCATCAGGCAGACACCACTTCCCCCTTCGTCGCGCCGCGCCGGCGGCTGAAGCGCTGGATGAAGTCATCCACGATCTCGTAGAGCACCGGGATCACCAGCAGGCTCAGGAAGGTGCTGGTGATCAGCCCGCCGATGACGACGATGGCCATCGGGGCGCGGAAGCTGGGATCGGTGCCGAAGCCCAGCGCGATGGGCAGCATGCCGGCGCCCATGGCGAGCGTCGTCATGACGATGGGCCGGGCGCGCTTGTGGCAGGCGTCCAGCAGCGCCTCCAGGCGTGTGAGCCCCTGCTCGCGCTGCGCGACGATGGCGTACTCCACCAGCAGGATGGAGTTCTTCGTCGCGATGCCCATCAGCATGATCATGCCGATCATGGCCGGCATGCTGAGGTCGGTCTGCGTGACGAACAGCGCCAGGATGGCGCCCGGGATGGACAGGATCAGCGCGCCGAGGATGGTGACCGGCTGCACCCAGGCGTGGAACAGCAGCACCAGGACGATGTAGATGCAGGCCACGCCCGTTCCCATGGCCAGCGCAAAGCCCTGGCCCAGCTCGGCGAAGGCCTCGGCGTCGCCGATCTCGGCCTTGCTGACGCCCGGCGGCAGGCTGGCGATGCTGGGCAGGGCGGCAGCGGCGGCCTGCACCTCTGACAGCGGCTGGCCGTTCAGCTCGATCTCGAAGGTGACGTTGCGCAGCCGGTCGTAGCGGTCGATCTGGGCCGGTCCGCTGGTCATCGTGAGCTCCGCCACCTGGCGCACCGGCACGGGGCCGCGGGCGCCGGGCACGGTCAGCTCGCCCAGCAGGGCCAGGTCGGCGCGCGCCGAATCGGGCAGGCGCACGACGATGGGCACCTGACGCTGCGCAAGGTTGAGCTTGGGCAGGAACTGGTCGTAGTCGCCTGCCGTCGCGATGCGCAGCGTGTCCGCAATCGCTGCGGTGGACACGCCCAGGTCGGCCGCCCGCGCCGCGTCGGGCCGGATGATGAGCTCGGGCCGCTGCAGGCTGGAGCTGCTGGTCACCTGGCCGATGCCGGGAATGCCGCGCAGCTCCCGCTCCACCTTGGCGGCGTGGGCCGCCAGCAGCTCGCCGTCCTCGCCGGCCAGCACGAGCTGGTACTTCTCGTTGGAGCCGCCGAAGGTGACCTTCAGCCGCGCGCCGGCGATGTTCTCCAGCCGCTCGCGCAGCTCGCGCTCGATCTGCTGCTTGCTGGTGCCGCGGCGGTCCTTGCGCGGCGTCAGGTTCAGCGTCAGCGTGGCCTTGCGGGCCTCGGCCGCGCCGCTCATGGCGAAGGGGTCGCCGCCGGCACTGCCGCCGCCGACGGCCGTGTAGATCAGCTTCACATGCGGGTGGGCCGCGGCGGCGGCGCGCGCCTGCTCCGCGATGGCACGGGTCTGCTCGTAGGTGCTGCCGGGTGGCAGCTCGATGCTGATCTGCGTCTGGCTCAGGTCGTCCGGCGGCAGGAAGGCGCCGGGGATGGCGCCCATGAAGAGGGGCGTGCACGCCGCCACGCCGAAGGCCGCCGTGATGGCCATGGTCTTGCCCTTGTGCGTGAAGGCCCAGCGCGCGGCGCGCAGATAGCCGGGCATCCAGAACGGCTCCTTGTGGGCGGCCTTCGGTGCCTTGAGGATGTAGGCCGCCATCATGGGCGTCAGCAGCCGGGCCACCACCAGCGAGAAGAACACGGCGATGGAAGCCGTCCAGCCGAACTGCACGAAGAACTTGCCGACCACGCCGCTCATGAAGGCGGTGGGCAGGAACACGGCGATCAGCGTGAAGGTCGTCGCGATGACGGCCAGGCCGATCTCGTCGGCGGCCTCGCGGGCGGCTTCCAGCGGCGTCTTGCCCATCGTCAGGTGCCGCATGATGTTCTCGATCTCGACGATGGCGTCGTCCACCAGCACGCCGATGACGAGCGACAGGGACAGCAGTGTCACGACGTTGAGCGTGAATCCCATCCAGTGCATGACGAGGAAGGTCGGGATGGCCGACAGTGGCAGGGCCACGGCGCTGACGAGCGTGGCCCGCCAGTCGCGCAGGAAGAACCACACCACGAGCACGGCCAGCAGCGCGCCCTCCATCAGCAGCGACAGGCTGCCGTGGTAGTTCTCGATGACGGGGTCGACGAAGTTGAAGGCCTCGGTGACGGTGATGTCGGGGTGGGCGGCCTTGAGCTCCTCCAGCGCCGCACGGATGCGCTGCGCCACGTCCACCTCGCCGGCGCCCTTGGCGCGCACGATCTCGAAGCCGACCACGGGCTTGCCGTTGAGGAAGGCACCGGCGCGCGTCTCGGCCAGCGTGTCGGTCACGGAAGCAACCTGGTCCAGCCGCACGCGCCGGCCGTCGGCGAGCGGGATGTCCATGGCGGCCAGCTCATCCGCGCTCTGCACGGTGGCGATGGTGCGCAGCGACTGCTCGGCGCCGCCCAGCGTCGCGCGGCCGCCGGGGGCTTCCTGCTGCACCTGCTTCAACTGGCGCGACACCTCGGCCGCGGTCGCACCGAGCGCCAGCAGGCGTGCCGGGTCCAGCGCCACGCGCAGCTCACGGCTGACGCCGCCCACGCGCGCCACCGAGCCCACGCCGCGCACCGACAGCAGTCGCTTGGCGACCTGGTTGTCCACGAACCACGAGAGCGCCTCGTCGTCCATGCTGCTGCTGGAGACCGTGTAGGTCAGGATGGGCATGCCCGACAGGTTCATCTTCGTGATGACCGGGTCGCGCAGGTCGGCCGGCAGGTCGGCGCGGATGCGGGTCACCGCATCGCGGGTGTCGTCCAGCGCCTCCTGCAGTGACTTCTCCAGGCGGTACTCGGCCGTGACGGTGGCCGTGCCGTCCTGGACCTTGGTGTAGAGATGCTTGAGGCCCTGGGCCGAGGCCAGCGAGTTCTCGATCTTGCGCGCGACCTCTGTTTCCATCTGCGCGGGCGCGGCGCCCGGCAGCGAGGCGGTGACGACGATGGTGGGCAGCTCGATGTCGGGGAACTGCTGGATCTTCATCTTGCCGAAGCCGTAGAGACCGGCGGCCGTCAGCATGATGAAGAGCATGATGGCCGGCACCGGGTTGGCGATCGACCAGCGTGAGACGTTGAACATCCGGGTGTCTCCTTACTGCGCGACGCGCACCGCGTCGCCGTCCACCAGGAAGCCAACGCCGGACTCGACGACGGCCGCGCCGGCCGCCAGGCCGGCCCGCACCTCCACGCGGTCGCCCTCGCGGCGGCCCACCTGCACCTTGGTCTGGCGCACCTTGCTGCCGTCGATGCGGAAGACATAGCTGAAGCCGTCGCGCAGCAGCACGGCGGTCTGCGGCAGCGTCAGCGCGGGGCTCTCGCCGAGGACGAAGTCGCCACGCGCGAACAGGCCGGCGCGCAGCGTGTCGCTCGCCTTCAGGTCCACGTAGACCAGGCCGTTGCGCGTCTGCGGGTCGATCTGCGGCGCGACGCGCCGGATGCGTCCTTCCACCGCTGGCGCGCCGCTGGGCTGCACGCGCACCCGCTGACCGGCCTTGAGTGCGGCCAGCTCGGCACCGGGCACCTCGGCGCGCCACTCCAGGCGGCCCTGGCGCTGCAGGCGGAACAGCTCCTGGCCCGGTTGCACCAGGGCGCCCGGTGTGGCCAGGCGGACGTTGATGACGCCATCGTCCGGCGCGGTGATCTGCGTGTAGGACAGGCGCAGCTGGTCGGCCTGCACGCGGGCCCGCGCCGCGGCGACGCGTGCCTGCGCGGCGGCGTCGGCGGCCAGGGCCTGGTCGATGGCCTGCGGCGACAGCGCCTCGCTGCCCTGCAGCGTCTTCACGCGCTCGGCAGTCTGGTGTGCGTCGCGGGCGGAGGCCTCGGCCTCCAGCAGCGCCGCGCTGCTGGCGGCGAGGTCGGCTTCCAGCGTGCCGGGGCTGAGGCGGGCCAGCAGCTGGCCCTTCTTCACGCGGTCGCCGGCGTCCACCATCAGCGCGGCCAGCCGCTGGCCGCCGATCTCGGCGCCGATGACGACCTCCTGCCAAGCGGCGATGGAGCCGGTGCCGGACAGGGTCTGGTTCCAGTTGCCGGTCTGCGCGACGACGCGCTTGACCGTGAGCGCCGGCTTGGGCGCCGCGCTGGCGGCGGCCTGCTGCGCGAAGGCGGGGCCGGACAGGGCCGCGACGAAGGCCACGGCCAGCGCGGCGGTCAGGGCGGCGGTCAGGAGGGACATGCGGAGCTTGGGTGTCTTCATGGGTCAGCGGGCGACAGGCGTGTTCTGGGCGGTGTTGGTGAGGGTGTCGGCGGTCCAGCCGCCACCCAGGCTGCGATACAGGCGTATCCAGGCCAGCGCGTGCTCGGCGCGCACGCTGAGCACGGCGTCATACGCGGCCAGCGCGTTGCGGAACGTGGTGTTGCGCTGCATGCCGCTTTGCAGGCCGGCCTGGGCCTGCGAGAAGGAGCGGCGCGCGATGCCCTCCCACTCGCGCTTCACGGCTTCGACCTCGCGTTCGCGCTCGGCACCTGCCGCCACGCGTTGCAGCGCCTCCTCCACCTCGTTCACGGCAACCAGCCATTGGGCCTGCAGCGCCGCCGCGGCTTCGTCCGCCGCCGCCTGGGCGCCTTCACCGGCGGCAACCAGGGCGCCGCCATCGAACATGGGCAGGGTGAGGCTGGGGCCGAAGGACCACAGCGCGCCGTGGCTGCTCTTGCCACCCACGCGCAGCCGCGACTCGCCCGCCATGGCCGAGAGGCTGAGCTGCGGGTAGCGCTGGGCCTGCACGCTGCGCTGCTGCTGCACGGCGGCCAGCCAGCGATGGTGTGCGGCGGCGAGGTCGGGGCGCTGGGCCAGCGCTTGCGCGGGCAGGGCGCTCACGTCGAAACCCGGCACCCGGGGCTGGCTGCGGCGAATGTCGAAGCCTTCGCCGGCGACGGCCGGTGGCGCCAGCTCGGCGGCCAGCGTGTCAGCGCGCTCGGCGCACAGCAGGGCCAGCGTCTGCAGCGCCACCTGCGCCTCGGCCCGCCACTGGCTGCGCGACGCGGCGGCGACGGCTCGCTCGGTGTTGAGCAGTGCGGCGTCGCTGGCGCTCACCAGCCCGGCCTTCTGCTGTTCGCGCGCCCAGCCGGCGATCTGCTCGGCAAAGCGAGTGTCCAGCTCGGCGGACTCCTCGCGGGCCTGCGCCAGACGCAGCTGCACATAGGCCTGTGCCACATCGGCGGCGAGGCTGACGCGGGCGGCGTGCCAGTCGGCCGAGGCCGCGGTGGCCTGGGCGGCGGCGGCCGTGGCCGCCGCGCGCTGGCCGCCGAACAGGTCGATCTCCCAGCTGGCGCTGAACTGGGCGCTGGCCTGGGTGCTGTCACCGGCCACGCCGTTCAGTGCGCGCCCGCGCTGGACCTGGGCGCCGACGCCGCCCTGGGGCATCAGCCCGGCGCGCGCCTGGGCGGCACCAGCCTCGGCCTGGCGCCGACGGGCAGCGGCCTGCTCCAGCGTCGGGCTGCGCTCCTCGGCGCGGGCGACCAGACGGGCCAGCACCGGGTCCTCGAAAGCCTGCCACCAGGCGTTCAGCGCCGCCGTGCTGCCGCCATGGGGAAGGGGCGAGCGCCAGGCGGCGGGCACGGCCGCCGGTGTCGACGGCGGGGCGGGGGGCGCCGTCATGCAGGCGGTGAGCAGCGCCAGCAGCGGCGCGGCGAGAAGCAGGCGTGAGTTCATTCGGGCTTGGCGTGTTGGGCGCGCTCGTAGGCGACAAGGGCGCAGCCCCAGTCGGCCAGGCGCGCGCAGGTGCGTTCGAGCTGAGGGTCGTCGGCCAGCAGTTCGGGGTGAAAGGCGTCCAGCATCGGCCGCGTCATGGAGTAGTCGTGGGCCATGGCCTGCAGGCCCATGGCGAGCTGGTGGATGGCGGCCGTGGGCTCGGCCAGGCCGGCGTGGCGGGCCAGCAGGCGGGCGAATCGGTCGAAGAGGGGGCCGACCTCCTGCGCCACGGTCTGCATGAACACGGGACTGGGCGCCTGCATCTCGCGGAAGAACAGCTGGGCGCTGCAGGCGCCGTCGTCAAAGAGGAAAGGGCGCAGGAACCGGCAGATGGATTCGTGCAGGTCCAGCCCCGCGTCGTCGAAGCCGGCCAGCTGCTGCTGCAGCTCGCGCACCGGTTGGCGCAGCACCTCGGCGTAGAGGCCGTCCTTGTCGCCGAAGTGGTAGTGGATGGCGCCCGGGTTCACGCCGGCGGCGGCGCAGATCTCGCGGGTGGGCACGGCGTCCACGCCGCGCTCGCCGAACAGGCGCATCGCCTCCTGCAGCAGTCGTTCACGGGGCGGTAACGGGGAGGCGGCGGGCGGCTTGGCAGCAGGCATGGGGCCGGACTGTAAAGTCAACCAAGCGCTTGCTTGGTCTCGTTTTGTATCGTTTTATCTCGGGTGACTCCGACAAGTAGAGTCCGTCGGACTCGAATGAAGACTGTCGGGCGTTTTCCAGATTATGGGAACGGGGCGACTGAACTGGAGCGGGGTGATAGCCGCGTCTATACGTTCATCTGTCCGGTTATGCGGGGGCAAGGCCACACCGCCGTTCTGGGACCGTACTCTTCGATGAAGTGGTCGGTAGCGAAGGCAGCCGCGGGCTGGAGTTGGATGACGGCGCCCTCCGAAGCTGCCATTCGGCATCGGCGTCAGAACCGATCCCAGAACGGGCAGGCTTCCAATCGGTGCGTCTCCGCTATCCTGAGTCATCCAAGCCGCTGTGCGGCGGCGTCAATGGGAGGGATCCGTGGGTGACTACAAACCGCAGCAACCTGGTGACGCTAGCGGCAGGCCCGAGTCGGTGCCATGCAAGACCGATCTCCAGATGATCGAGGCTGCACAGTCCGCATTCGACGCGCGTCTGCGCGATACGGCCTCGGCGCTTGGTAATGTGATACAGATGACCGGCGCGCCGCAAGATCGCGTCGCCTACTTTGATGGCCTGCGACGCCTCATGTCTAGCGCGGCACATGTCGAGCAGGCAGACGAAGTCAACACCCAGGCGCATCGCATCCAGGAGATGATCGACGCCTTCGGCCGAGCCACGGGGCGCGTGTTGTCAGGCGACCAGCGCGCGTTGCTTGAGCAGGGGCTACAGGCGTTGGCGCAGATCAACGCAAGTGAGCGAAACCGTAAGGACCTCAACATCATCAAGTCGAACATTGGCCTCTTCATCGAGAGCCTGGCGCAGGTGTTGGGCAAAGTCTTCAGCGTTGGCGAAAGCCGCATGCTGACACGAGCGCTGGTGCGCATGGTGGGCGACGGCTCGCAGAACCCGGGGCCCGCATGAGAAGTTCGCCCATGCACGCCATCAAACTTTAGCTTCACCTTCTTGCACCGGCGCTGGCCTTCGCTGGCCAGAACGGGGTGCGGCACCTCGTACCGCGTGGCTTATCCACCAACGTGATCAAGCACTTTCGGTGCGAGACGGCTCTCAAGATAGTCTTGCGTCTTTAGAAGGTGGGGTGCCAGAACTCGAGTGAGCCAAGTCACTATGGGCTGTACGCGTCGCGCCAACTGGCGCCGGCTCGCATAAAGCGGCGAGACCGGCAGCGCGCTGCAGTCAGCGCATCGACTGCGCCCAGGGCCCTGGCTCGATTACAGCTCGAGCTTCAAGGTTGTCTCCTCGATTCGATTGAAGCGGCCGTCTGGGTCGCGTTCCGCGAACAGGTAGATCTCTTGCACGATCTGTTCGCCGTCGCGTTTGACCAGCTCGATGACATGCCGCTCTGCGTAGCGGCCACCAGCTTCGAACTCGTCCAGGACAGTGATGGTGGCGCGCTCCACGACCTTGCGGAGCAGAACGATCCGCGCGAGGAACGCGGCTCGGTCGTCCCACTGCCCGTTGACACGCTGGCGAAAGCCAGGGACGAAGTGCCGGTCCATGGCTTCGTCCACCGCCAGTCGGTCGTCGAATAGGTCATTGACGGCCTCTTTGAGGGTGCTCATCGCAGTCTTCCTCAGCGGACCTGGAGCACGATCTTCCCGGCAATGTGCCCGTTGGCCGCTCGCTCATGGGCCTTGCGCGCATCCGCCAGTTGGAACTTGCTGTCGATGGCGATGCGGATCGTTCCTGCTTCGAGCAAGGGGGCGACCGTCGTCAATTGGGCGCCGCTCGACCGAACCTGGGTTGTCGAGACCGTGACGCCCAGGCGCGCGGCCTCGTCGGCGCCTGAGAAGCCCAACGGGAAGATGGGGAACAGGGCGCCGCCGCGCCTGAGCGTGCGCAGGAAGCGGCCGGTGGTCGGTCCACCGACCGCATCGACGACGAGATCGACGTCCCGGACCACCTCCTCGGCGGCGGTTTGCGTGTAGTCGATGAACTCGTCCGCGCCGAGGTCGCGCACGAACGCTTCCTGCTGAGTCGAGGCCACGGCGATCACTCGCGCCCCCTGCCACTTGGCGAGCTGCAGCGCGAGATGCCCCACACCGCCCGCGGCGCCATTCACGAGAACGGTCTTGCCCTTGAGCGGCACCGGCTCATGCCGGTTCGGCTGGAGCGGGTTTTGCACATCGTGCCCCAGCTCGATCATGAACTGCCAGGCGGTGAGCAGCGACATCGGCGCCGCGGCGGCATGCAGGTGGTCGATACCGGCAGGCTTGAGCGCCACTTCCGATACCGGCACGCTGACGTACTCCGCATAGGCCCGGCTGTCGCCAGCCAGGCCGCTTGGGAAGCGGACCATCGAGTACACCTCGTCGCCGACGGCGAAGTCTTTGACGTCTGGCGCGATGGCCGCGACCACGCCCGACACGTCCGTCCCTGGGATGACGGGGAAGGACACCTTCGGCTGCCATTCGGGCGGCAGCATCTTGTAGCCGTCGCGCAGATACCAGTCGGGCGGGTTCAGACCCACAGCGTGGACGCGCACGAGCACCTCCCCCGGCTTCAGTTCGGGCACCGGTGCGTCCTCGTAGCGCAGCACCTCGGGGCCGCCGAACTCCTGCTGCTGAATCGCCTTCATCGTCTTGATCGTCATCGCTATGTCCTTTATCACCAATGGGACGGCACCTCGGCGGTGTCGTTGGCCAGGAGTGTGGACATTCGCCATCCATTTGATAATCGGTCTGAATATCACTTGTTATGTGCCATGGCGGAACATGTCAGCTTGGAGCGCCTCACCGGCATCGTCGCGTTCGCGAGAGCGGCCTCCTTGGGCAGCTTCACGGCGGCGGCGCGGTCGCTGTCCGTTTCGCCCTCGGCCGTCAGCAAGACCATCCAGCGCCTGGAGCAGCAACTGGGCCTGCGCCTCTTCACGCGGACGACCCGTTCGCTGGTCCTGACGCCTGAGGGGCGTGATTTGCAGGAACGGGCGCTGCACCTGCTGCGGGCGGCCGAGGATGTCGTGCAGTCGGCCGTGGCGGCGCGCTCCGAGCCATCTGGGACGCTGAAGATCGCGGCGCCACTGCCCATCGGCACGCGTCTGCTGGCGCCGGCGCTGCCCGAGTTCCGGCGCCGCTACCCCAAGCTCAACATCGACCTCCGGCTGAGTGACAGGTTCGTCAACATCGTCGAAGAGGGCATCGACGTGGCGATCCGCATCGGCCAGTTGGCCGACTCCAGCCTGATCTCGCGCGGCCTGGCGCCGGTCCGGCTCAATGCCTATGCGTCACCGGCCTACCTGGCGGTGCACGGAACGCCAGCCGGGCCGGAGGACCTGCGAGGACACGATTGCGTGAACTTCCGCTACCAGACTTCCGGGCAGACGCTGCAATGGATGTTCAAGGTAGGCAATCGCACGCTCGAGTTCACGCCTGATGCAGCCATCGTGGTGGACGTCAGCGATGCGGTGGTGGAGCTGCTGGCCGCGGGTGGCGGCGTAGGCATGGCGGCCTCGTGGATTGCGGCGCCTTATGTGCAGAGGGGGCTGCTGGTGCCCGTGCTGGGCGAGTTTTCAGTAGACAGTTCGACCATCACTGCAGTCTGGCCTGAGAGCCGGCGCGGGAATCCGGGTGTCAAGGCATTCGTCGCTTTCCTCGAAGAGATATTTCCTTCGCCATAGTTGAGCAAGGCGACGCTCCTGCACATCGAGTGACTAAAAGATACCGGGCCGCCAATTCCACTTCTCGCAATGGCGCAAGGCTCTACCCAGAGGAACGCCCATGTGCTGCGCGAATTCGCCGCGCGGCAAGTCGCGGCGGCGGTCCAGGACAGAGCGGCCTGCGGCGCGAGCAGACGTCTTTGGAGCAGGCGCCCGAGGGCTCCGCGCATGCGAACCTGGTCAAAGCCTTGCTTGCAGCTGATTGAGCTTGGGCAGCGTTTTCGTCGCGGTCTGCGTTTCTTGGGCTGTCCGTCCAAGATCGCGAGCAGATCGTCGATGGCCTGTTCCACGCGCCCCAGTCGCCTGCGTGGCCCCAAAGGAGGGGGTTCGGGTCGTGGCCGAAATGATCGTCAACCAGCTGCCGCAGGCGTTGCAACTTTTCCCGGACGAAGGTGTAGCGGCGCGTACAGGCGTCGAGGGAGGCTTGGCTGGGTCGCATCGCGGGCTCCGCGTGCATGGCAAGGCGACCTTTCAGGTGCTAATCAAGATTCAAGCCAGGGTGCGGAGTGCAATTGGCTTGGGCTGTTGCTGCACGAAAAGGCGATTCGTGAAATAGAAGAGTCTCCTTGCTGCAAACATCAGCCCCGCCATCGGCGCCGTCACCGGACAGAGTCCGCACACCGTGGGCAAGATCCTTGACGCAATGATCGAGCTGGGCCTGGTGCGTGAGGTGACGGGCATGAAGCGCAACCGCATCTACGAATACACCGCCTATCTGGAACTGCTGAACCGGGAAGGCGAGCCATGACGAACCTGGAAGTCCGTCGATGCCATTGACCCCGCTCCGGCTGGATGACAACAGCGATCCCGCAGCACCCCTCACCGGTGCTCACAAGCTCGGGCCAGTCGGCACATGGTCAACCGTCCGCCGGCCTGAAGTCGCGCATCCTCAAAGGACTTTCGAGCTGTCGCAAGCCGACAGGGAGTCAAAGACCTAGCGTCGCAGCCTGCGACGGACTTCATTTGTTCGAGTCTCGGGCCGGCCCCGTCTGCGGGCCGGCGCGCAGGGGTCAGTGCCTGCCCAGGGCCCGGGTCAGCGCCTCGGCCGGGCGCAGTGAGCCGACGTCGATGCCACGCCAGTTGCGCAGTTGCAGGTGGCTGTAGCCGCTCAGCAATTCGCCCTCGGCCTGCAACAGGGCCAGCGCCACGGCGGCCATCGCCGCCTCGGCGGCGCGGGCGGCGCCATCGTCGATCTTCAGCGCCACGCCCAGGCCCAGCCCGGGCAGGGCGGCGCAGTAGACGCCCTCGGCGCCGATCTTGCAGAACAGGCGCTCGCCCAGCGCCTGCATCACGCGCGTGTCGAAGCGGTCGGTGCCGCCCACCATGAAGGGCGCAGCAGCGGCGGCCTGGCGCAGCCGGCGCGCGGCGCGCGCATGGCCGTCGGACAGGCCCTGGCCGGTGCCGCAGCGGGCGAAGGCCAGCGCCAGCGAGCGCAGGGGCAGCGCAAAGGTCGGGATGGAGCAGCCGTCGGTGCCGCGCGGCGCCTGCTCGACGTCCACACCCGTCGCCGCCGACAGCGCGGCGGACACTTCGCGCATGACCGGGTGCGCGGCCGCGACATAGCCGCGCGCGAACTCGGCTGGCTCGGCGCCGGCGTTGCGGGCCCCCATCGCCATATGGCAGGCCAGGCAGAGGAAGCCCGAGTGCTTGCCCGAGCAGTTGTTGTGCAGCGGCGTGGCCAGCTCGCCGCGCGCCACCATGCCGCGCAGCACCGGCTCGCGGCTGGGCCATTGCGTGCCGCATTCCAGCGCGTCAGTCGTCAGCCCCAGCTTTGCCAGCACGCCGGCCGCGGTGGCCACATGCTCGGGCTCGCCACTGTGCGAGGCGCAGGCCAGCGCCAGCTCGGCATCGGTGAGCGCGAAGGCCTCGGCGGCGCCGCTGGCCACCAGCGGCAGGGCCTGCAGCATCTTGACGGCCGAGCGCGGGAAGACGGGGCGCTCGATGTCGCCCAGGGCCGTGTGCACGGCGCCGGAGGCATCGACGATGGCCAGGGCACCGGCGTGGCGAGACTCGACGGCGCTGCCGCGCAGGACTTCGATGAGGACGGGGTTCATGCCGGCAGTCTAGGCCGCCCGGGGCCTGCTGCCTCAGGGGGACAGACCTAGTCCACGTGCACCCGGTTGCGCCCGCCGCGCTTGGCGGCGTAGAGGGCGTGGTCGGCGCGGTTGAGCAGGCTTTCACCCTGCTGCTGCGGCGCGCCGCCGGCGATGCCGATGCTGACGCGCACGACCAGGCCGGGCGTGATGGCCGCCCAGTCGTGCTCGGCGACGGCCAGGCGCAGGCGCTCGCAGATCTCGGCGGCCTGCTGGGGCGCGATGCCCACCAGCACGGCCAGGAACTCCTCGCCGCCGATGCGGGCCAGCAGGTCGGCGCTGCGCAGCCGGTGGCGCAGCAGCTGGGCGAGCTGCTGCAGCACGGCGTCGCCGACGGCGTGGCCGTGGCTGTCGTTGATGCGCTTGAAGTGATCCACGTCCAGCGTCGCGACGCTGATGACCTGGCCGGCCATGCGCGCGCCTTCCACCAGCAGCGGCAGCGCGTACTCCGCATGGCGGCGGTTGTGCAGGCCGGTCAGCACGTCTTCGTGGGCGGCGCGGTCCAGGGCCATCGCGTGCTCGCGCAGGCGCTGCTGCTCGTTTTCCAGGTGCACGGCCCGGGCCCGCTCGCGGCGGGCGTCGGCAACGGCGCTGTCGGCGCGCGCCTGGGCCTGCTCGACCTGGTCGCGGATGAGGATGACCTCGGTCTGCAGCACGAGGTTGTCGCGGCTGATCTGGCGGTCCAGGCCGACGAGTTCCTCCAGCCAGCTCAGCGCCTCGCGGTACTGGCCGCAGGCCTTGTGGGTTTCGTAGAGCGAGCGGACCAGCAGCCGGCGCAGCTTGGGCGGCGGCTCGACGGCGGCGTGCAGCAGGGCCGCCAGGATGCGCGCGGCCTGCAGGGGCTCGCCCTTGAGGCGCAGGAAGACGGCGCGCTGCACATCGGCCTCGATGGCCAGCGTGCGGTAGCCGTGGTCGTGGGCAAGGTGGCCGAACTCGTTGAGCAGCGGCAGGGCATCGTCCAGCAAGCCGCCGGCCAGCAGCACGTTGACGAGGTTGGACAGGGCCACGGCGATCTGGAAGGGGCTGTCCGAGGCGCGCGCCAGCGCCGTCGCCTGCTCCGCCGTGCGGCGGGCACTGACGAGGGCCTCGGCCAGCGCCGTGTCGTCGCTGCCCAGGGCCCGGGCTTCCTCGACGCGGCGCAGCCAGAAATACGCCAGGTTGTTGTGGCAGGAGAACAGCACCTCGGGCACATGGCCGTGGGCGGCGATCTCCAGGGCCTGCTCGGTACAGGCACAGGCCTGGACGGGGTTGTCCAGGCTGGAATAGGCGACGCCGACGCGGTTGAGCGCCCAGGCCTCGCGTACAGGGTCGCCGACGCGGCGCGCGGCGGCCAGGGCCTTCATGCCCGACTCCAGCGCCTCGCGTGCCATCAGCAGCTGGCCGTAGACGTAGCACTGGCTGGTCAGCGCGTCGGCCAGCAGGCCGTCGTCGCCGACTCGCTCGGCCAGCGCCAGCGCCTCCGTGGCGCAGCGCGCGCTCGACGTCAGCCGACCCAGGCGAGGGTACTGGTGGGCCAGCAGGGCCAGGGCCTCGCCCCGGCGGCGCAGCTCGCTCGCGGGGCAGTCCAGCAGCAGCCGCTCCAGCGCCTCGCAGGAGGCCTGGTAGGCGCCGGCGGCGGCATGCTGCCGCGCCGCGGCGAGGGCGGCGTCGAACGCGGGGGCGTCGAAACCGGTCTCGTCGGCGGGCTTGGCGGGGAGGTCGAGCAGATCTGACATGGAAGTCAACAATTTTGCCTAGGCTCAGAATGCCACTCATGACTGACAACGATGTTTTCGGGGTCGACTTCACGAGTGCGCCCCGCACGGCCAAGCCGATCCGCGTAGCAGGCGGCCGTCGCCACGGCGCCGTCGTGCGCCTGGCCGGGCTGGAGGCGCTGCGCAGCCTGGACGAGTTCTCCGCCTGGCTGGCCCGGCCGGGTCCCTGGGTGGCAGGCCTGGATCTGCCCCTGGGCCTGCCGCGCGAACTGGTCGAGACGCTGGGCTGGCCGACCGACTATGCGGCACTGATGGCCCACTACGGCAGCCTGGGGCGCGACGAGATCCGCGCGCGCTTTGTGGCCTTCTGCGATGCGCGGCCGGCCGGGTCCAAGTTCGCCCACCGCGCCTGCGACGGCCCGGCCGGAGCCAGCCCCAGCATGAAGTGGGTGAATCCGCCGGTGGCCTGGATGCTGCATGCGGGCGTGCCGCGGCTCATCGCGGCCGGCGTGCATCTGCCGGCACACCTGGCCGGCGACGCAAGCCGGGTCGCGCTGGAGGCCTACCCGGGCCTGCTGGCCCGCGAGCTGATCGGGCGGCGCTCCTACAAGAGCGACACCAAGGCCGCACAGACGCCGGAGCGGCTCATCGCACGCAAGGACATCGTCGACGCGCTGGAGCAGGGGCGTACCAGGTTAGGCCTGCGGCTGAAGCTGTCGCACGCGCAGCGCGATGAACTTGTGGACGAAGGCAGCGGCGACCGGCTCGATGCGGTGCTGTGCCTGATGCAGGCCGCTTGGGCGGCGAGCCGGCCCGGCTTCGGCCAGCCTGCCGGCATTGATCGCCTTGAGGGATGGATCGTTTCAGCCTGAACTGGCGCAAGTCCCGGTAAGTCGTGTTGCTCCGCTGAGCCAGTCCTGGGATGCTCGTATCCATCAATGACTTGGTGGGTGCGCACGCACGGCCTCGCGGCAGCCGGGTGTCTCAATGGCTTCTGTGGCGCTGGCTCAAGGCAACAATGTCAACCTGCTGCGCACTCAGGCTTGCATCGGCACGCTGGCCAGCGGCAGAAACAGTGTCAGGGCGGCTTCGGGCAGAGGGATGAAACCGTGGTGCAGGTAGAAGGCGCTGGCCTGCTCGTCCTTGGCGTCCACGAGCAAGGCGTAGGCGGTGATCTCGGATCGCACACAGCGGATCAAGGCATCGGCCAGCAGTGCAGCGCCCAGGCCTTGCCCCTTGAAGCTCGTATCCACGGCCAGGCGCCCCATGCGGACGGTGGGCACGGCGCGGTAACGAGGCAGCTTCTTGGTGATGGCAGTCGGCAGCTCGGTGAGTGGGATGCTGGCGGCGGCCAGGGTGTAGTAGCCGGCTATGCGCCCGGCGTCATTGCCGGCCACGAAGCAGGAGGCCACGCGGCGGCGCATGTCTTGGCCGGCCTGCTCGGCCAGGTAGCGGTTCAAGGCGGAGGAGCCGCAGTCAAAGCTGCTGCGGTCTTGCGAGGCGTCCAGCAGGGCCACCTCGAAAGGCGGGCGGGTCATTGAGCATCACGTAGCAAGGCGCGGCGACGGGCCACCGCACGGCTCAAGGCCGGCACGGCGGCAGGCGGGGCGAGCAGCGCCTGCGCAAAGCATTCCTGATCGGCGCGGGAGAGGCGCAGCACCTCCGCCTGCTCGATGGCACGCTGGGCCGCATCCTGCACGGCGGCCACGACGAAGTCGGTCATGGTGCGGCCTTGCAGCTCGGCGGCGCGCTTGAGCAGGCTGTGCAGGTCGGTGCTGATGCGGGCTTCCAGGCGGGCGCTGGCGGTGGTGGAAGGCATGGTGGTGGTCTCCAGGCCGGAAATTGTACGGCTGATGGCCGTACATTGCATGGTGCGGGCCAGAGCCAGACATCGGGCATCTCTGCCAAAGTACCGCGATGCTCAGTCATGCCGTCGCCCGCAAACCGGCGCCAGTGCTGGCGATGCGGTCTGTAGGGCTACGACTTCGCCACGGGGTTGATGCATCTTTGCGATGCGACAGGTGTGAATCGCCCCAGGTTCGGTAAACACCTTCGAGCCTCGGACTGAGGCACCAATCGGCGGTGCCATGCAGAGCAAGCAACCCTGACCAGAAGAATTCAAGATCGGGGTGGTCAAGCAGGTCACGGAGCGAGGCCACCAGGTGGCCGACGTGTCGGCCCGGATCGGCGTCAGCCAGAACAGCCTGTACAACCGGCTCAAGGCGTACTCGGCACCGGCTGCTGAGAGGCAGGCGCGGGTCTCGCAGCCCACACAGGCGCCGTAGCGGCTCATCGCGCGCAAGGACATCGTCGACGCGCTGGAGCAGGGCTGCTCGCGCCTGGGCCTGTGCCTCAAGCTCAGCCACGCCCAGCGCGACGAGCTGGTGGCCGACGCCAGCGGCGACAGCCTGTACGCCGTGCTGGCAATGCTGCAGGCGGCCTGGGGCGCACAGCAGCCGCGCTTCGGCTGGCCGGCGGGCGTCGATCCGCTGGAGGGCTGGATCGTCGGCGCCTGAGCGGCGGCGGCGTTGTCTGCAGCCGACGGTCCGGCGGATTTGTGGCGGCAGCATGACGGCGCGGTTCTTGCTGAATCGAGAATCGCGCCCTCCCTCAACCCGACGCCACAGGTGATCCCGAAGTGAACGCCACCGCCCGCCCGCTGCTGCTGCCCCTTGTCATGGCCCTGAGCTGCTGTTTCGCGCCCGCCTTGTGGGCGCAGACGGCCACCGGCGATGGCGCGGCGGGCGACGAGGCCAAGGCAGCGCTGGCGCGTGTTGTCGTCACCGGCTCCAACATCCGCCGCGCCGACGCCGAGACGCCCAGCCCGGTGCAGAAACTCACCGCGGCCGACATCGCGCGCACCGGCTACAGCACGCTGGGCGAAGTGCTGCAGCACCTGTCTGCCAACAACATGGGCTCGCTGGGCCAGGCCACGCCTGGCGCCTTCGGGGCCGGTGGCAGCGGCATCTCGCTGCGTGGCCTGACGGTGGGCGCGACCCTCGTGCTCATCGACGGCCACCGCATGGCCTCCTACCCGTTGCCGGACGACGGCCAGCGCGACTTCGTGGACATCGCCTCCATTCCCGTCGAGGCCGTGGAGCGCGTGGAGGTGCTGAAGGACGGCGCCTCGGCCATCTACGGCTCGGACGCGATGGCCGGCGTCGTCAACGTCATCCTCAAGCGCAGCCATGCCGGCACGACGCTGCAGGCGGAGCTGGGCAGTTCGTCCAGGGGCGACGGCCGCATGGTCAAGGTCTCGGGTATCCGCGGCTTCGGCGACCTGGACCGCGACGGCGTCGCGGGTTATCTCGCGGCCGGCTTTCGTCGCCAGGGCGCGGTGCTGCTGAGCGACCGCCCCGCGCTGGGCGGCTCGGACTGGACGCGCTATGGCGGCGAGGACCTGGGCCTCGTGGCCAACCCGGAACTGCAGGTGGCGCCCGAGACGCGCAACTACAGCCTGCTGGGCAAGGTGACGGCGCTGCTGCCGCAGGACTGGACGCTGTCTGTTGCCGCCTCCCTGCTGGGCAGCCGCGCGACCCAGGTGGGCCTGCTGAACTGGGTGTCGCCCGACGGCGGCATCACGACCTTCAACTTCGGCCCGGCGCACCCGACGCCTCAGCCCACGGCGCTGAACGGCACCAACGTCATCGACCCCGCCACTGGCAGCCCGGTGGACTACGAGTTCGGCGACCTGCCGGCGCAGCGCTCGCGCACGGCGACCCAGTCGCAGCGCTTCGTCGCCGAGCTGTCGGGCGGCTGGGCCGGCTGGGACCTGCAGGCGACGCTGGGCCTGACCCGCGTGGCCACCGAGCTGACGCTGAAGAACTTCGTCAGCCTGCCGGCGCTGCAGGCCGCGCTGAACAAGGGCAGCTACGTCATCGGCGGCAACAACGCCGCCAGCGTGCTGGCCGGCCTGACGCCCGAGGGCCGCTCCACGTCCACCAACACGCTGAACTTCGTGTCGCTGCGCGCCAGCCGCGACCTCATGAAGCTCGCCGGCGGCAACCTCGCGCTGGGCACGGGCGTGGAGTTCTCGAAGCGTTCGCTGGACGAACATTTCCCCGACGGCTTCGCCAGCGGCGCCCAGGCCAGCAACATCTACGCCTTCGGCGTCGGCAAGCAGACCATCACGGCGGGCTACGTCGAGCTGCTGGCGCCGCTCACCAAGCAGCTGGAACTCGACGCTGCCGCGCGCATCGACCACTACGACACCTATGGCTCGTCGGTCACGCCCAAGGTCGGCGCCAAGTACGTGCCGGTCAAGGAGCTGACGCTGCGCGGCACCTGGGCCGGGGGCTTTCGCGCGCCCAACCCGGTGGAGATCGGCACCTCGGGCTCGAGCGCCGGCTACCTGCCGCCGCTGGTGGACACGGCGCTGTGCAAGCTGGTGCAGCCTGGCCAGCCCTGCGACATCGGCGTGGGTGGCACGCAGCTGCAGCTGCCGGGCAAGGACCTGCGGCCCGAGAAGTCGCGCTCGATGACGCTGGGTTTCGTCTTCGAGCCCGTGCCGGCGATGAACGTGTCGGTGGACTACTACGACATCAGGATCCGCAACCAGATCGTCTCGGTGGGCCTGTTTGGCCAGGGCCAGATCGACACCCCCGAGGCCTACGGCACCAAGCTCTACCGCGTCAACAGCCCGACGACGCCCAACGCCGCGCCGACCAGCGCCGACGACACCATCCTCTACGGCACCTATCCCTTCATCAACCTGGGCAGCGCGCGCACCAGCGGCGTTGACCTGGACCTGCGCATGAGCGTCGATGCCGGGGGCTGGGGCCGCTTCACGCCGCAGCTGCAGTGGTCGCACATGATCCGCTACACCATCGACCGCGGCCCCGGCCAGGTCTACGAGATGGCCGGCACGCACGGCCCCAGCTTCGTGTCCACCAACACCGGCACGCCGCGCGAGCGGGCTGCGCTGAGCCTGGCCTGGTCGCGCGGGCCGGTGGAGCTGACCGGCACGGTCAACTACATCAGCGGCATGAAGGTGGAGGACAGCAGCTACAACCTGCCCGACTGCGCCTCGGCGCTGTCCACGGTCTTCCCGAACGGCCTGCCTGGACCCGCTCCAGGCAGCTCGCCGCTGTGCCGCGTGCCGTCGTTCACGACGGTCAACCTCAACGCCAGCTGGCAGCTCACGCCCGCCTTCAGCCTGCGCGCATCGGTCACCAACCTTTTCAACCGCGCAGCGCCCATCGACGCGTTCGCGTCGGGCTCGACGGGCGGCGGCGTGTCATCGGGCGGCGCGCACTACAACCCGTCGCTGCACCAGGAAGGCGCCGTGGGCCGCTACATGACGGTGGGGGCGAGCTATCGGTTCTAGGCCTCGGCCGTCTCGTGAGCCACCGAAGCGCGCAGGCACAGGATCACTGTTTTCCAGCGGCCTTCCGCGGGGCCCGATGGGCGTAGACGCCGATCATGGTGCCGACATAGCTGGTGGCGCCGGTGCTGGTCGAACGCGCGGAGCTCAAGGTCTCGGTCGGCACCTGTCCGGACAGGGCGGTGCCGTTCGCCTTGCAGCTGATCGAGGTCTCGTCGATGCTCAATTCCAGATGGGCCGCCTTCCCGTCGTGGCTTGATTGGGCCACGACGATGTCCTTCTCGGGTCTGGCCTTGCCGTCGCGCATGGACAGAACGATCCGCTCCTGGCCGGCATCCTTCTGCGGGCCGCAGAACACGTAGAAGTCGTCGGACTGCATGGCCACAAGGCCCGCGGTATCGCCGTCGTCGCGCAGGCTGAACTGGACGCGGGTCTTGAAGCTGACCGCCTTCTGCGGTTGCCGCAGGGCCCAGAAGCTGGGGCTGCGCTGGATATCGCCGACGAGGGCGTCCGACGCCTCGATCACCAGGCTGCGCTCGCCGGTCCAGCGGTGAAACGGCGCCTCGGGTGTCCGCAGGCCCATCCAGCCCAGGCGCCCTTCCGGGCTGAACGGGCTGGCGCGAGGCCGCGTGGGCACCCGGGCCACATAGCTGCGGTCGCCATGAAAGGCCGGCACGGCCGTCTGCGGGGGCAGGATGAGCGGCCACTCGCCCGACCAGTCCGCCTTCAGCAAGAAGGTCTCGCGGCCGGTGTTGTAGAAATCGCCCCGGTAGGGCCGGGTGCCCAGGAACACGGCCCACCAGTCGCCATCCGGCCCTTCGACGAGGCTGGCATGGCCGGTCGAGGTCACGGGATGGGGGCGCGGCGCGGCGACGTCCCGTTGCGTGAGGATGGGGTTGCTCTCGAACCCCACATAAGGCCCCCAGATGTCTTTGGATCTGAACACCACCTGCGCATGGTTGAACCGCGTGCCGCCCTCGGCGGCCAGCAGATAGTAGAACCCGTTCCTCTTGTAGATGCGGGGGCCTTCGATGGTGGCGGTCTGCGCCGCGAGATTGGTGCCGCCATCCACTAGCACCTTGCGCTCCCCGACGAGCTTCAGCGTTGACAGGTCCAGTTCCTGCAGATACAGGGATCGGTGGCTTTTGTAGAGCTTGGGATAGGGCGGTACGCCGTTGCTGACGATGTAGGCCTTGTCGCCCTCGAGGTAGAGCGCGGGGTCTATCCCCTCGAAATCGAACCAGACCGGCGCCGACCACGGGCCTGCGGGGTGGGGGGCGGTGATGATGAAGTTGCCGCCGCATTCCCGGCAGGTATTGGCGATGTAGAAAACGCCGCGGTGGTGGCTGATATCCGGCGCATACAAGCCGCGCGATGCCGGGATGCCCTGGAGAGGGACGGCCTTCGGATCAGACACGGCATTGCCGATCTGGGTCCAGTTCACCAGGTCGGTCGAATGGAAGACCGGCAGGCCCGGGAAATAGGCGAAGGTGGACGTGACCAGGTAGTAGTCGCGGCCGACCTTCACGATGCTGGGGTCGGGGTAGGAGCCGGGCAGGATGGGCTGCGCCGCCGGCGCCGCGGAAGTGCCCACGGTCTGGACGGCGTCGTAGTCGAGTTCCGAGAACGTGGCCGTGTCATTCGCCTGAACCGGGTTGGCGGCCATGAGCAGCGCAAGGGCCAAAGCCCACGCGCCACGGACTTTCCTGCAGAGGCTCATTGCCATCTCCGGCGTTGCGGGTGACCGGCAGCGTTCAGGCGTCTGCCGCCGCCACCAGGGCGCGGGTGTAGGCGTGCTCGGCGCCGTCGTTGCAGAGCTGCTCGCGCGTCAGCGTCTCCACGATGCGGCCCTGCTGCATCACCGCCAGGCGCTCGCACAGGTGGGCCACCACGCCGAGGTCGTGGCTCACCAGCAGATAGGTCAGGCCGTGCTGCTGGCGTAGTTCGGCCAGCAGGTTGAGCACCTCGGCCTGCACCGAGACGTCCAGCGCCGAGGTGGGCTCGTCCAGCAGCAGCAGCGGCGGCTTCAGGATCAGCGCTCGCGCGATGGCCACGCGCTGGCGCTGGCCGCCCGAGATCTGGTGCGGGTAGCGGAAGCGGAAATGCAGCGGCAGTCCCACCTGCTGCAGCACCTCGTCGATGCGCTCGTCGATGCGGTCCAGCCCGTGCACGCGCAACGGCTCGGCCAGCGCAGTGCGCACCGTGTGGCGCGGGTGCAGGGAGCCGTAGGGGTCCTGGAACACCATCTGCGCGCGGCGGGCATGGGCCGGGCTGCGCTCGCCCTGGTAGGGGGCGCCGTCCAGCGCCACCTCGCCCTGCCAGTGCCGGTACTGGCCGGCCAGGCAGCGCAGCACGGTGGTCTTGCCCGAGCCCGACTCCCCCACCAGACCGAAGGCCTCGCCGCGCGCGACCTCGAAGCCCACACCGTGCAGCACGGCGCGCGCCTCGGTGCCCTCGCCGAAGGACAGGCGCAGGTCGCGCACCGACAACATCGGGGCCGCGGTCATGCCTGGCTCCAGGCGGCGTCGCGCTGCAGCACGGGCAGCACGGCGCGGCGGTGCTTCAGGCTGGGCAGCGAGGCCATCAGGCCCTGCGTGTAGGGGTGGCGGGCGTGGGGCAGGTCGGCTGCGTCCAGCGTCTCGACGATGCGGCCGGCATACATCACCAGCACGCGGTCGCAGAAGTGGCGCACCAGGTTCAGGTCGTGGCTGATGAAGAGCAGCGCCAGGCCCTGCTCGGCCACCAACTCGTCCAGCAGCGCCAGTACCTCCTGGCGCACCGACACGTCCAGCGCCGAGGTGGGCTCGTCGGCGATCAGCAGCTGCGGGCGCTGGGCCAGCATCATCGCGATCATCACGCGCTGGCCCATGCCGCCCGAGACTTCGTGCGGGTACTGCGCCGCCACGCGCCGGGGCTCACGGATGCGCACCCGCGCCAGCAGCGCCTGGACATGCTCCTCGCACTCGGCCCGGGACAGCCGCTGGCCGCGCTGCACCGCCTCGCCGATCTGCCGGCCGATGCTCATGACGGGGTTCAGCGAGTACTTGGGGTCCTGCATGATCATGGACAGGCGGCGGCCGCGCAGCGCGGCCATGGCGCCCTCATCGGCCGCCAGCAGGTCCAGGCCATCGAACTGCAGGCGCTCGGCGCTGATGCGGGCCTGCCGCGGCAGCAGCTTGAGCAGCGCGCGGCCCACCGTCGTCTTGCCCGAGCCCGACTCGCCCACCACGGCCAGCTTCTCGCGGCCCAGCGTGAAGGACACGCCGTGCACCACCGGCACGGGTGCCGCGGGGGTGCCATAGGCCACCTGCAGGCCTTGCACCTGCAGCAGGGGTTGGTCGTTGCTCATCATGAAGCCTGGCGCGGGTCGAGCGCGTCGTTGAGGCCGTCGCCCAGCAGGTTGAAGGCCATGCTGACGGCCAGGATGGCAGCGCCCGGCGCCGCCACGGTCCACCAGCTGTCCAGCATGTAGCGGCGGCCCTCGGAAATCATGGCGCCCCACTCGGGCAGCGGCGGCTGGGCACCCAGGCCAAGAAAGCCCAGGCCGGCGGCCGTCAGCACGACGGAGGCCATGTTCATGGTGAGCCGCACCAGCACCGAAGGCAGGCACAGCGGCGCGAGGTGGCGGGACAGCACGCGCAGGTGGGAGGCGCCCTGCAGCTGCGCGGCGACGATGAAGTCGGCGTTGCGCAGCGTCATGGCCTCGGCGCGGGCCAGGCGGGCGATGGGCGGCCAGGCGGTCAGCGCGATGGCGAGCACCGCGTGATCCAGCCCCGGGCCCAGCGCGGCAACGAAGGCCAGCGCCAGCACCAGGCTGGGGAAGGACAGGAAGACATCGGCCACGCGCATGCAGACCAGGTCCACGCGCCCGCCGAAATATCCCGACACCACGCCGATGCCCATGCCCAGCGGGCCGACGACGACGGTCACCAGCGTGACGATGAAGAGGGTGATGCGGGTGCCGTGCACCAGGCGGCTGAAGACGTCGCGGCCGAACTCGTCGGTGCCGAACCAGTGCGCCGCGCCGGGCGGCTGCAGCGCGCTCGCGAGGTCCTGGCGCAGCGGGTCGTGCGTGGCGATCCACGGCGCGAACAGTGCCACCACCACCAGCAGGGCGATGACGGACACGCCGACGGCGGTGAGCGGGTTGGCCAGCAGCTTGCGCGCCGTGCTGGCGGCTTCAACGCGCCAGGCTTGCCAGGCGCCGGCCGCGGCGGGAAGGGCGGTAGTCGTCATGAACGGGCTCTCGGGTCGAACACGCGGTAGAGCGCGTCGGCGGTCAGGTTCAGGGCGACGAACAGCAGACCGATGACGAGCACCGAGCCCATCACCGCGTTCATGTCGCCCAGCAGCAGGCTGCCGGTCAGGTAGCTGCCGAAGCCGGGCCAGCCGAACACCGTCTCGACCAGCACGGCGCCTTCCAGCAGGCCGCCATAGGCCAGCGCCAGGATGGTCAGCAGCTGCACGCGGATGTTGAGGAAGGCATGGCCCCACACCACCTGGCGCCGCGTGAGGCCCTTGACGCGGGCGGTGGTGATGTACTCCTGGCTGAGTTGGGCCAGCATGAAGCTGCGCGTCATGCGGCTCAGATAGGCCATGGAGTGCAGGCCCAGCACGCAGGCAGGCAGCAGCAGGTGGCGCAGCGCGCTGCGAAAGGCCGCGGTGTCGCCGGCCAGCAAGGTGTCCACCAGCATCAGGCCGGTGACGCTCGGGATGGCGCCCTCGAAGCCCAGGCCGATGCGGCCGATGCCGCCGGCCCAGCCCAGCCAGGCGTAGAACACCAGCAGGCCCATCATGCCGAACCAGAACACCGGCGTGGAATGACCCAGCAGGCCCAGCACGCGGGCGAGATGGTCGGGCCAGCGCTTGTGGTGGCTGGCCGCCCACACGCCCAGCGGCACGCCCAGCAGCGCGCCGAGCAGGATGGCCAGCGTGGCCAGCTCGACGGTGGCGGGCAGCACCCGCGCCAGGTCCTCGGTGACGGGGCGGCCGGTGAGCAGGGCGCGGCCCAGGTCGCCGTGGGCCAGGTCGCCGAGGTAGCGGCCGAACTGCGCCCACAGCGGCCGATCCAGGCCGAGCTGACGGTAGACCTGCTCGTAGGTGGCGCGGTCGGCGTCGGGGCCGACGATGGCCAGCACCGGGTCCAGCGGCATCACGCGGCCGATCAGGAAGGTCAGCAGCAGCAGGCCCAGCAGGGCCAGGGCGGCACTGCCGCCGCCGCGCAGCCATTTGGCGGCCAGGTTGGCGGCCAGCTTGGCGGTCATGGACGCACCTCCTTGTAGACCTCGCGCAGCCGCGTGGCGCCGCTGGGGTGGCCGTGGTAGCCGCGCACCGCGCGGCGCAGCACCTGGGTGTCCAGCATCTGGGCGATGGGCTGGATGGCGCCCACCTCAGCGTCGAAGCGCTGCTGGGCCTGGCGGTACAGGGCTGTCTGCCCGGCCGGGTCGGCCGTCAGCAGGGCCTGCTCGATGAGGCGGTTCAGCTCGGGGTCGGCATGGCCGGTGCGCCAGCCCTGGAAGTTGCTGAGCCGGGCGCTGTCGCGGTTGTCGGGGTTGTAGACCAGGGCCCGCAGGCTGGAATGCGGATGCGCCTCGGCGCCACCGCCGCCGCGGCCCACGACGATCTCGAAGCGCCGCTCGCGCATCGCGCCATAGACCTGGTTGCCCGTGCCCGGCAGGATGCTGGCGCGGATGCCGCCTTCGGCCAGCGTGGCCTGCAGGCTGGTGGCGATGCCGGTGAAGGGCGCCTCGGCGACGACGCGGATGGTCGTCTCGAAACCGTCGGCCAGGCCGGCCTCGGCCAGCAGGCGGCGCGCGGCCGTGGGGTCGAAGGCGTAGCCGGGCTGGGGCAGGGAGGCCGGCAGGCCGGGCGGCACGGGCCGCATCTGCAGTTCGCCGTAAAAGGGCAGCACGCCGCCGGCGACGCCCTGGAAGTCGATCAGGTGGCGCAGCACGGCGCGGCGCACGCGCGCGTCGGCAAAGCGCGGGTGGCGGGCATTGACGGCCACGTAGTACATCGTCGCGCGGCGCACCTCTTCGACGACGAGCTCGGGCCGCCGGGCGAGCGCGCGCACGTCGGGCGCGGACATGCCGCCGGCGATGTCCAGGTCGCCGCGCATCAGCATCAGCCGCAGCGTCTGAGACTCGGTCATGTGGCGGAAGACCACGCGGCGCAGCTTGGCGGCGGGCTGCCAGTAGCCGGTCGAGCGGCGCATGGTGAGCAGCTCCTTGGGCCGCCACTCTTCCAGCTCGAAGGCGCCCGAGCCGGCGGCGTGGGTGGTGAGCCAGGCGTTGCCGAGGTCGCCGCGCTGCTCATGGGCCAGCGCGGTCTCGCGGTCGATGACGTAGCCGCTCATGGAGGTGGCCAGCGTCATCAGCACCAGGGTCGGGTCGGTAGGCTGGGGCAGGTCCAGCACCAGGGTCCCGGCATCCTCGGCGCGAATGGCCGTCATCGCGTTGGCAGCGCTGAAACCGTAGCTCTTCCAGACCGAGGCCAGGGCCAGGTTGAGCTTGAGCACGCGCTGCAGCGACCAGGCCGCGTGGGCGGCCGTCAGCGGCCGTCCGCTGGCAAAGCGCACGTCGCTGCGCAGCTTCAGCGTGATGCGCCGGCCGGCCTCGCCCACTTCCCAGGATTGGGCCAGGCCGGGCCGCAGCCGTGTCGGGGCCAGCGCATCGACTTCGAGCAGGCTGTCGTAGAGATTGCAGGCGACCGTCACCGCGTCCAGGCCGGTGGCCGCCGCCGGATCGAGGGAGAGCAGGTTGTTCATGCTCATGCCGATCAGCAGCTGGTCGTCGGGCGACTCGGCGCGGGCCGCGCCCCAGCCGGCGGCCAGCAGCGCGGGAAGGTGGCGGCGGCGCAGGGGCCACGAGGATGCCGGGAACATGGTGGCGCTCAGTACGTGGCGACGGTGTGCTTGGCGATGTAGTCGAAGTTGATGTCTTCGCCCAGGCCCGGCGCCTGTGGCAGCGCCACGAAGCCGTCCTTGTCCATCGGGTCCACCAGCGCGTTCATGTAGGCCGGCACTTCCTCGTAGTCCAGGAAGGGATGCAGCAGGCCGCGCTCGTACCAGCGGCAGTTGCGGATGGCCCCGCACACGGCGAGGTTGGGTGCGCCGTTGCCGTGCACCTCGCAGTTCATGCCGAAGGACTCGGCCAGGGCCGCCACCTTCATGGTCGGGCCGATGCCGCCGCAGCCGGTGACGCCGGCGCGCAGGATGTCGCTGGCCTGGGCCGTCACCCAGCCGGCGCGGGCGTAGTGCTTGCCCGAGAGGCTCTCGGGGCCCAGGATGGGCACGTCGAGCTGGCCGGCGAGCCAGGCGTAGGACGCCGTGCTCTGCTCGTTCATCATCTCCTCGAACCACGCGAAGCCGAGCTCCTCCAGCGCGCGGCCGATGCGCAGCGCATCGGTGCGGCTGTACTCGTGGTAGCCGTCCAGCATCAGCTCGATGTCGGGGCCCACCGCGCGGCGCACGGCGGTGCAGGCCTTGATGTCCATGCCCGGGTCCGGCGCGAAGGACACCGGCGGCATCCAGGTGTGCAGCTTGATGGCCTTGTAGCCGCGCTCGACGAGCTGCAGCGCGAAGTCGGCGTACTCCTCGGGCGTGGACAGGCCGCCCTTGAGCTCGTCGCCGCACATGGTGCTGCCGTAGGCCGGCAGCTTGTCGCGGTAGCCGCCCAGCAGCTGGTAGACCGGCACACCCAGCGTGCGGCCGATGAGGTCGTGCAGCGCGCTGTCCACCGCGCCGAGCGCGCGGTCGGTCAGCTGGCCGGCGCTGCCGCGCTGCCAGTGCTCCAGTTCAGCCCACAGCTTCTCGCGGTTCAACGCATTGCCACCCACCAGCACGCGGCGCACGAACTGGTCCAGCACATGCGGGCGCACGACCTGCGGCGGCGCAAAGCAGTGGCCCTCCACGCCATCGGTGCTGCGGATGCTCAGCAGCGCCAGGCGGCCGGTGCCGAGCGGACCGGGATGGGAGTGGCCGGCGGCATCCACCGATCGGCGCGTCGGGTGGGTGAACTCCACTGCGCGGATGCTTTCTATCTTGATCATTGGCGTTTATTCATCAGTCGTCTGATGACTTGAAGTGTAGCCGAGTCACTCATTTGCGCCAGTGTTTGCTGGTGAAATCGCTTATTTCCTAGGGTTTTTCGGGATTCGTGCGGCGTTCTCATCTCTATACTTGCGTCGGTCGTCAGACAACTAAACATCTCGGCAAGGTCCCCCGTGAACACCGATCGCATCCCGTCCAGCCGCCCCGCCAGCCTGTCCCAGCGCGTCGTCGACGCGTTGGCGGAGCGCATCGCCAGCGGCGCGCTCAAGCCCAACGAGCGCGTGCCCACGGAGCCGGCGTTGATGCAGGAGTTCGGCGTCAGCCGCAGCGTGGTGCGCGAGGCCATCTCGCGGCTGCAGGCCGGCGGGCTGCTGCGCACGCAGCAGGGCGTGGGCAGCTTCGTGCTGGCGCCCAAGGTGAGCAGCCCGCTGATGCCCGACGTGGCCGGCGCGGAACTCAAGGTGCAGCAAAAGCTCGCCATGCTGGAGTTGCGCCTGTGCCTGGAGCCCGAGGCCGCGGCCCTGGCCGCGCAGCGGCGCACGCCCGAGCAGCTGAGCGCCATGGAGCGCGCGCTGAAGGACTTCGACACCCAGCGCAGCACCGGCGAGGCCACCACGGAGGCGGACTTCCGCTTCCACGAGCTGCTGGCCCAGGCCACCGGCAACGAGTATTTCGTGCACGTGCTGCACTCGCTCAGCAGCGCCACCATCCCCCGCCAGCCGGCCACGGCGGCGGCACCGCGCCGCGGCCGCCCCCCTCAGGTGGCGCGCTTCGGCGAGCCCTCGCCGGAACTGCGCTCCGGCAAGGACATCACGGCCCAGGAGCACCACGCCGTGCTCGAGGCCATCCGCCGTGGCGATGCCGCGGCGGCGCGCGCGGCCATGTTCCTGCACCTCAACAACAGCCGCGAACGCATGAAGAACGCCGGCCGCTGAACCTGCGCTCAGCGGCTGGCGCCTCGCACAACAACACGCCTTACGGAGACACGCCTTGCGCCACCACCCCTCACGCCCCACCTCCCTCGCGCTCGCCCTGCTGGGGCTGAGCGCCTCGCTCGCCCAGGCCCAGCAGGCGCCGGCCCCGGAAACCCAGGTGATGAACCGGGTCGAGATCACCGGCTCCATCATCCGGCGCTCGATCAACGACGAGGCCGCGCTGCCGGTGACCTCGATGAAGGCCGTGGAGCTTGACCAGCGCCTGAACACCGAGCTCAAGGACATGATGCTGGAGCTGCCCCAGGCCAACTCGGTGGGCAGCTATGCCGGCACGGCCGGCCCCATGACCAGCCTGCGCGGCTTCGGCCCCATGCGCACGCTGACGCTGCTGAACGGCCGCCGCCTGGCCAAGGAGCCGCTGACCAACCAGTACGTCAGCGTCAACGTGATCCCGCGCATGGCGCTCAACACCGTCGACATCCTGCGCGACGGCGCCTCCTCCAGCTACGGCTCCGACGCCATGGGCGGCGTGCAGGCCTTCTACACGCTGAACAGCTACAAGGGCGTGGGCATCAAGCTCGAAACGCTGCAGCCTGCACGCTCCGGCGGCGGCGCCAGCAAGTCGCTGGGCCTGATCGGCGGCTTGGGTGATCTGGGTAGCGACGGCTGGAACGTCTACGCCGCACTCGACGTGCAGCACCGCGACGTGCTGCCCCGCTCGGCCCGCCCCGAGCTGACCGATGGCTCCGCGCTGACGCAACTGGGCATCAGCACCGCGCCGGGCCTGGGCGCCAACGCGGCGCCGGGCAACTTCACCGACCCCACCAACCCGACGGCCGCGCTGCGCACCGTGCGCTACAACCCGATGTACGCCAGCGGCTGCCTGCCGCCGTACTCCGTGCCCAGCACCTCGGGCGGGCGCCAGACCTGTTTTCTGGACGCCAACACCCAGTACACGACCTTCAACAACAAGAACGACATCCTGAACTTCTACGCCCAGGGCAAGCTGCAGCTGCCGGGCGACCACCTGCTGACGGTCGAGCTCAACCACAGCCAGTACCAGGTGGACCAGTACAACAACCCGGCCGCCCCCACGGTGCGCCTGACCAGCACCCACCCCTACTACCCCGGCAACGGCAAGGTGCCGGCGGTGCCCGGCCTGAACCTGGCCGGCCGGCCCATCGACGTGCTGTGGTCGGTGGCCGATGCCGGCCCGCGCATCCGCAACGACATCCACACCAACGACCGCCTGGTGCTGACCACCGAGGGCGCCCTGGCTGGCTGGGACTACCGCGCCGGTCTCAACTACGGCCGCTCGCAGCGCGAGACCCAGGCAGGCGACGGCTGGCTTCGCGTGACCGGTATCGCGACGGTGCAGGGCACGACGTCGCGCACCCTGTTCCTGGACCCCAAGCTCAACCCCTTCGGCCTGCAGGACAGCGCCGGCCTCGCGCTGCTGGACAGCGCCTCCATGAAGGGCCAGACGCTGCGCCTGCACAAGGCCGAGAACGCGAGCGCGGACGCCACCTTCTCGCGCCCGCTGATGAAGCTGGCCGGCGGCGACCTGATGCTGGCCGCGGGCGCCGAGCTGCGCCGCGACACCTGGAAGGCCATCGGCCTGGCCAGCAATGATGTCTCCGCTGCGCTGAACGGCCAGATCGACCTGCTGGGTGGCGACAACATCGCCAGCGGCGCCACCTCGGCCACCAGCACCAAGATCAGCCGCGACGTCACCTCGCTGTTCGCCGAGCTGGACGCGCCCATCCGCCGCGACCTGACGCTGAACGTCTCGGTGCGTGGCGACAAGTACAGCGATCTGGGCGAGACCACGGTCAACCCCAAGATCAGCGCGCGCTGGACGCCCATCTCCAGCCTCGTGCTGCGCGCCTCGGCCAACACCGGCTACCGCGCGCCCAGCCTGCCGGAGATCTACACCAAGGAGACCGAGCGCACCTCGATGTCGGCCTTCAACGACCCGCTGCTGTGCCCGACGGTCAACGGCGTGCCCACGGCCAAGGCCGGCTACGCGCCGGAGCTGGTGTGCAACCTGACCGGCTACACCCAGATCACCAAGGTGCCCAACAATGCCGGCGTCAAGCCCGAGACCTCGCGCAGCCTGACCTTCGGCGCGGCCTTCGAGCCGGTGAAGGACTTCACGCTGACGCTGGACTACTGGCGCACCCAGATCGACAGCGTCATCGGCAACCGCGCCATCGACTACATCCTCGCCAACCCCGCCACCTACCCGGGCCTGTTCCTGCGCAATGCCGACGGCACGCTGGGCGTGATCAGCAGCAACGGCTTCAAGGACGCCGTCGTCAATACGCCGTCCAACGTGGGCTCGCTGCGCGGCGCCGGCCTGGACGGCAGCCTCAAGTTCGCGAGCCCGCGCCAGCCCTGGGGCCGCATCGTGGCCGGCATCGACGTGGCCTACCTGACGCGATGGGACGCCCGCTCCGAGGGCGTCAACAACGGCAACTGGGTCTCGGCCCTGGGCTTCTTCAACGACGTGGTGCCGGTCAACCCCAACGCCGGCCTGTCCAACGCCACCCGCGGCCTGAACAACCGCTGGCGCCACACGGCCCAGATCGCCTGGCAGGACAACGACTGGCTGGTGCAGCTCTCCCAGCGCTACCAGAGCAAGGTCTACGACCAGAACCTGGCCGCCGCCACCGGCGCGGGCACCACCGGCGCGCGCAACGTCAGCCCCTACGAGCAGTACAACCTGATGGTGCGCTACTCCGGCTTCAAGAACCTGAAGCTGTCGGTGGGCGTGAGCAACCTGTTCAACGACCAGCCGCCGCTGACCAACCACAACGCCTACCGCGGCTACCTCACCAGCGTGGCCGACGTGCTGGGCCGCGCCTATGTGCTGACGGCGGACTACCGCTTCTGAGCGGCGCCCACGGTCGCATCCCTCTTTCCCTGGTGTGTCTTCCATCCCGCCGCGGCCCTGCGGGCGGGTGAGGCGAAGACCTTCACTGCCCCCGGTGCGCAAGCCCCGGGGGCTTTTTTGCGCGTCCCTGGCCGGCGCGCGGGTTCAGCGCAGCCCCACCTGACCCTTCCAGGCATTCAGGATCTTCGCCCGGTCCCAGGCCCGGCCGGCCTTCATGGTCCAGGCGACGTCGGGCAGGGTGGGCTTGCCGGCGTCCAGCGGCGCGGCGAAGGCGATCAGGTCGGCCCGCAGGCCCGGGGCGATGCGGCCGACGTCGGCGGTGCGGCCGAGGTAGGTCGCGCCGTTGGCCGTCATGACCTTGACGGTCGAGGCCGCGTCGAACCCGGCCTCGCGCAGCAGCTCGAACTGGCGCAGCGACGAGAAGCCGGGGATGACGCCGCCGTAGCCGGTCGGGTCGGTGCCGGCCACGAGCAGGCCGCCGGCCTCATGGAACTGTTTCTCCCAGGCCATGTCCTTCGGCAGCACGCGGCCATAGGTGTTGGGCCCGCCGCGCTGGATGGCGGTGTAGCGGGCCACGTACTGCTCGCGCAGCTGCGGCATCAGCAGGTCCAGCGCCGCGGCGGGGGCCATGGGGCGACCGTGGGAGAAGGTCTCGAAGACGGTCAGCGTGGACGTCAGTGCCACCTTGGCGCTGATGAGCTGGCGCTGCAGGGCGGCCATGCGCGGGTCGTCGAGCGCCAGCGCATCGAGGGAGCGCGGGCCGGCGTCGCCCGTCGGGCAGGTGTCGGGTTGCTTTGCGTCCACGAAATCGGTGGACGCGAAGAAGCCGTGCTCCAGGTTGTCGATGCCCATGTCGGCGGCTTGCGCATAGGTCACCGCGCAGAGGTGGGCCGTCACCTTGGCGCGGCGCTCGTGGGCGGCCTTGACGATGGCCGCCAGCTGCTCGCGCGTCAGGTGCATATAGCCCTTGTACGAAGTGGCGCCCACGTCGGCCCAGTAGCCCACCTGGCGCACTGCGTCCTCGGCGTTGACCAGGCGCGGCACCTGGGCGACGAAGGCCTGGATGCCGTTCAGGAAGGGCGCCGTCACGTCCAGGTCCGGCCCCGGTGCGGTGCCTGCCTTGATGTCCTTCCAGGTGTTGAGGTCGGCGTAGGGGCTCATGCTGCCGGCCGTGCGCATCGTCGTCACGCCGCCGGCGAGATACAGCAGCGGGAAGCTCTGGAAGAAGGCGCCGTAGCTGCCGCGCTCGGTGGGGTAGAAGAGGTGCTCGTGCAGCAGCACGAAGCCGGGCATCAGCGCGCCGCCGTTGAGCTCCTTCACCAGCGCGCCGGCCGGCGCCTTCAGCTCGGCGTCGGGCTTGACCTCGGCGATGCGGCCGTCGCGGATCAGCACGCTCATGTGCTCGCGCGGCGCGGCGCCCGTGCCGTCGAAGAGCTGGGCGTTGCGCAGCAGCGTGACGGGGGCCTGGAAGAGGGTGTAGCGCTCGATGTCGCCGGGTGGCTGCGCGAAGGCAGCGCCGGCAGCCAGGGCAGCGGCCAGCGCCGCGATGCGAAGGATCTTGTTCATGGGCTCATCCTCGCAGCGGCGGGCCGGGCGGTGGCATGGCGTTTGCACCCATCCGGTTCGCCGCCTGCCCGGGCCGCGCCACCTGCACCGCCTTGACCGGCGGCGCACCGCCGCGGTGCCGGGCTCTCCCCAAACTCGCCTGGAGCCCGCCATGAGCCGCCTCGACGTCACCGAAAAAATCATCGCCACCAAGGTCGCCAAGGGCCTCAAATGGGCCGACGTCGCCGCCGCCGTGGGGCTCAGCAAGGAGTGGGTCACGGCCGGCTGCCTGGGCCAGATGACCTTCGACGCCGCCCAGGCGGCCGTGCTCGCCCGGCTCTTCGACCTGACGGAGACCGAGGCGCAGTGGCTCCAGGTCGTGCCCTACAAGGGCAGCCTGCCGACCGCTGTGCCGGCCGACCCGCTGATCTACCGCTTCTACGAGCTGATCAGCGTCTACGGCACCACCTTCAAGGAGCTGATCCACGAGGAGTTCGGCGACGGCATCATGAGCGCCATCGACTTCAGGATGGACCTGCAGCGCGAGCCCAATGCCGCAGGCGACCGCGTCAGCATCGTCATGAGCGGCAAGTTCCTGCCCTACAAGACCTACTGAGCCCGGCTGGCCGTAGCGGCACTTGCGCAGATGCAAAGGGGCGGCGCGCGCCGGCTGGCGACAATGCCGGCTTTTCATCCGGCGCCAACGCGCCAAGAGACCGCCATGACGGCCGACGCCACCGCTTCGGGCAGCACGCACGCCCAGGACATCGCTGCCCAGTTCACCGCCGCCCGTGCCGCCGGCCGTGCCCTGCCGGCCTATCCCGGCACGCCGCCGGCCACGCTGGACCAGGCCTACGCGGTGCAGGCCGCGGCCATCGCCCGCTGGCCCGACGCGCTGGCCGGCTGGAAGGTGGCCCGCGTGGCCCCGGCCTTCGCCGCGCAGTTTCCGGAGGAGCGCCTGATCGGCCCGGTCTTCGCGGCCAACATCCACCGCCCCGCCGCCGGTCAGGCGGCGCAATGCCCGGTGTTCGAGGGTGGCTTCGCGGCCGTGGAGGCCGAGGTCGTCATCGTCGTGGCGCAGGACACGCCCGCCGGCAAGGCCGACTGGACGGCCGACACGGTGCTGCCCTTCGTCAAGTCCATGCACATCGGCGTGGAAGTGGCCAGCAGCCCGCTGGCCACGCTCAACGACATCGGCCCCGGCGCGGTCATCTCCGACTTCGGCAACAACTGGGGCGTGGTCGTCGGCGCCGAGATCCCGAACTGGCGCGAGCTGGAGACCCTGGCCGTCGAGACCTTCATCGATGGCCAGTCGGTCGGCACCGGCAAGGTCGCCATCAAGCCCGGCCCGCTGGGTGCGCTGGCCTTCACGCTGAACAAGCGCGCGGCCCAGGGCGCGGTGCTGCGCGCGGGCGACGTCATCTCCACCGGCATGATCACCGGCGTGCACGACATCCGTGCCGGTCAGCAGTCCCGCCACGTGTTCGACGGCGCGGGCGAGGTGACGGTGGACATCACGCGGGCGGTCGCCGGCGCCTGAACCGTCAGGGCACGACCAGGCCCGTGCCGGCCTTCACCCGGTCCAGCGCGATCAGCGAGCGGTAGCTCTTCACCGACTCGTTCTCGGCGAACAGGCGCCGCGTGAGGCGCTCGTAGCTGCGCATGTCGGCCGTGAGGATGATCAGCACGAAGCTGATGCCGCCGGTCACGTAGAAGCACTGCTGCACCTCGGGCGCGTCGCGGAACAGCGCCTTGGCACGGTCCACCGTGACGGCGTTCTCGTCGTGCAGCTGCACCTCCACGATGGACGTGATGGTGACGCCGACTGCATCCGGGTCGACCAGCGCCACATTGCCGGCAATGACGCCGGCCGTCTCCATCGCCGCGATGCGCCGCTGGACGGCCGCGGCCGACAGGTGCACCGCGTCCGCAATGCTGCGCTGCGGCGTCTTGTTGTCGCGCTGCAGCAGCTCGAGGATGGCGCGGTCCTGCCGGTCCAGCGCGAAATCGTCACTGCGGGGTTTGCGGGGCATGGCGAGTTTTTGTTGCGTTCAGCTGCGAAAACTAGAGCGCAATGATTGCATGGGCGCAAATAAAGTGCGCCGATGACTTCGATCACGACAGCCGGCCCCGCCGGCGCGCTGCACGGCGACCGGCTCGCCGGTCTGGCCTGCGGCATGGGGGCGGGGGCGCTGTGGGGGCTGGTGTTTCTCGCGCCCCAGCTGGTGGGCGACTTCAGCCCGTTGCTGCTGACGCTGGGCCGCTACTTCTGCTACGGCCTGATCGCGCTGGCCTTGCTGGCCTGGCGCTGGCGCTCGGTGGTGGCGCGCGTGTCGCGGCGCCAGTGGCTGAGCCTGGCCTGGCTCGCGCTGGCCGGCAACACGCTGTACTACCTGCTGCTGTCGGAGGCCGTGCAAAGTGGTGGCATCGCGATGACGTCGCTGGTGATGGGTTTCCTGCCCATCGCCGTCACTCTCATCGGCAGCCGGGACCACGGGGCCGTGCCGCTGGCGCGGCTGCTGCCGTCGCTGGCGCTGTGCGCCGTGGGCGTGACCTGCATCGGCTGGCAGGCCATCGCCCAGCCGGCCGCGGGCTCGCTGGGCCGGCAGCTGTTCGGCCTGGCCTGCGCGGTCGGTGCGCTGGTCTCCTGGACAGCCTATGCCGTGGGCAATGCGCGGGCCCTGCATAGGCTGGGCGGGGTGACGCCGCATGAATGGAACCTGCTGATCGGCATCGTCACGGGCGCGCAAAGCCTGCTGCTGCTGCCGGTGGCGCTGCTCACGGGCACGGCCGGGCACGGCGCGGCGGCCTGGGCCTGGCTGGGGGCGGTGTCCATGGGGCTGGCCGTGCTCGCGTCCATGGCCGGCAATGCCTTGTGGAACCGCATGAGCCAGTTGCTGCCGCTGACGCTGGTGGGCCAGATGATCCTGTTCGAGACGCTGTTCGCGCTGCTCTACGGCCTGCTGTGGGAGCGCCGGCTGCCGACGCTGCTGGAGGCGGCGGCGCTGGCGGCCGTGGTGCTGAGCGTGCTGTCCTGCCTCAAGGCGCACCAGCCGGCGCGGCCTCAGTAGCCGCGACTGCGGTCGACGCCTGCGGGTATTTCGCCGCTGCGCCGGTACCGGGCAATGTTCGCCGCGACGATGGCCGACGCCGTGGCGCGGTCGGTGGGCCCGGACACATGGGGCAGCACCGTCACGTCCGGATGGCTCCAGTGCCAGCTGTGCGCCGGCAGGGGCTCGGTGGCGAACACGTCGAGCACCGCGTGCCGCAGGGCGCCGCGGTCCAGGGCGCGCCTGAGGGCCTGGTCATCCACGATGGGCCCGCGGGCGAAGTTGATCACCGAGGCCTGGGGGCGCATCAGGCCCAGCGCCGTGTCGTCCAGCAGGCCGCGGGTCTGGTCGGTCAGCGGCAGCAGGCAGACGAGGATGTCCGTGCCGGCGAGCAGCGCGGCGAGCCCTGCGGAGCCCGAATGGCAGGTCACGCCGTCCAGGGCCTTGGGCGTGCGGCTCCAGCCCTGCACCGCGAAGCCGGCGTCGCGCAGGCGACGGGCGGCCGCTTCGCCCAGGGCGCCCAGGCCCAGCAGGCCCACGCTGCGGTCCTCGGGCCGCACGTAGTCCAGCGGGCGCCACTGGCGGTCCCGCTGCTGGCGGGCGTAGGCCGGCATGTCGCGGTGCAGGTAGAGCGTCCAGGCGAGCACGGCTTCCGCCATGGTCTGCGCGAGCCGCGGGTCGACGAGCCGGACGATCTTCAGGTCCGTGTCCGCGAGGTCGGTCACCAGGCGCTCGACGCCGGCCCAGACGCTGTGCACCCATTGCAGTTGCGGCAGGCTGCGCAGGTCCTGGGGCTGCGGGTTGGCGACGACGGCCACGCGGCAGGCCTGCCGTGCCGCGTCGTCCATTTCCGCCAGCGGCACGACCGTCTCGCCCGGCATGGCCTGTCGCAGGGCGCTCAACCAGTCGGCGGTGGACGGATCGCCTGGGCGGGCGACGAAGGGCAGCACGGCCTTCACGGCGCGGGCCCGGCCTATTTGCGCATCAGCGTGGACTTGCCGAACAGGGACTCGATCAGGTCCACCGCCACCAGCGCGGTGCGGTTCTTCTCGTCCAGCGCCGGGTTCAGCTCCATCAGGTCCATGGAGGCCATGCGGCCGGTGTCGGCAATCATCTCCATGCAGAGGTGGGCCTCGCGGTAGGTCGGGCCGCCGCTGACCGTGGTGCCGACGCCGGGCGCCATCACCGGGTCGAGGAAGTCCACGTCGAAGCTGACGTGCAGATGGGTGTTGTCATCCAGCGTGGCCAGGGCCAGCTCCATCGTGTGACGCATGCCCATCTCGTCGATGAAGCGCATGTCGAAGACCTCCAGGTCCTGCTCGTGCACGAAGCGGCGCTCGCCTTCGTCGACGCTGCGGATGCCGATCTGGCGCACCCACTTGGGCGAGATGGCCGGCACGTGGCCCCCGATCTCGATCAGGGCCTTGGGGCCGAAGCCACACAGGCAGGCCACCGGCATGCCGTGGATGTTGCCGCTGGGCGTGAGCTCGCTGGTGTTGAAGTCGGCATGCGCGTCCAGCCACAGCACGCGCAGCTTCTTGCCTGTGTCGCGGCAGTGGCGGGCCACGGCGCTGATGGAGCCCAGGCCCAGGCAGTGGTCGCCACCCAGCAGGATGGGCATGCGGCCGGTCTTGAGCTCGGCGTAGACGGCGTCGTGCACGGTCTGGTTCCAGGCGACGACCTCGTTCAGGTGGCGGTAGCCGTCTGTGGGCGGCAGCCACGGGTTGGCCGGGCCGCTCAGGTTGCCGCGGTCGACGACGTCCACGCCGCGGGCGCGCAGCGCTTCGGCCAGGCCGGCCACGCGCATGGCCTCGGGGCCCATGCTGGCGCCGCGCGCGCCGGCGCCGATGTCGGTGGGGGCGCCGATGAGGGAGACGTTTCTCAGTTTGGTCATAGCGTGGGGCTGGAGGCGAGTTCGTATTCGGTTTCGAGCGCGGCCCAGGCTTCTTCGGCCGTCTCGACGTAGCGGAACAGCTGCTCGTCGCCGGCGGCGATCATGCCGGTCTCGATCAGCAGCTCGAAGTTGATGAGCCGGCTCCAGAACTCGCGGCCGAACAGCAGGATGGGACGGCGGCGGCTCTTGCCGGTCTGGATCAGGGTCAGCGTCTCGAAGAGCTCGTCCAGCGTGCCGAAACCGCCGGGGAAGCACACCAGCGCCACGGAGCGCATCAGAAAATGCATCTTGCGCAGCGCGAAGTAGTGGAAGCGGAAGCACAGCTCCGGCGTGATGTAGGGGTTGGGCCGCTGCTCGTGCGGCAGCACGATGTTCAGTCCCGCGCTCTTGCCGCCGGCCTCGAAGGCGCCGCGGTTGCCGGCCTCCATGATGCCGGGGCCGCCGCCGGTGACGACGACGATGGGCTCGCCGCGCGCGGCCGAGCCGTCGGTGATGAGCTGGCCGAGCCGGCGCGCCTCCTCGTAGTAGCGGCTCATGTCGAGCTGCATGCGGGTGCGGCGGATTGCCTGCGGGTCGCGGCCGGCCTCGGCCTCGGCCACGCGCTGCTCGGCCACCTCGCGCGGCAGGATCCTGGCGCTGCCGAAGATGACGACGGTGCTGCGCACCCCCTGCTCGGTGAGCTGCAACTCGGGCTTGAGCAATTCCAGCTGCATGCGCACCGGCCGCATGTCGTCGCGCAGCAGGAAGGCCTCGTCCTTGAAGGCCAGCTCGTAGGCACTGCCGGGGCCGTCGTAGTTGGGATGGGGGGGCAGGGCTTCGCACTCGTCCTTGGCAGACGGGAAGTTGCGGGCGGTCAGGTCGAGGCGGCGATTCATGGGCGGGCGGAATTGTGCGCAGGGCGGCGCTGGATTTTGTGGCGTCTTGCCGGGGGTCGGCTGGATTTCAATCGCCGCAGATGCTGCAGCCGGGGTCGCGCTGCAGCGCGATCTCGCTCCACTGCATGCGCCGGCCGTCCAGCATCAGCAGCCGCCCGGCCAGCGGCTCGCCGATGCCGGCCAGCAGCTTGAGCGCCTCGGCGGCCTGCATGCTGCCGACGATGCCCACCAGCGGCGCGAACACGCCCATGGTCGAGCAGGCCACGTCCTCGAAGCCGGACTCGGGCGGGAACAGGCAGGCGTAGCAGGGCCGCTCGCGCGAGCGGCTGTCATAGACACTGATCTGGCCGTCGAAGCCGATGGCCGCGCCGGACACCAGCGGCCGGGCGTGCCGCACGCAGGCCGCGTTGACGAGGTGGCGGGTGGCGAAGTTGTCGGTGCAGTCGATGACGACGTCGGCCTCGGGAACTTCGAGATCGAGCAGTTCCGCGTCGGCCCGGGTGGTCAATGCGCGGACCCGGACATTGGGGTTCAGCGCAGCCATGCGGATGGCGGCCGACTCGACCTTGAGCCGGTCCAGGCTGCCCATGTCGTGGGCGATCTGGCGCTGCAGGTTGGTGAGGGACACGGTGTCATGGTCCACCAGCGTGATGCGGCCGACACCGGCCGAGGCGAGGTACAGGGCCACCGGCGAGCCCAGGCCGCCGGCGCCGATGACCAGCGCGCGGGCGTCGAGCAGGCGCTGCTGACCCTCGATGCCGATCTCGTCGAGCATCAGGTGGCGGGAGTAGCGCAGCAGGTCGTCGTCGTTCATGGCGGGGAGGATAGATCGGGCCACAGCGGTTCGCACATGCTGCGCCGCATGGCCTCGATGAAGTAGCGCAGCCGCGCCGAAGGCGCCGGCGGGTTGGGGTAGAGCAGGTGCACCGGCAGGGCCGGGCCGCGCCAGCGCGGCAGCAGGTGCACGAGGCGGCCTTCGGCGATGTCCTGCTGCACGGCCCAGCCCGACAGCAGCGCCGCGCCCAGCCCCAGCCGCGCGGCCTCGCGCGTCGCGTACAGGCTGTCGGTCGCCAGCACGGGGCGGATGGGCAGGCGCTGGCGCACGCCGTCGTCGCGCTCCAGCTGCAGCTCCTGGCGGTAGAAGGTCGAGATGGCGATCCAGGGCAGGCCGGCCAGCGCGTCGGGCTCGTCGAAGCTGCGCCCGGCCAGCAGCGCGGGCGCGGCCACCAGCACGCGCGGCACGCGCGCCAGCGGGATGGCCACGACGGCCCCCTCGGCCCGGCCACCGACGCGGATGGCGCAGTCCAGCCCCTGCTCGATGAAGTTGGGCGCCGCGTCGTTGAGCAGCCAGTCCACGCGCAGGCCGGGGGCCTCCTTCAGCGCGCGCACCAGCGGCGCGATCAGGTGTTCCTGGCCGAAGGCGTGGGGCACCTGCACCCGCAGCAGGCCCTGCGGCCGCGCGGGCTCGGCGCGCAGGGAATGCTCGAAATCCTCCCACTCGGCGGCCAGGGCCTTGGCGCGCGCCAGGGCGCGCTCGCCGATGTCGGTCAGGCGCAGCGCATGGGTGGAGCGCTGGATCAGCGGCTGGCCGAACTGCTGCTCCAGCGCCTGCAGCCGCCGGCTGACGGTGGGCTGGGTCGTGCCGAGCTGGCGCGCCGCGGCGGAAAGGCTGCCGGCCTCGACGATGCGGATGAAGGTCTGCATCAGCAGCAGGCGGTCCGAGGTGGTGCTCATGCGTGTAGCGTATGGCAGTCAGTCGGGCTCTGCGTCTAGCGGGGGGATTCGGGCCTAGCCACACTGCCGGCCGATGAAGTCGATTCCCACCTTGAGCCCGCCAATGACCCCGCTCAGCCCCGCGCTGACGCTGCTTCTGGCCACGGCCACCGGCCTGGCCGTGGCGTCCATCTACTACGTGCAGCCGCTGCTGGGCCTGCTGGCCGGTCAGTTTGGCGTCGGCAGCGCCGCCATCGGCCTGCTGCCCACGCTGACCCAGCTCGGCTATGCGGCGGCCATCCTGCTGCTGTCGCCGCTGGGCGACCGGTTCGATCGGCGCCGCATCATCGTGGTCAAGGCGGTGACGCTGGTGACGGCGCTGGCCTGTGCCGCGGCGGCACCCGGCTTCGTGCCGCTGTGCATCGCCAGCGTGGCCATCGGCCTGACGGCCACGCTGGCCCAGGACCTGGTACCCGCCGCCGCCACGCTGGCCCCCGAGGCCGAGCGCGGCAAGCGGGTCGGCCAGGTCATGACCGGGCTGCTGCTGGGCATTCTGCTGTCGCGCGTGGCGGCCGGGGCGCTCGCCGCCGTGGCTGGCTGGCGAGCGGTCTATGCGAGCGCTGCGGTCGCGGTGGCGCTGCTGATCCCGCTGCTGTGGCGCGGCCTGCCGCGCTTCGTGCCGGCCACCCAGGCGGGGTATGGCTCGCTGCTGGCGTCCATGGGCCGGCTGTGGCTGCAGCACGCGCCGCTGCGGCGCGCAGCGCTGGCCCAGGGCCTGCTGTCGGTTGCCTTCAGCGCATTCTGGTCGACGCTGGCCCTGGTGCTGGCCGGGCCGGAGTTTGGCCAGGGCAGCGCCGTGGCCGGTGCCTTCGGCCTGGCCGGGGCGGCGGGGGCGCTGGCGGCACCGCTGGCCGGCGGCATGGCGGACCGGCGCGGGCCGCAGGCGGTCATCCGCGTCGCGGCGCTGCTGGTCTTCCTCTCATTCGCGGTGCAGGCGCTCGCGCCGGCCTCGCTGTGGCTGCTGGTGGCCGTGGCCGTGGTGTTCGACCTGGGCGTGCAGGCGGCGCTGGTGTCGCACCAGAGCGTCGTCTACAGCCTGGACCCGGCCTCGCGCAGCCGGCTCAATGCGGTGCTTGTCAGCTCGATGTTCGTTGGCATGGCCAGCGGCGCGGCGCTGGGTTCGGCCCTGCTGGCGGCCTGGGGCTGGCGGGCCGTGCCTGCGCTGGGCGCCGCCGCGGCGCTGGGAGCGCTGGTCATCGCGCGCTCGCGCTGAGCCAAAAAAAAGCGGGCCTCTTGCGAGGCCCGTTGTGCTTGATGAATGGAGCTACCGGCTTATGGGTTGGTCTTCGCTTCAGCCTTGCGTTCCAGTGCCGTCTTCGACGCAATCACCGGCTGACCCTTGAGCTGGTTCAGGGCCTGGACCAGCGGAAAGTCTTCAGTCGAACCGAATTCGGGCAGGGGCTTGGGCGGCTCGGCGCGCTTGGCGTACTCGGCTTCCAGCTTGGCGCGGGCTTCCTCGCGGGCCTTGGTGCGGGCCTCGTTGTCCTCGGGGCCGTTGTTCAGGTGCTTCTCGAGGTCGGCTTCGCGGGTGCGCAGCGCGGCGAACACATTGCCCTCGGCGGTCTCGTCCAGCATCACGTCTGGCACGATGCCCTTGGCCTGGATTGAGCGGCCGCTGGGCGTGTAGTAGCGGGCCGTGGTGATCTTCAGCGCCGTCTCGGGGCCGAGCTGGCGCACGGTCTGCACCGAGCCCTTGCCGAAGGTCTGGGCGCCCATGACCGTGGCGCGGTGGTGGTCCTGCAGCGCGCCGGCGACGATCTCGCTGGCGCTGGCCGAGCCCTCGTTGACGAGCACCACCAGTGGCACGTTCTTCAGTGCGGCGGGCAGGCGCTTGATGGGGTCGTCGCTGCTGCGGCGGCGGTAGTCGTCCGGCGAGGCCTTGTAGGTGGCCTGCTGGTCGGCGAGCTGGCCCTTGGTGGACACGACCTCGACGTCCCTGGGCAGGAAGGCTGCGGAGATGGCGATGGCGCCGTCCAGCAGGCCGCCCGGGTCGTTGCGCAGATCCAGCACCAGGCCCTTGAGGTGGGGGTCCTGCTTGTAGATCTCTTCGAGCTTCTTGGCGAAGTCGTCGACGGTGCGGTCCTGGAACTGGCTGACGCGGATCCAGGCATAGCCCGGCTCGATGACCTTGGCGCGCACGCTCTGGACCTTGATCTCCTCGCGGACGATGGTCACCGGGAAGCTGCGGTTCTCGGCCTTGCGGTAGATGGTGAGGCTGACCTTGGTGGCCGGCTCGCCGCGCATCTTCTTGACAGCCTGGTCGATGGTCATGCCGCGCACGGCGGTGTCGTCGATCTTGCTGATCAGGTCGCCGCTCTTCAGGCCGGCGCGGAAGGCCGGAGAGCCCTCGATCGGGGAGACGATCTTGACCAGGCCGTCTTCCATGCCGATCTCGATGCCGACACCGACGAACTTGCCGGTCGTGCCTTCACGGAATTCCTTGAAGGTCTTCTTGTCGAAGAACTGGGAGTGGGGGTCCAGCCCGGACACCATGCCGGCTATGGCGTCGTTGATCAGCTTTTTCTCGTCGACCGGCTCGACGTAGTCGCTCTTGACGATGCCGAAGACGGCGGCGAGCTGCTGCATCTCATCCAGGGGCAGGGGCGACAGGCTGCTGCGCGCGTTGGCCTGGAGTTGCATCGTGGTGAGCGCACCCGCGACGGCGCCGAGGGCAACCCATCCGGCGACTTTCAATTTGGAGCTCATGAGGCCGAGTCCTGTATCAACGAGGTCCTGCCGAAAACAGCTTGACAGGTGCCCCGAGTGTAGCGGCGGGGTCTCGGGCGGATTGCCGATTTACCCTGCGGAAACCCTTCAAATCGGGCATGCAGTGACGAAATGCGCGTGGGGTGTTCCGTGCCGAAAGTCAGTTCCCGGCCCGTCGTTGCCGGGCGCGCCCGTCAGCAGCTCAGCTTCTGGCCGGCGAGGCTGCAGCTGGCCACGGGTTGGCCCAGCGCGTTGAAGGCCTGCAGCTGCCAGCCCTCGGGCGTGGCAGTCAGCAGCGTCAGGCCGTACTCGGTGTGGCTCTGGAAGGTCTCCAGCCGCACGCCCGGCAGGGGCTGGGCATGCAGTGCCGCCGCCGCGTTGACGCGGCCCGATGCCGCCGAGCCGCCGTTGCCGATGACGAGGCTGGCGGGCTGGTTGCTGGCGAAGCCCAGCGCCTCGTGGATGTGCAGGTGGCCCGCCAGCGTGGCCTGCACGCCGGGCGGGAAGAGGCGCTGGCCGGCGGCGTCCTGCAGCAGCGGCGTGAGGCCCGAGCGGGCCGGGGTGGGCACGCCGAGCGGGCTGGGGCTGAAGGCCAGGCTGGGGTGGTGGCTCAGGAAAAGGCTCTGTGCCCGGTCGCCCGCCAGCGCGGCCACGCGGTCGAGCTGCTGGCGCCAGCGCGTCCAGGCCGGCGAGCCGCGTGCCGGCGCGCGGCCGCCGACCTGGGCGGAGTCGAACACGATGAGCTGGCTGCGCGGGGACAGCGGCACGGCGAAGGGCGCCGTGAAGTCGCCCTCGTTGACCCGGTCCGCGGCGGCCGTCTCGGCCTCACAGGCGCGTGCGGCCCCGGTGCCGGCGTCCAGGTAGCGCAGCCAGCCCTGGCCGGCGCGGTTGCAGGCCTCGTGGTTGCCGCGCACGAAGACCCAGGGCGCGGCGGCCAGCAGCGCTCGGGCGGGGTGGAAGAAGTCGGCCTGCCAGCTGTCGTCGCCATAGCCCCAGGGGCTGCCGGCGCAGCCGGCCATGCCGGCCGGGCAGGGGCTTTCGCGGTAGTGGTAGTCGCCGACGTGGATGACCAGGTCGGGCCGGAGCTTGAGCGCCTGGGCCAGCACGCGCGGGAAGGGCCAGCCATAGGCGTCGTTGCAGGGCTGGAAGTCGCGGTCGGAGGCCTTGAGCCGGCAGCCGGTGTCGCCGATGACGACGATGCGCAGCAGCTCGGCGGCCGGCGCGTTCAGCGTGAGGGCGCCGAGCTGCACGCTGTCGGCGCCGGCCGGCCAGGCGGCCTCGCAGGCGCGCAGCGTGAAGCGGGTGGGCTTGTGCTCGGGCTGGGTGTTGCCGGGCGGCGGCGGCTCGTCGCCCGGGGCGCTGCGCTCCTGCATGGCCGTGCTGCCGCCCGTCCAGTGCAGCGCGGGGCATTCGGCGTCGTCGGTCAGCGCGCGCACGGCCCAGCCGGGGCCGGCGACGGCCTGCACCCAGGCCTGCTGAAGGCCGGCGCGCACGGGCGGGGGCGCAGCGGGCGGCAGCGGCGGGGCGGCACAGCCCGCCAGCGTCAGCAGGGCGGCCAGCAAGGAAAAACGCGCACGATGAGTCATGTGTCGATCAACTGTGTGAGCGGCGCGAGATTAGCGCCGTCCAGGCGCGGCTGAGCCGGTAGATTGCCGGCCACCCCCAATCCACCCTTCGCCATGCCAGTTTCCCGCTGCCTTGTCCTGCTCGCCCTGGCCGCCTCGTCGGCGGTTCCTGCCGCCCGGATCGGCACCATCCCGCCGGCCCAGGCCCTGACCGCCGAGCGCGTTGCGGCCCTGCCTGCCGCGGACAGGGCCCCATGGGCGGCCTACCTGGCCCGCTCCGACGCCCAGGCTGCGGCAGATCGCGCGACGCTGGCCGCCGAGCGCCAAGGCATGGCGAACTGGCCCGCGCCGCCCGAGGGCGGCCATGGCGAAGCCAGCATGCCGCTGGACAAGCCGGCCGCCTGGTACGGCAGCGAGGCGGCGCTGCTGGTGGCGCGCAACATGCTGAGCTTCCAGACCCCTGCCGGTGGCTGGGGCAAGAACCAGCCGCGCGACCGGGCGCCACGCCAGAAGGGCCAGGCCTTCGTCGCCGACAACAGCAACAAGCGGGCGACGCCGGGCGACTACGACGCGGCCCGGGATGAGCAGTGGAGCTACGTCGGCACCATCGACAACGACGCGACCATCACCGAGATACGGTTCCTCGCCCGGGTGGGCGCGCAGCAGCCGGGCGAGGCCGGCAGCACCTGCCGGCAGGCCGCCGAGCGCGGGCTGCGCTACCTGCTGGCGGCGCAGTTCCCGAACGGCGGCTGGCCCCAGGTCTGGCCGCTGCAGGGCGGCTACCACGACGCCATCACGCTGAACGACAACGCGCTGGTCGAGGTCGCCGAACTGATGGGCTGGGCCGCGCGGGGCGAGGCGGCGCTGGACTTCCTGCCGGCCGATCTCAAGGCCGCCGCCGCCGCGGCGCAGGACCGCGCCGTGCAGCTGCTGCTGGCGACGCAGATCCGCGTGGACGGCAGGCTCACGCTCTGGGCGCAGCAGCACGACGCGCTGACGCTGGCGCCGGCCTCGGCCCGCAACTACGAGCCGCCGGCGCTCAGCAGCGGCGAGAGCGCCAGGGCGCTGGAGTTCCTGATGAGCCTGCCGCAGCCGTCGCCGGCCGTCGTGCAGGCCGTACAGGCGGGCATCGCGACGCTGCGCACGCTGGCCGTGCGCGATCGCGCCTTCGTCAAGGTGGATGGCGAGCGCCGGCTGGTGGCGCAGCCCGGCGCCGGCCCGCTGTGGGCACGCTACTACGACCCCGCCACGCTCAAGCCCGTGTTCGGTGACCGCGACAAGAGCCTGCACGACGACGTCAACGACATCAGCGCCGAGCGCCGCAACGGCTACGCCTGGTGGGGCACCTGGCCGGTGAAGACGCTGGCGGCCTACGAGGCCTGGGCAGCGAAGCGGAACGGCCGGCCCTAGATCCGGGCGGCCGCTGCCGCGCCCGGCCGTAACATGAAAACCCGGCCCTCTCGCCGCGTCCTTCATGCCCTCCCAGCGCAGCTTCCGCCAGTTCCAACGCCTGCTCGTCGCCGGCAACCTGATCGCACTGGCACTGCTGGCCGGCACGGTGCTGCTGGCCCTGCGCAGCAGCCGCGCGGCCCACACGGACAGGGCGCGCCAGACCGTCGAGAACCTGGCGCGCTCCGTGAGCCAGAACGTGCAGGCCGAGATCCGCCAGATCGACAGCACACTGGTCTCCACCATCCAGGAGCTGAGCCGCCTGCATCCCGACGGGCCCCTGGATGTCGGTGCGGCGCGCGCCATCATCGAAGGCCGGCGCAGCCTGCTGCCCGAAGTGGACGGGCTGCGCATCACCGATGCCGAGGGCCGGGTGCTGACCAGCGACACGGCCGCGCCGGTGTCGGTGGGTGACCGTCCCTATTTCGCGCAGGCCCGCGCGCGGCCCGACGAGCTGGCGCTGTCCGAGCCGCTGATGAGCCGCGTCACGGGGCGCTGGAGCCTGGTGCTGGCGCGCGCCTGGCGGGGCGGCGACGGGCGCTTTCTCGGCGTGGTCTACGCGGTGCTGTCGTCCGAGCATTTCATCGACCGCTTCGAGGCCGTGGCGCGCAGCACGCGGGGCGCCGTGGCCTTGCGCACGGACGGGCTCAACCTCGTCGCCCGCTACGTGCCCGGCGCCACCGACCGCCTGGCCGGCGTCGGCAGCAACAAGATCTCGGCGGAGCTCAGCGACGTGCTGACCCACCGGCGCGAGAGCGGCTTCTACGTCACGCGCACGGTGCTGGACGGCATCGAGCGGGCCTCGGCCTACCAGCGCGTGGCCGGCTATCCGCTGACGGTGGTGGTGGGCCTGGACACCGAGGACTTCTATGGCCCCTGGCGGCGCGAGGCCGTGCGGCTGGGCTTGCTCAGCGGCCTGCTGGGCCTGCTTGTCGTGACGCTGTCGGCCCTGGTGATGGTGCGCCAGCGCGACCTGCTGCGCGCCCAGGCCACCTCGGCCCAGCTGGCCGCCGAGCAGCAGGCCATGCTGGACAACGAGATCGTCGGCATCGCCAAGGCGCTTGACCGCGTGACCGTCTGGCACAACCGGGCGCTGGCCCGCATGCTGGGGTATGAGCCGGGCGGACTGGTCGGGCGGCCCACGCGGGAGGTCTATGCCGACGAGGCCGATTACGAGCGCGTCGGCCGGGCCTACGCGGGCCTGACCGAGGGAAGTCAGTACCGCACCGAGCTGCAGATGCGGCGCACGGACGGCAGCCTGGTCTGGATCGACCTCAGCGGCGTGCACCTGCCGGACGGGCAGTCGATGTGGGTCATGGTGGACATCTCGCGGGTGAAGGCCAGCGAGGCCGAGGCCGAGCACCGGGCGGGCCACGACGAGCTGACCGGCCTGCCCAACCGCAGCCAGCTGGCGCCGGCGCTGACCGAGGCGATCCGGCAGGCGCGTCAGAGCGGGCAGAAGCTGGCCGTGGCCTTCGTCGATCTCGACGGCTTCAAGGCGGTCAACGACGAGCTGGGCCACGAAGCCGGTGACGCCCTGCTGCGCGAGGTGGCACGTCGCATCGGCAAGGGCACGCGTGCCGAGGATCTGGCGGCTCGAATCGGCGGCGACGAATTCGTCGTCGTGCTGACGGGCGTCAGCCGGCGGGAGGATGTCGAGCCCGTGCTGGCCCGCATGCTGCAGGCGCTGGAGGCGCCCGTGGTGCTGCCGGGCGGTGCGAGCGTGGCCGTGGGCGCCAGCGTGGGCGTGGCGTTGTGGCCCGACGACGGCCTGCAGGCCGAGGAGCTGATGACCCGCGCCGACCAGGCCATGTACAGGGCCAAGCGTGCCGGCAAGCACCGCATCGAGTTCAGCACGCCGTCTTCAGGGGCTGGCCCGTGATGCTGCCCGCGGCGGGCGGGCAGCATCGCGTCCCGCCGGGGCAGGCTCAGAACTCGGCCTTGGCCGACAGCTGCCAGCTGCGTGGCGCCTGGAAGGTGTACTGGTCGTACCTGGCCACCTTGGCGGGGCTGATGGACGTGACGTCCTGCCTGTTCATCAGATTGAAGACGTTGAGCTGAAGCTTCAGCCCCTGCACGCCCCAGCCCAGGCCGGTGAAGCGGTAGGACATGCTGAGGTCGGTGTTGGTCGTGGCGGCGATGCGGTAGGTGTCGTACGCGGCCGGGTTGGCCGCGTCGTAGTCCTGCTGGTAGCTGCGCCCGGTGCGCTTGAAGATCAGCGAGGCGCCCCAGGGGCCGCTGTTGTAGAGCGCGCCCAGCGCCGCCGTCATGTCAGGGGCCCCGGCAATGGTCCTGCCCGTGTCGTTGGCGGTGGCCTTGTTGAGCGAGCCGTTCACATAGGCTGCGATGCCGTTGCCGATCAGCCAGGTGGCCTGGCCTTCCACGCCCTTGTAGACCGCGCCGCCGATGTTGACGTAGGCCGCTGCTGTGCCGCCCAGGCCGTTGGACACGTACTTGTTCGTGAAATCGATCTTGTAGAGGTCGACGTCCCAGGTCAGCGCGGCGCCCTTGCCGACGATGCCGATCTGGTAGTTGGTGGACTTCTGCGGGTCGCTGCTGTTCTTGGTCGGGTCGGCGATGTAGAAGGACTTCAGGTCGGGGATCTGAAAGCCCTTGGCGACCTGCGCGTAGGTGGCCAGGTCGTGTCCCAGGCGCTGGTTCAGCGTCAGGAACGGCAGGTTGGCGCTGTAGAGAACGCTGGCGTTCTGCGGCAGGCGTGTCGACTGGTTGACCTGGGCGCTGACCGAGCGCGTGATGTCCACGTGCTTGAAGCCCGGCGTGATGGTGGTGCCCTGCAGGGGCTCCCACTCGAATTCGGCATAGGGCTGGAAGGACGAGATCCTCGACTGCTGGTCGAACAGCACGCTCGGGTTCTGCACCGGCGCCGGCTTGGTCTCGCGGGGGTCGCGCACGCCCAGGGTCAGGTCGAGGTCGTACTGGTGGCGGTCGGTGTCGGAGCTTTCTGCCCAGACGCCGGCGCGCAGCAGGCCGGCGTCAAGCTGCGTCTCGGTGCGGAAGATGCCGCCCAGCACGCGGTACTTGTTCTGCTTGTCGATGCCGGGGATGTCGAGGTTGCCCTTGGCGCCGGCCTTGGTGCCCGGGGCGGTGGCACCGGTGGGGTCGGTGGACGAGATGGTCTGGTTGTCGTAGCTGTAGGTATAGGCCTGGGCCTCCGTCGAGAAGGCGGCCGACCAGCGCGAGCGCAGGCGCAGGTATTCGAAGTCCGTCGCCTTGGCGGTGTGGTTGAAGCCGGCGTAGTTGAAGCTGGACGGGTCGTCGTTGAGGCTGTAGTTCTTGCCGTACTGCGCCACCTGCTCCAGCGTCGGGCCCTTGCTGTTGTCGGGCTGCACGTAGTGGATGCGGTTGACGGACATGAAACCGGTCAGCGTGTGGTCGGCCGACAGCGGCAGGTCCACCTTCAGCGTCACGTTGTTGCTGCCGATGCGGTTGCCGCTCAGGTAGCCGTCGGAAGACAGTCGCTGCACGTTGAGCTGCACCGTCGCCTTGTTGAACCCGGCGAGCTGGCCGCTCTCCAGCGCGACACCCAGCAGTCGGGTGTTCCATGTGCCGAAGGACGAGAACACGCTGCCGCCGGCCTGCTTGCCCGCCTGCTTGGAGAACAGGTTCAGCGAGCCGCCGAAGGTGGCGAAGCCGAGGTTGCTGGCGTTGCCAGGGCCGCGCTCGACGACCGCACCGCCGATGACGGCGCCGGGGAAGAAGGAGGTGGAATGGTGGGCGGGATTGTTGGTGTCGCCCCAGGGGATACCGTCAAAGGTGATGTTGTACTGGTCGTCACTGAAGCCACGCAGCGTGGTCTTGGTCTCCGACAGGCCGGGGCCGTTGGCCGAGTCGCCCGACACGCTCGGCGCGATGGCGACGATGCGGCTGTACTCGGCCGTGGGCGCGACCGACTGCTCGATGAACTCGCGCGTGATGACCGATTGCGGCTGTGTGGCCGTCAGGCTGGCCTGCGTGGGCGCGACCGCCGAGGCGGTGTCCTTTTCCTTGCGGTAGGCGCCGGACTGGGCCGACACGATGACCGGCTCCAGCGTGACGGTGTCGGCGGCGGGCCTGGCCGCTTCGGCGGCCTGGGCGCCGGGGGACAGCACCAGGCCCGCGAGTGCGAGGCCGTGGGCGAGGGGAAGCAGGGCGAGGGGAGTCGTCGGGCGCTGGCGCATGAAGAGGCTCTTCTGGCGGCGAATGGCCGCAGTGGATGAACCTCGCAGGCTAGGAATGCCGCATGAAAGACCCGTGACTCCCGCTTGCACCAGGCTTGCTGCACGGTGCGCGCGGCGTGCCTACTTTCGCAGCTCGAAGCGCCTGATGTCGCCGACGACGAAGAGATAGCAGCACACGGCCACCAGCGCATTGGCCGCGACGAACACGAGCGCCGCGTTGAACGAGCCCGTGCCCTTGATCAGGTAGCCGATGACGATGGGCGTCGTGATGCCGGCCGTATTGCCGAAGGTGTTGAACAGTGCGCCGGAGAGGCCCGAGATTTCCTTGGGCGAGGTGTCGGACACGACGGCCCAACCGAGCGCCCCGAGGCCCTTGCCGAAGAAGGCCAGCGACATGATGGCCACGACCACGGCGGCGCTGTCCACGTAGTTGCACAGGATCATGGAGGTGGACAGCAGCATGCCGATGACGATGGGCGTCTTGCGCGCCACGGTCAGCGTCTTGCCGCGGCGCAGCAGGCCGTCGGAGATCAGCCCGCCCAGCACGCCGCCGGCAAAGCCGCAGATGGCCGGCAGCGCCGCGACGAAGCCGGCGTTGAGGATGGACATGCCGCGCTCCTTGACCAGGTAGACGGGGAACCAGGTCAGGAAGAAATAGGTCAGCGTCGTGATGCAGTACTGGCCCACGTAGACGCCCATCAGCATGCGGTTGGACAGCAGCTGCTTGATGTAGCCGAGCTTGGGGCTGTTGGGCGCGAAGCTGCGGCTTTGCGTGCCGGGCTGGTCCATGTGCACCAGCGCGCCGCCGGCGGCGATGTAGTCCAGCTCGGCGGCATTGACGCCAGGGTGGGTCTTGGGCGTGTAGACGGTCTTCATCCACACGACGCTCAGCGCGATGCCCAGCAGGCCCATGACGACAAAGACGGCCGGCCAGCCGTAGCTGTGCGTGATCCAGCCCATCAGCGGCGCGAACAGCACGGTCGCGAAATACTGGGCCGAGTTGAAGATGGCCGAGGCCGTGCCACGCTCGCTGGCGGGGAACCAGGACGCCACGATGCGGCCGTTGGCCGGGAAGGACGGCGCTTCGGCTGCGCCGACGAGGAAGCGCAGCGCGAACAGCGTGACCACCGCCAGGCCGACGTTGGCCGTGATGAAGCTGATGCCGCCCTGCAGCAGCGTGAAGACGGACCACAGGCAGATGCTGGCCGCGTAGACCAGCTTGGAGCCGAAGCGGTCCAGCAGCCAGCCGCCGGGCAGCTGGGCGATGACGTAGGACCAGCCGAACGCCGAGAAGATGTAGCCCATGGTCACCGCGTCTATGCCCAGTTCCTTGGAGAGCGCCGGGCCGGCGATGGAGAGGGTGGCGCGATCGGCGTAGTTGATCGTCGTGACGACGAAGAGCATGGCAAGAATCGCGAAGCGCTTCTTCGTTCGGGTGGCGCTGGCGGCATGGGCCAGCGAGGCGGTGGCGGTGGTCATGGTGTGTCTCCGGGCAATGCAGCGGCTGCGCCTCTTGCCGGGCGCTGGTGCCGAATGAGTGGGATCAGGCCTGCAGGGTCAGGCTTGTGTGTAGGCCGTCTTCACGGTCGTGTAGAACTCGGCGGCGTGGCGGCCCTGTTCGCGCGGGCCGTAGCTGCTGCCCTTGCGGCCGCCGAAGGGCACGTGATAGTCCACGCCCGCCGTCGGCAGGTTGACCATCACCATGCCGGCCTGCGAGTGGCGCTTGAAGTGGGTGGCGTGCTTCAGCGAGGTCGTCGCGATGCCGGCAGCCAGGCCGAAGGGCGTGTCGTTGGAGAGCTGCAGCGCGTGCTCGTAGTCGCGGGCGCGCAGCACGCTCACGACGGGGCCGAACACTTCCTCGCGGTTGATGCGCATCTCGGGCGTCGTGTCCGTGATCAGGGCCGGCGTCAGGTAGAAGCCCGGCGCGCCGTCGGCGTTGTGCTCGATGCGCTGGCCGCCTTGCACGAGGCGGCCGCCGTCGGCCTTGGCGATGCCGATGTAGTCGACGTCCTGGCCGAGCTGGCTGGCGTCCACCACGGGGCCGATGTCGGTGCCGGCCTTGCGGGCGTCGTCGACCTTCAGCGTCTTCATTTTCTCGACCATGGCGGCGATGAAGCGGTCGTGGATGCCTTCGGTGACGATGAGGCGCGAGGATGCCGTGCAGCGCTGGCCGGTGGAGAAGAAGCCGCTGTTGACGGCGGCGTTGACGGCGACGTTCAGGTCGGCATCGTCCAGCACGACCATCGGGTTCTTGCCGCCCATCTCCAGCTGGAACTTGGCCATGCGGGCCACGCAGGCGGCGGCGACCTTCTGGCCGGTGGCGACCGAGCCGGTGAAGCTGATGGCCGCCACGCGCGGGTCGTTCAGCAGCTTCTCGCCCACCACCGAGCCGCGGCCCATGACGAGATTGAACACGCCGGCCGGCAGGCCCGAGCGCGACAGGATCTCGGCCAGCGCCCAGGCCGAGCCGGGCACCAGGTCGGCCGGCTTGAAGACGACGCAGTTGCCCCAGGCCAGGGCCGGCGCGATCTTCCAGGCGGGAATGGCGATGGGGAAGTTCCACGGCGTGATGAGGCCGACGACGCCGATGGCCTCGCGGGTGACCTCGACGCCGACGCCCGGCCGCACCGACGGCAGGCTCTCGCCGCCGGGGCGCAGCGCCTCGCCGGCAAAGAACTTGAAGATGTTGCCGGCGCGCTGGACCTCGCCGATGGCCTCGGGCAGGGTCTTGCCTTCCTCGCGGGCCAGCAGGTCGCCCAGTTCGACGCGGCGGGCGAGGATCTCGGTGCCGACGGCGTCGAGGATGTCGAAGCGCTGCTGCGGCGTGGACAGGCTCCAGGCCGGGAAGGCGGCCGTCGCGGCCGTGATGGCCAGCTCGGCCTGGGCGGCGTCGGCCTGGGCGTACTCGCCGATCAGGTCGCGCGTGTCGGACGGGTTGATGTTGCGGGAAACGGTGTGGCCGTCCAGCCATTCACCGGCGATCAGATTCTTGTTCATGTCAGCGATCCAGCGCAGGGCGCTTGGGGTTGAAGGTCCAGCCGGGGATGAGGTATTGCATCGCGATCGCGTCGTCGCGCGCGCCCAGGCCATGCTGCCTGTATAGCGCATGCGCCTTTTCCACCTCGGCCATGTCGAGTTCCACGCCCAGGCCAGGCTTCAAAGGCACCTGCACATGGCCTCCGACGATCTGCAGCGGGTCTTTCGTCAGGCGCTGGCCGTCCTGCCAGATCCAGTGGGTGTCGATGGCCGTGACCTTGCCGGGCGCGGCGGCGCCGACATGGGTGAACATGGCCAGCGAGATGTCGAAGTGGTTGTTGGAGTGCGAACCCCAGGTCAGCCCCCAGTCGCGGCAGGTCTGCGCCACGCGCACCGAGCCGGCCATGGTCCAGAAATGCGGGTCGGCCAGCGGGATGTCCACGCTCTGCAGCGACAGCGCGTGGCTCAGCTGGCGCCAGTCGGTGGCGACCATGTTGGTGGCCGTCGGCAGGCCGGTGGCGCGGCGGAACTCGGCCATGACCTCGCGGCCGGAGAAGCCCTCCTCGGCGCCGCAGGGGTCTTCGGCGTAGGCCAGCACGCCCTTCATGTCGCGCATCAGGCGGATGGCGTCCTTGAGCAGCCAGCCGCCGTTGGGGTCCAGCGTCACGCGGGCCCCGGGGAAGCGCTCGTGCAGCGCGCGGATGGCCTCGACCTCCTCGTCGCCGCGCAGCACGCCGCCCTTCAACTTGAAGTCGTTGAAGCCGTAGCGCTCGCGTGCCGCCTCGGCGAGCTTGACGATCGCCTCGGGCGTCAGCGCGACTTCGTGGCGCAGGCGGCTCCAGGCGTTGTCGGCACCGGGCTCGCAGGCGTAGGGCAGGTCGGTCTTGTTGCGGTCGCCGACGTAGAAGAGGTAGCCCAGCATCTCGACCGAGTCGCGCTGCTGGCCTTCGCCGAGCAGGGCGGCGACCGGCACGCCGAGGTGCTGGCCGAGCAGGTCCAGGAAAGCCGACTCGATGGCCGTGGCCGCGTGGATCGTGGTGCGCAGGTCGAAGGTCTGCAGGCCGCGGCCGCCGGCGTCGCGGTCGGCAAAGGCCTGGCTGATCTTCTGCAGCACGCTCAGGTGCGAGCCAACCGGCTGGCCGACGACCAGCTGGCGTGCGTCTTCCAGCGTCTGGCGGATCTTCTCGCCGCCGGGCACCTCGCCGACGCCGGTGTTGCCGGCGCTGTCGGTCAGGATCAGCAGGTTGCGCGTGAAGAAGGGCGCGTGGGCGCCGCTGAGGTTGAGCAGCATGCTGTCGCGCCCGGCGACCGGGATGACACGCAGCTCTTGGATGACAGGGGTGGAACTGCTCATGGAGAACTTCAATCGGCCGTAATTTTTCGTTCGGTGATGACCTTCTTCCAGCGATCGAACTCGGCGTGCTGGAAGGCGGTGAACTGCTCGGGGGTGTTGCCGACGATCTCGAAGCCCTGCTCGATGAGCTTGGGTTTCACGTCGGGCGCGTTCAGCGTGGCGACTATTGCCGAGTGCAGCCTGGCCTTGATGTCGGCGGGCAGGCCCTTGGGCGCCGCCACGGCCTGCCACGAGTAGACCTGCAGGCCCTTGATGCCCAGCTCGTCCATGGTCGGCACATCGGGCTGCACCGGCGAGCGCTTGGCACTCGTGATGCCCAGCGCGCGCAGCTTGCCGGCCTTGATCTGCGGCAGCGCGGTGTTGATGTTCATGAAGCTGGCGTCCACCTGGTTGCCCAGCAGGTCGGTCATGACCGGGCCGCCGCCCTTGTAGGGGATGTGCAGGCCGGTGGTGCCGGTCTGCTGCCAGAACAGTTCGGCCGTGATGTGGTCGCTGGAGCCGTTGCCCGAGGAGGCGAAGCTCATCTTCTCGGGATTGGCCTTCAGGAAGGCCAGCACCTCGGCCATGGTCTTGTGCGGCGACGCGGCCGGTACGACCAGCACATTGGGCGCCTGCACGGCGACGCTGATGAAGTCCAGGTCCTTGGTGGGGTCGTAGCCGATGTTCTTCAGCAGATGCGGACCGATGACCAGCGGGCCCAGCGACGAGACAAGGATGGTGTAGCCGTCCGGCGCGGAGCGCTTGACGGCCGCCGTGCCGATGGTGCCGCCGGCGCCGCCGCGGTTGTCGACGACGAAGCTGGCGCCGAGCTTCTCCTGCAGCTTGTTGCCAAGCAGCCGGGCGATGGCGTCGGTGGAGCCACCCGGCGGGAAGGGCACGAGCAGGGTCACGGGCTTGGCAGGCCAGGCCTGGGCCATGGCGCCGGTGGCTGCGGCGAGGCTCAGCAGCACGGAGGTCAGCAGTCGCTTCATCGGTTGTCTCCTGGTGTCGTTATGGAAGGAAGAACTTATTGCGGGCCGAGCTTGGAGATCAGTGCGCCGAGCTGGTCCACCTCGGCGGGCAGCAGGTCCGACAGCGGCGGGCGAACCGGGCCGGCGCCGTGGCCGACAAGGGTGGCGCCGGCCTTCACGATGGACACGGCGTAGCCCTCGCCCTTGTTGCGGATGGCCAGGTAGGGCAGGAAGAAGTCGCGGATCAGGCGGTCGCAGGTGGCCGTGTCATTGGCGGCATGGGCGTTGTAGAACTCCATGGCGGTCTTCGGGATGAAGTTGAAGACGGCGGAGGAGTAGACCGGGCAGCCCATGGCCTTGTAGGCACCGGCAAACACCTCGGCGGTGGGCAGGCCGCCCAGGTAGGCGAAGCGCTCGCCCAGCGTCTGGCGGATGGCGACGAACTTCTCGATGTCCCCCAGGCCGTCCTTGAAGCCGATGAGGTTGGGGCAGCGGTCGGCCAGCACCTGCAGGCTCTGCGGCGTCAGCTTGCAGGCGCCGCGGTTGTAGACGACGACGCCGAACTTGACGCTCCTGCAGACGGCCTCGACGTGGGCGATCAGGCCTTCCTGGCTGGCTTCGGTCAGGTAGTGGGGCAGCAGCAGGATGCCCTGCGCACCCAGGCGCTCGGCCTCCTGCGCGTACTGGATGGCCACGCGGGTGCCACCACCGGCGCCGGCAAGAATGGGCGTGCGGCCGCGGCAGGTGTCCAGCGCGACCTTGATGATGTCGGTGTACTCGCCCGGCTCCAGCGAGAAGAACTCACCCGTGCCACCGGCGGCGAACAGGGCCGAGGCGCCATAGGGCTGCAGCCACTCCAGGCGGTCGGCATAGGCCTTGGGGGCGAAGTTCAGCTGGGCGTCGAAATCGGTCAGCGGGAAGGACAGCAGGCCGGCTTGCAGGACGGCTTTGAGTTCTTGGGGCGACATGGGCGGGTCTCCGTGGCGTTGGGATGAGATAAGTTGTAGGTCATCGTACAACTTCAATCAAATCCTGCGAGACTGGGGATAACCCGAATTTGGCGGTGCTTTACGCGACGCTCAGCCAGCTTCCGCCTGGGCGCGGCGGCGGCGCTCGCGGCTGTTGCTGAGGTGGGTGCGCATCGCGGCGCGGGCCGACTCGACGTCCTGGCTGGTGATGGCGTCGAGGATGTTCTCGTGCTCGGTGTTCACGCGCCGCATGTAGGCCAGTCGTTCGGCACTCATGTCCGCCGCCGGTTCCAGACGGGCGCGCGGGATGATCTGGGCACCCAGCGTCGCCATCAGGTCGGCGAAGTGGCTGTTCTGCGTCGCCCGGGCGATCTCCAGGTGGAACTGGAAGTCGGCCGCGACCGAGTCCTGGCCGGCCTCCACCGCGGCGATGACCGCGTCCAGCGCCTTGCGCAGGGCGACAAGGTTGGCTTCGCTGCGGCGCTGGGCGGCCAGGCCAGCGGCCTCGGTTTCCAGGCCGATGCGCAGCTCCAGCACGGCGATGACGTCCTGCAGCGTTCCGAACTGCTCGGGCGTGATCTTGAACGAGGGCCCGTCGCCCGGCCCGATGACGAACGTGCCGATGCCGTGGCGCGTCTCGACCAGCCCCGCGGCCTGCAGCTTGGAGATGGCCTCGCGCACGACCGTGCGGCTGACCTCGAACTCCTCCATGATGGCCGCCTCGGTGGGCAGCTTGTCCCCGGCCTGCAGCTGGCCCGCGCGGATGCGGTCGCCGAGCGAGTCGACCAGTTCGAGGGCCAGCGTGCGAGGGCGGCGGCGGGGGATGGGGGCGTGCATTCGCGGGTTTTCCCGGGGTGTTGAAGCTGGCAGGGCGTCTAAAGTGAGGCAAGTTGTACGACAACTAGACGACGTACAACAAGACTTGTTCGCACTTTAGCCACTCCGACGCCGGATATGAATGCCGTTTCCCCCCGCCCCCCGCTGACGCTGCGCATGCGCGCCGAGGACAACGTCGCCATCGTCGCCAACGACGGCGGCCTGCCCGAGGGCACGCGTCTGCCACAGGGTGTGCCCGGCGCCGGGCTGATGTTGCGCGACAAGGTGCCGCAGGGCCACAAGGTTGCTCTGCGAGACATCGCCGAGGGCGAGGTGGTGCTGCGCTACGCCGTGCCCATCGGCTACGCCCTCAAGCCCATCCCGGCCGGCAGCTGGGTGCACGAGCGGCTGCTGCAGATGCCGTCGGCCCGCGCACTGGAGGGCTTGCCCGTCGCCACCGTGAAGCCTCCTGTCGTCGAGCCTCTCACGGGCTACACCTTCGAGGGCTATCGCAACGCCGACGGCTCGGTGGGCACGCGCAACATCCTTGCCATCACCACCACCGTGCAATGCGTGGCGGGTGTTGTCGCCCAGGCGGTGGCGCGCATCAAGGCCGAGCTGCTGCCGCTCTACCCCAACGTCGACGACGTCATCGGCCTGGAGCACAGCTATGGCTGCGGCGTGGCCATCGATGCGCCGGACGCCGTCATCCCCATCCGCACGCTCAGGAACATCTCGCTGAACCCCAACTTCGGCGGCGAGGTGATGGTGGTGAGCCTGGGCTGCGAGAAGCTGCAGCCCGCACGCCTGCTGCCGCCGGGGTCCTTTGCGATCGTGGACGAGCGCGATCCCGAGGCTGGCCCGGAAACGATCTGCCTGCAGGACGATGCCCACGTGGGCTTCATGTCCATGCTCGACGACATCGTGCAGAGCGCGAAGCCGCATCTGGAGCGCCTGAACGCCCGCCGCCGCGAGACGGTGCCGGCCAGCGAACTGGTCGTAGGCGTGCAGTGCGGTGGCAGCGACGCCTTCTCCGGCGTGACGGCCAACCCGGCCGTGGGTTTCTGCGCGGACCTGCTGGTGCGCGCCGGCGCCACCATCATGTTCAGCGAGAACACCGAGGTGCGCGATGCCGTCGAGCAGCTCACCAGCCGCGCGGCCACGCCCGAGGTGGCCGACGCCATCATCCGCGAGCTGGGCTGGTACGACCGCTACCTGGACCGCGGCCGCGTCGACCGCTCAGCCAACACCACGCCCGGCAACAAGGCCGGTGGCCTGTCCAACATCGCCGAGAAGGCGATGGGCTCCATCATCAAGAGCGGCAGCTCGGCCATCTCGCATGTGCTGGCACCGGGCGACAAGCTGAGGCGCGACCAGCGCGGGCTGGTCTACGCAGCCACGCCGGCCAGCGACTTCATCTGCGGCACGCTGCAGCTCGCCGCCGGCATGAACCTGCACATCTTCACCACCGGCCGCGGCACGCCCTACGGCCTGGCCGAGTGTCCGGTCGTCAAGGTCGCGACGCGCACCGACCTGGCGCGCCGCTGGCACGACCTGATGGACATCAACGCCGGCAAGATCGCCGACGGCGAGGCGACCATCGAGGAGACGGGCTGGGCCATGTTCCGGCTGCTGCTGGACGTCGCCAGCGGCCGCAAGAAGACCTGGGCCGAACACTGGAAGCTGCACAACAGCCTGGTGCTGTTCAACCCCGCGCCGGTGACCTGAACTCAGGCGGCGGCCAGCGCCGTCAGGCCTTCGCTCAGAAACACGCACTCGCCGTCCGCAAACACGCGCACCTCGCCGGGCGCAAACGCTGCCCAAGCCTCGCCGTGGGTCAGCGGCTCGGTGGACACCAGGGCCATGCGATCGGCCGGGTTGTTGACGGTGGCGAGGTCCACGCTGAGGTCGCCGTCGCGCAGGGCCACTTGCCCGAAGGGCGGGCTGCGCTGCAGCCAGTGCAGCCTGGTGGACGCATGGGCCAGCATCGCGCGGCCGTCGGTCAGCAGCAGGTTGAAGCGGCCGTGTTCGGCGACTTCGTGGATCCAGGGCGTCAGCGTGGCGGCAAGTTCGGGCCAGTCGGGCAGCCCGGCGCCGAAGCGCTGCTGCAGACGCTGCATCAGCCAGCAGAAGGCGCGCTCGCTGTCGGTCTGGCCGGCGGGCATGAAGCTGCCGTCCAGCGCGGGGTGGAAGTCCTTCAGGTCGCCGTTGTGGGCGAAGACCCAGGTGCGGCCCGCCCATTCGCGGCGGAAGGGGTGGCAGTTCTCCATCGCACGCACGCCCTGGGTGGCCTTGCGGATGTGGGCCAGGATGTTGCGGGCGCGCACCGGATGGTGGCCCAGGTGGCGGGCCAGCGCGGACTCGGCGGCCGGGCTGTCCTCCACGGTGACCTCGCAGCGCTCGCCTTCGTGGAAGGCCACGCCCCAGCCGTCGACATGGTCTGCGGTGCGCCCGCCGCGGGCGGCAAAGCCGCTCAGCGAGAAGGTGGCGGCGGCCGGCTGGCGGCTGTTGAGGGCGAAAAGCTCACACATCGGACGAGGGCGGAAGCTGTCTGTGCTGGTTGCAACGCCGCCAGTCTGACGTGGGATGACAGGATTTCAAACAAAGCTTTCGTCATCTGCTTATGCCTGTGCGGGTTGTCACGTTGCTCAGCCCCCGCAGCCGCGGGGTAGGCTCGGCCGCATCCATTGCGGGAGACCGTCTTGACCAAGCTCTTCATCGCCGCCGCCTTGCTGGCGGCCTTCGGCGCCCAGGCCCAGGAGGCCGGCTGGCCTTCCAAGCCCCTCCACTTCGTCGTGCCCTTCGGCCCGGGAGGCGCCAACGACATCGTCGCGCGCACGGTGGCCGAGGCCACGGCCAAGCAGCTGGGCCAGCCCATCGTCATCGAGAACAAGCCGGGTGCTGGCTCCATGATTGGCGCGGCCTACGTGGCCAAGGCGGCGCCCGACGGCTACACCTTCCTCACGCCGGCTGCCGGCGTCATCACCAACGCGTTGATCAAGACGCGCATGCCCTATGCCGAGGACGACCTCGTGCCCGTCGTCATGATGGCCGTCAGCCCCTCGGTCGTCGTCGTGCCGGGGGATTCGCCGGTGAAGGACCTCAAGGGGCTGATCGCCGCGTCGAAGAAGGGCGCGGGCCTGAACTTCGCGACGGCCGGCACCGGCAGCACGCCGCATTTCGTGGCCGAGATGCTCAAGCTCAAGGCCGGCGCCAAGCTGCAGATCGTGCCTTTCAAGAGCGGCTCCGAGGGCATGGCCGCCGTCGTCGGCAACCAGGTCGATGCGACTTCCGAGGCCAGCCCCGTCGTGCTGTCCATGGTCAAGGCGGGCAAGCTCAAGGCCGTGGCGTCGACCTGGAACCGCCGCATCGCGGCCCTGCCGGATCTGCCCACCGCCCAGGAGCAGGGCTTCAGCGATGTCTTCATCGGCCACTGGTCGGGCGTGTTCGCGCCCAAGGGCACGCCCGAGGCCATCCTCGACAAGCTCAACGCCGCGGTGAACGCGGCCCTGAAGACGAGCGAGCTGCGTGCCAAGCTGATCCCGCTGGCCATCGACCCGACGGGTGGCAGCCGCGAGGATTTCCGCAAGTTCCTCGCGGCGGAGAAGACGCGGCTGGCCCCGATCGCCAAGGCCGCACAGATGAAGGAAGACTAGCGGAGGTAGGGCGCCAGCCAGCGCATCTGCGGCTTGTCCTTGCCCTGGCCATCGGGCTCCAGCGACAGGAAGTAGTCGCCCCAGCGCGGGCCGCCGGCCCACCACAGCCAGCCGGTCCAGACGTCGGCATTGGCTTCGAGGTGCTGAAGCGCGCCGGCCACGGCCTGCTCGCAGACGGCGTTGGCGCCGCCGCCCAGTTCGGCCAGCAGGGCGCGGCGCTTGTTGGTCTTGAGCCATGCGGTGAAGCGCTGCAGCCGTTCGGCGCCGATCTGCGGGCTGACGCATTCGGCGTTCGTGCCCGAGCCGTCCTTGTCGAAGTACTGGTGCACCTCGAACACCATGTGGTCCAGCGGATCGCGGACCTTGCCCATGACCTCGGCGTTGGGGGTGCCGTACCAGGTGCTCTCGAACCAGCTCCACGCGCCCGTGTAGCCGTTGCCGGGCAGCGTGATGAGGTTGGTCGCGCCGGTGGCGCGGATCGCATCGATGGCCGCCTGGGCGGCCTGGCCCCAGGTCTCGGTGGGCATGTTGCGCGGCTCGTTGACGAGGCCGAACTGCACGTTGGGGCTGTCCTTGAACTGCCGGGCCAGGCGGCGCCAGAAGTCGGCGAAGGCGGCGATGGGCACCTCGGGCTTGCCGATGTGCACCTCCTTGTAGGCCGCGTAGTTGTGCGGGTCCAGCAGCACATGCAGGCCGCGGGCTGTCGTGCCGTCGACGAACTCGCGCAGGCGGGCCAGCTCCGCGGCGTCCAGCTCGCCCATCAGCGCCGGCTGCAGACGTTCCCAGCGGAAGCCGACACGCATCAGGTTCATGCCCTGGGCCTGGTAGTAGGCCGTGCTGGCCACGGTCGGGTAGACGTAGTCCTTGCCGTAGACGCCGGGGAAGGGCAGCTTCTCGCCCCATTCGGCGCTGGACAGGCTGATGCCGCGCCATTCGAGCGGAGCGGCACTGGCGGCAGTGGCCGCGAGCAGGACGGTGCAGATCAGGGTCTTCATGCGGCTTCCTTGGCCGGAGGGCGAATGCCGAGGGCGGCCAGCACGTCCTGGCAGGCACCCAGGGTGTGGTAGTCGGTCTTGCCCGCAGGGCTTTTTTCGTCGGTGAGCTTCCCGTTGGCGGGCCCGAGGATGCGGTACCAGGCGCCGTGCTCGTGGTCGACGAAGTGCTGCCAGGCATAGGCCCAGATGCTGTCGTACCACTGCCAGTAGGTTTCGTCGCCGGTGCGCACGGCCAGCCATGCCGCAGCGGCGAGGCTCTCCGCCTGGACCCAGAAGTACTTGTCCGCGTCGCAGACCTCGCCGCCGGGGGCAAAGCCGTAGACCAGGCCGCCGTGGCTGGCATCCCAGCCACGCTCCATCGCGGTGTCGAAGAAATGGCGCGCCGTCGGCACCAGCCAGTCGGGGGCCGCTTCTCCCAGGCGCCGCTCCAGCATCAGCAGCAGCTTGGCCCACTCTGTGAGGTGGCCGGTCTGGAAGCCCCAGGGCCGGAAGATGTTGGTCTTGTCGTCGCGGTTGTAGTCCCAGTCGGGCGTCCAGTCGGTCTTGTAGTGCTCCCAGACCAGGCCATCGCCCAGCGCCGCCTGGCGCTGGGCGATGGCGGTGGCCAGTGTCAGCGCTCGGTCGAGGTAGCGGGCCTCGCCGGTGGCAGCGTGGGCGGCCAGCATGGCCTCGCAGGCATGCATGTTGGCGTTCTGGCCGCGGTAGGGGCCGACCTGCCAGTCCGACGTTGCTTCGTCGGCGTACAGGTCGTGGGCTGGTTCCCAGAAGCGCTCCTCCATCAGCGCGAAGGTCGCAGCAATGCCGTCCCTTGCGCCCGGCACGCCAGCCTCGGCGGCATGCGCGTGGGCGAGCAGCACGAAGGCCAGGCCGTAGCAGTGGTTGGTGCCGTCCGTGACGGTGGCGCGGCCGTCCTGCCAGTCCAGCACCCAGGCGTAGCCGCCCTGGGGCTGCGCGTGGGCCTGGTTCACGAAGGCCAGCGCGTGGTCCACGTCCTCCACCGGCCCGCCGAACCAGCGCCAGGCCAGCGCGTGATTGAAGACGAAGCGCGTGCTGCTGACGAGGTGGCGGGTGCGGCAGTCGTAGACCGTGCCGTCGTCCTTGAAGAACTGGAAGCAGCCGCCGGACGGGTCCGTCACGCGCGGCGCGTAGAAGGCCAGCGTGTGGCGCATGTGGGCCCACAGCGCTTCGGGGCGGCGCATGTCGGGAACGGGGAGCGTCATTTCAGTACCTCGGTTTGCAGGAAGCGGGTCAGCTCGTCGGCCATCAGCGCATGGACGTCGATGCGCGGGTGGGCCCAGGCGAAAGCGTCGAAGCGGTAGGACCAGACCTTGCCGTCGCCTTGCGCGCGCAAGGTCTGCACGGCGCGCTGCACGGCATGCGGGATGGCGGGCTGCTCGCGCGGCGCCGACATGCCGCCCATCAGCAGCACGATCTTGGCGTCGGGGTAGCGGCCGCGCAGCTGGCGCACGAAGGCGAGGTAGCGCTCGCCGAAGTCCGCGGCGATGCCCTGCCCCTTGGAGGCAGGGAAGCCGTGGTCGTTCTGGCCGAGGTTGAGCAGCACGACATCAGGCGCGCGCGGGTCGGGCGGGGCGACGGGGGCATCGAGCCTGGGCGCATAGCGGTTCCAGACCTGGGGCATCAGCAGCTCGCCCCAGGTGGCGGTGATGCCGATGCCGCTGACGGCGATGCCGACATAGTCCGCCCCGAGCCGCTCGGCGGTCACCGCGCCATAGGCCCTCGTGCCATCGTGGGGGTAGAGGTCCTCGTACTGGTCTTCGGCCACGTCGCCGTTGCAGGCGCCGGCGGTGATGGAGTCGCCGTAGAACACCAGCTTCAGCGGACGGGCCGGCGGTGGGTCCAGCAGCTTGCCACCCTCGGCCAGGCGCAGGCCGAGGAAGACGGTTTCGGCCATCGGCGCCTCGGTGCGCTTGACCAGGCGCAGCCTGTGCTCGCCCGGCGGCAGCGGTTCGCGCAGCCGCCAGTCGGACGCCGCGTTGCCAGGGGCGGCCAGCCAGTGGCGCCGGCCGTCGATCTCGACGGTGAAGTGGCTGCTGCCCCAGTGCGTGGACTGGAAGCTCAGGCCCAGCTGGGTGCCGGTGAAGCGGGCGCGCAGCTCGCTGCCGCTCCAGGCCAGCAGCTTGCCGGTGCCGGTGTCTGCGATGCGGCCGACCCAGCGCAGCCGGGCGTTGTCAGGCGCGATGAGCTGGGTCGAAAGCGCACCGGGCGCGAAGTCGCTCGCGCGCAGTGCGGCCGGATACAGGCCGGCCGACATGACGGCCAGGAAGCTCGCCGGCCGGCCGCTGCCAGCCCACTCGTCGCGCTTGACGCGCAGCTGCAGCAGATGGGCCGTCGGCTCCAGCCCGCGGCCGGCCACCGTGTAGTGCCAGCCGAGATAGCCCTTGCGCTCGGGCACCTGGCCCTGCAGCGTCACCCAGGGGCCGTCGTCCACGCGGGCTTCGAGGTTGCGGAAATGCTCGCTCTCGGCGTGGAAGACGGCGATCTCGGTGCCGTAGACGAGGAAGCGGGCCTCGCCGTCGTCGGCCCTGCTCTCCCAGCCCGGCTGCTGACCTTTCCATTCGGGGTGTACTTCACCGCCCCGCGCGAAGCCGTGGACCTGGTAGGGCTGGAGGGTGTCGCCGCTCAGCAGGCGCGTGAACTCGTGGGCGCGGCCGAACAGCGGCGCCGGCACGGGCGCGGCCGGGCCGGCCGTGGCGCCGCGCAGCGTCTCGGCCAGGGCGAGCGCGATGCGCTGGTGGCCGGTGGCGTTGGGGTGGACGGGCTCGTCGTAGAGGGCGGTCCAGCGGTCCTGGCCGGCATCGACGCGCGCCTGCATCCAGCGGCCGAAGTCCAGCGACGCGAGGCCGTAGTGGGCGGCCAGCTTCAGCTGGAGGTCGGTCGCGTCGCGCAGCTGGTTGCCCTGCTGGGTCAGGCCCAGCACGACGACGGCGGGCGGCTTCTTCGCGTCCAGCAGCCGGCGCAGGATGGCCTCATAGCTGCTGCCTCGCACGGCCGGGTCCAGCCATTGGTCGTTGACGCCGAACTCGACGACGACCAGGTCGGGCTGGGCGTCCAGCACTTGCGATGCCAGACGCTGCACGCCTGCCGCCGAGTCCGTGCCGCTCACGCCGGCGTTCACGAGCCTGACCCTGGGCCCGAGCGACCTGGCCAGCAACGCCGCCCAGCCGCGCTCGCGCGGGGGCTGGGCGGCATGACCCGTCGTGATGGAGCCGCCGATGGCGGCGAGCGTGATGGATTCGCCGGCCTCCAGTCGCTGCATGACGGCTTGCAGCCGCGAGTCCGCCTGGCTGGCTGCCGGCAGCATCAATGACAAGGCCAACGCAAATCCTTTCAAACCGTTCATTTCAACCCTTGGTGGCGCCCGCCTGCAGCCCGGCAACGAACTGCTTCTGGAAGATCAGGAACAAGACGATGGCCGGCAGCGAAGCGAGCAGCGAGCCGGCCATCAGCACGGCGGCCGACTGCGGGTTGAAGCTCAGGTTGCCGGCCATCTTGCCGAGTTGCAGTGGCAGCGTCAGCGTGGCCGCGTCGTTGACGACGAGCAGGGGCCACAGGAAGTTGTTCCATTCGCCGACCGCCACGGGGATGGCGATGGCCGCCAGCGCTGGCCTCAGCACAGGCAGCACCACGCTCCACCAGATGCGCAGCGTGCCGGCGCCGTCCAGCGTGGCGGCGTTGATGAGTTCGTCAGGCACGCCCAGCATGGCCTGGCGGAAGTAGAAGACGACGAAGGCCTTGGCCAGCCCCGGCACCAGCAGAGCCGCGTAGCTGTTGATCCAGCCGAGCTGGGCCACCGTCACGAAGTTGGGGACGATGGTGACCTCCCAGGGCAGCATCATCGAGACGAGCAGGGCCCGGAACAGCCAGCGGCTGCCGGGGAATGGCCGCTTGGTCAGCACGAAGGCGACCAGGGACGCGGCCAGCAGGCTGACGACCGTGACGACGACGGTCACAGCCAAGCTGTTGGCGTAGAAGCGCACAAAGCCGTGGCCTTCGACCTGCACCTGCAGGATGCCGGCGAGCTTGGTTGGATCGGCCGTGGTGCCCGCCCAGTCCGGGTTGAAGAAGTTGCGCGAGGTCGGGCCTTGAGGCCACAGCGTGGGCGGCTGGCGCAGAAGCTCGGCCACGCTCTTGAAGGCGCCGATGGCCATCCAGTAGTAGGGCAGCAGCATGGCCGGCACCAGCAGCCACAGCGGCGCGCGCAGCCATTTCATCGCTCGCGCCCCATCAGCTTCAGGTTCAGCCAGGTCAGGCCGAAGAGCAGGACGGTCAGCACCCAGGCCGCGGCCGATGCCAGGCCCAGGTCGAGCTGGCGAAAGCCCCGGTCGAAGAGATAGGTCACCAGCATCAGCGCCGAGTCCAGCGGGCCGCCCAGCGTGTCCACGGCGCCGTAGAGCAGATAGGGCTCGTAGAAGACCTGAAAGCTGGCGACCATGCCGGTCACCGTCACATAGACCAGCGTGGGCCGCAGGTTGGGCAGCGTGATGTGCAGCAGCTGCTGCCATCGCGAGGCACCGTCCAGCCGGGCGGCCTGGTAGAGCTCTTCGGGAATGGCACGCAGGCCGGCGACGAAGATGACGAGGTTGTAGCCCAGCACCGACCACACGCCGACCAGCACCAGCACCGGCAGTGTCCACTGCGGGTCGCCAAGAAAGCGGGCCGGCTCCATGCCGAGAGCCGTGCGGATGCTGTTGAAGAGGCCGTAGGCCTCGGAGTTGGCCAGCCATTTCCAGGCCGAGATGGCGCCCACGCCACCCGCCACGGCGGGCAGGAAGAAGGCCACGCGCACGCACTGGTGCAGGCGCGAGTTGCTGCCGAAGTTCAGCGCCAGCACCAGGCCCAGCACGACGGCGATTGCCGTCACCGAGGTCATGTAGGCGGAGGTGTTGCCGAGTGCCGTCCAGAAGCGCTCGTCGGACGCGAGCTCGGCGTAGTTGCGCAGGCCGACGAAGCGGGGATCCTCGGTGGCGTGGTAGTCGGTGAAGCTCAGCCATGCCGAGCGCAGCACGGGCCAGACGCCGAACAGGCCGAAGAGGGCGAAGAACGGGGCGACGAGCAGCCCATCTTTCAAATGACGGCGGCCATGGCGTCGCCAGATCATCGGGCGGTCTCCAGCGTGCGGTTCATGACGGCCGCCGCCCGACTCAGCTCGGCCTGCGGGTCGCCGCCGGCCAGCACGACGCGCTGCACGGCGCGGGTCACGATGTAGTCCTGGCGCATCCAGGCCGGGCAGGGCGGCGGGCCTTCGGCGTCTGCGAGCTGGGCCAGCAGTGCTTCGCGGTGAGGCAGCGGCAGCGTGGCGATCTGGTCCTGCCGGCCTGAGGGCAGCCACATGCCGCCGTAGGCCAGCGCGGCCTCGGCCATGCGGCGCGTGACCTCGGGCTGGTAGACGGTGCGCATGAAGTCCAGCGCCAGCTCGCGGTTGGGCGAGAAGCGCGTGACGGCCAGCACCGTGCCGCCCAGCACCGCCGTTCGCCGGCCTGTCGGCCCGGCCGGCAGGGCCGCGGCGGCCCAGCGCCCGACCAGCCCTTTGTGGACCATGTCCATGCGCGACAGCAGCCACGTGCCGGACTGCATCAGCCCGTAGGCCCCGCTCTCCAGGCCGCCGTCCGCGTCCGGCCAGCCGTCGGTGGGCGCCTGCAGCTCGCGGTACAGCCGTGCGTAGTAGGTCAGCGCGCGGACGGCCTCGGGGCTGTCGACGACGGCCTTGCTGCAGCTGGCATCGTAGACCGTGCCGCCCGCCTGGCGCAGATAGGGGTAGAAGCCCAGCCAGCTGGTGTTGCCCCATTGCTGGGCAAAGCCGTGGCCCTGGCCGCGCAGCGCCTTGGCTGCGGCGATGAAGCCGTCCCAGTCGGCGGGCGCCGTGGGCTGCAGGTCGCGCCGGTAGTACTGCAGCTGCACATGCATGTCGAACGGTGCGCCGTAGAGCCGCCCGTCCGGGCGGCGGATGGCGCGCAGGGCGCCGGGGTTGGCCTGGCGCGCCAGCTCGGCGGCCAGGTCGGGGGCGGCGCCGGCCAGGTCCACCAGGGCGCCCTTGGCGCCCAGCGCGATGGCGTAGGACGTGCTGCCGGTGACGAGATCCGGCCCGCGCCGGCTGGCCAGCGCGGCGGAGTACTTGGTCATCGCGTCCGCCCAGGGCACGTCGCGCACCTCGACGTCCACGCCCGGATGGCTGGCCCGGAAACTGGCGACGGCGGGCTGCATGACCTGCGGCGTCTTGTCGTCGCCCACCATCCAGATGACGAGGCGGGCGGCGCCTGCCGGCAACGTGACGGCGGCGAGGCCGAAGGCCAGCGCGGCCCGGGCGAGCAGGGCGTTCATGGCAAGGGGAAGGGCGTGGCCGCCATGGTCACGTTGTCTCTTGAATGTTTACTAAACGAAAGAGATTATGTTCGCGAGTTGAGTGGTCGTGTTGGCTGTCTCTTCAACATAACATCGGGAATATCCCCGAGTGCTAGCGTTGTCGTAGAGAAACAGAATGCGCAACAAAACAATGTTTAGCTTTGCTTGTGGCGAAGCAGGAGACGAGCTGCAGCGCACCTGATGCTGTGGCGCAGGGGCCGTCCGGCCGTGCCGGGCGCCCTCGGGGTCTCCCGCCGCGGGCGGGCGCGCAACGCAACCGCAACGACTCCGACACGTGAGCCCTGAACGATTGATTGATCTGCATGACGGCTGGCTGCTGGCCGAGGCGCCCGAGGGCCTGGACGGACCGGCGCTCGCGGCGCTGCCGGCCGAGGCCTGGCTGCCGGCTGCCGTGCCGGGAACGGCCCATGGCGCGCTGCTCGCGGCCGGCCGCATTTCCGATCCCTTTTATGCCCGCAACGAGGCGGATGTGCGCTGGGTGGCCGAGCGCCGCTGGGTGTGGCGCCTGTGCTTCGAGGCCGGTGAGCCTGCCGAGCGCGAGGAACTGGTCTTCGAGGGCCTGGACACCTATTGCACGGCCTGGCTGAACGGTGAGCCGCTGCTGCAGTCCGACAACATGTTCGTGCCGCGACGCGTGGACGTGCGCGAGCGCCTCAGGCCGGGTCGCAACGAGTTGCTGCTGTGCTTCGAGCCGGCGCTGGCCCGTGCCCGCGCGGTGGAGGCCGTGCATGGCAAGCGCGCCCTGTGGAACGGCGACAGCGCGCGCCTGCATGTGCGCAAGGCCCAGTACCACTTCGGCTGGGACTGGGGGCCCGAGCTGATCACCAGCGGGCCCTGGCGCGCGGTGCGCCGGCACAGCGGATCGTCCCGAGTGCAAGCGCTGCAGTGCCGCAGCGAGGTCGACGTGGCGGGTCGCCGCGCGACGCTGCGTGTGTCTGCCCACGTCGAGGGCAGGGGCCGGCGACTGGCCCTGGTGCTGCTGGACCCGGCGGGCCGCGGCGTGGCCGAGCAGACCGTGCCGGCCGGCTCTGCGCAGGCGACCATGGCGGTGACGGATGCGCAGCTGTGGTGGCCGCTGGGGCTGGGTGCACAGCCGCTCTACACGCTGGTTGCCCGGGTGCTGGGCGACGAAGGCGAGGTGCTGGCCGAGGACAGCCGCCGCATCGGGCTTCGCACGCTGCGCCTGGTGCAGGCCGCGGTGGATGGCGAGGCGGGGAGCAGCTTCCATTTCGAGGTCAACGGGCAGGACGTCTTTGCCGGCGGCGCGAACTGGATTCCCGACGACAGCCTGCTGGAGCGCATCACGCCCTCGCGCTATCGCGAGCGGGTGGCCCAGGCCGCGGCCGCCAACATGAACATGCTGCGCGTCTGGGGGGGCGGCATCTACGAGCACGAGGCCTTCTACGAGGCCTGCGACGAATTGGGCATCCTGGTCTGGCAGGACTTCATGTTCGCCTGCGGCCTGTACCCGGCCAACGCCGGGTTCATGGCCAGCGTGAGGGCCGAGGCCGAAGCCGCCGTCGAGCGCCTGCGCCACCATGCCTGCCTGGCGCTCTGGTGCGGCAACAACGAGGACTACATGCTGGCCGAGTCCGTCGGCCTGGCTGGCTCCGGCGTGCCGGCGGACCGCTTCGAGGCGCGAGCGATCTACGAGGGCCTGCTGCCCGATGTCTGCGCCGCGCTGGACCCGGACAGGCCTTACTGGCCCGGCAGCCCCTTCACGCCCGGCGACGGCGCGAAGTCCTCTGACGCGACGGTCGGCGATCGCCACAGCTGGGAGGTCTGGCACCAGCAGATGCTGCCCTACCAGCGCTATGGCGACGTGCAGGCGCGCTTCGTCAGCGAGTTCGGCATGCAGTCGCACCCGTCGCTGGCGCTGTTCGAGTCGGTGCTTCCGCAGGCCGAGCGCTTCCCCGAGAGCCGCACGGTGCAGTGGCACAACAAGGCGGGCTCGGCGGCGGGGCCGGACGGGCATCGGCGACTGTCGGTCTACCTGGCCGACAACCTGCGTGTCGGACCGACGCTGGCCGAGCATGTCTATGCGACGCAGTTCGTTCAGGCCGAGGCCATGCGCGTGGCCTACCAGGACTTCCGCCGCCGCTGGCAGCGTCCTGGCGCGCGCGCCGTCGGCGGCGCGCTGGTCTGGCAGCTGAATGACTGCTGGCCGGTGACGAGCTGGGCCCTCATCGACTCCTCCGGCGCCGTGAAGCCGGCCTGGCATGTCGTGCGCCGTGCGCTGGCACCGCTCGCGGTCGCCGTGCGGCTGGAGGCCGGCGCGGCGCGGCTGGCGGTCATGAACGGGGGGCGCGGGGCCTGCGAGCTGGCGCTGCAGCTGCGTGTGCTGGCGATGGATGGCCGCCAGCTGGCGAGCGTGCAGACCTTGCAAGCGGTTCCGGCCTCGACCAGCGTGGAGGCAGTCCAGCCGTTGCCCGACTTCGACGAGCCCGTGGTGGCGGAGCTGCTGGCGCTGGATCCCCGGGACGGCCGCGAACTGGCGCGGGATTGCGCCTGGACCGAGCCGTTCAAGTTCTACCGGCTGGCCGGCGCGCGCATCACCGTGCGCACCGACGGCCGGGCGCTGCACCTGAGCTGCGACCGGCCGGTCAAGGGCTTGTGGCTCCAGCCCGAGGGCCTGGCCCTGGACGACAACTTCATCGATCTGGTGCCCGGGACGGCGCGCCGGATTGAATCCAGGATAGCGCTACCAATTGCTGTGCGGATGGTCGCGCTGGAGCATCCGGAACAGCAGGTCGATCTGCTGAGAAAGGAGGGTTGAATGCAGGAGCCATGCGTATATCCCCTATCCCTGGTAGTCCCGATGTTTGGATTGCCTGATCGTTGATAGCGTTACCAAATACCTGCGGCATAGAAACCAGCAGGACCGACACGAGGCCCGCAGGGGCTGACTGTTTCCCACCAAAGAGGAGCAAATAGGATGAGACATTTCAAGCGGACAACGCTGTCGCTGGCGGCCGTGCAGGCGCTGGTCTGGGCGGCGACACCGGCGCTGGCGCAGAACACGCCCGCGCCTGCGGCGGCGGCCACGCCGGCGGCCAAGGACAAGGGCCCGCAGGCCCTGGAGACCGTCGTCGTCTCCGGGCGGCGCGCGGCGCTGGCTACGGCACAGAAGATCAAGCAGGACTCGGACGAAATCGTCGACTCGGTCGTCGCCGAGGAGATCGGCAAGCTGCCGGACCGCTCGGTGACCGAAGTGCTGCAGCGCGTCGTCGGCGTCGCCATGGACCGCGTCTCGGCGTCCAACGACCCGGTGCACTTCTCGGCCGAGGGCTCGGGCGTCATCATCCGCGGCCTGACCTACGTCAGCTCGACACTGAATGGCCGCGAGACCTTCAGCGCCAACCAGGGCCGCACCCTGGGCTTCGAGGATGTGCCGCCCGAGCTGATGTCCGGTGTGGACGTCTACAAAAACCCCTCGGCCGAGCAGATCGAAGGCGCCATCGGCGGCCTGGTGAACCTGCGCACGGCGCTGCCGTTCGACTTCAACGGCTTCAAGGCCTCGCTGTCGGCCAACGTCACGCACAACTCGCTGAACGGCAAGAACAAGCCCAGCCTGTCGGGCCTGGTCTCCAACACCTGGAATACCGACATCGGCAAGATCGGAGCACTGCTGGACGTGGCCCACTCGCTGTCGTCGGCGCGCACCGACGGCATGGTCGTTGACCCCTACTACATCGCCAACGCGACCTCCAAACAGTGGAACCCGCGCGACATGGGCTGGCGCCAGCAGTCCTACGACCGCACCCGCGACGGCATCTATGGCGCGCTGCAGTGGAAGAAGGACGATGTCGAGAGCTCCCTGAGCTTCTTCCGCTCCAAGTACAAGTTCGACTGGAACGAGTTCAACGTCATTGCCCAGACCAACCCCTTCGACGTCAACGTGCTGTCTGGCACCTATGACGGCGCGGGCGTGCTGCAAAAGGGCGTACTGACCGGCAAGAAGAACGCCGACGGCACCTACCAGGGCATCGAGGTCGAGAACCAGACGCGCTTCTCCAAGCGCTCCTCGCAGACCGACGAGCTGGCCTGGAAGCTGTCAGGCAAGGTCAACGAGCAGCTGACGCTGACCTCGGACTTCCAGTACATCAAGTCCAAGACCAACAACTTCGACTCGACCGTGGGCGCCGCCGTGCAGCTGCCCAAGGAAACCATCGACCTGACGGGCAGCCTGCCCAAGCTGGTGTTCGATGCCAGCGACCTGGCGACGCTGAACGACCCGTCCAAGTACTACTGGTCCATGATGATGGACCACCTGGACAAGGGCAAGGGCACGCAGAAGTCCTGGAAGGGCGATGCGCGCTGGGTGTTCAAGGACCACCCCATCCTGAACGACCTGCGCTTTGGCGTGCGCATCGCGCAGCGTGACGCCGAGACCATCAACAGCAACCCGAGCTACAACTGGGCGTCCATCACCCATGCCTGGCAGCAGGGCTGGAACATCGGCGATCTGGCCTGGGTCAGCAAGACCAACATCCCGACCTTCAAGAACACCTACGACGGTTTCTTCGGCGGCAAGTACAACATGCCGGCGCTCTATTTCCCGGCGCAGTCGGTGGCGATGGACTGGCCCAACAGCTACGTCAAGCTGCACCAGCTCTACCTCGACCAGTGCAAGGCTTTCAAGCCCGACTGGATGGGGGCGGGTCAGACCGGCTGCGACCAGTGGCACAGCATCCAGGGCGGCCTGGAATGGAACCCGACCTCCTTCGGCACGGACCCGCAGGGCCGCAACACGCAGAAGGAAACGACGACGGCCGCCTACAGCCAGCTGCGCTTCTCCTTCGAGGAAGTGGGCATGCCCGTGGACGGCAACATCGGCGTGCGCGTGGTGCGCACCAAGAACGAGGCTGACGGCTACACGACGCTGCAGGTCGCGACCGTGCCCGCCAACGCGACGGGCCTGCCCGTGGCGCCGCTGACGCCGTTCGCGAAGTCGCAGACCTTCAACAACAGCTTCACCGATGTGCTGCCCAGCCTGAACCTGCGCTACAAGGCTGCGCCGGACCTGCAGTTCCGTCTCGCCATGGCCAAGGCCGTTGCGCGGCCGCAGTTCGGTCAGATGCAGGCCTATCTGCCGATGACGCAGAGCATCGAGCTCGACCAGCAGGCCGTGCCGCCGAACGTCAAGAAGGTCAGCTACACCGGCTCGGCGTCGGGCAATCCGATGCTGACGCCGATCAAGTCCACGCAGGAGGACCTTACGGCCGAGTGGTACTTCGCGAAGAACGGCTCGCTGACCGTGGCCGCCTTCAACAAGAGCCTGAAGGACATCATCGTCAACCAGGCCTATGACTACAAGATCAAGGACAACAACGGCAAGGACGTGACCTTCGTGCTGAACGGGCCGGTCAACGGCGCCAAGGGCCATGCCCGCGGCCTGGAGTTTGCCTACCAGCAGTACTTCGACGGCTTGCCCGAGATGCTGCAGGGCCTGGGTCTGCAGGCGAACTACACCTTCGTCGACAGCAAGATGAAGCGCTACAACTCGGTGTACTCGGCCTACTGCTCGGCGGGTGCGGGCCAGGACAACCTGAACCTGTACATCAACGGCTGCGACACCGATGGCCGCGCCTTCGGTGACGTGCCGCTGGCCAACCTGTCGAAGAACACCTTCAACATCTCGCTGCTATTCGACCGCGGCCCGATCTCGGCGCGCCTGGCCTACAGCTGGCGCGGCAAGTACCTGTACGGCGTGGCGCTGAACTCGGACAACACCGGTCCGAACCAGACCAACGTGCTGGACACCAACCCCGCGAGCGCGACCTACAACCAGCATGACGTGGGCATTCCGCTGGGCCTGCCGCTGTGGGCCGACGGCTATGGCCAGCTCGATGCCGGCGTGCACTACAAGTTCGACAGCGGCGTGTCGGTCGGCTTCGAGGCGCAGAACCTGCTGGACAAGACCTACAAGCAGTTCATGCAGCAGCACATCGGCATGCTGGGGCACAACTACTTCACGTCGGGCCGCCGCTACACGGTGACGATGCAGTACAGCTTCTGATCCCGATAAAGGCGGGGCCGCCAGGCCCCGCCGGTCGCTCGCAAGGCCAGGCACCGCGGTTCACGCCGCGGTGCCTTTTTCTTCGCGACCGGCCTGCCGGTGTTCAGGTGCGCTTCTCGCGTGCGCGCCGGCTGCCCGCCTTGCCGATCGCCTTCCACTTGCCGCGCAGCGCGATGCGTTCCAGCGCCGTCATGTCGCCGCGCTCGGCGTCGCGCATCAGCTTCTTGTAGTTGTCGAGCCGGTCTGCGTCGATGTGGGTCAGCACGGCGCAGCCGGGCTCGCCCTCGTGGCGGCAATCGCGGAAGCGGCAGTGCTGCGCGAGCGACTGCACGTCCTCGAAGGAGGCGGCCAGCGTGCGTGCATTCGCATCGGGCCGGAAGGTGCGCAGGCCCGGCGTGTCGATGATGCAGCCACCCTGCGGGCAGCGGTGCAGCGAGCGCGCCGTGGTCGTGTGGCGTCCGCGACCGTCGCCCCTGCGCACGTCGCCCGTCGCCTGGCCGGCGTCGGTCAGGGTGTTGATCAGCGTCGACTTGCCGGCGCCCGACGAGCCCAGCAGCACCAGCGTCTGGCCGCCGTGCAGCCAGGGCCCGAGCTCGGAGCAGGTCTGCCGCGACAGGCCGTTGACCGGCAGCACCGGCACGGTGGTGGGCAGGCGGGCGTACATCTGCGCGATGCGCTCCTGCGCATCCGGCGCGATGTCGCGCTTGGTGAGTACGACGACCGGCGCCACCTCGCAGGCGCGCACCATGGCGATGTAGCGCTCCATGCGGCGCGCGTTGAAGTCGGCGTCCAGCCCCATCACCAGCAGCGCCGCGTCGATGTTGCTGGCCAGCGGCTGGCGGCGGCCGTCATTGGCGCGACGCGCGATCTGCGTGACGGGGTCGATGCGCTCGGCGACCCAGGCCTGGCCGTGAGCGTCGACCTGCACGCCGACCCAGTCGCCGATGGTCAGCTGCTGCGCCGAGGCCTGCAGTTGCTGCACCAGCCGCGGCAGCACGCGGGCCTGCTGCTCGGTGCGACCGTCATGCAGCGTGAAGCAGTCGCGCTGTGATTCGGTCACGCGCGCCAGGCGCGTGCGGGGATCGGGCGCAGCGAGTTGTGCGGCACGAGCCGCGATGGCATGTGTGAGCCCGAGCGCGTGCAGCGTCTCGAATTCGATCTCGATCATGGGGTGTCCATTGAATGTGGGCTTCGTCCGCGCATGCGCGAACCCGACCACGCGCGGTAGCGCATGGCACTGGAGGGTGGGGAGCCGGCCGCGGCTGGCGCGGCGATCAATGGACCCGCGGTGGACGCTGGGTCAGGGGCGCTGTGCGCTCAGGCAGCCGGACACGAGAAGGTCGACACGATGTGCTTGTTCCATGGTCTTCTCCTGCGGCTGGGTTGATGAGGTTGTCAAGTCTGCCAGCGGTGGGCGCGCGGCGTCAATCTCGGCGCTGGCCTGGCAATCGCGCCTGTACAGGCCAGGCGCGACCGCATGCAGGCGGCATGCACGAGAATCATCCGGTGACGTCAAAAGGAATCGATGACGCCGTGGCCCTGGCCGCGCTGGCGGCCGTGCTGGTCGCCTTGTGGCTGCCGCTGCCTGCACAGGCTCAGGGTGGGTCTGGTCGGAGAGTGGCGCCGCCCGAGGCCGCAAGCTGCCCGCGCGACAAGCTCACCCTTTTCAGCGGTGTCGTCATCTCATACCGGCGCACGGTCGGCGCCACGACGCTGCGCATCCGCACCGACTGGGCGACCCTCGAGTCGGTACGAATCCTTCACCCTGGCAGCGACGACCCGAGCCGCTGGTTCCTGCTCGATCGTGTGCCGTTCACCGCGGCCGACTGGGCGCGCATCGAGTCATCGCCCGGCAAGCTCAGGCCGGGCATGCGTGCCGCGGCATGGGTCTGCAGCGACGGCACCCAGCCGCTCATCGACTGGCAGCCGCCGTCGCAGCAGCGGTGACGCGAGGGGCTACTTGCCCGCGCGATAGGTGGACCACATCGCCTGCATGCGCGTGCCCTGGCCTGAGGAGAAGCTCGTCATGCAGGCGTCGTCGGAGTAATCCATGAAGTTCGTGATCGGATCAGCGCCATTGAGCCTGGCGCAGCTGTCGCGTCCAACCGGGCAGCCGTAGGCAGGAGACTTCTCCGCCGGCGTGTCGGCGACATAGTCGCCGCCCTTGGTGGCGTTGTTCGCGCAGCCGCCCTGGAACGTGTGATACAGCCCGACCCAGTGACCGACTTCGTGCGTGGCGGTGTCCCCGAGGTTGTAGGGCGCGGCGGTACCGCCCGGGAGCGACGAAAACAGGATCACGACGCCGTCCGACTTCGGACTCTTGGTGTAGTCGGACGGGAAGGTGGCCCAGCCGAGCAGGCCGCTGCCCATGTTGTTGCTGTAGATGTTGAGATCGGCGGCCGAACCCTGGCGCAGCGCGTTCTTCATGTCCCGCTCGGCCGTCGTGCCCGGCACGGCCGTGTACCAGGTGCTGTTGGTCGTCCGGTCCGTGCCCGTGAGGACGAAGTTGAAGCCGAAGGCTGCGTACGCGTTGTTGAGCACCTGGATCTGGCTCGCGATCTGGCTGTCGGGGATGTCGCCGTTGGCGATGCCGGTGCCGCTTCTGATCACATGCCAGTAGACGGGCACCATCACCGACTGGAAGGCGGCAGTGGCGACGAGATCGCCAACCTTTGCCGCGGCGCGCTTGGCGGCCAGGTGGCGCAGCATGACGTCGTCGATCTCGGCGGCCTCGTCGTCGTCGACCTGGCGTGCGCCGCAGCGCAGGCCGGCGTCGATGAAGGCCTTCTTGCTGGTGAACGACCTTCCCTCGATCACGAAGGGCGAATCCTGCGGCGGCTCGGCAACGGCAGCCACTGCCCCCAAAGCCAGCGCGGCAGCGGTGAGTGCTGCGAAAAGATGGGATCTCATAGGTTCACTCCTCGTCGTTTGAGGCACCCCGTTCGGGGCTGAACGCTATTAGGCTCACCGGGCTTGTGGGCTGTCAATGCGGGATCCCTGCACTGCGGGCGCCTGGGTGCAGGCACCCCCCGCGGATGAAGGGCACCTGGCGGCCGAGGGTGCTGCGCAGCCTTCGCAGGCGTCGCCGCGTCTGTGACCCGCCAACTCGGGAACCTGTGCCGTCCTAGCCCTGGTCCCCGCCCGAGCTGCTGCAGTAGCGCCGCACGAACTCGGCGTGATCGGGCATGACGGCCACGCATTGCGCGATCGTGTCGGAGATGCCTTTGAGGTATGCCGCCGTGTCGTCGGCGTTCTGCAGTTCGGTCAGCGCCAGCCAGCTCCTGGGTCGCAGGTTCTGGCCCTCCATGACCTCCAGCCAGCTCGGCTCGCGGAACAGGTCGCCGTCCTCGTAGATGAGCCGGCCGCTGGCCGCATAGAGCTGGATGCGGCGGCGCAGCGAGTCAGGGATGGCCATGGCGGCGCAGGCCTGCCAGAACTCGCTGTCTTCGCGCTGGTTGAGGTGGTAGTGCAGGATGATGAAGTCGCGCACCGACTCATAGCGAAAGCGGCTCTGGCGGTTGTACTCGGCGATCTCCAGCGCATCGAAGCCGCGGTGCGGGAAGTATTCGATCAGCTTGGCCACGCCCATCTGGATCAGGTGCAGGGCCGTGGACTCCAGCGGCTCGACGAAGCCCGCCGCCAGACCGATGGCAACGACGTTGCGGCTCCAGGCTTGCTCCCGCATGCCGGTGCGGAATCTGATGAGGCGCGGATCGGCCAGCGGTTTGCCATCGAGGTGCCGGAGCAGCGTGGCGGCGGCCTCGTCGTCGCTGACATGCCTGCTCGAATAGACATGGCCATTGCCGACGCGATGCTGCAGCGGGATGCGCCATTGCCAGCCGGCGCGGTGGGCCGTGGAGCGTGTGTAGGGCAGCAGCGGGCCGTTCGGCTCGCTGGGCACGGCGACGGCGCGGTCGCAGGGCAGCCAGTGGCTCCAGTCCTCGAAGCCGGTGCCCACGGCCTTGTCGATGAGCAGGCCATAGAAGCCCGAGCAGTCGAGGAAGAGGTCGCCTTCAATGATCTCGCCGCTTTGCATCTGCACGGCGCGCACATGGCCCTGCGTCGCGCCGGGCTCTTCATGCAGCAGCACCTGGACGACCTTGCCCTCGGTGCGCCGCACGCCGCGGCTCTCGCTGACGCGGCGCAGGAACCTGGCGTACCGTGAGGCGTCGAAATGGTAGGCGTAGCCGATGCTTGCCAGCGGCGAGTTCTTCATCTCCGGTTTGGGCAGCATGAAGCGATTGGCCCTGGCCGCCATATTGGACAGTGCGTAGGCGTCCAGCGGCAATGCGCGGTCCAGCGCACGCATGCGCAGCCAGTACTGCCAGAAGTCCACGGGCCACAGCGTCTCGCGGCCGATGCCGCCGAAGCCGTGGATGTAGCGCTCGCCCTGGCGACCCCAGTTGACGAACTCGATGCCGAGCTTGAAGGTGCCGTGGGTGGACTTCAGGAACTCGGCCTCGTCGAGCTTGGCCAGGCCGTTGAAGACCCGGATGGGCGGGATGGTGGCCTCGCCGACGCCGATGATGCCGATCTCGTCGGACTCGATGAGACGGATCTCGTAAGGAGGCTTGAGCACGGCGCTGAGCGCGGCCGCCGACATCCACCCCGCGGCACCGCCGCCCACGATCACGACCCGCTGCAGCGGCTTTGCCATGTTCTCCATCCGGCGTCCCTGAAATCCTTGCGCAGTCTAGGCAGGCTCGCTGCCTTCGCCATGGGCGCTATCCCGCAGCGCCACTCACCGTGGCGCGAAGGAAGCTGTCGTGATCGGGCATGCGGGCCGCCAGCGCCGCGATGGCCTGGTGGCGCTCGGCCAGGTAGCGCGTCGCCAGGTCGGCCGGCATCTCGTCCAGCCAGGGGCTGCGCCGCCGCGGCCAGTGGCCCATGCCCGCGTGGATGGCCAGCCAGCTGCCGGCGTCGAATCCCTCGTTGTCGTAGACGGGCAGCGTGCCGGTCTCTCGCCAGGCGTGCAGCTTGTAGTCCAGCGACTCGGGCAGGTCCATGCGCGTCATTGCGCGCCAGAACTCGCTGTCGCGGCGTTCGCTCAAGACGTAGTGCAGCATGATGAAGTCGCGGATGCGCTGGTACTGGCGCAGCTGCTGCACGTTGAAGCCCACGGCAGCCTGGGCGTGATCGGGCTCGCCGAGCAGCGGGATGAGCCGGCCCAGCGCGTTGTGCACGAGGTAGATCGCAGTGGATTCAAGTGGCTCCAGGAAGCCCGCGGAAAGTCCGATGGCGACGACGTTCTTGACCCAGAAGCGCTCGCGGTGGCCGGTGCGAAAGCGCAGCAGCCGTGGCTCGGCGAGCGGCGGCGCGTCGAGCTGGGCCAGCAACTGCTCGCGCGCCCGGCCCTCGTCGATGAAGCGGCTGCTGAACACATGACCGTTGCCGGTGCGGTCCTGCAGCGGGATGCGCCAGGCCCAGCCCGCCTCCAGCGCCGTCGAGCGCGTGAAGGGCGCCAGCCCCCCGGGCGCCCGTTCGGTGGGCACCGCCCAGGCGCGGTCCACCGGCAGCCAGTGGCCGTAGTCGACGAAGCGTTGCTCCAGCGTCTGGCCGATCAGCAGCGACGCCAGGCCCGAGCAGTCGATGAAGAGATCGCCCTGGACCTCGCGCCCGTCGGCCAGGCGCAGCGCGCGCACGCGGCCGTCCCCGTGGCGCTCCACGCCGACGACACGGCCTTCGGTGCGCCGTGCCCCACGGCCCTCGGCCAGGCGGCGCAGGAAGGCGGCATAGAGCGTCGCGTCGAAGTGGTAGGCATAGGTGTAGCGCGAGGCCAGCCCCTGATCGCCGTCGGCCGGCCGGCAGAAGCGCCCCTGGCCGGCCATGACGGTGGGCAGGCAGAACTCGCCCAGCGGGTGGGCGGACGCGGCGTGGAGCCGGCGCAGCTGGCCCCACAGCGCCATCGGGCCGTCGAGGTGGCCGAAGTCGCCGAAGGTGTGGAAGTAGTGCTCGCCGCGCTGCTTCCAGTCGCAGAACTGGATGCCGAGCTTGAAGCTGCCGCGCGTGGCGGCAAGGAAGTCGGCCTCGGCGATGCCAAGGATCTCGTTGAACTGGCGGATGGAGGGGAAGGTGGCCTCGCCGACGCCGATGATGCCGATCTCTTCCGACTCGACCAGCTCGATGGCGACGCCGCGCAGCCCCGTCGCCAGCGCGGCGGCCGACATCCAGCCGGCGGAGCCGCCGCCCAGGATGACGATGCGCCGGATGCCGTCCATGTCGTCAGCGCACCGCTGCGCGCTCCCTCAGGAAGTCGGCATAAGCCAGCGCACTGCGCTTGAGGGTGCGCTGCTGGGTCTCGAAGTCCACGTGCACGAGGCCGAAGCGACGCTCATAGCCGAAGGCCCATTCGAAGTTGTCCATCAGCGACCAGATGAAGTAGCCGCGCACGTCCACGCCCTTGTCCATGGCGCGCGAGCAGGCGGCGAAGTGCTGCTTGATGTAGTTCTGGCGTTGCACGTCGTCGATCTCGCCGCCACTGACCGTGTCGTGGCTGGACATGCCGTTCTCGGTCACGTAGAGCGGCGGCAGGTTGGGGTAGTCGCGCTTGAAGGCCTCGAAAAGATCCTGCAGGCCCTGCGGGTAGACCTCCCAGTCCATCGTCGTGCGCTCGACGTCGGGGTGGCGCACCCAGGCGATGGTGTCGGGCCCCTTGGAGCGCAGCACGGCACGGCTGTAGTAGTTGATGCCGAGGTAGTCGATGGGCCGCTGGATGATCTCCATGTCGCCTGGCAGCACCAGGGGCTCGCAACCCTTCCAGTAGCGCCACAGATCGGCCGGGTACTCGCCCTTGAGCAGCGGGTCCAGCACCCAGCGGTTCTGGTAGGTCTCGAACAGATGGGCCGCATCGCGGTCCTCGGGCGAGTCGTTGTCCGCATAGCCTGGCGCGCAGTTGGCGACGATGCCATGCAGCGCCTGCGGCGCGTTGGCGCGCAGCGCCGGCAGCGCCAGCCCGTGGCCCAGCAGCAGGTGGTGCATGGCCTGGGCGGCCCAGCGCGGGTTGGCCAGGCCGGGTGCGTGGTGGCCGTCGCCGTAGCCGAGATAGGCCGAGCACCAAGGTTCGTTGTGCGTCGTCCAGGCCGCGACATCGCCGTGGCCGGCCAGCTGGCGGCTCATCAGGTCGGCGTAGTCGGCGAAGTGCCAGGCCGTGTCGCGGTTCAGCCAGCCGCCGCGGTCCTCCAGGTGCTGAGGCAGGTCCCAGTGATAGAGCGTCACGAAGGCCCGGATGCCGCGCTCGGCCAGACCGTCGAGCAGGCGCTTGTAGAAGGCGATGCCCTTTGGATTGGGCCTGCCGGCCTGGTCCATCACGCGCGGCCAGGCGATGGAGAAGCGGTAGGCGTCGACACCCAGGCGCTTGAGGATGTCGAGGTCTTCGTCCAGGCGGTGGTAGTGGTCGCAGGCGACGGCGCCGTTCTCGCCGCGCAGCACCTTGCCCGGCGTAGCGCAGAAGCGGTCCCAGATGGATTCGAGCCGGCCGTCTTCATGGGCGGCGCCTTCGATCTGGTAGGACGAGGTGCCGGCGCCGAAGACGAAGTCGCGGCGGCGCATGGCCGAGCCGGCCGGTGGGGCCACGAGGTCGGCCAGGGAGGTGGGGGGCGGGGTCAGGTCCATGTCGGGTAGCAACGTTCAAGAGGCAGAGGTCGGCAGCGCATGCAGGGCGGTGCGCCAGGGCTGCAGGGCGAAGGTGTCGGTGGGCAGGGGGCCGCGAACGCCGCAGATGAAGGCCGCGTAGCGGTTGGCCAGGGCCAGCGTGGCAGACAGGTCGCGCCGCAGCGCGAGGCCGGCCAGCAGCAGGGCCGTGAAGGCGTCGCCGGCGCCGACGGTGTCGATGACGCGCGGCTGGACGACGCCCGCACCTTGGGCCAGCAGCTTGCCGCCCGGCGCGTAGAAGCGCCAGCCACTGGCGCCGCGGGTCAGCACCAGGCGCTGCAGGCCGAACCGTGCCATCAGCGCGGCGGCGCGGCCTGCGTCGTCGGGCACGCTGGCGTCGAACCACCCGGCCAGCTGCACGAGTTCCTCGTCGTTGAGCTTGACCCAGTCGGCCAGCATCAGCGATTCGGCGGCCAGCAGCCGCATGTCGCTGCCAGCACGCAGGTTCAGGTCCAGGAAACGCGTGCCCGCAAAGGGCTTGACGAGGGCGCGCAGCGCCGCGCGCGACACCGGGTGGCGCTGGGCCAGGCTGCCGAAAAAGATCAGCGTGGGGTCGGCGTCGGCCAGGTAGCGACGGGCGGCGTCGGCGTCCAGGTAGTCCCATGCCGCGTCGCCGTGGATCTCGAAGCGGTGGCCGCCGGCCTCCTCGTGCACGCTGACGCGGCCCGTTGCGCGCTGGGCGTCGCGCTGCAGGCCGGCGGCGTCCAGTCCGTAGCGTCGGGCGCTGTCCAGCACCAGGCGGCCGTTGGTGTCGTCCGCTGCGATGCGGCTGACGAACAGGGCCTGTGCACCCAGCCCGGCGATGGAGCGCGCCACGTTGAAGGGCGCACCCCCCGCGACCGCGCCGTCATTGAACTCGTCGACCAGGGCTTCGCCGAGCACGGCGATGGAGGAATGGGGCATGCGAAATATTCTAGGCAACAAGAAATGTTTAGTGAACAATTGTTGACCTAGGTTTTGCCCCGAGGCCGCGGCCGGGCTCGGTGCCCGAGGGAGGGCGGCAGGGGCGGTGACACAATCGCCGCCGGCACAGGGTGCTAAACAACAGCGGGAGCTCGGGCCATGGCCGACAAGGGAGTGACGATTCGAGAATTGGCCGAGGCGGCGGGCGTGTCTATCGGGACGGTGTCGCGTGCGCTCAAGGGCCAGCCGGGGTTGTCGGAGCAGACGCGCGCCCAGGTCCTCGAAGTCGCCCAGCAGATGGGCTATGACACGGCCAAGCTGCGCACCGGCAAGCCGCGCCGCATGCTGTTCCTGTACAGCCGCAGCATCGGCTCGCTGGCCAACAATCCCTTCTATTCCTACGTGCTGCACGGCGCCGAGACGGCCTGCCGCGAGGCTGGCGTGCCGCTGAGCATCATGTCGGTGCTGGCCGGTGACGACATCGCCGGGCAGGTGCGCCGCCACGAAGCGGACGCGCTGCTGGGCGCCGGCTATTTCGACCCCGAGGCCATGGAAGGCATCCGCCGCTGCGAACTGCCGCTGGTGCTGGTGGATCACTTCTACCCCGGCGTGCGCTGCGTCAACGACGACAACCAGCTCGGCGCCTGGCTGGCCACGCGCCACCTGCTGGAAGGCAACTCTCAGCGCATCGCGGCCATCTTCGGCCCGCTGGCGCACTACTCGACGTCGCTTCGCGCCAAGGGATTCCGCCGCGCGCTGTTCGAGGCGGGCCGCCTGTTCGACCCCGACTACGAGGTCACGCTGGACCCCGCGCTGGAGTACCGCGACGCCGGCCGCGACGCGATGCGCCGGCTGCTGGAGCTGCCGTCGCCGCCGGACGCCGTCTTCGCCTACAACGACTCGACGGCGATGTTCGCCATCGAGCTGTGTCACGAGCGCGGCTTGCGTGTGCCCGAGGACATCCGCTTCATCGGCTACGACGACATCGAGGAGGCCGCGCGCAACAAGCCGCCGCTGTCCACCGTCAAGATGGACAAGGAGGCGCTGGGCAACGTGGCCGCGCGCGCCCTGATCGAGGGTGACATCGCGCCCAGCGACGCCTCGTTGCCGGTGGAGCTTGTCATCCGCGAGAGCTCACGCGTCGAGTCCGCGCCGACCGCAGCGCCCGCCGTGCGCAAGGGCAGGCGTCAACCGGCCTAGGTGTTTCACCGCCTTTTGTTTGGTGGTTGATCAAACAAAAATCACGCTGTTTACTAAAACGTGTCGCCCCAGGCGACGCAGGAGACAGCCGTGCTTGCCGATCCCGATGGGGTTGCCGCGCCCTCGACACCCCGCCAGGGTGGTCCGGCGGTGGCACCCGCCACCCCTACCAGCGACCGCGTGCCTGCGTCGCAGAAGATCGGCTTCGGCCTCGGCTCCTTCCTCGACATGTGGGGCCACTGGCTTTACCAGTCGCTGGCCTTCCATGTCTTCAACGTCTTCCTGGGCGTTGCGCCGGGCCTGATCTCCACGGCGCTGGGCCTGAAGATCTTTGTCGACGCCGTCTCGGACGCGATGTTCGGCTGGCTCTCGGACAACACGCGTTCGCGCTGGGGGCGGCGCCGCCCCTTCATCCTTGTCGGCGGTGTGCTGTCCGGCATCGGCCTGCCGCTGATGTTCGCCGTCGGTCGAGGCTGGAGTGACAGCGAGTACTTCGTCTTCATGCTGGTCTCCACCTGCCTGTACGTTCCGGTGATGAGCTGCTTCAACATGCCCTGGAACAGCCTGGGCGCGGAGATGACGCCGGACTATCACGAGCGCACCCGCGTCATGTCGGTGAAGAACGCGATCCAGAAGATCCCCGAGCTCGCGATGTTCGTCGCCGCCCAGTTCACGACGCTGGCGGTCTTCAACGACGCCTCGGGTAAGCCCGACATACTGCTTGGCGCCCAGGTCTACACCAGCATGCTGGGCGCCATCATGGTGGTGGTGTCCTTCGCCATCTTCCTGCTGACGCGCGAGCGCTACTACGAGAAGGTCGTGGCACAGACTAGGCAGCGCGTGCCCTTCAAGGACACCCTGTACCGCACGCTCAAGAACAAGCCCTTCCGCCAGATGCTGGGCACCATGCTGACCTACAACATGGCCACGGCCATGGTGGGCCTGCTTGGCTATTACGCGACCGTGTACTACGTCTGTGGCGGCAACGTCGTCGAGGCCACCAAGTGGAACTCCCTGATGGGCGTGGCCGGACTGGTCTGCGGCCTCATCGGCATCACGTTCACGGGCTGGGTGGCCAGGCACCGGGGCAAGCGCAATGCGCTGATGACGGTGCTGGTGCTGGGCATCTTCGCCTTCATCGGCGACTGGTTCTTCTACAACCCCCAACTGCCCTGGCTGCAGCTCTTCGCCAGCGGTGGCGTCGCCTTCATCGGCGCGGGCTTCTGGACCATCTACGGCTCGGCGATGGCCGACGTCATCGACCATGACGAGCTGAGCAGCGGCCAGCGCCGCGAGGGCTCGTTCGCCGCCTGCGGCTCGTGGATCTCCAAGGTGGGCCTGGCCCTGGGCAACAGCGCCTCGGGCTGGGTGCTGATGTTCACGGGCTTCGATGCCAAGCTGCCGGCGCAGGGAGAGCAAGCCATCTTCCTGATCCGCGTCTTCCTGTCGGGCATCCCCATCTGCGGGCTGCTTGTGGCCCTCTTCATCGTCTCGCGCTACTTCCTCACGGAGCAGCGCATGCATGAGATCCGTGCGGAGCTGGAAGCTCGCCGCGGCACCGTCTGACCGGAGTTTCCAAGATGCCCCACTGGCTCGCCCGCGTGCTGCCGGCCCTGGCCGCCTGTTTCTGCCTCGCGGCCCAGGCCGCCCCGCACGAGACGCTCAAGCTCGATGCCCCCAAGCCCAACCTGGCCTCCGCGCCGCCGATGGGCTGGAACTCATGGAACAAGTTCGCCTGCAACGTCAGCGAGCAGCTGATCCGCCAGCAGGCCGACGCGATGGTCGCCTCCGGCATGAAGGCCGCCGGCTACACCTACATCGTCATTGACGATTGCTGGCAGAAGAGCCGCGATGCCGACGGCAACATCCAGCCCGACCCCGAGCGCTTCCCGTCGGGCATGAAGGCGCTGGCCGATTACGTGCACGGCAAAGGGCTGAAGTTCGGCCTCTATTCCGACGCCGGCGCGCTGACCTGTGGCGGACGCCCCGGCAGTGCAGGCCACGAGTTCCAGGACGCGCGCCAGTACGCGAAGTGGGGCGTGGACTGGCTCAAGTACGACTGGTGCTACACCGGCCCGCGCAACCCCGAGGCCGCCTACACCATCATGGCCAAGGCCCTGCGCGAGTCGGGCCGCGACATCGTGCTGTCCATCTGCGAATGGGGCAGCAGCCAGCCCGGGCGCTGGGCGCCGCCGATCGGTCACCTGTGGCGCACGACGGGCGACATCTGGGATGCCTGGAAGGGCAAGAAAGACTGGTCGCACGGCCTGCTGGACATCATCGACATGAATGCCGACCTCTGGGCCGACGCAGCGCCCAATGGCTGGAACGACCCCGACATGCTGGAGGTCGGCAACGGCGGGATGACGACGACGGAGTACGAGAGCCATTTCTCCATCTGGGCCATGCTGGCGGCGCCCCTGGTTGCCGGCAACGACATGGCGAAGATGGATGCCGACACCCGGCGCATCCTGACCAATGCCGACGTCATCAAGGTCGACCAGGATCCGCTCGGCCGCCAGGGTCGGCGCATCTGGCGCCAGGGCGACCTGGAGGTCTGGGTGCGCGCCCTGGCTGGTGGCGAGCGCGCGGCGGTGCTGTTCAACCGTGGCGAAAAGCCGGCCGACATGAAGGTAACCTGGGATCAGCTGGACCTGGCTCCCAGGCTCAAGGCCGAAGTGCACGACCTGTGGTCAGGCAGGAAGACCCGCGACGTGGCGGGCCAGTTCGGCGGCCGCGTCGCGCCTCACGGCGTGCTGATGGTTCGCGTCACGCCTTCGCCCTGAGCGTCTGCACCAGCATGCGCTGCAGGCTGTCCACGGCCTTGTTGCCCTTGGACGCCTGGCTGCGGTAGACGGCCACCTCCATCGGCTCCAGCGGCCCGAGGCCGTGCTCGGCGCCCAGCAGTTGCAGATGGGCTGGCGCGCTGCACTGGGTCAGCACGGCCACGGCCAGGCCGCTCTCGACGGCGGCAATCTGCCCCGCCAAGTTGGAGCTGTTGTAGACGATCCTGTAGGGCCGCCCCTGCAGGGCCAGCGCGTTGATGGCGCTGCGCCGACCCAGGCTGGCCGGCTCGTAGACGGCGATGGGAAGCGGGTTGCGGCGCCAGACGTCAAACTGCGGTGAGCCCACCCAGACCATGGGCTCGTGGAAGAGCAGGGTGCCGCGGCGGGCATGGTCGCGTGAGACCAGGGCCAGGTCCAGGTCGCCGCGCGCCACGCGCGGAATCAGCGAGGTCGACTGTTCGCAATCCAGCTGGATCTCGACGCCGCCGTGGCGCGGCGCGAAGCGCTTGAGCACCGGCGTCAGGTATTTGCTGGCGTAGTCGTCCGGCACGCCCAGCCGCACGAGGCCGGTGACGTCATCCTCCTTCAGTGCCGCCTGGGCCTCGGCTTGCAGGTCCAGCATGCGGCGCGCGTAGCCCAGCAGGGTCTGACCCTCGTGCGTCAGCTCGAAGCGGCGTGCGCCGCGCACCAGCAGCGGGTGGCCTATGACCGACTCCAGCTTCTTGAGCTGCATGCTGACGGCCGACTGCGAACGGTGGATCTCGGCGGCCGCACTGGACAGCGAGCCGGCGTCCACGGTGGCGACGAAGCACTTCAGCCAGTCGATCTGCAGGTCACGCATAGTTTCGAAAAGCGGATGAATGGTCTGAAAATTATGCGCTTTTCGGAATCTTTGGTGCGCGGCACATTGGCGCCATGAAGTACCTTGCCAACCCCGCCGCACTTGCCTTTCCCATCGCCCCGGCGCGCCCGCCCGCCATCACGGTCGGCCCTCTCGACACGCGCGCAGGCGGCGTGATGCTGCTGCTGTGCTGCCTCTGGGGCCTGCAGCAGGTTTCGCTGAAGGCCGTGGGCGAACAGGCCAGTCCGATGCTGATGATCGCGCTGCGCTCTGGCATCGCCCTGCTGCTGCTGGCCGGCCTGATGCGCTGGCGTGGCGAGGTGCTGGACCGCCGCCGCTGGGCGGCCGGCGCCGTGGCAGGTTCGTTGTTCGCGCTGGAATTCCTGCTCGTGGCCGTGGCGCTGCAGCTGACGCAGGCATCACACGTCGTCGTCTTCCTCTACACCTCACCGCTATTCACGGCCCTGGGGCTGCATTGGCGGCTGCCGCAGGAGCGCCTGGATGTGTGGCGCTGGGCCGGCATAGCCCTGGCCTTCGGTGGCATTGCGTTGGCCTTTCTGGATGGTGGCACTGCCCGTGACGGCCGGGCGCTGCTGGGCGACCTGCTGGCCGTGATGGCCGGCCTGGCCATGGGCGCGACAACGGTCACCATCCGCTGCACGCGGCTGGCCGCCGCGCCGGCGACGGAGACGCTGCTCTACCAGTTGCTGGGCGCCTTCGTGCTGCTGCTGCCGGGCGCCTGGCTGGCCGGGCAGTGGCATTTCGAGCCCACGGCCGCCGTCTGGGCTCACCTGGGCTTCCAGAGCCTGGTCGTGTCCTTCGCCAGCTTCCTGACCTGGTTCTGGCTGCTGCGCCGCTACCTGGCCTCGCGCCTTGGGGCCTTCACCTTCCTGACGCCGCTGTTCGGCGTGCTGCTGGGCGTGTGGCTGCTGGGAGAGGCGCTTGTGCCGAGCTTCGTCGCGGGCAGTCTGCTGGTGCTGGCGGGCATCGCCCTCGTCAGCCGCCGCTAGGCGACCGCTCCACCTCGACAGCCCCACATGCTTCAAAGCGGCGAAAGCGATTCACACCTTGCGCGGGCAACTTGGCCATGCAGGCTACGAACAGCGGGTGGACGAGCCAGCCGTTCAGCCAGGACCGTACCGACGGCAAGTCCAGCGCTGCAAACCATGCCGGGTCCACCGCGGCGAACTGGCGGACGAAAGGCATCACGGCCAAGTCGGTGGCGCATGGCGTGTCGCCGCCCAGGTAGAGTGCGCTGCGCAACCGGACCTCCAGCGGCCGCAGCAGAACCGCCACCGCCCTGTCGCGTTGCGCATCTGGCTCAAGAGCCTCATCCGCGTAGCGCTGGGGGTACTTCCAGCGGTCCAGATGGTGCTTGAAGTCGCCGTCGTTTCGACGCACCAGACCAAGATTCTCAGGCGACTGCGCCCGCTCCCACCAGCCCTGCACATGGCGTGAGGCCAGTGCCCAGCGCATGATGTCCCAACTCTCCTCGATCACGCTCCCGTCGGGCAACTGCAGCACTGGTACCGTGGCTTTGGGAGACAAGGCCAGCAAGCTCGCCGGCTTGCCGCGCAAGCTGACCTCTACCGCCTCGAAGACCCGCCCGGCTTGCAGAAGCGCCATGCGTGCGCGCATCGCGTAGGGGCAGCGTCGAAAGGTGTAGAGCCGCGGCAACTGTGGCGGCTCGGGGGAGCCTGGCGCATGCACGATCAAGTCTCCGGCGTGAACTTCATCGAACCCACAGTACCTCGAACTGCTGTCGGGTTGAGCCTACCCGTATCGACACCTCATCACCCTCGCATTTGCCCAACATTGCGCCACCCAATGGGGCTTCACTGCTGATGACCTGAACGATCTGATCGCCGCTCGCCAACGCCATGCTGCCGCCTGCCGGACCGAGAAAGAGCTGTTGCTGCCTGTCGTCGACATCGACAAGGCAGACCAGCGCGCCCAGCTGTATCCCCTTGCTGACGTCGTAGGCGCCTGGGCGGAACTGGCGCCAATTGGCCATCACCTGGCGAATGGCTTCGGCGCGACGTGCCTGGCCGGTGGCCAGGTAGGCGGCTTCGAGACCCAACGTGTCGTATTTGTTCTCGGCGATGTTTTCTTCGTGAGTCGCCGTTTCATGCGCCACCCGCGCTGCCTGTTCGGCTTGCAACAGGTCTTCGCCGAGCCGTTCCAGCACCTGCTGTTGCAGCAAGAATTTGTCCATGATGAAAGGTAGGCGTCTCGATCAGGCTGGGGCAATGCCAAGCCGGGCTACGTGACTGCCGTCCGCAGCAGTTTCACGCAGGGGCAGCGCTCGTACACCTGCGGCACAGTCAATGCCGACTCGGCGTTTTCGGGGTCACCGTCTAGGTAGGCGAGGTCCTGCATCAGTTCGGCGAAGGAACGAAAGCGGTGTGCGAAGGTGTGGAAGTCGAGCGACCACGCCTCCATCTCGCCGTCGGCGGTCACTTCGGCAGGGTTCAGCAACAGCACGCCCCCCCGGTCCAGGTCGCCGACCTTGATCATCTGTGGCAGGGCTTCGACGTTGAACAGAGCGCTGTCCTGCACAAGGCCCGGCTTAGGCTGGTAGCCGTAGCGGTAGTACTCATCGGGCCTGATCTTGCGGCCACTTGCCCCGGACTGGAGCCAGATTTTGACCGTGGCGGCATCCAGGTCGGCGAACCGGCCCAACTTCGCCAGCGGCAACACATCGGCAGTCGCGGCGGAAATGTGTTTGGCGCCGGTCAGGCTCTCTAGTACCCAGCCTTGACCGTGGCGGGCGCGTGCGAAGTCCAGGTAGGAGGGCGGCAGCGGAACCTTCAGCCGGTCTTGCAAACGTGCCGCCTCCTCGCCGATGTCGCCGGACGCATCGGCGACGACGTTCACGTCGGATGGTAGAGCGCTGAGGCCCGAATAGCCCGGCCGCTTCGCCAGGCGCGCTTGCACCGATTCGCGCCAGCAGCGCAAGAAGGCCAGCCAGTCAGCTGGATTGCTGGCATATCCGGCGTAGATGTCCCTCATCGTCATCGGAGCGCTTGGTGCCTCCCTTTGAGGCTTGCACGCGGCAAGGACTGCCAGGGCGCCGAATACGATCGCGCGCCGGCCGCAGCGGTGGTGGGCGGTCAGAGGTGCGTGTGAGGCTGCCATTCGGACAAAGGTTGCGGGTGGTTGTTGCTCCCAGCGATTCGCTTCGGCCGAGGTCGTTCGCAGCAGTCTGGGAGCTCATGTCAGCAAGGCTGATCGCGATAGGTTGAGGGCAGGTTTTCGTCCTCCCAGCGCTCGCCACTGTACGAGACTCGTCCGGTCCACCACAGACCTTCCCGCTGCATCAGACTGATACTCAACGGCCGTCTTTCCAACCGGCTGCTGGCCGAAGGTTGACTAACGGTCAGACGCCTTGGTAGGAGTCCGCAAGCTGCCTGCTCGGATCGCGCCGCCAGCCGCAACTCCAGCAGCCTGTCGCGTGCCAACTCTTTAGGGCGCTCCGGCAATTTGGGCAAGGCGGCTGACTTTTGATGCTGTCAAGTCCCATCCGATGGTCCACGAACTCCTGCGCAAGTTCGGCGGTCATCCCCTCCAACTTCACGATAGCCGCAACGTACTCTTCGGGCCGGAGCTTGTTGAGGGCCACCACAATCCTCAAAGAAACCGGAGGGCCGTTTGCAATGAGCCTTCCACAACGCAGGCAAGGTTGGCGACTCATGGTTTCCTGTTGGCTTTGGCTAGTAGCCTAGCCGCCAAGAGCATTGCGGGGCTGCAGACACCTGCCTTCAAGTACCGGGACCAAGACGAATGCCGGCATTGACGTCGCCGCCAAGCGCCGCCTGGACAGCGACGACCTATTCCGATTTGAGCGCAGAGTCTGCTGGCGTTCCGTCTGCCGGTAGACACATCGATCCGAGCAGTGCACCGATGTCGACCTCGAGTGCTCGCGTCGCAGCCTAGGCGCGTGCGCGCAGGGAGCAGCCTACCGATCTTCGATGCCTGCAGGGTATCGAACCAGTCTCAAGCTGTCTTGGACGCCGGCACGCGCGCTCCCTACGATGCCGGTCGATGTCGCGTTGGACGACACCCGCCACGCACCGGCGCGGCGGCATGCCAGGAGACAAACCATGATCGACAAACGGGTTGCGTCCGCCGCGGCGGCGCTGGCCGACGTGCGCGATGGCGCCACGGTGATGATCGGCGGCTTCGGCACCGCCGGCTTGCCCAACGAGCTGACCGAGGCGCTCATCGACGGTGGTGCGCGTGACCTGGTCATCGTCAACAACAACGCGGGCAACGGCGACACGGGCCTTGCCGCGTTGCTGGCGGCGGGCCGGGTGCGCAAGATCATCTGCTCGTTCCCGCGCCAGGCCGACAGCCATCACTTCGACGCGCTCTACCGCGCCGGCCGCCTCGAGCTGGAGCTGGTGCCGCAAGGCAACCTGGCCGAGCGCATTCGCGCGGCCGGGGCGGGCATCGGCGGGTTCTTCACGCCGACCGGCTACGGCACGGCGCTGGCCGAAGGCAAGGAGACGCGGGAGATCGACGGCCGCATGTACGTGCTGGAGTTCCCGATCAAGGCCGACTTTGCCCTCATCAAGGCCGAGCGCGGCGACCGCTGGGGCAACCTGACCTACCGCATGACGGCGCGCAACTTCGGACCCATCATGGCCATGGCGGCCACCACCACCATCGCGAGCGTGCACGAGATCGTCGAGCTCGGCGCGCTGGACCCCGAAACCGTCGTCACTCCTGGGCTGTTCGTGCAGCGCCTGGTGCTCGTGCCCCGCGCCGTGACGCGGGCGGGCGGCTTCAAGCAAGCGGCGTAAGGACATGACCCATGACTGACCTGCTCAAAACCGTTCGCCGTTGGACGCGCGACGAGATGGCCGCCCGCGTGGCCGTCGACATCCCGGACGGTGCCGTGGTGAACCTCGGCATCGGCCTGCCCACTGCGGTGGCCAACCATCTCGGCGCCGACAAGGAGGTGGTGCTGCACTCCGAGAACGGCGTCATCGGCATGGGCCCGGCGCCGACCCCGGGTGAGGAGGACTACGACCTCATCAACGCCGGCAAGCAGCCGGTGACGCTGCTGCCGGGCGGCTGCTTCTTCCACCATGCCGACAGCTTCGCGATGATGCGCGGCGGCCACCTGGACATCTGCGTGCTGGGCGCCTTCCAGGTGTCGGCCGCGGGCGACCTCGCCAACTGGCATACGGGCGCGCCCGACGCCATCCCGGCCGTGGGCGGAGCGATGGACCTGGCCATCGGCGCGAAGAAGACCTTCGTGATGATGGACTACCTCACCAAGGCGGGCGAAGCCAAGCTCGTGCCGGCCTGCACCTATCCGCTCACGGGCATGGCCTGCGTGAGCCGCGTCTACAGCGACCTGGCCCTGATCGAGCTGACACCGCAAGGCCCTGTCGTCGTCGAGCTGGCACCAGGCCTGAGCCTGACCACGCTGCAAGCCCTGACTCCTGGTGTGCGCCTGCTCGCCGCCGACACCCTGAAAGACGCCACATGACCCGCCACGCCTACCTCTGCGATGCCTTGCGCACGCCCTTCGGCCGCTACGGCGGCAGCCTGTCGGGCGTGCGCGCCGACGACCTGGGCGCCGTGCCGCTGCGCGCCCTGCTGGCCCGACACCCGCAGCTGGACTGGGAGGCGGTGGATGACGTGTTCTACGGTTGCGCCAACCAGGCGGGTGAAGACAACCGCAACGTCGCGCGCATGTCGGCCCTGCTGGCGGGGCTGCCCCTGAGCGTTCCGGGCTCGACGATCAACCGCCTGTGCGGCTCTGGCATGGACGCGGTGGGCGCTGCCGCGCGGGCCATCAAGAGCGGCGAGGCGAGCCTGATGATCGCGGGAGGGGTGGAAAGCATGAGCCGCGCGCCCTTCGTAATGCCCAAAGCCGAGAGCGCCTTCAGCCGCGCCAACGCAATCTACGACACGACCATCGGCTGGCGCTTCGTCAACCCGCTGATGAGGGTGCAGTACGGCGTGGACTCCATGCCCGAGACGGCCGAGAACGTCGCCACGGACTTTCGTATCAGCCGCGAAGACCAGGACCTGATGGCCCTTGCTTCGCAGCGCAAGGCCGTTGCCGCGCAACAGGCGGGAGTGTTCGACAGCGAGATCACCCCGGTCACGGTGCCGCAGAAGAAGGGCGACGCCCTCGTCGTGTCGAAGGACGAGCATCCGCGGGACACCTCGCTGGAGGCATTGGCCAAGCTCAAGCCGGTGGTGCGGCCCAATGGCACGGTCACCGCCGGCAATGCCTCCGGCGTGAACGACGGCGCCTGCGCGCTGCTGCTCGCCGACGAAGCCAGCGCCCGGCGCCACGGTCTCACGCCGCGCGCCCGCGTGGTGGCCATGGCCGCAGCCGGCGTGGCGCCGCGCATCATGGGTATCGGGCCCGCGCCGGCCTCGCTCAAGGCGCTCGCCCAAGCGGGCCTGACGATTGACCAAATGGACGTCATCGAACTCAACGAGGCCTTCGCGGCACAAGGCCTGGCCGTGCTGCGCCAGCTCGGCCTGCGCGACGACGATCCGCGCGTGAACCCCAACGGTGGTGCCATCGCGCTGGGCCATCCCCTGGGCGCCAGCGGCGCGCGGCTCGTGATGACGGCTGTGAACCAGTTGCACCGCAGCGGCGGCCGCTACGCGTTGTGCACGATGTGCATTGGCGTGGGGCAGGGCATCGCCCTGATCGTGGAGCGGGTGTGAGCGCGGCGATGCTGCACCACGAACTGGCGCTGCCCACGGGTGGCACGCCGTCGGGCCTCACGCTGATGCTCAGCCACGCGCTGGGTTGCGACCTGCGCATGTGGGACACGCTTACGGCGCATCTGCGCTTGCAAGGCCACCGCGTGCTGCGTTACGACCAACGCGGTCACGGCCGCAGTGCCGCGTCGCCCGGCCCCTACACCCTGGCTGAGCTGGCCGACGATGCCGCGGCGCTGATCGAGAAGCTGGGCGTGGGTCCGGTGGTGTGGCTGGGGCTCTCGATGGGCGGCATGGTCGGTCAGGAACTGGCGCTGCGCCATCCACGTCGCGTGCGTGGCGTGGTGCTGGCGAACACGACATCCGGCTATCCGCCCGAGGCCCAGGCGGGGTGGGCCCAGCGCATCGCCGGCATCCGTCAGGGCGGACTCGAGGCCATCGTCGATGGCGCACTGCAGCGCTGGTTTCACGAGGGCTTCCGCGCCGAGCAACCGGCCACCGTCGCGCTGTGGCGCGAGCGCGTGCTGGCCTGTGACCCAGCGGGCTACATCGCCTGCTGCGAAGCGATCAGCCAAGTCGATACGGCGGGCCGTCTGCCGGCCATCGGCTGCCCGACCCTCGTCATCGCGGGCGCGCTGGATGCCGGCACGCCGCCTGCCATGGCCGAGCGCATTGCGCGGGCCATCCCCGGCGCGCGACTCGTCGTGCTGCCGCAGGCGTCTCACTTGAGCGTGCTGGAGCAGCCGCAAGCCTTCGCCGCTTGCCTGGACGGCTGGCTGGCCGAGCTGGCGCAGGGCTGAGCGCGTGCTCGCTGAGCTGCGACGCGACCTGTCCCTGTCGGTCGTGGCCGCGGGCTTCCTGGCGGTGCTCATCTCCTATGCCGGCCCGCTGGTGATCGTCTTCCAGGCGGCCCAGGCGGCGCAGGTGTCGCCGGAGATGACGGCGTCGTGGGTGTGGGCCATCTCGGTGGGCGCGGGCCTGAGCGGCATCATGCTGAGCCTGTGGCTGAAGGCGCCGGTCATCACGGCCTGGTCGGCCCCGGGAACGGCCTTGCTGATCACGCTGTTTCCGGGGCTGCCGCTGCACGAGGCCGTGGGCGCCTACCTGACGGCGGCCGTGATCATCGGCGTCATCGGCCTGACCGGCAGTTTCGATCGCCTCATGCGGCACCTGCCGCCCGCGATCGCCAGCGGCATGCTGGCGGGCATCCTGTTCCAGTTCGGTGCGCGCGCTTTCAAGGCCGTGGAGGCGGCACCGGTGCTGGGCCTGGGCATGCTAGCCGGCCATCTCGTCTTCAAGCGTCTGTGGCCGCGCTACCACCTCGTGGCGGTGCTGGGGTTGGGCCTAGCGCTGACGGCGTTCCTTGGCGCCTGGCCCGAGCACGCGCTGACCTGGCAGCTGACGGTGCCGCAATGGATCTCGCCGGCCTGGTCCTGGTCGTCCACGCTGAGCCTGGCCTTGCCGCTGGTGCTGGTGAGCCTGTCGGGCCAGTTTCTGCCCGGCATGACCATCCTGCGTACCGCCGGCTACGCCACGCCCGCGCGGCCCATCCTCGTCGTCACCAGCCTGGGGGCGATGCTGACGGCGCCATTCGGCGGCATCACGACGGTGCTCGCGGCCATCACCGCGGCGCTTTGCACGGGGCGGGAAGCTCATGCCGATCCGTCGCGGCGCTACGTGGCTGGCGTGGCAAATGGCGTGTTCTACCTGCTTGCGGGCAGCCTGGGCGGCAGCCTGATCGCGCTGTTCCTGGCGCTGCCACCGGCACTGGTGGCCGTGCTGGCGGGCCTGGCCCTGCTCGGCGCGATCGGCGCGAACCTGACGGCCCTGGTGCAGGACACCGCGCACCGCGAGGCGGGCCTGATCACCTTCCTGGCCACGGCGTCAGGCTTGAACTTCCTGGGGCTGGCGTCTGCCTTTTGGGGCGTGGTGTTCGGCGGGGCGGCCTACGTGCTGCTCAGGCCGGCACGGGCCTGAGCCTCCCGGACAGCCCGCTGCTCGGCGTAGATGTCGTCGATCAGCTGGCGCAACAGCGTGATGTCGATGGACTGATCCTGCAGCCGCGTGCTCATGATGATGGGCGACACGGCCTGCGGCTCGGCCAGCGGCCGGTAGACGACCTCGTCCGGCCGAAGCCGGTGCACGCTGGCCGGCACCACACACAGGCCCATGCCTGACGCGACCAGGCCCAGGGCGGTCTGCATCTCCTGCAATTCGTGCACGCTCGTTGGCTCCAGGGCCAGGTCGCGGAACAGCGACAGCACCTGGTCGGCGTAGCTCGGTCGCGGCGTGCGCGGGTAGACGAGCAGCGGATGCGAGGCGACTTCGGCGAGTGTCAGTGGGCCGTCGGTCGTGGCCAGTGCGTGGTCGCGCGGGATGGCTACCACCAGGCGCTCCTCGCGCAGGATCTCGCGCTTGATCGACGGGTCATCCAGACGCACGCGGCCGAAGCCGACGTCGATGCGCCCGGTCTTGAGCGCCTCGATCTGCTCGACGGTGGACATCTCCGTCAGCGCCAGTTCTGTCTGCGGGCAGGCCGCCCGGAACTTGCGCACCAGGAGCGGCAGCGCGCCGTACATCGTGGAGGACACGAAGCCGATCACCAGCCGCCGCTCCAGCTGCGCCACGCGCCTGGTGGAGCGCACCGCCTGCGCCGCCTGCTCCAGCAGGCGCGTGGCGTGGCCGTAGAAGAAGCGCCCGGCATCGGTGAGCTTCAACGGCCGCGAGCCGCGCTCGAAGAGGGGCGTGCCCAACTCTTCCTCGAGGTCCTGAATCTGGCGGCTCAGCGGGGGCTGGGAGATGTGCAGGCGCTCCGCAGCGCGGGTGAAGTTCTGTTCGTCGGCGACGGCGACGAAGTACTTGAGATGGCGGAAGTCCACTCGATACCTTGGGAGTATGGAGGCAGTCTAAGACGGTCTTGGACGGGGGGCAAGCCGATTCCTACCATCACTGCACTACCTCTCCACGAACGTCCCCGCCATGTCGTCCACTCCCCGTATCCAAGCCGTCAAGACCTTGCTGGTGGACGTGCCCACGATTCGGCCGCACCGGTTGTCGGTGGCCACGATGAACCACCAGACACTGGTCCTGGTGCGCGTTCAATGCTCGGATGGCATCGTCGGCTGGGGGGAGGCCACGACCATCGGCGGCCTGGCCTACGGCGAGGAAAGCCCGGAGAGCATCAAGGCCAACATCGACGCCTACATCGCGCCGCTGCTGGAGGGCCAGGACGCCCGCAGCGTGGCGACGGCCCTGGCGCGTGTTGCCTCGCAGGTGCAGGGCAACCGCTTCGCCAAGTGCGCCGTCGAGACCGCGCTGTACGACGCCCAGGCGCAGCGGCTGGGCGTGCCGCTGAGCGAACTGTTCGGTGGCCGGCTGCGCGACAGCCTGCCCGTGGCCTGGACGCTGGCCAGCGGTGACACCGGTCGCGACATCGCCGAGGCTGAACGCATGCTGGGCCTGCGCCGCCACAACATCTTCAAGCTCAAGATCGGCCTGCGCGCCGTGCGCGACGACGTGGCCCACGTGGCCGCCATCAAGGCGGCGCTGGGCGACCGCGCCAGCGTGCGAGTGGACGCCAACCAGGCCTGGTCAGTCACCGAGGCGCTGGAGGGCATGCGCATGCTGGCCGATGCCGGCGTGGACATGGTCGAGCAGCCCATCGTGGCGCACGACAAACTGGGCCTGAAGCGCCTGACCGAGGCCAACATCGTTCCCGTCATGGCCGACGAGGCCCTGCACGGCCCGCGCGATGCGTTCGAGGTGGCCGCCACGCAGGCCGCCGACATCTTCGCCGTCAAGATCAACCAGTCCGGTGGCCTGCGGGGCGCCGCGCGCGTGGCGGCCATCGCCGAGGCGGCCAACATCGAGCTGTACGGCGGCACGATGCTCGAAGGAGCGGTGGGCACGATGGCCTCGGCCCAGCTCTTCAGCACGTTTGGCGACCTGGCCTGGTCCACCGAACTCTTCGGGCCGCTGCTGCTGACCGAGGAAATCCTGCAGGAGCCTCTGCAGTACCGCGACTTCGCTCTGCAACTGCCCACCACGCCGGGTCTCGGCCTGGTGCTGGACACCGAGAAGCTCGAGCGCCTGAGCCGGCACTGAGCACCGCACCCACCGCCCCAAGGAGACACCATGCTGTTCAAGGTCGAGATGACCGTCAGGCTGCCCGCCACGATGCCCGCCGCCGAGGTCGAGGCGCTGAAGACCACCGAGCGCGAAGTTGCCCAGGGCCTGATGCGCCAGGGTGTGTGGCGCCACCTGTGGCGCGTGGCGGGGCGCTACGCCAACGTGAGTGTTTTCGATGTGGACAGCGTCGAGCAGTTGCACCAGCTGCTGTCGGGGCTGCCGCTCTTCCCCTACATGGAGATCGACGTGGTGCCGCTGTGCCGCCACCCCTCGTCGATCCGTGACGACGACCGCTGATCCAACCCACTTACATCACACCAGGAGACAAGCCATGAATGCACAACAGATCGACGCCCTGCTCGACCGCTTCGAGACCACCGGCGTTACCGGCCCGGGCAACGCCCGCGTGAAGACCGTCGTGCGCCGCCTGCTGCGCGACCTCATGCTGGCCATGGAAGACCTCGACATCCAGCCCGAAGAGTTCTGGGCCGGTCTGAACTATCTCGGCCAGGCCGGGGCGCGCGGCGAGCTCGGTCTGGTCGTGCCGGGTATCGGCCTGGAACACTTCATCGACCTGCGCATGGACGAGGCCGAGGCCCGCGCGGGCCTGAGGGGCGGCACGCCGCGCACCATCGAAGGCCCGTTGTACGTGGCCGGTGCGCCGGTCTGCCAGGGCGAGGCGCGCATGGACGACGGCACGCTGCCGGGCGAGGTGGTGGTCATGTCGGGCGTCGTGCGCGGCGCTGATGGCAACCCGGTGGCCGGCGCCAAGGTGGAAGCCTGGCATGCCAACCACCTGGGCAACTACTCCTACTTCGACCCGTCGCAGAGCGCCTTCAACCTGCGCCGGACCATCGTGACGGACGCGAACGGCCGCTACAAGTTCCGCAGCATCATGCCGCTGGGCTACAGCGTGCCCCCGGGCGGCTCCACTGAGCAACTGCTGAACCTGCTGGGCCGCCACGGACACCGTCCGGCGCACATCCACTTCTTCGTGAGCGCCCCGGGCCACCGCAAGCTGACCACGCAGATCAACATCGAGTCCGACCCCCACCTGTGGGACGACTTCGCCTTCGGCACCCGCGATGGCCTGGTGCCCCCGGTGCGCACCAACGCCGACCCTGCCGCGATGCAGGCCCTGGGCGTGGACAAGCCCTTCCACGAGATCAGCTTCGACTTCGAGCTGCTGACCGATGAAGTGAAGGCGCCCGCCACCGACTTCGCCCGCCCGCGCGCCGCCGCCTGACGCGCCCCGGCGCGCAAGCGCCAACGAAGCCCCAACGACAGCGAGCCTCCCCGCCCGCCGGCCTGACCGGCCGGGCTGGCGGAGCGCTGCGCCCACCCGGAGACGCCCATGACCCACGCCACCGCCCCCGCGGACCTCGAGCAGCGCCTGGCCGGCATGCTGGTCGAGGACACCAGCCGCCACGTCTACAAGCTGCATCGCGCAGCCTTCACCGACGAGCAGCTCTTCGACCTGGAGATGCAGCACATCTTCGAAGGCAACTGGATCTACCTCGCCCACGAGAGCCAGATCCCGAACGTGAACGACTACCTGACGACCCAGATCGGCCGCCAGCCCATCGTCATCACGCGCAACAAGGCCGGCGAGCTCAACGCCATCATCAATGCCTGCTCGCACCGCGGCGCCACGCTGTGCCGGCACAAGAAGGGCAACAAGGCCAACTTCACCTGCACCTTCCACGGCTGGACGTTCAACAACAGCGGCAAGCTGCTTAAGGTGAAGGACGCCAACGAGGCGGGTTACCCGGAGTCCTTCAACAAGGACGGCTGCCACGACCTGAAGAAGGTGGCGCGCTTCGAGAGCTACCGAGGCTTCCTGTTTGGCAGCCTCAACCCGGACGTGCTGCCGCTGACCGAGTTCCTGGGCGAGTCGACCAAGATCATCGACATGATCGTGGACCAGTCGCCCGAAGGGCTGGAGGTGCTGCGAGGCTCCAGCACCTATACCTTTGACGGCAACTGGAAGCTGCAGGCCGAGAACGGCGCCGATGGCTACCACGTCAGCTCCGTCCATTGGAACTACGCGGCCACCACCAACCACCGCAAGCAGTCTGTCGCGGGCGACAACATCAAGGCGATGGACGCCGGCAACTGGGCCAAGCAGGGCGGCGGCTTCTACTCCTTCGAGCATGGCCACATGCTGCTGTGGACGCGCTGGGCCAACCCCGAGGACCGGCCGGCCTTCCAGATGCGCAGGGAGCTCGTCGAGCGCTGCGGGCAGGCCCGCGCCGACTGGATGATCAACCACTCGCGCAACCTGTGCCTCTACCCCAACGTCTACCTGATGGATCAGTTCAGCTCGCAGATCCGCGTGCTGCGTCCCATCGCCGTCGACAAGACCGAGGTCACCATCTACTGCATCGCGCCCAAGGGCGAGCCTGCCGAGGCGCGCGCGCGGCGCATCCGCCAGTACGAGGACTTCTTCAATGCCACCGGCATGGCCACGCCGGACGACCTGGAGGAGTTCCGCGCCTGCCAGCAAGGCTATGCCGGCATCGCGCTGCCCTGGAACGACATGTGCCGCGGCGCCAAGCACTGGGTGCAGGGTGCCGACCCGGCCGCCCAGGAGATCGGCCTCAAGCCCGTGCTCAGCGGCGTGAAGACCGAAGACGAAGGCCTCTACACCGAGCAGCACCGCTACTGGCAGCAGAGCCTGTTGCAGGCGGTGCAGAAGAGTGCGCAGCAGGCGCCAGACGCCTGCGACCACCACGGCGACCCCTGCCACCACGGCGCCTGAGGAGACCCCGATGAACACGATGACCTTCGAGCAGGTGCAGGCGTTTCTGTACCGCGAAGCCCGCCTGCTGGACGACCGCCAATGGGACGACTGGCTGGCCTGCTACCACCCGGACGCCGAGTTCTGGATGCCGTCCTGGGACGACGACGACCAGCTCACGACCGACCCCCAGCGCGAGATCTCGCTCGTCTACTACCCGAGCCGCGCGGGGCTGGAAGACCGAGTCTTCCGCATCAAGACCGAGCGTTCGGCGGCCAGCATGCCGGAGCCCCGCACCGGCCACAACCTGCACAACATCGAGGTCCTGTCGCAGACCGACGGCGAGGTGCAGCTGCGCTTCAACTGGCACACGCTGAGCTACCGCTACAAGACCACGGACAGCTACTTCGGCACCTCCCACTACACGCTGGACACGTCCGGCCACGTGCCGCTGATCCGCCGCAAGCACATCGTGCTGAAGAACGACTACATCCACCACGTGGTGGACGTCTATCACGTCTGAGCGGGAATCCACCATGGCACACCAGATCGCACTCCAGTTCGAGGACGGCGTCACCCGCTTCATCGACGCCAAGGCTACCGAGACCGTCGCCGACGCCGCCTACCGGCAGGGCGTGAACCTGCCGCTGGACTGCCGTGACGGCGCCTGCGGCACGTGCAAGTGCTTCGCCGAGTCGGGCCGCTACGAGATGGGCGAGTACATCGACGACGCGCTCAGCGAGGCCGAGGTCCGCGACGGCTTCGTGCTGACCTGCCAGATGCGTGCCCAGAGCGACTGCATCGTGCGGGTGCCGGCGTCCTCCGCCGTGTGCCGCACACAGCAGTCGCGGTTCGACGCCGCCATCAGCCGCGTGGAGCAGTTGTCGCCCAGCACCATCTCGCTGTCGCTGCGGGGCGAGGCGCTCAACAAGCTCGCCTTCCTTCCAGGCCAGTACGTGAACCTGCAGGTGCCCGGCAGCACGGCCACGCGAGCCTACTCGTTCAGCTCGCTGCCGCGCGATGGCGAGGTGTCCTTCCTCATCCGCAACGTACCGGGCGGGCTCATGAGCAGCTTCCTCATGCAGCTGGCGAAGGCCGGCGATGCGATGACGCTCACCGGGCCAATGGGCAGCTTCTACCTGCGCGAGATCAAGCGGCCACTGCTGCTGCTGGCCGGCGGCACGGGCCTGGCGCCTTTCACGGCCATGCTGGAGAAGATTGCCGAGCAGGGCACGCCGCATCCGGTGCACCTGATTTACGGCGTGACGCACGATGCAGACCTGGTCGAGATGGACAAGCTTGCCGCCTTCGCCGAGCGCATCCCTCAGTTCACCTACAGCGCCTGCGTGGCCAGCGCCGAGAGCACCTGGCCGAAGAAGGGCTACGTCACCCAGCACCTGGAGCCCGCGCACCTGCACGACGGTGAAGTGGACATCTACCTGTGCGGGCCGCCGCCGATGGTGGAGGCGGTGAGCCAGTTCATCCGCGATCGTGGTCTCCAACCCGCCAACTTCTTCTACGAGAAGTTCGCGGCTAGCGCCTGAGGAGCGACCATGACAACTCAACGCTTCACGGACCGCGTGGCGGTGGTCACCGGCGCCGCCCAGGGCATCGGCCGACGTGTCGTCGAGCGGCTGCTGGAAGAGGGCGCCGAAGTGGCGGCCATCGACCGGTCCGAGCTCGTTCACGAACTGCGCGCCTTGTCGGGCGCTGGCGGCCGCGTACTGACGCTCACCGCCGACCTCGAGAAGTTCGCCGACTGCAACGGCGTCATGGCCGCCGCGCTGGAGCGCTTCGGCCGCATCGACGTGCTGGTCAACAACGTCGGTGGCACCATCTGGGCCAAGCCCTTTGAGCACTACGGCGAGCACGAGATCGAGGCCGAGGTGCGCCGTTCACTCTTCCCCACGCTGTGGTGCTGCCGCGCTGCACTGCCGGTGATGCTGGAGCAGGGGCGCGGCGCCATCGTCAATGTGTCGTCGATTGCGACGCGGAGCTTGAACCGGGTGCCCTACGGCGCGGCCAAAGGCGGCGTGAATGCACTGACGGCCTGCCTGGCCTTCGAGACCGCCCAGCGCGGCGTTCGGGTGAACGCCACGGCGCCGGGCGGTACCGAGGCGCCGCCGCGTCGCATCCCGCGCAACACCGCGCCGCAGAGCGAGCAAGAAAAGGCCTGGTACCAACAGATCGTGGACCAGACGCTCGACTCCTCGCTGATGAAGCGCTACGGGACGATCGACGAGCAGGTCGGCGCCATCCTCTTTCTGGCCTCGGACGAGGCGGCCTACATCACCGGCGTCACGCTGCCGGTGGGCGGTGGTGACCTCGGCTGAGACCGGGGCAGCAACGCCAACCCAAAAACTTCCAAAGGAGACAAACCCATGACCCGCGAGATCGACGTGTCGAGGCTCATCGACGACGCCCGCTTCAACCGCTTCCACTGGATGGTGCTGTTCTGGTGCGCGCTGATCATCATCTTTGACGGCTATGACCTCGTCATCTACGGCGTCGTGCTGCCGGTGCTGATGAAGGAATGGGCCCTCACGCCGCTGCAGGCCGGTGCGCTGGGCAGCTATGCCCTGTTCGGCATGATGGCCGGCGCGCTGGTGTTCGGGCCGTTGTCCGACAAGATCGGCCGCAAGAAGGCCATCACGATCTGCGTGGTGCTGTTCAGTGGCTTCACGGTGCTCAACGGCTTGGCACGCAACCCTACGGAGTTCGGCGTCTGCCGCTTCATCGCGGGCTTGGGCATCGGCGGGGTCATGCCCAATGTGGTGGCGCTGATGAGCGAGTACGCGCCGCGCAAGATTCGCAGCACGCTGGTGGCCATCATGTTCAGCGGCTACTCGGTGGGCGGCATGCTGTCGGCAGGCCTGGGCATGGCACTGCTGCCGAGCTACGGTTGGCAGTCCGTGTTCTTCGTGGCGGGCGTTCCGCTGCTGCTGCTGCCGCTCATCATGACGTTCCTCCCCGAGTCCGTGGGCTTCATGATCCGCCAGGGCCGGCTGGACGAGGCCCAGGCCGTGCTGGGCCGTGTCGAGCCCACCTACCGCCCACAGGCCGGCCAGCACCTGACCATGCCGGCGATCAAGGCGGGCGGCGCCCCGCTGCTGGAGCTCTTCCGCGACGGCCGCGCACTGCGCACGGGGATGCTGTGGACGGCGTTCTTCTGCTGCCTGCTGATGGTCTACGCCCTCAACTCCTGGCTGCCCAAGCTCATGACGAAGGCCGGCTATGGCCTCGGCTCGTCCCTGAGCTTCCTGCTTGTGCTGAACTTCGGCGCCATCTTCGGCGCGGTGGGCGGGGGGTGGCTGGGTGATCGATTCAACCTGCCGCGCGTGCTGGCGGTGTTCTTCGCGCTGTCAGCCGTGTCGATCGGGTTGCTGGGTTTCAACAGCCCGAGCTGGGTGCTGTACAGCCTGATCGCGGTAGCTGGCGCCACGACCATCGGCTCGCAGATCCTGCTGTATGCCTGTGGTGCGCAGTTCTACGGCCTAGCCATTCGCTCCACCGGCCTGGGATGGGCGTCAGGCGTCGGGCGCAACGGCGCCATCGTCGGGCCTGTGCTGGGCGGCGCCCTCATGGGTCTGGGCGTGCCACTGAGCGCGAACTTCCTGGCGTTCGCATTGCCTGGCGTCTTGGCCTGCTTGGCGATGCTGGCGTTCACCTGGTTTGGCCTCAAGGAACATTCCAAGACGGCTGCGCCGTTTCGTCCCCGCGATGCCGGCTCCGTTGGGGTTGCCGCAAGGACATGAGTTGGTCCTGCCGAGTGACAGGGAAGTTGCGCGGTTGAGCATCGGCTCCCGGACGGCTTACCGGGGGGCGCTTCACTGCCATGGATCGAGAGCACTTGTCCTGCGCTCCGAGCAGCAGTCGTTTGCGGCGATAGGGCAGTCCTGCCTATCACGCCGGAGGTTATGAAGAGCTTGCAGACCGCCAACTCGGTCGGCCATGTCATGCAGGTGGCGCGTGACGCCCCCACATTCGTTGGATACAGGGTCGATATCGACGCTGGCTCGCAGGACAAGGTGCGGACTTACGCCCGCAACTGCCTGCGCTGATGATGTCAGCGATTGACGCGTGTTCGGCTGGCCCGGGTGGCCACCGCGCCCCTACCCGACACACGGCCTCGGGCCGCGTTGATCTCTGCGTAAGCGTCGGCGCGCGACAACCCCTGCGCAATCAGCTTGTCGGCGATGAGCCCGGTGGGCTTGCCAGCCTCCAGGTAGGCGCGAATCAGGGCTGCTCTCTCGGCGTCAGCGTATGGGCCGGCTTGAGCACGCGCTTCTTCTGGCGTTGGAGTGGCGTCAAAGTCGCTCGGATCTAGTTCGGAAGTGGCCTCGCTCTCCTCATGAGCAACCCCCACTTCTTCGTGCGTCACGTGAATGTGGACGTCCGGCGTCATATTGATGGCGGCTGGCCCTCCGACCACCGGCTGGTCCTGAAACGAGTTGTTCGCCCAGTAGGTTGGCTCTGGCTGAGAAGCCAGGAGGTTGGCGAGCTCCTTGGAATTGAGCGCCACCTTCAGATGATCGATTGCACGCCAGCGTGGGACGCCAAACTGATCGCAGTACCGCTCGAGTACACCGTCACCGTTGTTCGTCTTGTGGATCATCTCGTCGTGGATATCCCGGACCAGGAAGCTCAGCTGGACTTGGTCAGGCCCCGTCGAAGTGCCGAAGAGCCAGCCGGCCGTGCGCCGGACAAGCGAACGGTCCTCGCTGTAGACCGTCCAAACGAATCTCCCGCGGGAGCGCTGTTCGTAGCTCTGTTCCCTCAGCTCCGCTTGCCGGCGCACTGCGTCCGCAGCAAACGCGTCACGCATCTCCTCGAAGCTGTCCGCGCGCTGCCGCTCTCGCTCTCGACGCCGGTCCTCCGTGCGAATTCGGTCGCGTTGGAGCTCGGCTTCCCTGTCCCGTCGCATCGCTTCATCGCGCTGCCTGGTGCGCTCATCAGCAAGCGCACTCTTTGCAGCGTTGAGCACCCGGTAGGCCTCTTCGTCAGTAGCACCATTCGCCTTGGCTCTGGCGTGTTCCAGCCATGGGTCGATCATGATTCCCTCTGGTGTTCATTGCTGACCTGCAACGCTAGCAGGCCAGCGGGGCCGCCCGCCAGGGCGCGTGCCTCGTTCCCCGCCGCCTCTGGGAGTCGAGCCCTCACTCGCTTTGCGGGGGATCCATCCCCCCGCTCAGTCGCCTACGCTCGAACGTGTCTACTGAAGCTGGGGCGATTTGACTATTGATCTTGCCGTCAAGGCCTTGATCCATCGGCGGCCCTTTGCATGGTGTAACTGGCGACGCTGGAGTTGCTGCTGTCGGTCGTGGGGTGTAAGCCTGCGTAAGAGCAAATGACCGCCAGGCACCGAGTTTCCTACGATGCGGCAACTGGGCACACCCGCGCGAAAGCCGGGGTCGCAAAGCTTCCGGTCTAAAGCGGTCTGCGCCGCCAGGACAGCGGGGCCGTTGCGGAATTCCCCATTCCGCGTCGTTCCTTCGCACAGCGCGACCCCCTCGTGACGTGGCCCGTTTTGGAGCCTCTCATGCTGCGACTACTTTCCCTCCTTCTGAGTGCCCTTCTGGCGCTGCCCGTGCTGGCTGCGCCGCCAGCGGGCGTCAAGCCCCCGTTCCCGCAACTGCGCCTGCTCGATGTCGGCCGCGACGGCATCGCCGGCCAGCGCGCCGTCGACGTGCTGGGCGCGCGCCTGCCTGAAGTGGCCGCCTGGTACGGCAAGTCGCCCGAAGAGTTCGTGGCCCAACTGCGGGCCGACAAGCGCATGCGCCTAGATGCCCGCGGCCGCGTCTTCTTCGTGGAAGAGCTGGATCAACCCCTGGCCGCCAGCACGCCCACCAATGTGCTGGACGGCAGCCTGCTGCCGCTGGACCAGACCTTCCTGCTGCACAGTCGCCCCGGCGCTGTGCGCACCATCTACTTGAACTTCAAGGGCGCGACACTGAACGGCACTGCCTGGAACAGCAGTGGAACCACCATCCAGGCGCCGGCATTCGACCTGGACGGCATCCCCGGCACTTTCAACACCACCGAGCTGCAGCGCATCCAGTACATCTGGCAGCGTGTGGCGGAAGACTACGCCCCCTTCGATGTGGACGTCACGACCGAAGCGCCGCTGCCTGAGATCCTGACGCGCAGCGGCAGCACTGACCAAGTCTTCGGCACCACGGTGCTGATCACCACCCGCGCGGGTGTCTACAGCTGCAGTTGCGGCGGCGTGGCCTATCTTGGCATCTTTGACGACACCAGCGACTTCTACAAACCCGCCCTGGTGTTCTACGACGCACTGGGCCCCGGCAACGAGAAATACGTGGCCGAGGCCATCAGCCACGAGGCCGGCCACAACATGGGCCTGAGCCATGACGGCGACGCCACCAACAGCTACTACCAGGGCCAGGGCAGCGGCGCGACGGGCTGGGCGCCCATCATGGGCGTGGGCTACTACCAGGCCTTGGTGCAGTGGAGCAAGGGCGAGTACGCCGGCGCCAACAACGTGCAGGACGACTACGTCGTGATGCAGGCCAACGGCCTGCCGCTGCGCGCTGACGATCACGGCGACACCCTGGCCACCGCCACACGGCTGACCGGTACCGATGCCGGCGGCGTGACCACCGCCAAAGCGACCGGCGTCATCGAACGCCCGGGCGATGTGGACATGTTCAGCTTCAGCGCTGGCGCGGGCCCCTTGAACCTGACGCTCAGTCCCGCCTCGCGCTCCCCCAACCTGGACGCCCAGCTCACCCTGCGCGACGCCGCGGGTACCGTCCTGGCCACACTCAATCCAGTTGATGCCCTCAATGCCAGCGCCAGCCTCAACCTGGCCAGCGCCGGCACCTACACCCTGGCCGTGACCGGTGTGGGCAAGGGCGACCCGCTCACGACCGGCTACACCAACTACGGCAGCCTGGGCAACTACGCGCTGTCGGCCAGCTTCACCACGCCGATTGGCAGCGCGCCCACGGCGCAGATCGCCGCCTCGACCGTGCGCGGTACCGCGCCGCTGACCGTCAGCTTCTCTGGCGCGGGCTCCAGCGATCCAGACGGCAGCATCACGGCCTTCGACTGGCAGTTTGGTGACGGCGCCAGCGGCAGCGGCGTCAACATCAGCCATGCGTACACCACCCCGGGCAGCTACAGCGCACAACTGCGTGTCACCGACAACAGCGGCCTCTCGGCCAGCAGCGCCGTCACGATCACCGTGGACGCGCCGGTCGTCGTGATTCCTATGCGCGTGGCGGACATCGCGATGTCGGTGCAAATCAACAAGAACGGTCAGTCCAAGGCTACCGCGGCGGTCAAGGTGCTCAACGGCAGCGGCCAGCCCGTGGTGGGGGCCGTGGTGACCGGCATTTGGAGCGGCATCGTCAGCCGCACTGGCGCCACCGCCACCACCGGCAGCAATGGCGTCGCCAGCCTGGTGTCCCCCAACTCCCGCAGCACCAGCGGCAGCTTCGTCTTCACGGTGACCGGGGTGACACTGGCCGGCTACGAGTACCAACCTGCGACCAACACCGAGACCAGCGATTCGATCGCGCGCTGAACGAGTTTCATTGACAGGCCCAGCCATTTGAGCGGGTCTGCTCCTCGAGCAGGACGTGACCGCCTCGGGCATCAAGCTCACCGCCAGCCCTGCCACTTGGAACCCTTGATACCGCAAGGGCTTGGCGTCAAGGCTCAACTCAGCTGGGAATACTTCGCCTTCGAGCGGCAGGCCCTAGCCACCAAGGTGGCAACGCTCACGCGACGACGCAGGACTTACCGTGGCGCCAGCAGGTGTAGCAGCCGATCCGCCTGCGTTTCATCGCGCTCAAGCGCTGGGTAGCGTACCCCGTCGCTGTAGCGGACGGAAACGCGCTCCCGCTGTCCCTCGACGTCGAAGGTAAGGTCGATGCCTGAGGGTGCTCCTGCCGCGACCGCAGCCCTCAATCGCTCGAGACTGAAGGGCTCGTTGGCGACCTGAGTGATCTTGGCGCCAGGAATGAGGCCTGCGGCAAATGCCGGACCGTCCCACCTTACTGAGCTCACGGTGCCGCTTTTGTTTACGGCCAGTCCGATGCTGTAGCTGAAGTCTGGAACGCCGTCGCTTTCTTCAACCCGCTTGAAATAGTCACTGGGTGAGACCCTGTATGCCAGTCTGTAGCCGGACCGCTTCAGCCCATCCAGCAGGCCGTCATCGCCCAGACCCTGGACTCGCCGAATCAGGTATCCATGCCAGTCATAGTCCGCGAGCTTGGAGAGCGCCGCGCAGATCTGATCGAAGTCGTACTGCTTGACCTGAAGCCCCGTCACACGGAAGAACGCTGCAGCGAAGTCATCCAGCCCATGCTTGCCTCCACTGTGCTCGCGCAGAAGCCCGTCGACGTCGAGCCACAGCAGGACACCCTCGGCGTAGTAGTCCTTGCGTCGTTGCCAGCTTTGCCAGCTAACCCCTCGACCTCCAGGCATCGTGACGGGGTCAAGTGAACTGTCTGCCAGCGACTTCCAGCGGCGGCCCGGTCGGTTCGCCATGGATGCTGCATCGACAGACAGCGCGGCCAGGGTATCCGTGACAGAGCGAAGACCTGCCCGCGCGCCGATGACACGTCCCCAGAACTCGGTCTGACCCTCGTAAAGCCACAGCAGGCTGTTATCCATCGGGATGTTTGGTGTGGGCGTCCAGTGGCCGCGCGGTTGCACGTGCTTCCCGTTCCAGGCGTGGACGTACTCGTGGGCAAAAAGATCAATGACGCCTGCAGAAGCTTGCGTTGCGGGCAAGAAGTCCGGCGGCAGTGTGATCTCCGCCGACCGTGCATGCTCCAGTCCGCCTGGACCAGGCAAGCGATCGCTGAGCATGACAAGGAAGTCGAAGCTCGGGAATGGCGGAGCCCCAAACACAGCCGCGGTCTGCTGGACGACGCGCCGCAGCGTGTCATCCAGCGACTCAGCACCCTGCAACCGCTCGGCGTTGCTGGCGATGTAGGTTACGCGTACAGGCACCGGTCCATCAACGATGGTGCGCTGATGGAGATGTGGGGCCGCGATGACAGGCGAATCCAGCAGCACGTCCAGCGCAACGGCATCGAAGTGGACCTCCGAGTGCAACCGCCGCGTCTCGCGCAGCGACGACACCGCCAAGAATCCGTCAGGTAGTTGGACAGTGGCCACTACAGGGATACGGCGCGCAAAGAAGCCCGCCGGATACACGAGAAGGTGCTGCCATTGCAGATTGACGATGTCGGGCGTGATCAGCCCCATCTGGCCCAACGGCGCCAGATACTGGAACTCGACGTCGACATGCCCGGTCTCCGGCGGCACGTTGACATGAAACGCGTTGGGGTCCAACGCGTCTCGATGCCATGGCAGGACCCGTGCTCCGGCCCTGATGCTGAGTCCTGCCAGCCGTTGCACTTCGGTTGTCGGACCATGGCTGCCTGGTTCCCAGCGGGGATAGAGCAGTGTCAGAGTTCCTTTTGACTGCACCGGCAAACGCTGATGGACCTTGACGATTCGGCGACGCAGGTCGCGAACGTCAATGGTCAACTCGATGACGCCCTTGAATGCCCGGTTCTGCGGAGCGGGCACCGCCTGCCGTGGGGCTGCCCAGTCAGCAGCGCGTGCAGTGGATGCCAGTAGAAGGCAGATGAAGGCTGCGACAAGTAGGACGGTGCGCTGGATCATCCCGAAATTCTGTTGGCCGGCGTTGTCACTGCTATCAGTCATGGATGCCATCATCCTTTTCTTGATGAGCCTCCGGGACAGGGAGGGGCGATGGAGACGCGGACTCCGGCGAGACGGTTCCAATCTGCCGGGCACGCGTTCGGCTCCGGGTCTGCAAGGCCTCTATAGCCGCGTCCGAGCGAGGCACAGCGGTTTCATCACGCAAGTACGCCTGGCAGCAATTGGGCAACCGATGAGCGGCCTTTGGGTAGCCAGGCCGCGCTAGGGCGCGCAGCGCCCCGCGCCAGGATCGCGCTAGGCGCGCTATTCGAAAAGACGCACATCAGCGGGGCTCGCCAGTGTGGGTGGAGCGCTGCCCGCACCGTACTGCGACTTCGGTACCTGCCACACCAGCCCAGGGGGGATCGCCCTGAAACGCGTCGTCGGGAACCCGGCTTGGGTGGCCGCAGCGTTGAACCGTTCGCCTGGCTCATCGATAGCTTCGTTGGTCAGGCGGAACGTTGCCCAATGATGGCCGAGAACGTGATCCGCGCGCAGGTCGATGAACGCCTGCACCGCTTCCTCCGGGTTCATGTGCGCGTAACCGACAAACCAGCGCGGCTCGTAGCCTCCGATGGGAAGGATTGCCAAACGCAACGGGCCATACTTTCGGCCGGTGGCCTTGAAGTGACCTCCATCGCCATAGCCGGTGTCGCCCGCAAAGTAGATCGAGCCTGCCGGTGTCTGAAGCACAAACGCGGCCCAGAGTGAGAGGTTCTGGTCAATCGCACCGCGGGCTGACCAATGCTGCATCGGCTCCGCAGTGATGCGCACCGGTCCCTTGTCAACGGTATCTCCCCAGTCGAGCTCGATGGCCTGTAGATCCTTCTGCCTGGCCTGCATCGTCGCGAGATTTCCCAGCGGCGCGACGATCATCGGGCGGTCGCGCTCCCACAGGCGAGCCAGGGTGGTCGTGTCCAGGTGGTCGTAGTGGTTGTGTGAGACCAGGACCACGTCGATCGGCGGCAAATCCTCAAACGCGATGCCTGGCGCTCGAACTCGCTTCGGGCCTGCAAATGCCATTGGTGATGCATGCTCCGACCAGACCGGATCGGTCAGGATGTTTATGCCTGCGACCTGAATCAGCACCGTGGCATGTCCGACGTAAGAAACACGCAGATCGTCGCCATTCACACGCTGCGGGGGGAGGTCCCTTTCGCTTGGCACGCTGTCGGGCCAGGGCACACCCCTCTCGAAGATCTGCCAACGCAGGAACCCCCAGAACGCCCCGGCGGGGGGCGGTTTCGCGTTGCGGAACTCGCGCCCGTCAAAGTGATCGGTCGCCGGTCCGTTGTGGCGAGTCGCACATCCCAGCAGGCCGAAGAGCGTCGCGACGCTCGCAAGGGCTGGACCAATCAGCCCGGCTCGCGCAGCCATTTTTGGGTCCTCCCAAAAAGTGCGACGCCCAGGTAGCCTCGAACGACCAGGGTCTTGCCGCCGTCTTCGAGCTTGAAGTTGCAGCGGTACACGGAGCCGGTGTTCGGGTCCAAGATGTCGCCGCCCGCGTACTCCCCGTTCTCAAGCTTGACGTTTCGCATCAGCACCAAGCCGACAAAAGGCTGGTCCTTGCGCTCGTCTGTGCACGAGTCGCATTTGCGGCCCTCTTCGCCAGGCGAGAGGCTGCGCTCAATGCGCGCGAAGTACCGGCCCTCTTGTTCGTAGACCCGAACGATGCCTCGCGGCTTGCCAGTCTTGTCGTCGATGGTCCTCCAAAGGCCGATCGGTGACGGCGGAACATCGGTCGCCCGAGCCGTCGTGGTCCCTAACAGCAGCGCTGCTGTGGTGATGACAAAGAGTTTCTTCATGATGTTCCTAGTGCTGTGGAGAAGAAGGTCGCCGGTAGAGGTGCACTTGCAGCAGGACCCACTGACCTGCAGGGCGCTGTCCTGCGTCGGCCGCACCCCGTTGCCCGCTCGCTGCCGACAGTGAGACGTCAACCGAGCCGATGAGCCTCAGGTGGCCTGCATGGATCTGAGGCCCTGGTCGCGCGTAACTTGCGGCCGATATCCGAGGTCCTTTTGCGCCTTCCCAATGTCTAACGTGAAGGGCTGGCCGATCAGGCGAAGCATCTGGCGTGTGATTGGGGGCTCGCCCTTGCGAGAGAACGTGCGCCACACCCACTCCATGACACCGGCCATCAACCAGGCCACCGGTAGCGGTGCGGAGGTGCTTGGCGGATTGATCGCTCTCGTGCGCAGCAATCCAGAGATGACCTCTTTGAGGGTGCTATCTTCGGCGTCACTGACAAAGTAGGCCTCGCCACCCCTGCCGTGTTTTGCGGCGAGTTCGAGGGCGTGACACACGTTGTCCACATGGGCAGTGGACATCGCTTGCGAGCCATCTCCGACCCATCGGAATTGGCCAGCCTTGACGGTCTCGACCATGTGGTCCAGGGTCGGCATACCAGCCCCCCAGATCATCGGCGGCCGTACGACAACCGTCTCGAAAGCAGCCGGCCTGTTTGCGTTCAAGACCAGCGCTTCGCTGCGCGCCTTCGACGCGCTGTAGGGCGCCCAACGGCGCTCCTGGCGCGGCAAGGACTCGTTGGCCTTCAACATGGGCTCCATGTCGCCCATCACCACCGCAGCCGCACCGAGCTGCACAAAGCGCCGAACTCCTGCACTCTTGGCAGCGATCAGGAGCTTGGATGTGCCTTCGACATTGGACCGTTCGAACTCGGCAGGATCGCCCCAAAGCTTGAAGTGGGCCGCGATGTGGAACACCACGTCGCAACCCATCGCAGCGGTCGTGAGCGCGGCGATGTCATCTAGCGAGCCAGGCACGGGTTGCGCACCCAGCTTGCCTACAATCCGCAGCGCTTCTTCGCTACGCGCCAAAGCTTTTACTTTCCAACCCCGGGCAACAAGCCGCTCGATAAGCCGGCCACCGACGAAGCCAGAGCCGCCTGTAACAAGGCACGTGATAGACATTGGTCACTCCATATATCAGTGATATATGGAATCTATATCGATGATATAGCCTCGTCAAGCGGCTGGGCATTTGAGGACTTGGATGGATACCGAGACGGCGATTCTGGACGCGGCAGCGACCCTGCTGGAGAAGCAAGGGCCTGGCGGCCTGACCACTCGCGCAGTGTGTGACGCCGTGGGGATCAAGTCGCCAACGCTGTATCACCACTTTGGCGACAAGGATGGAATGGAGCGGGCTTTGATCCGGCGCGGGATGGCCGAGTTCATGCGCCGCAAACAGCAAGCGCCCGCATCTGCCGACCCCCTGGACCAGCTTCGTGAGGGATGGGATGTGTCACTGGAATTCGCGCTCAAGCATCCAGCCCTCTATGCATTGTTTGCGCATCACGTGCGTGCTGAACCCGCGCTGGCTGCCGACGCGTATGCGCTGATGCAGGCACGAGTTCAGCGATTGGTGGACATGGGACGTTTACAAGGCCCGGTCAACGCGACGGCGCGCGTGATTTGGGCGGCGTCGCAGGGCGTGCTTTCGCTTGTGAACAACGGCCTGTCGCGTAAGGAAATTCAGGCTGCCAGCAGCCTGCTGTTTGACGCAGTCATCGACAAGCTGTCGCTGTCTGAGCAGTAGCCGCTGTCAGCCTCAGCTAGAGCCAGGGAGGCAAGGCGAACATGCGTCGCCTTGTCCATATCGTTGGAGCGGGTCTGGAGTTGATGCGCTCTAGCGTCCGCAGGATCTGGCATTCAAGGGCGCTGTGTCGACGAGCTAGGTCTCGATCGTGCCGATTGCGGGACGCATTCGATGCGCAGGACGAAGGCAACGCTGATCTACCGGCACACGAAGAACCTGCGCGCCGTGCAGCTACCGCGCGACGCCGCGGGTCAGCAGGCCACGGTGCCTGCCCCGAACAAGCAGCCGAATAATCGTGAGCGTCCAGCCATCCCATCTTGAACCGCGCTGATGCGCCCGTGACGATGGTGCCCACCAATTCGAACAGGTGG
>NZ_JBWKUV010000007.1:0-344255 GCF_059421025.1 Roseateles sp. GW821-FHT03B02
CCGGCAGCGCCGGATCGCGTGTGGACGAGCGACATCACCTACGTGGCCACGGACGAAGGCTGGCTGTACCTGGTGGCTGTCATCGATCTGTTCAGCCGCCAGGTGGTGGGCTGGTCGATGAAGCCACACATGCGGCGAGAGATGGTCATCGACGCCCTGCGAATGGCCTGGTTCCGACGCAGGCCCGAGGCCGGGCTGATCTTCCACAGCGATCGCGGCAGCCAATACTGCAGTGGGGACTTCCAGGCGGCGCTGGCCGAGTACGGCATGCGCAGCTCGATGAGCCGCAAGGGCAACTGTTGGGACAATGCGCCCACCGAAAGCCTGTGGGGGTCGCTGAAGGTCGGTAGGCTGCACGGGCAGCGCTTCGAGACCCGGCGCGCGGCGATGGACGAGATCGTCGATTGGCTGACGTTCTACAACCACCGGCGGCTTCACTCGTCGCTGGGCTACGTCAGTCCGATGCAATTCGAGAGGGCATGGCTTGCCGCCCAGCAAAGGCAAGCCGCGTAACGGTCTCAGCTATGGGATCCGGGAAACGCGGGCAAGGTCATCCAGAAACTCAGTCGGCCACTCGCGCCTCAGCAGGCTCGCTCTTCAGCGCCGCGGCGTACAGCGCATTCGCCGGCATCGCGTGCAGCAGGAATGGACGGAATTCGCCGCGCCCGCCAACCACGCGCACGGCGTCGCCCAGCTGCTCTAGCGTCGGCCCTGCCAGGGCACCGACGCCCGCGCCGCCATGGTTCACGTCCTTGAGCACGTCCACGCCGAACTGGCCGACGCCGAGCACGCGAGGGCTGAGCGTGCTGGGTGGACGTTGCGGTTTCTCAACCATCCTCGGGCCATGGGCTTTGCCCTTACGACTCACGTTCCTCGTGATGACGTGCCTTCGGCCTTCAAGGACCATCTCGATGTCTGGGAATACGTGCTGCGCTATTCCGATTCACAACGTCAGTGCCGCGCCGCTGTTGAGTTCATGGCCAAGTGGAACCCGATCAAGTTTTTGTCGGTCATCGAGTCACCCCGCGCTGCTAAGTTCCGCGGCAAGGATTGGCTGGAGGTCTGCGTCGTCAGCGCTCAACTCCGAGGAGGTGAGTGATGGACGACTTTGCGGCCTGGTGCCACGACCATGAGCCCTTGGCCGTCATGCAAGGCTGGCAACTTATCGACAACGGCCCGCGTTACAGCATTCAGCGAATCGACAGCCCCGAGCCCAGCCAGAGCTGGTTCGACAGCGACATCTCTGCCTGGCGCCACGTGCTGGAGTCTGCGCCCCACGACGCAACGTGCATGGCCGCGCTGCAGTTCCTGCTGAAGCACTGCCCTGATGAGCTGGTCTTCATGGTCGGCGGGTGGCACGTCCCGGCCGAAGTTCGAGTGATGCTGGTCACCGCGGAGTTGACGATGAGCACTGTGACTTAGATCGTGTCCACGGGCTGCGTTCTCACGTTGCTCTACGCTGTTCTCACTGAGATCGGCGCAAAACAAAAGGGTTAGCGTTGCCGCTAACCCTTTGTTTTTCCTACCAAATTTGGTAGGCGCGATTGGATTCGAACCAACGACCCCCACCATGTCAAGGTGGTGCTCTAACCAACTGAGCTACGCGCCTGAAGAGCTGCGCACTATAGCATGGATTTTTCCGACCTGTCCAGACTCACTTCCGGCGCGCTGAACGGACACCTGAAATCGCACAGAGATCGCGCAGCACCTTCGCGAGCCTGGAGGCATCCGACAGCTCCAGCGTGAAGCTCATCCAGGCCGTGTCGCCGCCGCCTGCCCTGGGCTTCACGGCGCCGGGCTTCATCGACTGGGTGTTCACGGCGACGACGTTCATCTTCTCCTTGGCGAACACCTCCAGCACGTCGCGCAGCAGGCCCTGGCGATCGCCGGCTTCCACCAGCACATCGACCGGGTAGACCGGCGCGTTCCTGCCCGCCGCCTCACCGCCGCCCCACTCCACCTCGATGACGCGCTCGGGCGACCGGCGCTTCATCTCGGCGAGATTGCTGCAATCGCTGCGATGGATGGCCACGCCCTTGCCACGCGTGACGAAGCCCTGGATAGCGTCTGGCGGCGCGGGCCGGCAGCAGCGCGACAGAGTCGTCAACAACGAGTCGATACCAACGACCAGCACCCCCCCGCGCGACCCGCTGCTGGCGCTGCGCGTGTGCTTCTGCGCCAGCAGTTCGTCCTCGTCGGCTACCGGCTCGGGCGGGCGCAGCAGCAGCTCGATGTTGCGCAACGAGTACTCGTCCTTGCCGACCACCTCGAAGAGTGCGTCCGCCCCCTTGAAGCCCAGGCGCGCGGCCAGCTCGTCGAGCTTGAGCGCCGTCCTGCCCTCACGCTGCAGCAGCTTCTCGACCAGTTCGCGGCCCTTGGCAATCGTCTGCGCCTGCTGCAGCGCGTTGAACCAGGCCCGCACCTTGGCGCGCGAGCGCTGGCTCTGCAGATAGCCGAGCTCGGGGTTGAGCCAGTCCAGCGACGGGCCGCCCTCCTTGGCTGCGATGATCTCCACCGTCTGGCCACTCTGGAGCGGCGTGTTCAGCGGCAGCATCTGGCCGTCGATGCGTGCGCCGCGGCAGCGGTGGCCGAGGTCGGTGTGCACGGCATAGGCGAAATCCACCGGCGTCGCGCCCGCTGCCAGCTCGACGACGGTGGCCTGCGGCGTAAAGACGTAGATGCGGTCGCTGAACCCATCCCTGTCGGGGCCGCCCTCGGCCTGCGCCGTGTCGCGCTCCCAGGCCAGCAACTGGTTCAGCACCGCCTTGCGCGCCCGCGCCACCTGCTCCTCGAACTCGCCGGCCGCGCTGACTCCCGCATAGCCCCGCGCGCCCGCTTCCTTGTAGGCCCAGTGCGCGGCCACGCCATGTTCGGCATGCTCGTGCATCTCGCGGGTACGGATCTGCACCTCCATGGCGCGGCCGTCCGGCCCGAGCACGACGGTGTGCAGCGACTGGTAGCCGTTGGGTTTGGGCTTGGCGATGTAGTCGTCGAACTCGCCGGGCACCGGCGGGTAGATCTCGTGCAAGCGCGCAAGGGCCGCATAGCAGTCCGGCACGCTGGCGACGATGACGCGCAGCGCGCGCAGATCGAAGACGCGGTCCAGCGACAGATCCTTGCCCTGCATCTTCTTGTGGATGCTGTAGAGATGCTTGGGGCGTCCCTGCACCTCGGCGGCAAGACCCTGGGCGTAGAGGTCGGCCTGAAGCGCCGCACGGGCGGCCTCGACGCGCTGCTCGCGCTCGACGCGGGTCTCGTGCAGCGCCCTGGCCAGGGCCTTGTAGGTCTCGGGCTCGCGGAAGCGGAAGGCCAGGTCCTCCAGCTCCCATTTGATCTGCCAGATGCCCAGGCGGTTGGCCAACGGCGCAAACACCGCCTGCGATTCATCGGCCAGCTCGGCAGGGCAGGCCTGCTTGCTGGCGGCATACCAGCGCAGTGTCTGCAGCCGCGAAGCCAGGCGCAGCAGCACCACGCGCAGGTCTCGCGAAAAAGCCAGCAGCATCTTGCGCACGCGCTCGGTCTGCTCCGCGCGGACCTCCGTGCGGCGATCGGTATGGACCTTGGCGTCGCGCGCGGCGCGCTGCAGCTGCACCAGGCGGCGCGTGTGCGTGACCAGGCTGGTGTAGCTGTCACCGAAGGCTTTGGCAACAACTTCTTCGGGCTTGTTCAAGAAGTCGGCCGCATAGACCAGATAGGCCGCCGCCTGCAGTTCTTGGGCGGCACCCACGGCGTGCAGGATGGCTGCCACACCGTCCGCGTGGGCGAGCGCGTTCTCGCCGGTATCGAGCAGTTCACCGCCCAGCAGCGGCTCCGCGAAGGCACGGGCGCGCACGACCTCGGCGTTGGAATGGGCAGCACCGGCATCCAGCAGCGCAACGATGGGCGCCGTGGCCGCGCCCTCAGGCATCAAGCCGGTCTTCATGAACTCAGGAAATCCCTCACGATGGAGATCTGATCGTCGTGGATCAGCGTCGGCGCGTGGCCGACGCCGGGCAGCTCGACGAGTCGGGCGTTCGGGCCGCGCTGGGTCATCGCACGCGCAGTCTCGGCCGTCAGCAGGTCGGACTCTGCGCCGCGGATCAGCAGCGTCGGGCAGCGCAGTTGGTCATAGGCCGCCCACAGCGCCGCCTCGCCGGCGGCGACGAGCTCGGGCGTCACAGCCGTGAAGGGCAAGGCGATGGCCGGGTCGTAGAGCAAGCGCCACTCGCCGCCCTCTTCGCGGAACATCGGCGCGGACAAGCCCAGCCACTGGGCGTCGGTGTGCGGGCCGAAGCCCTCGGAGATGCTCCGCAGGTAGGCCGCTCCCTCCGCCAGCGTCGCGAAACGGGGCGCCTTGCCGAGGTAGGTGCCAATGCGCTGCAGCGCCTCGAAACGGATGGCCGGGCCAACATCGTTGAGCACCAGACGGCGGATGGGGCTGGCCACACCGTCGGGGCGCGGGAGGGACGCCAGGCCAAGCCCGATCAGCCCGCCCATGGAGGTACCCACCCAATCCACCTGCTCCGCGTCCAGCCGCGCCAGCAACGCGACCATGTCGGAGACGTAGGTCGGGATCTGGTAGCCAGCCGGCTGGCGCAGCCAGCCGGAGCGCCCGCGGCCGACGACGTCAGGGCAGACGACGCGGTAGCGACTGCTCATCGCCAGGGCCAGCGCATCGAAGTCACGCCCCTGGCGCGACAGGCCGTGCACGCAGACCAGCACGGGTGCATCCGAGCTGGGGCCGGCCCACTCCCAGTAAGCCATGCGGTGCAGGCCGGTCGTGTCCAGGCAATTGACGAAGCGCAGTCGGGGCTGGGTCATGATTCAATCCTTTCGAGTCATCCTAGCAACCCAAGAGGAATCCCCACCATGTTGAAAGGCAAGACCGCCCTCGTCACGGGCTCCACCAGCGGCATCGGCCTCGGCATCGCGCTTGCGCTGGCCCGCCAGGGCGCCAACCTCATCCTCAACGGCTTCGGCGACGCCGAGGGCCCCAAGGCCGAAGTGGCAGCCCTGGGCGTCAAGGTGGGCTACCACGGCGCCGACATGAGCAAGCCCGACGACATCGCCGCCATGGTGGCCTATGCCGATGCCGAGTTCGGCGGCATCGACATCCTCGTCAACAACGCCGGCATCCAACACGTCGCGCCGGTGCAGGACTTCCCGGCCGAGCGCTGGGACGCCATCATCGCCATCAACCTCAGCTCCGCCTTCCACACCACCCGCCTAGCCCTGCCGGGCATGCTGAAGAGGGGCTGGGGCCGCATCGTCAACGTCGCCTCGGTCCATGGCCTCGTGGCGTCTGCGCAGAAGTCCGCCTATGTCGCGGCGAAGCACGGCCTCGTCGGCTTCACCAAGAGCATCGCGCTGGAAACGGCGACGACGCCCGTCACCGTCAACGCCATCTGCCCGGGTTGGGTGCTGACGCCGCTGGTGCAGAAGCAGGTCGACGCACTCGCCGCGAAGGACGGCGTGGACAACGAGGAGGCCAAGCGCCGCCTGCTGGCCGAGAAGCAGCCCTCGCTGCAGTTCACGACGCCGGACGAGCTTGGCGCGCTGACCGTCTTCCTGTGCTCGGACGCCGCCATCAACGTGCGCGGCCAGGCCTGGGCGATGGACGGCGCGTGGACCGCCGTCTGATCACATCGCGGGCCGAGCGCCGGCCCGGCCCGGCCCCTCGGGGGGTGGCTTGGCGTACCCGCCAAGCCGGGGGCCTCATTTCGTCAGTTGCACCGACCCGCTGACGTTCACCGTCACGGTCGCCTTGCCGGCCTCGGTCGGCAAGGCGTCGTCGGCCCCGGCCACGCCCACGCGCATGGCCTTCATCAGCACCGGCCGCGGTGCCGCCTCGTCGCTGCTGATGCTGACTTCACCGACGACATAGCCGCCATAGCCGAATTGGCGCGCGTAGTCGGCCGCCTTCGCGCGGTAACGGGTGATGGCCTGGACCGTGATGTCGGCCTCGGCCTTCTCGCGCGCTTCGCGGGACAGGCTGTAGCCCACGCGGGCGATGGACAGGGTGCCGATGCGCCCCGTCAGCTGCGCGATGGCCGCGGCGTCCCGCCCCTCCACCAGCAGCTCGGCGCTGCCCTGCCAGCCGCTGATCTTGCCGGTCCTGGGATCATTGCGCGGAAAGAGCGAGAAGCCACCGGTCTGCACGTCCACCTGGCCGGGCTTGGCGATCTTGCGCGCCTCGGCCAGTGCCGCATCCAGCGCCTGCTTCAGCGCCGCCTGCACCACGGCCGCATCGGGGCCCTCCCGCGTCGTCGAGAAGCTCACGCCCAGCACGTCGCGCGTGACCTCGGTGCTGGCGCTGGCCGACAGGCTGAGGCGCTCGCGCGGTGCACTGTCGGGGGCGGCCTGGGCCGACAGCGTCAGCGCAAGCGCGGAAATGAGGAAGGCTTCACGCATAGGGAGCTCTCTTTGCAAGGAGGGAAAGCCCAGCTTAACGAGTCAGTTGGCAACGAGCTGTAACCGCTGCACCCTGTCCTACAAGACGCGGTTTCAAACCTGCTCACAATGGCGCTGTTACAAATTCAGGAACCGCGATGAACAGCAGCGCGACACCCCGCCCCAACCGCATCCTCGTCGTCGATGACGACGCCCGCATCCGTGACCTGCTCCGGCGCTACCTGACCCAGGAAGGCTTCGAGGTGCTGCTGGCCGAGGACAGCCGAGCGCTGAACAAGCAGCTGACCCGCGAGACCGTGGATCTCATCGTGCTGGACTTGATGCTGCCCGGCGAGGACGGCCTGACCATCTGCCGCCGCCTGCGCGCCGCCAACGACAGCACGCCCATCATCATGCTCACCGCCAAGGTCGAGGACGTGGACCGCATCGTCGGCCTGGAGGTGGGCGCCGACGACTACCTGGCCAAGCCCTTCAACCCGCGCGAGCTGCTGGCCCGCATCAACGCCGTGCTGCGCCGCCGCCCGCCGCCGGAAGCCCCCGGCGCGCCGAGCAAGGAGCCGATGACGGTCAGCTTCGGCCCCTTCGAGTTCGACCTCGCCCTGCGCCGCCTGACCAAGAACGGCGAACAGCTTCCGCTGACGACCGGCGAGTTCTCCATGCTCAAGACCCTTGTGCGCCACCCGCGCCAGCCGCTGTCGCGCGACAAGCTGGCCCAACTGGCCCGCGGCCGCGAGTTCGAGCCCTTCGACCGCAGCCTGGACGTGCAAATCTCGCGCCTGCGCAAGATGCTGGAGGCCGACCCGGCCCAGCCGCGCTACATCCAGACGGTCTGGGGCGTCGGCTATGTCTTTGTGCCCGACGAAAACAGCTAGGGCATGCCACGGCCCCACCTGGCGCTGAATCTCTTCTGGCGCACCTTCGCCTGGCTGGCCCTGCTGCTGGCCGGCGCGGTGCTGGCCTGGCAGTACACCTTCAAGCTGCTGGAGGCCCAGCCGCGCGCGCTGGAGGCCGCCGAGCAGCTGGCCGGCCTCGTCAAGCTCAGCCGCATCGCGCTGGAGCACACCGACCCCATCAACCGCGTCGCCGTCATCAGCTCGATGTCGCGCGGCGACACGGTGCAGGTGCGCGTGGCCGAAACCAGCGACCGCTGGCTGCCCTACGACACCAGCCCCTTCGCCAAGCAGCTGGCCGCCGAGCTGCGCAGCACGCTCGGGCCGGACACCGTCGTCGCCCGCAGCGTCAACGACGTGGCCGGCCTGTGGGTGCGCTACGTCGTCGGCGAGGACGCCTTCTGGCTGCGCACCAGCCCCACGCCGCTGTCCATCTCGCTGGCCAGCAACTGGTGGTGGGTGCTCATCGCGCTGCTGGCCACCGTCGTCGGCTCGGCGCTGATCGCCCGCCTCATCAACCAGCCGCTGCGCGAGCTGGCTGAGGCCGCTGGCCGCATCCGCGAGGGTGAGTACGACTCGCGCCTGGACGAGACGACGATGACCAGCGAGATCCGCGAGGTCAACATGGGCTTCAACCGCATGGCCCGCGAGTTGGCCAAGCTGGAGGAGGACCGCGCCGTCATGCTCGCCGGCATCTCCCACGACCTGCGCACGCCACTGGCGCGGCTGCGGCTGGAGACGGAGATGAGCGTCGCCGACGAGCAGGCCCGTCACTTCATGGCCCAGGACATCGACCAGCTCGACGCCATCATCAGCAAGTTCATGGATTACGCGCGTCCCAACGAGACGCAGCTGCGCGAGACCCGGCTGGCCGACATCGTCGAGCGGGAGGTGCAGGGCTTCCGCGACCCCGACCAGATCCGTTTCCGCGTCCAGGTCAGCTCGGCGCTGAAGGTCTTCGTCGACGACACGGAACTGGGCCGCGTGCTGCTCAACCTGTTCGAGAACGCGCGCCGCTACGGCCACGAACCCGGCGAGCCGGCGCGCGTGGACGTGAGCGCCACGCGCCAGGGCTCCTGGGTGGAGCTGCGCGTGCGCGACCACGGCCCCGGCGTTCCGCCCGACCGCCTGCAGCGACTGACCACGCCCTTCTACCGTGGCGACGCCGCGCGCACCGCCGCCAGCGGCGCCGGCCTGGGCCTGGCCATCGTCGAGAAATCGGTGCAGCGCCTGGGCGGCACCCTGTCCATCAGCAATGCGCAGGGCGGCGGCCTCATCACGGTGCTCAAGCTGCAGGCGGCGTGACGGGTCTGCGCTAATCTGGCCGCCATGCACCGGGCCGCCCTGCTTTCGCTGCTGCTGCCTCTCACCATGACTGTCCACGCCCAGTCCGTGGAAATGCTGGTCTTTCCCAGCCCCGGTCTGTTCGACGTCGACCCACAGGGCCGGATCTCGGGCCCGGGCGGCATGCTGCTGGGTCGAATCGGCGAGCTCAGCGGCGTGCAGCTGCGGCTGCGTGTGATGCCCGTCGCCCGGGTGCTGCAAACCCTCACTCGGCAACCCGACAGCTGCGCCGCCGGTGTGCCGCGCCTGCCTGAACGCGAGACCGCCCTGAGTTGGGCAGGCGTGGTCGCCAGCAGTTCGCTGATGCTCTACGGCCGGCACGACGAGCCTCGCAGCGTCGCCGGCGTCGGCGATCTGCAGGGTGCCGTCATCGCTGCTCAGCGCGAGTCATTGCCTGCCGCCTGGTTGCACCGGCACGGGCTGAAGGTGCAGGAGGTGCGCGACGCCATGACCGGTCTGCGCATGTTGCAGGCCAGGCGCGTGGACTACTGGCTGGTCAACGAACTGGTGGCCCAGCACGCATTCGCCAGCCTGGGCGAAGCAGCGGCCAGGCCGCTTCAGAACTTCGGCCGCATCGAGGCCCATCTGGCGTGCAACGCCCAGACCTCGCCTGCCACCCTCGACAAGCTGCGCGCTGCCGCCGAGCAGTTGCGCCGGGACGGCGAACTCGTGCCCTTTGGCGTCAGGCCCTAGCCAGCAGGCAGACGGCGCGCGCCTCGATGGCCCGGCCCTCGCCCACCGGCCCCATCTTCTCGGCCGTCTTGGCCTTCACGTTGACCTGGCCGACGTCCACGCCCAGCGCTTGGGCCAGGCGCACGCGCATGGCCGGGATGTGCGGCGCCATCTTGGGCGCCTGGGCCACGATGGTCGTGTCCAGGTTGACGAGCTGCCAGCCCGCCTCCCTCACACGCCGGTAGGCCTCTGTCAGCAGCACCATGGAATCGGCGCCCTTGAACTCGGCGGCCGTGTCGGGGAACAGCTTGCCGATGTCGCCCAGGGCCGCCGCGCCGAGCAGGGCGTCGGTGATGGCGTGCGCCAGCGCGTCGGCGTCGGAGTGGCCCAGCAGGCCATGCGTGTGCGGGATGGTGATGCCGCCCAGGATGAGCGGGCGGCCGGTGACGAGCTGGTGGGTGTCCCAGCCCTCGCCGATGCGCAGGGAAGTCAGGGCAGTCATGCCCGGATTGTCGAGGAGAGACGAAAGCCGGCCCAGCGATTAGGCTGCATGCGCCTCGTCGAGCCTTCGCCCAAACCCATGTTCCGGTTGCCCGCCCTGCTGCCCCTGCTGACCCTCGTCTGCGCCCCGGCAGCAGCGTTGGAGCTGAACCTGGCGGTCATCCCGAGCCCGGGCCTGTTCGACCTGGAGGCGGGGCAGCCCGTCGCCGGGCGCGGCGTCACGCTGCTGGGCAAGCTGGGGACGGCCAGCGGCCTGAGCTTCAATCTGCAGGCCCTGCCGGTGCCGCGAGCGCTGGCCACCGGTGCGGCGGCACCGGGCAGCTGCCTGGTGGGCCTGACCCGCACGCCCGAGCGCGAGGGGAGCTACCTGTGGATCGGTCCGCTCGCCAGCGGCGCCCTCACCGTCTACGCGCGTGCCGACGAGACCCGCCCGCTGCGCGAGGGCAGCGACCTGCGGGGCCACAGCGTCGTCGTGCAGCGGGAATCCGCGGCAGCCCAATGGCTGCGACAGCGGGGCATTGCCCTGCAGGAGAGCGCCCACCCCGTGTCGGCCCTGCGCATGCTGCAGGCCGGCCGCGTCGATTTCTGGCTGGTCAATGAACTGGTAGCCAATGCGGTGATCAATGCCGAAGGCGGTGCCAATGCCGAAGGCGGTGCCAATGCCGAAGGCGGTGCCAATGCCGAAGGCGGTGCCAATGCCGAAGGCGGTGCGCGGATACGGCCGCACCTGGTGGTCGCGCGCGTCGACGCCTTCATCGCCTGCCATCCAGGCACCGACCCTAACACCGCGGCCCGCCTGCAGCAGGCCATCCAGCGCCTGCGCCGGCAGGGCGAGCTCGCCGAGTTCGGTCTGCGCTGAGCCCGCATGCGCCTGCTATGGTGCCGCGCCATGCGACGCCACCTTCTCTGCGCCCTGATCGCCCTGCTGACTGCGACGACCACCCTCGCGCAAGCACCGCCGCGTCCCAAGATCGGCCTCGTCCTCTCCGGTGGCGGTGCCCGCGGCCTGGCCCACATCGGCGTGCTGCGGGTGCTGGAGGAGTTGCAGGTGCCAGTGGATGTCATCGTCGGCACCAGCATGGGCGCCGTCGTCGGCGGAGCCTATGCCTCGGGGCGCAGCGTCGACGAGCTGGAAGCGCTGGTGAAGAGTGCCAACTGGAACGCCATCCTGGCCGACCGCCCGGCGCGCGACCGCCTGGCCATCCGCCGCCGCGAGGACGATGAGCGCCTGCCCTCGCGCATCGAGTTCGGATTCGACCTGCAACGCGGCGCCATGCTGCCCGGCGGCGCCGCCGGCAACGGCCAGCTGGAGGCGACGCTGTCATCCCTGCTGCCCGCCACCCGCACCGACGACCCGTTGCGCAAGCTGCCCGTCCCCTTCCGCGCCGTGGCGACGGACCTGCTCTCCGGCGCCATGCTGGACCAGGCCGACACGCCGCTGTTTGAGGCCCTACGCGCCTCCATGGCCGTGCCCGGCGTGTTCGCGCCGCTGCGTGTGGGCGGCCGCCCGCGCGTGGACGGCGGCCTTGTGCGCAACCTGCCCATCGACCTGGCGCGCCAGCTCGGCGCCGACATCGTCATCGCCGTCAATGTCGGCACGCCGCTGCTGGAAGACCGCGAGATCACCAGCGCAGTCATGGTGGCCAACCAGATGCTGCAGATCCTGACTGAGCAGAACGTGCAGCGCTCGCTGCGCGAACTGCGGCCGCAGGACATCATCATCGACCCCGACCTGCCCGGCATGGGCTTCATGGACTTCCAGCGCGCCGACGAGGCCATGGCCACCGGGCGGCGCGCCGCGCTGGCGGCCGGCGCGCGCCTGGCCGCACTGGCCGCGCCGGCCGACCAGGCCGCGCTGCAGGCCCGCCGCCTGGGCCTGCCCGAGGCCGCGCAGAACGCCCTGCCGCTGGTGGAGCTGAAGTTCAGCGGCACGCGCCGCGTCAATGCCGAGGCGCTGCGCGCCGAGCTGGCCCTGCCAGTGGGCGGCGCAATCGGCCGCGCGGAGCTGACGCGCGCCGCCGAGCGCCTGGACGGCATGGGCGACTTCGAGCGCATCGAGACCGACGTGGACGACCGCGACGGCCGGCGCAGCGTCGAGTTCAAGCTCACCGAGGCCGACTGGGCCGCCAGCCGCGTGCGCCTGGGCCTGGAGCTCTACAGCAACTTCGCCGACGCGAGCAGCTACTCGCTGGTGGCCATGCACGTCGCCAACTGGCTCAACCCCTGGGGGGCCGAACTGCGCAGCGTGGCCCGCATCGGCTCCACGCGCGGCCTCAACACCGAGCTCTATCAGCCGCTGGGCCCCGGCTCGCGCTGGTTCGCCAGTGCCAAGCTGGCCTACACCGCCGGCAGCAACGATGTCTTCGACCAGGGCCAGCGCGCGCTGCGCCTGTCCAGCAGCCTCACCAGCGCCCAGCTGGAGCTGGGCCGCCGCATCGCCGGCCTGGGCGATCTGCGCGTCGGCGTCGGGCGGCTGCGCGCCAGCGACGAGGTGGTACTGCCGGTCACCCCGGGCAACGGCACCCGCTCGCAGAGCTATGCCCAGCAATACCTGGAGCTGCACACCGACTCGCTGGACTCGCTGGCCTTCCCCAGCCGCGGCCAGTGGACGACGGCGCGCATCGAGTGGCTGCAGCCGCGCGGCGAGGCCGGCGTCATCAATGCCTCGCTGCTGGGCCTGTCGGCCTTCCGCCTGGGCGAATGGGCCGGGCAGCTGTACGGCGAGTTCGCCCATGCCGAGCGCGGCCAGACGCGCTCGCTGGGCGGCTACCTGCGTCTTTCGGGCACGCCCGACGGCTCGCTGACTGGCGAGAACATGGTGCTCACTCGCGTCGTCATGGCACGGCGCATCGGCGAGATGCCCGTGGGCCTGGGCGGTGCCGTGCGCATCGGCTTCTCGCTGGAGGCCGGCGCGGTCGGCGCTGGCGAGGGGCTGAAGTTCTCCAACCTACCCCGCAACGGCTGGAAGCAGGCCGTCAGCGGCTTCCTCAGCGTGGACACGCGCTTCGGGCCGTTCTTCCTGGCGCTGGGCAGCACGCGCGGCGGCGACACCTCGGCCTACCTGCTTCTGGGTCCCACGTGGTGAGCCGTCGTCGACCGCAGCATGAACGCCATCAGCGCCCCCTGCGAGGACTTGACCTCCGAGCCTCTAGCCGCCGCCCGCAGCACTGTGGCCACCGATGTCTTGTAGCTGGCGGCCAAGGCCCCGAATGATGTGCATCTTCACCTTCGAGGTGACAACCTCAGGACCTCGGGCGTTGATCTCGACAATGAGTAACCGTCTACCCATCTACAAGCCGCCGAAAAAGGGCCTTCGATGCGCGCCGCTATCGCCACTGCCATCCTGACCATCGCCCTCACAGGGTGCGCTGCCTATCAGCATTCGCTGCCCGAAGGCTACAAGGGCCCGGTCGCCACCATCCACGACTCGTCCGGCCCGGCAGAGTCCAAGAAGGCCGATCTGTTCTTCATGACGCAAATCGACGGGCGGACGGTCAAGGACAGCCTTACGGAAACCATTGCCAGAAATCGAGGGCGCGGTTTTTCGCTGAGTCCGTTCATGCTTGAGCACGACGTCCCAGCAAAGCCTATCCTTGTATCGCTCACCGGGATCACCCACTACGCCGCCCCTATCCTCGCGTTGACCGGCAAGGTCTACCGGGTTGAGGGCACGGTGAACTTCACGCCGGAGGCCAATCGAGACTATGTTGTCAACGGCTCGCTTGGCCCCGAAGTGACTGCAGTCTGGATCGAGGAACGGGGCACTGGCAAGATCGTCGCTCGGGTCGAAGGACAGCCCAAGCGCTGATTCAGAAGCTGCTAGCAGGCACCGTCAGCAGCCGCTCGGCGAGCGCGAAGTCTTCCGGCCAAGTCACCTTGAAATTGGCTATCGACGCCCGCACCAGCTGAGGCGCGAGACCTAGCATTTCGACGGCGCTGGCCTCGTCGGTGGCGGCGGCACCCATGGCCGTCAGCCCCTTCACCATCAGACCGAGCCGGAACATCTGCGGCGTCTGCGCCGACCATTTATCGCGGCGGTCCACGGTGGCCGTGACGCGGCCCTCGGCGTCGCACGCCTTCAGCGTGTCGGCCACCGGCTGTGCCAGCAGCCCACCGACGGCGTCGGGCAGGCAGGCATCGATGAGGGCGTCGATCCAGGCCGGCTGCACCAGGCAGCGCGCGGCGTCGTGCACCAGCACCCAGTCGTCGTCGGTCGCACCTCGCTTGCGCAGCTCGGCCAGGCCGCCCAGCACGCTCTCGGCGCGGCTGGCGCCGCCGACGCGGGCCACCCAGCCGGCATAGGCGGGCACGGCGGCCTCGAAGCGGTCGTCGGCCGGCGACAGCACCACCAGCGTCTGCGCCAGGCGCGGCACCGCGGCCAGCGCAGCCAGCGTGTGAGCCAGCATGGGCCGGCCGGCGATGGGCACGTATTGCTTGGGGATGCCGGCGCCGGAACGTTCACCGATGCCGGCGGCGGGCACGAGGGCAAAGCAGCGTGAGGTGGATGTCATCAGAGCAGGAGGTAGTCCACCGGCTGCAGCGCGGGCGGGGTGTCGGGGTCACCCAGGGCCTGGCGCAGGTCGATCTCGATGCCGCGGCAGATGGCGTCCAGGGCCAGGTCGTTGGCCAGCAGGCCGAAGGGCTCCTCGATCTCGTCGCCCAGCGCGTCCAGCCCAAAGAAGGTGTAGGCCACGATGGCCACCACCACCGGGGTCATCAGGCCGATGGAGTCCACCAGGCCGAAGGGCAGCAGGAAGCAGTAGAGATAGGCCGTACGGTGCAGCAGCAGCGTGTAGGAGAAGGGCAGCGGCGTGTTCTTGATGCGCTCGCAGCTGGCGGCAGCGGCCGTGAGGGCGGAGAGCGTGGCGTCCATCTGCATGGCGCGCTGGCTGTCCAGCCGGCCCTCGCGCCGCCACTGGGCCAGGTCGGCGCCCAGGCTCATCATCAGCGTGGCCGGGCGGTTGCGCGCGGCGGCCAGCGCCTCGCGCTCGGCCGGCAGCAGCAGCTCGCCCAGGCCGGCGTCGTCGGCCGGGCGGTCGCGCAGCAGATTCTTCAGCGTGATGCAAAAGGCCAGCGCCCGCAACAGCAGGCGCACGCGGGGGTCGGCCAGGTCGCGCGGGCTGGCCACGGGCGCGGGCCAGTCGGCCAGGTGCAGGGCCTGGCGTGCGAGGTTGCGGCAGCGCAGCAGCAGCTCGCCCCAGAGCTTGCGGGCCTCCCAGAAGCGGTCGTAGCAGGCGCTGTTGCGAAAGCCCAGGAAGATGGCCAGCGGCAGGCCCATCAGCGTGAAGGGCACAGTGGACACCAGCACCGCGTTATGGCTGGCCAGCGCCCGGTGCGCCAGCGTGACGACGACGGCCAGCAGCACATTGGCCAGCAGGGCGCCCCGGATGCTGCCCAGGATGGAGCCGCGCAGCAGGAAGAAAAGTCGCAGGCCCGAGGGCCGGTCTCGAACGATCATGGGGCGGCATTGTCGCCAGTGCCGCGGCGAACTCAGTCGTCGTGCCCGGGGTTCTGGCGTTGCAGCCGCCGCAGAAGCCCCGGCCACGCCAGCTCGGCCCCCGAACCACGCATGACCTTGTCGCTCTGCGAGCGGATGCCGGCCAGGATGGCCGACGGAATGCGGATCAGCTCGCCGCCGCCCGCCTGCGCCGCGATCTGGATCTCGCAGGCGCGCTGCAGCATGAACATCTTCAGGAAGGTGTCGGCCGCGCTGTGGCCCAGTGTGAGCAGACCGTGGTTGCGCAGCAGCATCAGCGAGGTCTTGCCGAGGTCGGCGACCAGCCGCACCTTCTCCTCCGGGTTCAGCGCCACGCCTTCGTAGGCGTGATAGCTGAGAGACGCGAGCGGGAACAGGCTGTGCTGGGAGATCGGCAGCAGGCCCTCGCGCTGCGTGCTGACCGCCACGCCCGCCACCGTGTGCAGGTGCATGACGAACTTAGCGTCCTCGCGCGCCTCGTGCACGGCGCTGTGGATGATGAAGCCGGCCGGGTTGACGTTGTAGTCGCTGGGCGCGACCTTCTCGCCCGCCTGGTCCACCTTCACAAGGCTGCTGGCGGTGATCTCCTCGAACATCATCCCGTAGGGGTTGATGAGGAAGTGGTGCTCGGGCCCCGGCACACGCGCCGAGATGTGGGTGAAGATGAGGTCGTCCCACCCGTGCAGCGCGGCCAGGCGGTACAGCGCTGCGAGGTCGCAGCGGACGGCCCATTCCTCGGGCGCGCAGTTCGGCATCTGGCTCACGGCGGTCTCCTCTTGGGGTGTTGATCCAGCATAGCGCCGACAATCGGGGGCTGTTGTCACCTCCGTTCCCATGCTGATTGCCGACCTCCGCCAGCGCCTGCGCGCGCTCGGCGCCAACCCTGCCCACGAGAGCCGCGTGCTGCGCCACTGGGTGCGCGCGCTGCCGCTGGACGCAGGCAAGCAGCCGCTGCAGGGTTTTCTGCCCAAGGCCGTCATGCAGGCGCTGCCTGGGCTGATGGCCGAGCTGGAAGGGCTGCTCACGCTGAGAAGCGAACACGCCGGTGGCGACGGGCAGTCGGCGCGCCTGCTGCTCGGGCTGAACGACGGCCAGACGGTGGAGACCGTGCTGCTGCCGCGCGACGGGGTCTGCGTGTCCAGCCAGGTCGGCTGCGCGGTGGGCTGCCGGTTCTGCATGACGGGCGTGGATGGCCTGATCCGCCAGGTCGGCAGCGCCGAGATCGTGGCCCAGGTCGTCCTGGCCCGCCGCAAGAACGCGAGGCTGAAGAAGGTCGTCTTCATGGGCATGGGCGAGCCCGCCCACAACCTGGCCAATGTGCTGGACGCGATCACGCTGCTGGGCCAGGAGGGTGGCTTCGCGCACAAGCAGCTGGTGTTCTCGACGGTGGGCGACGAGCGCGCCTTCGAGGCCTTGAACGAAGCGGTGGTCAAGCCAGCGCTGGCGCTGTCCCTGCACACGAGCGACGCCGCCAAGCGCGCTGACCTGCTGCCACGCGCTCCCAGGCTGGCACCCGAGAAACTCGTCGAGGCCGCCGACGCCTACTCCCGCGCCAGCGGCTACCCCACGCAGTACCAGTGGACGCTGCTGGATGGCGTCAACGACGGCCCCGAGGAGCTGGACGGCATCGTGCGCCTGCTCAAAGGCCGCTACGGCCTCTTGAACATGATCCCGTTCAACAGCGCGCCCGGCCTGCCTTTCACGCGGCCCAGCTGGGAGCGCGCACGCACCATCGCCGCCGAGCTTTGCAGCCGCGGTGTGCTGACCAAGCTGCGCGACTCCGCCGGTCAGGACGTGGAGGGCGGTTGCGGCCAGCTGCGCGCCCGCGAGGCCGTGGGGCGGCCGGTACGGCTGGTACGGCCGGATCAGCCCGCGCGATAGGCGTCGGCGTCCAGGCCCAGGCGGCGGATGCGGTCGTGCAGCGTCTTGCGTGCCAGGCCCAGGCGCTCGCCGGCCTTGGCGATGTTGCCGCCGCTTTCCCGCAGGGCCTGCACGATCCACTGGCGCTCCACCGACGCGAGCGCCTCGTCCAGCGGGGCCTCGGGCAGGGCCGTGGGTTCGGTGGGCGTCGGCGCCACCGGCGCGGCCTCGGTGACGAGGCCCAGCACCCAGCGCTCGGCGAAGTTGCGCAGCTCGCGCACATTGCCGGGCCAGTCGCGCGCCTGCCAGGCTGCGAGCTGGGCGGCCGTCCAGGCCGGCACGGGGCGCTGCAGCCGCTCGGCGGCCCGGGCGCAGAAATGGCCCAGCAGCAGCGGGATGTCTTCGCGGCGCTGGCGCAGCGGCGGCAGCGCCAGGCTGGCCACGTCCAGGCGGTAGAACAGGTCTTCCCGGAAGCGCCCGTCCCTCGCCAGCGCCAGCAGGTCCACCTTGGTGGCCGCGACGATGCGGCAGGCCAGCGGCACGGCCGTGTTGGCACCCAGGCGCTCGACGCTGCGCTCCTGCAGGACGCGCAGCATCTTGACCTGCAGCGCCAGCGGCATGGACTCGATCTCGTCGAGGAAGACCGTGCCGTCGCCCGCGAACTCCAGCTTGCCGATGCGGCGTCTGGTCGCACCCGTGTAGGCGCCGGCCTCGGCGCCGAAGATCTCGGACTCGAAGACGCTCTCGGGCAGCGCGCCGCAGTTGATGGCGACGAAAGCGCCGCGCGCACCGCTGGCGGCGTGCAGGGCGCGGGCGACGACCTCCTTGCCGGCACCGGTCTCGCCGTGGATGAGCACGTCCACGCGCGCCGGGCCCAGCGTGCCGATCAGCGTACGCAGCTGCTCCATCGCCGCACTGGCCCCCAGCAGGCCGTCGGCCGGGCCGCCGCCAAGCTGCGCCTTGAGCCGGCGGTTCTCCAGCACCAGGCGGCGCTGGGCCAGCGCACGGCGCACGACCTCGACGAGGTGCTCGGCCGAGAACGGCTTCTCGATGAAGTCCCAGGCGCCGTCGCGCATCGCCTCCACGGCCATGCCGATGTCGCCATGGCCGGTGACGAGGATGACGGGCAGCTCGGGGTCCTGCTCCTTGAGCGCGTGCAGCAGCTGCAGGCCGCTGTCGCCGGGCAGCTGCACGTCGCAGACGACGATGCCGCCGAAGCCGGGCTTCAGCCAGGCCTGCGCGGCCTCGGCGGAATCCACGCCCTGGGCCTGCAGGCCGGCCAGGCGCAGGCTCTGCGTGGTGGCCAGGCGCACGTGCTCGTCGTCTTCGACGAGCAGCACATCCGCGGGTTCGGTCAGGGCCATGGTGGCATTGTCAGGCGAGGGGCAGGCGCAGCGTGAACTGCGCCCCGCCCTGCGCGAGGTTGGCGCCCTGCAGCGAGCCGCCCAGCGCGTTGGCAATCGACGCCGAGATGGACAGGCCCAGGCCCAGCCCGTCGCCGCGGCGCTTGGTGGTGAAGAAGGGCTCGAACAGCCGCGCCTGCACGTCTTCGCTGAGGCCGGGGCCGTCGTCGCTCACGCGCAGCAGCGCCTGGCCGGCCTCCACCTCGGCCTGCAGCCTGACCGTGCCGCCGCCCTTCTCGGCACTCGCGTCGATACCGTTGCGCAGCAGGTTCACCAGCACCTGCTCGATGCGCACCTGCTGGCCCAGCACGACCAGGCCGTCGGGCACGGGTGGACAGTCCAGCGTCACCCGCTGGCGGCGGGCCTCGGCGCCGACCAGGGCCACGGCCGCCCGGAAGGCCGCGGCCACATCCACCGGCTGCACGCGCAATTCGTCGCGCCGCGCAAAGCCCTTGAGCTGGGCCACGATGGCGGCGATGCGCTGCGTGAGGCTGTCGATGGCTTCGAGGTTGCCTTCGGCATCGGCCTGCATGCCGCGCTCCAGGAACACGCGGGCGTTGTCGTTCAACGCGCGCAGCGCCGCCAGCGGCTGGTTGATCTCGTGCGTGATGCTGGCCGCCATCTGCCCCAGCACGGCAAGCTTGCCCGCCTGCACCAGCTCGTCCTGCGTGGCGCGCAGCGTCAATTCGGTGCGGTGCAGCTCGTCGACGCGCGCCTGCAGCTCACGCGTGCGCTCGGCAATGCGGGCCTCCAGGCTGTCGTAAGCCGCGCGCAGCTCGCCCTGCGCGGCCAGACGCTCGCGGGCGCGCCGGCGGCGCAGCTGCAGATAGGCCAGCAGCAGGCCCAGCGACACCCAGGCCAGCGCCGCGGCCCAGGCGCGGCCGGCGGCGATCTGTTCGGCGCCGCGGATCTCGGTGAAGGACAGCAGCGTCCAGCCGCGCCTGTCGACGGGCTGCTCGGTGACTAGTGCGCGCCACTTCGCAGTGGCCGTGGCGATGCGCTCCACGCGCAGCTCGCCCGACACGCGGGACGCCTCACGCGACAGCGGCGCCAGCGGCAGGTCGCCGTACTGCTGCGTGTCGTGCAGCTCGGCGCGCACGGCGGCGCTCAGCGGCTGCAGTGTGCGGTACTTCCACTCGGGCCGGCTGGCGAGGAAGACGACGCCGCGCGCGTCGGCCAGCATCAGCTCGCCGGCGCTGCGCGCCCAGTTGGCCTCCATCTCGTCCAGCGACACTTTCAGCACGACAACGCCTGACGCGGGACCGGCGAGGCGGTGGGCGATGAAATAGCCTGGCGTGCCGGTGGTGGAGCCGCGCGCGTAGAAATGCCCACCACCGCCGGCCATCGCATCGCGGAAGTAGGGCCGGTAGGCGTAGTTCTGGCCGACGAAGGTCTGCGGGTCGCGCCAGTTGCTGGCGGCCAGCGTCAGGCCCTGGGCGTCGATGAGGAAGATGGCGGCGACCGCGGCGTCGCGCGCTACGCCTTCGAGCAGCCCGTTGACCTCGGCGACCCGCGCCTTGGAGGCGGGTTCGGCGAGCAGGCCAGACAACGCCGGGTGGCGCGCTAGCACCTGCGGCACGGTTTCGTACTTGTCGAGCGCACCGGTCAGCTCGTGGGCGACGAAGCGCAGATGGCGCTGGGCGTCGTCCTGCGTCTGCGCCAGAGCCAGGTCCAGCGAGATGCGCCACGCGGCATACGCAACCGCCGCGCCGCCCAGCACCACCACCAGCAGCAGCGCGAGGCTGCGTCGCCAGCGGGGCATCCTATTGGGTCGGTCAGTGGGCTGCGGACTCGGCATCAATTCGCGAATGCCGGCGCGTGTCACGCATCAACAGGTAGACGAGCAGCGAGCAGGCGATCACCGCGCTAGCGTACCAATAGAAGCCGCTCTCCATCCCCTGCTGCTTGAACCACAGCGCGATGTACTCGGCACTGCCGCCGAACACCGACACCGCGATGGCATAAGGCACGCCCACGCCGGTGGCGCGGATGGACGCCGGAAAGAGCTCGGCCTTCACGACCGCGTTGATGGAGGTGTAGCCGCTGACAATGAGCCAGGCGCAGGCGATCAGGCCGAAGGCTTCCCAGGGCCCCTGCGCGTGGCGGATGGCGGTCAGCAGCGGCACGGTGAAGATCGTGCCCAGGATCGCAAAGCCCAGCAGCAGCGGCTTGCGGCCGACGCGGTCCGACAGCGCACCATACAGCGGCTGCAGCAGTGCGGCGAAGACGAGGCTGGCAGCCGACACGGCCGTGGTCTGCGCGTCCGTCAGGCCCACCGACAGCTTCAGGAACTTCTGCATGTAGGTGGTATAGACGTAGAAGGCCAGCGTTCCGCCCATGGTCAGGCCGATGACGATGAGGCATTCGCGCGGATGTTGCAGCAGCAGCTTGAAGCCGCCCATGCGGTCCTTGTTACGCTGCTTCTCGGCCTTGAAGGCGTTCGTCTCAGGCAGATCCGACCGCATGATCAGCGCGACGACGGCCAGCCCCGCACCGATGAAGAACGGGATGCGCCAGCCCCAGGCCTTGAGCTCGGCGGTATCGAGCACGAAGTTCTGCAGCACCAGCAGCACGATCAGCGCCGTCAGCTGGCCGCCGATCAGCGTCACGTACTGGAAGCTGGAATAGAAGCCGCGGTGCCTGGACGTGGCCATCTCGGACAGGTAGGTGGCGCTCGATCCGTACTCGCCGCCCAGGCTCAGGCCCTGCAGCAGCCGTGCGATCAGCAGGATGGCCGGCGCCCAGACACCGACGCTTGCGTAGGTGGGCGAGCAGGCGATCAGCAGCGAGCCGCCACACATCAGCAGCACCGACAGCATCAGCGCCAGGCGCCGGCCATGGCGGTCGCCGATGTAGCCGAACAGCAGGCCGCCGATGGGCCGCACGAAGAAGCCCAGCGCGAATATGGCCGCGGTGGACATGGACTGCGCCACCGGGTCGCTGGACGGAAAGAAGGCCGACGAGAAGTACAGCGAGAAGGCGGCGTAGCAGTAGAAGTCGTACCACTCGACGAGGTTGCCGATGGAGCCGACGAAGATGGCCTTGATGCGCTTGAACTCGATGGCATCCGGCGGCGCTGCCGCGGGGCGAGCCGATGTCGGGGGATAGATCGCTGACATGCTGTCTCCTGGGGGTTGTGTGCCCCAGGATGAGCAGCTTGCGTGCCAAGAGGGTGCAGGGCGGCGCCCCAGGGTGGCGCGGCCTTGCCGGGCCGCGGCTTCGGCGGATTCCCGCCGTGTCGGCGCGCCGCCCGGCCGCCAGCGGCGGTGATCCGCCGCCAGCCTCAGCGGCTGCGCTTGACCCAGTCCATCACCAGCTCGCGCAGCACCGGCAGCGGCACCTGGCCTGCCGTCAGCACGACGCGGTGGAAGCCCTTGATGTCGAATTTCGCGCCCAGGGCTGCAGCAGCCTCGGCGCGCAGCTTCGTGATCTCCAGCTGGCCGATCTTGTAGCCCAGCGCCTGGCCGGGCCAGACGATGTAGCGCTCGACCTCGGAGACGACGTCGCTCTCTGCCATGGATGAGTTGTCCAGCATGTACTGGATCGCGCGCTCGCGCGTCCAGCCCTTGTGGTGCAGGCCGGTGTCCACCACCAGCCGCATGGCGCGCAGCTGCTCATCGGAGAGGCGGCCATACCACTGGTAGGGGTCGGTGAAGAGGCCCAGCTCCTTGCCGATGCTCTCGGCATACAGCGCCCAGCCTTCCACATAGGCCGTGTAGTGGCTGCCATAGCGGCGGAACTTGGGCAGGCCCTGGTCTTCCTGTGCGATGGAGATCTGGAAGTGGTGGCCCGGAGAGGCTTCGTGCAGCGACAGCGTCTCCATGCCGAAGATGGGCTGGGCCTTCAGGTTGAAGGTGTTGACGTAGAAGACGCCGGGGCGCGAGCCGTCGCTCGACGGGCTCTGGTAGGACGCGCCCGCCGCACTCTCGGCTCGGAAGGCCTCGACTTCGCGCACCTCATAGTCGGCCTTCGGTTGGATGTCGAAGAGCTTGGGCGTCAAGCCGTTGATCTTCTTCTGCAGGTCGCGGTAGCCGGCGAGCAGGTCCTCGGGCTTGGTGAAGTAGAACTTGGGGTCGTCCTGCAGGTGCTTGAAGAAGGCCTTGAGGTCGCCGTCGAAGCCGACCTGCCGGCGCACGCCCTCCATCTCGCCCAGGATGCGCGCGACCTCCTTCAGGCCAATGGCGTGAATCTCGTCGGGCGACAGCGGCAGCGTGGTCGACTGGCGCACGCGCTGGGCATACCAGGCCTTGCCGTCCGGCAGCGCAGACCAGGCCGTGCTGGCGCGCGCCCTCGGGGTGTACTCGTCGCGCACGAAGGCCAGCAGCCGGGCATAGGCCGGCAGCACCTGCGCCGACAGCAGCTCGCGCATCGCGGCGGTGATGCGCTCGCGGTCGGCCGCCGGCATGGCGTCGGGGAAGTTCCTGATCGGGCCCCAGAACAAGCTCTTCTCGGGATCGCTCACGGCCAGCGCAGTCAGCTGCGGCAGCACCTTCTCCATGACGGCGCGGGGCTGCGTCACGCCAGCCTTGAGGCCCTCGCGCATGTTGGCGATGGTGCCGTCGAAGACGGGCACGGCGAGCCCCAGGCGCTTGAGCCAGTCGTCGTAGTCCTTGGTCGTCCTGAAGGGCTGGATGGACTGGCCCGTGCCCATCTGCGCCAGGAAGCTGGGCAGGCCGCCGATCTGGCTGATGGGCTGCATCCAGTCCGGGAAGCGCTCAGCCGCAAGGTTCTGCTGCAGGTCCAGCTTGAGGATGCTGTAGGAGATGCGGTCCTTGGGATCGAGCCTGGCCTTGCTGAAGCCGCCCAGCTCCTTGAGCTGCTGCTGCACCTCGCGCCGGGCCTGGGCACGCCAGGCGGCCGTCGTCGTGTCGATGAGGCGGTCGTTGTAGCGCGCGTCGCCCAGGGACGTGGCCAGGACGGGCTGGCGCTGCAGCGTCAGTTCCCACTGGGCGTCCAGCCACTGGTGAAAGCGTTCGCTCTCGGTGGCGGCGAAGGCGGGCAGGCTGACAGCCAGGGAGGTCGCAAGCAGGCTGAGGGCGTGGCGGCGGCGCATGAAGTCTCCGGTTTCGAATGGCAGAGATGCTAGCCATGCCCCTGACGAACAGCCAAAGGGCATGGGCTGCCTAAAATTCCCCCAAGCCCCGCTCCGGGGCTGTTGTCGTTTGTAGGTCCGCATGAGTCTTCCGTCGCTGCCGGCTGTTCTGCCCGGCAAGAAGTTCACCCACTCCCGCCCCCTGGGCTCGGCCGATGCCCTGCTGCTCGCCCGCTTCGTGCAGCAGCAGCGCGACGCCGGGCGGCTCGCTGCCGTCTTCACGGCCGAGCCAGGAGACACGCAGCGCCTGGAAGACGAGCTGAAGTTCTTCGCCCCTGAGCTCAAGGTCGCCGTCTTCCCGGACTGGGAAACCCTGCCCTACGACAGTTTCAGCCCCCACCAGGACCTGATCTCCGAGCGCCTGGCCACGCTGTGGGAGCTGCTGCAGGCCAAGAAGACCAAGACCATCGACGTGGTGCTGATGCCGGCCTCGACCGCCCTCACCCGCCTGGCGCCACCGAGCTTTCTGGCCGGCACCACCTTCAACTTCAAGCAGAAACAGCGGCTGGACGAAGCCTCGCTGCGTTCGCAGCTCACGCTGGCGGGCTATACCAACGTCAGCCAGGTCGTGCAGCCCGGCGAGTACGCCGTGCGCGGCGGGCTCATCGATCTCTTTCCCATGGGCTCGGCCGTGCCCTTCCGCGTGGACCTGTTCGGCGACGAGGTGGACTCCATCCGCACCTTCGACCCCGACAGCCAGCGCAGCCTCTACCCCGTGCCCGAAGTGCGGCTGCTGCCGGGCCGCGAATTCCCGATGGACGAGGCCGCGCGCAAGGTCTTTCGCAACCGCTGGCGCGAGAAGATGGAGGGCGACCCGACCAAGTCGCGCCTGTACCGCGACATCGGCGACGGCATCGCCTCGGGCGGCATCGAGTACTACCTGCCCATCTTCTTCGAGCAGACGGCCACCGTCTTCGACTACCTGGGCGACGAGGCGGGCCTGGCCCTGCACGGCGAGGTGGACGAGGCCATCCAGCGCTTCTGGACCGACACCCGGGAGCGCCACCGCTTCCTGCAGCACGACCCCGAGCGGCCGCTGCTGCCGCCGCAGGAGATCTTCCTCACCAGCGAGGACTTTTTCGGCCGGACCAAGCCCCATGCCGTGCTGTCGGTGCGTGGCAACGAGCCGGTGGACTTCGCCCGGCCACTGCCCGACGTCAGTGTCGAGCGCGGCGCGCAAGAGCCGCTGGCCCGGTTGGAGGCCCACCTCAAGGCCACGCCACACCGCGTGCTGCTGCTGGCCGAAAGCGAAGGTCGGCGCGAGAGCCTGCTGGAGCAGTTGCGCGACCACAAGATCGACCCGCCCTCGGTGGCCAGCCTGGCCGAGTTCTGGGAGGGAGACGAGAAATACGCCATCACCGCGGCGCCCCTGGCCGCGGGCTTCTTCTGGGTCGACGGCAAGCGGCCAGTGCAGCTCATCACCGAGACCGAGCTGTTCGCGACGACGCCCACCACGCGCCGCCGACGCAAGCAGGAACAGGTCAGCGACGTCAACGCGCTGATCAAGGACCTTTCCGAGCTGAAGGTGGGCGACCCGGTCGTGCACATCAACCACGGCATCGGGCGCTACCAGGGGCTCGTGAACATCGACCTCGGAGGAACGGGAGACGAGGGCCAGAAGAGCGAGTTCCTGCACCTGGAGTACGCCGACAAGGCGACGCTCTACGTGCCGGTGGCGCAGCTGCACCTGATCGGCCGCTATACCGGCGTGTCGGCCGAGGAAGCCCCGCTGCACAAGCTGGGCTCGGGCCAGTGGGAAAAGGCCAAGCGCAAGGCCGCCGAGCAAGTGCGCGACACCGCCGCCGAGCTGCTCAACCTCTACGCCCGACGCGCCGCCCGCGAAGGCCATGCGTTCAGGTATTCCGGCCACGACTACGAGGCCTTCGCCGCAAGCTTCGGCTTCGAGGAGACGCCCGACCAGCGCGCGGCCATCCACGCCGTCATCCAGGACATGATCTCACCCAAGCCTATGGACCGCCTGGTCTGCGGCGACGTGGGCTTCGGCAAGACCGAGGTGGCGCTGCGCGCGGCCTTCGTCGCGGTCATGGGCGGCAAGCAGGTCGCCATCCTGGCGCCGACGACGCTGCTGGCCGAGCAGCATTACCAGAACATCGCCGACCGCTTCGGCGCCTGGCCCGTGAAGGTGGCGGAGATGAGCCGCTTCCGCTCGGCCAAGGAGATCAAGGCGGCGATGGAAGGCATCGCCGACGGTTCCATCGACATCGTCGTCGGCACGCACAAGCTGCTGTCGGCCGACGTGAAGTTCAACCGCCTGGGTCTGCTGGTCATCGACGAGGAACACCGCTTCGGCGTGCGCCACAAGGAGGCGATGAAGGCGATGCGCGCCGAGGTGGACGTGCTGACGCTGACAGCGACGCCCATCCCGCGAACCCTTGGCATGGCACTTGAAGGGCTGCGCGACCTGAGCGTCATCGCCACCGCGCCGCAGCGCCGCCTGGCCATCAAGACGTTCGTCCGCGCCGAGAGCAGCGGCACCATCCGCGAGGCCGTGCTGCGCGAGTTGAAGCGCGGCGGCCAGGTCTATTTCCTGCACAACGAGGTCGAGACCATCGAGAACCGGCGCCAGAAGCTAGAAGAGCTGGTGCCCGAGGCGCGCATCGTCATCGCCCACGGCCAGATGCCCGAGCGCGAGCTGGAGCGTGTCATGCGCGAGTTCGTGCAGGGCAAGCACAACCTGCTGCTGTGCTCCACCATCATCGAGACTGGTATCGACGTGCCCTCGGCCAACACCATCGTCATCAGCCGCGCCGACAAGTTCGGCCTGGCCCAGCTGCACCAGCTGCGCGGCCGCGTGGGCCGCAGCCACCACCAGGCCTATGCCTACCTGATGGTGCCCGACATCCAGGGCCTGACCAAGCAGGCCACGCAGCGCCTGGACGCCATCCAGGCCATGGAGGAGCTGGGCTCGGGCTTCTACCTCGCCATGCACGACCTGGAGATCCGTGGCGCCGGCGAGATGCTGGGCGAAAACCAGAGCGGCAACATGATGGAGGTGGGCTTCCAGCTCTACAACGACATGCTGGCCGAGGCCGTGCGGTCGCTGAAGGCCGGCCGCGAACCCGATCTGCTGTCACCCTTTGCCGCCACCACCGAGATCAACCTGCACGCGCCCGCCCTGCTGCCCGACGCCTACTGCGGGGACGTGCAGGTGCGGCTGAGCCTGTACAAGCGCCTCGCGACGGCCGAGAAGAACGAGCAGATCGACGCCATGCTCGAAGAAATCACCGACCGCTTCGGCAAGCTGCCCACGCAGGGCCAGACGCTGTTCGACACCCACCGCCTGCGCGTGCTGGCCAAGCCCTACGGCGTCATCAAGGTGGACGCCTCGCCGGCCATCATCAACCTGAACTTCCGCCCCAACCCGCCCATCGACCCGATGCGCGTCATCGAGCTGGTGCAGAAGAACCGCAACATCAAGCTGGTGGGCAACGAGAAGCTACGCATCGAGAAGCAGCTCTCCAGCCCGCAGGACCGTGCCCAGGCCGTGCGCGAGGTGCTGCGCCTGCTGGGCCAACCCGTCAAGGCCTGAACCCGCTCTCCGGAAAATCCCCCATGTCCACGATCTCCTCCTCGCCCACCCCCGGCCTCGTGCTGCGCGACGGCCCCGCCCTGCCGCCCCTGTCCCATTTCAAGCTCGCCGCCTTCGACATGGACTCGACGCTGATCGGCATCGAGTGCATCGACGAGATCGCCGCACTGTCCGGCAAAGGCCGGGAAGTGGCAGCCATCACCGAGGCCGCGATGCGCGGCGAGATCACCGACTTCAAGGACAGCCTGCGCCGGCGCCTGGGCCTGCTGGCCGGCGTGCCCGCCACTGTGCTGGACCGCGTGCTGGCCGAGCGCCTCACCTTCAACCCCGGCGCGCGCGAACTGTGTGCGGCGCTGAAGGCCGCAGGCCTCAAGCTCGTCCTAGTCTCCGGCGGCTTCACCTTCTTCACGCGCTTTGTCGCCGCCGAGCTGGGCATGGACTTCGTGCGCAGCAACGAGCTGGAGACCCAAGGCGGGGCCCTCACCGGCCGCGTCGCCATGCAGGCCTGGGGCGACATCTGCGACGGCGAGCAGAAGCGGCTGATGCTGCTGGAATGCTGCGACAAGATCGGCTGCCGGCCCGACCAGGCGATTGCCGTCGGCGACGGCGCCAACGACCTGCCGATGATGGGCGCAGCCGGCCTCTCGGTGGCCTACCACGCCAAGCCCAGGGTGCGCGAGCAGGCCCGCATCGCCATCAACGACGGCGGCCTCGATCGCCTGCTCGAGCTGCTGCGCTGAACCCGTCCGGCGTGCCGGCCGCCGTCAGCCGCCGGCGGCCAGCACCCGGACCTGCTGGCCCGCGAAGGCCACCACCTGGCCGGCGCGGATCTTGGCCGTCTTGCGCTGCTCGACCTGGCCGTCGACCTTCACCTCGCCAGCCGCGATCAGCACCCGCGCCCGGCCACCACTCTCCACCAGGCCCATGGCCTTGAGCAGCTTGTCGAGTTCGATGAACTCGCCGCGCAATGTCAGCTCAAGCATGCTGCGCCTTCCTGGCCGCTTCGCGGATCGCCGTTAACGTGCTGCGCGAGGTGGACACGTCGCTGGAAAGACGCAGATGCAGCAGCGCCGGCCTGCCCGCCGCGATAGCCGCGTCCAGTGCCGGGCCGACCTGCTCCGTGCTCTCGGCCTTGAAGGCGGCGAAGCCGAAGGCCTCGGCCAGCTTGGCGAAATCCGGGTTGAAGAGGTCGCTGCCCGACACCCGCCCCGGGTATTCGCGCTCCTGGTGCATGCGGATGGTGCCGTAGGTGCCGTTGTCGACGACGACGACCAGCAGCTTTTTTGCGCCATAGCCGGTGGCCGTGGCCAGCTCCTGGCCGGTCATCAGGAAATCGCCGTCGCCAGCGATGTTGACGACCCAGCGGTCCTGCAGCAGCGCCGCCGCCACGGCCGCCGGCACGCCGTAGCCCATGGCGCCCGAGGTCGGTGCGAGCTGCGTCTTGCCGAAGCGGTGCAGCGCCGTGTAGCGGTGAAAACGATGCAGCCAGCCGCTGTAGTTGCCGGCGCCGTTGGTGAAGATCGAGCCCTCGGGCAGCCTTGCGTCGATGAGCCGGATGACCTCGGCCATGTCCAGCGGCGCGACGGGCGTGGGCACCAGGTTGGCCCGGTAGTCGGCGTTGGCGGCGGCGGTCCAGTCGCGCCAGGAGACGTCGGCGGGCGGGCTCAGCTCAGCAAGCGCCGGCGCGGCCTGGCTCATGCTGGCGTTGATGAGAAGCTCGCCCGTGTAGACGCGGCCCAGCTCCTCGGCGCCGGCGTGGATGTGGATGAGCTGCTGCGTGGGGCGCGGGGCCTGCAGCAGCGTGTAGCCGCCAGTCGTCATCTCGCCCAGGCGCGGGCCGATGGCGAGGACGAGGTCGGCGGCCTTCACGCGCGCGGCCAGCCTCGGATTGATGCCGATGCCGACATCGCCGGCGTAGTTCGGGTGGGCGTTGTCGAACAGGTCCTGGAAGCGGAAGGCGCAGCCCACCGGCAGGTTCCAGGCTTCGGCAAAGCGCTGCAGCGCGGCCGTGGCATCGGGCGTCCAGCCGCCACCACCGGCGATGACGAGGGGCTGCTTGGCCGCGGCCAGGCGCTCGCGCAGCTCGGCCAGCGCGGCCGGCGTGGGCGCGGCTTCGGCCGGTCGCGCGGGCGCGACGACGGGCGCCGTGATCGGCTTCGTCAGCATGTCCTCCGGCAGCACCAGCACAACCGGGCCGGGCCGCCCCTGCATGGCCGTGTGGAAGGCACGCGCGACGTACTCGGGCAGGCGCTCGGCGTCATGCACCTCGCCCACCCACTTGGCCATGCCGAGGGTGCCGGGGCCGAACATCTGGCGGTAGTCCACCTCCTGGAAGGCCTCGCGGTCGCGCTGGTCGCTGGCGACCTGGCCGATGAAGAGGATCATCGGCGTGCTGTCCTGGAAAGCCGTGTGCAGGCCAATGCTGGCATTCGTCGCACCCGGGCCGCGCGTGACGAAGCAGATGCCGGGGCGGCCGGTGAGCTTGCCCTGCGCCTCGGCCATGAAGGCCGCGCCGCCCTCCTGGCGGCAGGCGACGAAGCGGATCTGGCCGGCGTACTCGTGGAAGCCGTCGAGCACGGCGAGGAAGGATTCGCCAGGCACGCCGAAGGCCGTGTCGACGCCCTGGGCGATCAGCGCCTCGACCAGCTTGTGGCCGGCGAGGACGGGGGGATTAGCTTGTCTAGTCATGTGGGAACTTTATCCGGCAACGACAGATCCTTCAGCGCGCCGACGGGTCGGCACCCGGCTCTGCAGCCGCTTCCTCCCGGGCGGTGGCGAACAGGTCCCAGACCGCCATGAACATAGCCGCGATCACCGGCCCGATGACGAAGCCGTTGATGCCGAACACGGCCATGCCGCCGATGGTGGAGATGAGCACGAGGTAGTCCGGCATCTGGGTGTCCTTGCCGACGAGGATGGGGCGCAGCACGTTGTCCACCAGGCCGATGACGAGCACCCCGTAGGCGATCAGGGTCGCACCCTGCCAGATCGCGCCCGTGACCAGGAAATACAGGGCCACCGGCAGCCAGATCAGCCCCGCGCCGATGGCCGGCAGCAAGGACAGGAAGCCCATCACGACGGCCCACAGCAGCGCACCCTTGATGCCGAGGAACCAGAACGCCATCCCACCCAGCGAGCCCTGCGCAGCGGCGACGAGCACGTTGCCCTTCACGGTGGCACGGATGACGGTGATGAACTTGGACGCCAGGTGGCGCCGGTGCTCGGGCGCGAGCGGCACGGCCTGGCGGATGCGCCGGCTCAGCGCGGCACCGTCACGCAGCAGGAAGAAGGCCAGGTAGAGCATCACGAAGAAGCTGACCACCAGGTCGAGCGCGTTCTGCCCCATGCTGTAGACCTGGGTCGCGATGAGCTGGCTGCCGCGCCCGATGGCCTCGCTGATGCGGGTCTGCAGTTCGTTGAAGTCGGTCAGGCCGAAATGTTCCAGCAGGTCGTGCAGCCAGGCCGGCGACACGGCCACCATCTGTTCGAAGTAGCGTGCGAAGTTGGTCTCGCCCGACTGCACGCGCTGATAGAGCGCAGCGCCCTCCTTCAGCAGCATGCCCATGAGCAGGGTGACAGGCACCACGACGATGACCAGCACGAGCGACATCGTCACCAGAGCGGCCATGGTGCGCCGCTGCGGCCACCGGCGCTGCAGCCGCCCAAAGACGGGAGCGAAGACGATGGCGATGACTGCGCCCCAGAACACCGCGCCGCCGAAGGGCAGCAGGATCCACACGAAGGCCAGGTTCACCGCGACCATCAGCGCCAGGAAGGCGCGATGCTCGAAGGCAGGAGACGTGGCGAAGCTCTTGAATTTCATGCAGCGCGGCGCTCGTGGCCGGGGCAGTGGTGCTGGCGCATGGTATGCCGGGCCCCGAGGGGCTCGTCAGCGCGCGCCCTCGATCTGGCGCTCCATGATCTTCTCGTGCAGGGTGTCGTCGCGCGTGATGTCCAGCGCCTTGTGCAGCGCGGAGGGGCCGCTGCCGGCCGCGGCGGGCCTGGCGACCGGCGTGCCGGGGACGACGGTCACTGCCCCCGCGGCCACGGCCTGCTCCTTGGCACCGGGCGGGCATTCGACGTTGGAATAGGACACCTGCTGGCCATTGACGCATTTGCGCAGCTCGCCGGCGCGGAGCCTGGGCGCCGCCTTGGACGCGTTGGCCGGCGGCTGCGGCTCGCTGAAGCCGAGGCTTGGCGCGGCCGGCAGTGTGGTCGCCCCTGCCCAGGCCTGCATCCGTTCACGCTGCTGCCAGCCGAGGCCCAGCGCAGCCAGGAGGGACACCAGGGCAACGAGACCACGGATTGACATGGAGGGGGCGGCGGAAGACGAGGTGGCCGGGACTGTACCGGCCAGCTTCACAGCCGCCTGCGTTCAGCGCGCCAGCGAGAACACGCTGACGGCCTGGACCAGACGCTCGGACTGGCTGCGCAGGCTCTCGGCCGCGGCGGCGCTCTGCTCCACCAGCGCCGCATTCTGCTGGGTGACCTGATCCATCTGCGAGACGGCGTCACCCACCTGGCCGACGGCCGTGCTCTGCTCGCGGCTGGCCACGCTGATCTCGCGCACGATGCCGCTCACGCGCTGGATGGCCTCGACGACCTCCTGTGTGGTGGCGCCGGCGCGGTCGACCAGGGACGATCCCTTGTCCACATGGCCCACGCTGGTGTCGATCAGCGACTTGATCTCCCTGGCCGCCACGGCGCTGCGCTGGGCCAGCGTCCGCACCTCGCCCGCCACGACGGCAAAGCCGCGGCCCTGCTCGCCTGCGCGGGCAGCTTCCACCGCAGCATTCAGCGCCAGGATGTTGGTCTGGAAGGCGATGCCGTCGATGGCGCTGATGATGTCGGCCATGCGCTTGGAGCCGGCGTCGATGTCACGCATGGTCGCGATGACGGCGTCCATCACTTCGCCGCCCCTGGTCGCGATGTCGGTGGCCGTGCGGGCCAGCTCGCTGGCCTGCTCGGCGTTGTCGGCATTGCTGTGCACCGTCGTGCCGAGCTGGTCCATCGTCGCGGCGGTCTGCTGCAGGGCGCTGGCCTGTTCCTCCGTGCGCTCACTGAGGTCGGCGTTGCCCACGGCGATCTGCGCCGATCCGGTGGCAATCGATTCGGACACGTCGCGCACCTGGTGGACGATTTCCGCCAGGCTGTCGCGCATCGCGCCCAGCGAGGCCAGCACGCTGCCGGCGGGCGCACGCTCGCAGCCGGCGACCGGGCTCAGGTTGCCGGCGGCGACCAGGCCCGCCGCTGCGCTCAGTTCGCCCGGCTCGGCGCCGAGCGCACGCAGGATGCCGCGCACGATGAGCACGCCGCTCACCACGGCGACCAGCAGGGCACAGGCGACGACGGCCAGGAAGCCGTTGCGCTGGCGCGCAACCCTGGCGTCCGACTGGCTGATCATCTCCTCGGCACGATGCGCGGTGTAGGTGGAATAGGCGTTGGTGGCGCGGACGAGTTCGTCCAGCAGCGGGCGACATTCCTCGTTCATGCGCCGCACGGCCTCTTCATGCTTCTGGTCGACCGCCAGCCTGACGATGTCCAGGGCCACCACCGCGTACTTCTGCTCGATGCGCGCGACCTCGCCGATCAGGCCCCGGGCCTGGGCCGACACGTCGGCGGCCTGCGCCATCTGCTGCAGCTTCTCCAGCTGCCGGGAGGCGGTCGCATGCGCGCGCTCCACCCTGGCCCGCTCGGCCTGCATGTCCTCGGGCCGGGTCACCAGCACCAGGTTGCGGGCCGCGATGGCGCGCTCGTCCACGGCCAGCCGCACCGCGTTGGCCACGCCGGCCCGGGCATTGATGCCCGTCACGAAATGCTCGAAGGCGTCGCTCTCGGCCTCCAGGGCATGCCAGGCCAGTCCGGCGACGAGCAACAGCAGGGCGATCAGCGTGCCGAATACGGCCGTCAGCCGGGCGCGGACGGTGAGCAGAGAGAACTTCATGGGGCCTTCCTTGGACGGTCAACGTTCGACCGGCCGCCAGCTTAACCCCGGTTCAGCAAATTTTGATTTATTTGATAATTTTGATTTGCTAACAATTGCACAAACAAGCGCGCCGTCTGTGCTTGTGCTCGCCCGGGACTCAGCGGCCCTGCAGGCTGCGCGTCACCCAGGGGCCGGTCAGCCCATCCAGCTCGCAGTCCCACAGCGCCTGCGCATCCATCTCGTCGACGACGCCCTCGCCATAGACCTTGAGCGCCAGGCTGCGCAGCATGATGACCATGCCCCGCACGAAGGCCGCGCGCCCTGCCTCGCCGGCCACGCCCAGCAGCACCGAGGCATCGAGCTTCACGTAGTCCAGGCCTGCCTGGTAGAGCCGCTCCACCTGGGCCAGGCCGGCGCCGGCATGCTCCAGGCCCAGCTTGACGCCCAGCGGGCGCAACTGCTGGCCCAGTTCCAGCAGGCGGTCGAAATGCTCGGTGGCAGCGGCCTCGGTCAGGTCCAGCAGCAGCGCACGCGCGGCCTGGGGCCACTGGATCAGCAGTTCTCGCAGCTGGGGCAGGAAGGCGGCATCGGCCAGCGAGGCCGGCGCCACGTTGATGCAGCGGGCCTGACTGTCGGCCGCGATGTCCTTGAGCGCCAGGCCGACGGCAAACAGATCGACCTGTGCCGTCAACCGGGCCCGCGATGCCAGGGGGAGCCAGGTCGCCGCCGGCAGGAACTCGCCGTCCAGCTGCAGTTGCAGCGGGCATTCCAGGTGCAACACGCGTCCGGCGCGGTCACGCACCGGGAATTCGACGAGACGGCCGCGCCGCTGGCCGACGGCCTCCTGCAACTGGGCACGCCACAGGCCCTCGCCCTGCTCCCGGCCGATGCCAGGCTCGGCCACGATCTCGACGACGAAGCCGCCGCGCGCCTCGCTCAGGTGCTCGGCCCGCGCCAGCGCCGCGTCGGCCTCGCCCAGCCAGACGCTGCTCGGGCGCTCCCTGGGCAGCTCGATGGCACCCAGCGCCACCTGCACGCCGGGCCCGAAGGCCGGCAGGCTGGCGCGCAGCGCATCGGCCAGCGCATGGGCCGTCTCGGCAGCCACGCCCTCGGCAGGCAGCCAGAGCGCGAAGTCGCCGCCGTTGAGGCGGCCGACCCGGCAGCCCGGCACCGACTCTGGGTAGGCCTGCAGCGCCGTGACGACGGTCAGCAGCACATCATCGACGGCGGCCCGGCCCAGCCGGGCATTCAGGCCATGCAGGTCGCGCAAGCGCACCAGCACCAGGGCGGCGATGACCGGGCCGTCGTCGCGCTGCAGGGCGGCGTCCAGCTCGGCCAGGAAATGCTTGCGCGTCGAAACGCCGGTCAGCGGGTCGTGATGGACCTGCTCGCGCAGCACCAGCAGCTGGCCGGCCTGGGCTTCGAAGAGATCCTTGACCCGCTGCACCATGGCGTTCATCGCGCGGGTGAGGCGCTGCAGCTCGGGCACGCGCGGCTCGGTGACCTGGCCGTAGCTGCCGGACAGCACGCCCTCGGCCTGCGCGACGGCGGCGTCCAGCGGGCGGCGGATGCGGCGCAGGCCGACCCAGGCGGCAATGGCCGCGCCGATGCCGACGATGAGCAGCCAGGCCAGCAGCCGGCGCGAGCTGAGCCAGAGTGCGTCATGGGCGTAGCTGGAGTGGCTCTTCAGCTCGACCGCACCGATGGCATTCCAGCCGTTGGACACCAGGGCCACGCCGGTCGCGGCGTCGATGGGCAGCAGCGCCCGAAACCAGGCCGGCGCCTGACCGGGACGGGGCGCCTCGCCACGCTCGAACAGGGTCTCGCCGTTGGAACCACGCCAGCGCACGAACTCGTAGGCGCCAGTGTCGAACTGTGCCGACACGAGCAGCCGGATGAGCTCGCCGTCGCCCTTCTGCTGCGAAATGGCCAGCGCCAGGGACTGGGCGTTGTCGGCGTTCTTCAGCGCCAGCTGGGTGCGCATCAATTGCTGCGTGGACAGCGTGGACAGACCGACCGCGCCCACCAGTGCCGCAAGCACCACGCCCAGCACCAGCCAGGCGATCTGCCGCATCAACGACATGTCTCACTCCCCATCACAAGAACCCCTCTGCTCTGACCTTGGCCACCAGCTCGCGCCACAACGACAGCCTCACCATCGGGTCACCCGACGTGACCTCGCCGACGCCCTGCCACAACCCCTCGGTGTTGAAGCTGAACACCGGCGTCAGGTCGGCCCGCTGCGACGCCGGCAGCACCTCGGGGCGCAGGTTGTCCAGGATCAGCGGCTCGGCGCCCGGCTGGGCATAGTAGGCCAGCACCATGTGCGCCAGCGACTGGCCCGACAGCCGCGCCCGCACATAGACCATGCGCAGCTTGGCCGTCGGCACCCCCGTGGCGGCGAGGCTGAAGTACTTGGCGATGGCGTAGTCCTCGCAGTCGCCGGCACGCTTTTCCAGGCTTTCCAGCGGCGAGGCCCAGTAATCGGGCACGCCCCAGGTGACCGAGTCGTCCTTGAAGGCCAGGCGGCGGTTGAAAAAGTCGTTGATCTCCCTGAGCCGAAGGAGCTCCTCCTGCGTGCCGCTGCGCTCGATCTGCTGCACGAGCGCCTGGGCCTGCTCCACGACGCGAGGCCCGCGGCCGGCCGCGGCCTGCAGCACACGCGCAGCGTCGTAGGCCGCCGCCGCCAGCAGGGGACTGACCAGCAGGACGGCCAGCCACCACCGCCGGCGCGAGCGGGGAGCATGGGCGACGCAGGGCTGGGAAGTGGGCAAGATTGACGGCAGGCTGCTTTGAATTCACTGTACCCGGCCCGATCGCGCCTACGGCACCTCTAAGATTTTCGGATGACGCAGAACCCGGCACCTTCCCACGCCAGCGGCGCCCGGACGCAGCAGATCCGCGACGACCTCGACCAGTCGCGCCGCCGCGGCCCCTTGCAGCAGATCCAGATCCCGCCCTGCCCGGAGTTGCTGGCCCAGCTGCAGCAGGCCATGAGCGAGCCGGAGCCCGACCTCAACGTCGTCGGCCGCATCGCCTCCAGCGACGTGGCCATGGCCGCGACGCTGCTGCGCATCGCCAACGGGCCCTTGTTCAAGCCGGTGGGACCGCCCTGCAACACCGTGGGCCAGGCGATGACACGCATCGGCTTGCGCGAGAGCGTGGCGGTGATGACCGGCTTCCTCGCCCGGCACGCCATCCCCGTCAACGCGCCGCAGCTGGCGCGCTTCTGGGAGCGCAGCACCAAGCGCGCCGTCGCGATGGCCACCATCGCCCAGCAGCTGCCGGGCCTGTCGCCCGACCTGGCGCACAGCTTCGGCCTGTTCCTGCACGTGGGCATGCCGGTGCTGCTGCAGAGCGTGCGCGGCTACGCGTCCACCATGGTCGAGGCGGCTGCTCGCATCGACCGGCCCTACATCGCCACCGAGAACGCCAACCACAAGACGGACCATGCCGTTGTCGGCGCGCTGGTCGTGCGGGTGTGGAACCTGCCGCCACTGCTGATGGCGGCCATCCGCTTGCACCACGACTTCGCCGCCCTCGGCCATGCCGACATCGACCCCGAGGTGCACACCCTCGTCGCCGCCGGCCTCATTGCCGAGCACCTGATGCGCCGCCACGAGGGGCTGCCCGAGGACGCAGACTGGTCCGGCCACCATCAGGCGGCGATGGACTGGCTGCACATCGGCTGGGACGATCTGGCCCAATGGGAAGAGGCCGTGACCGCGCAGCTCGACGCGGCCTGAGCCGGATGCGGCTGCCGCGCCTGCGCGTCCAGGTCCTCATCGCCATGGTGGTGGCAACGCTGGGCACGGTGGGCTGGTGGGTGTTCGGGCCACCCGGCGTGGCCGTCGAGCTGATCAGGCGCAGCTGGCGCATGGAGATCGTCATCGAGCGGCTGCGCACCGAGTCCGGGTCGGACTGGTGCGATGAACTGCCGGCCGACGCCCGCGACGTGACGCGGCGACTGATGGCCGACCCCACTGGCAAACGCACTGAACCCGCTGAGCGCTGCAGCTACACCCAGCTGGCCTGGCGGCGCAGCTGGATCGTGAAAAGCGAGGGCGGGCCCGACGAGCGCCCCGACTGGCCGCGCCCGCCGCTGCGCGTAGCCCCGCCGGGCGAGGCCGGCAGCGAGCGCATGGGCAAGCGCGAGGCCTTCTACGAGATCGAGCTCAGCGATGGCGGCGACCATGCCTGGACCTGCCGCGTCGACCTCGCGCGCTGGCAGCAGCTGCGCGTGGGGCAGCGCTTTCGCGTCCCCGTGGACCGGTTCGGCACGGCGGACTGCCCGCGCATGTACGAGTCCAGGCTCTAGTGGATCAACTGCCAGGCCCCGACGACGACATTGCCCCAGACCGTGACGTTGAACGCCAGCAACGTGAACACGCGCAGGAAGTTCCAGAACTTGCGCGCGCGCTCCAGTGCCTCATCGGAGCCGGTGAACACGTAGATGCCCATGAAGAGGGCCGACGGCAGCAGGGTGGCGGCCATGACCAGGGCCATGAACCAGTAGAAAACGCTCATGCCGGCATTGTCGCGAGACTCGGAACCCGGCAAACCCAGCGTTAGCCCGCAGGCGGCCGGCCATGAAAAAAGGCCCGCTCCGTTGCCGGAGCAGGCCTGCTTGACCGCCTGGCGATCAGGCCTTATTTCTTGCGCACCGGCGGAACGTCCGTGCAGGAGCCGTGGGCCACTTCGGCGGCCATGCCCAGGCTCTCGCCCAGCGTTGGGTGCGGGTGGATGGTCTTGCCGATGTCCACCGCGTCGGCGCCCATCTCGATGGCCAGGGCGATCTCGCCGATCATGTCGCCGGCATGCGTGCCGACGATGCCGCCGCCGATGATGCGGTGGCTCTCCTCGTCGAAGATCAGCTTGGTGAAGCCCTCGTCGCGGCCGTTGGCGATGGCGCGACCCGAGGCCGTCCATGGGAACAGGCCCTTGGTGAACTTCACGCCCCTGGCCTTGGCCTCGTCCTCGGTCATGCCCACCCAGGCCACTTCAGGGTCGGTGTAGGCCACGCTGGGGATCACGCGGGCGTCGAACTGGCTCTTCTTGAGCTTTTCATCGCCCAGGATCTCGCCGGCGCAGACCTCGGCCGCCACATGGCCCTCGTGCACCGCCTTGTGGGCCAGCATGGGCTGGCCGACGATGTCGCCGATGGCGAAGATGTTGGCGACGTTCGTGCGCATCTGCACGTCAACCGGGATGAAGCCGCGGTCGGTCACCACCACGCCGGCGTTCTCGGCAGCGATCTTCTTGCCGTTGGGCGTGCGGCCCACGGCCTGCAGCACCAGGTCGTAGCGCTGCGGCTCCTTAGGAGCACCTTCGCCTTCGAACGTCACGTAGATGCCGTCCGGCTTGGCCTCGGCACCCACCGTCTTCGTGTTCAACATGATGTTGTCGAAGCGGCCCTGGTTGAACTTCTGCCAGACCTTGACGAGGTCGCGGTCCGCGCCGGTCATCAGCGTGGGCAGCATCTCCACCACGTCAAGGCGGGCGCCCAGCGTGGAGTAGACCGTGCCCATTTCCAGGCCGATGATGCCGCCGCCGACGATGAGCATCTTCTGCGGCTTGACACCCATTTCGAGCGCGCCGGTCGAGTCGACGATGCGCGGGTCGTCGGGCAGGAAGGGCAGGCGCACGGCCTGTGAGCCGGCCGCGATGATGAGGCGCTTGAAGGCCACGGTCTGCGCCGTGCCGGTCTTGGCCTGGCCCGTGCCTTCGGTAGCTTCTACCTTCAGGTGCTGGGCATCCAGCAGCGCACCGTAGCCGCGCAGCACGGTCACCTTGCGCATCTTGGCCATGGCCGCGAGGCCGCCGGTCAGCTTGCCCGTCACCTTGTTCTTGTGGGCGCGCAGCTTGTCGATGTCCACCGTCGGCTCGCCGAAGGCCACGCCCAGGTCGGCCATGTGGCTGACCTCGTCCATGACAGCCGCGACGTGCAACAGCGCCTTGGACGGGATGCAGCCCACGTTCAGGCAGACGCCGCCCAGCGCCGCATAGCGCTCGACGATGGCGACCTTGAGGCCAAGGTCGGCCGCACGGAAGGCCGCCGAATAGCCGCCGGGGCCGCCGCCAAGGACGACGACGTCGAAGGCCTGGTCGGCGCTGCCGCTGTAGGTGGCGGCCGTGGGCGCCTGAAACGGTGCGGCAGCAGCTGCCGGTGCCGGCGCCGCCACGGCGGGCGCAGGCGCAGCGGCCGCGTCCGATTCCAGCGTCAGCACGACCGAGCCCTTGCTGACCTTGTCGCCCAGCTTGACCTTGAGTTCCTTGACGACGCCCGCGGCAGACGACGGAATCTCCATCGACGCCTTGTCGCTTTCGACGGTGATCAGGCTCTGCTCGACCTTGACGGTGTCGCCGGCCTTGACCAGCACCTCGATGACGCCGACTTCGTCGAAGTCGCCGATGTCGGGAACTTGAACTTCAATGAGTGCCATGAGTCCGGCTCCCGATCACAGGGCGATGCGGCGGAAGTCCGCCAGCAGCGACGCGAAGTAGACGTTGAAGCGCGCGGCGGCAGCGCCATCGATGACGCGATGGTCCCAGCTCAGCGACAGCGGCAGGATCAGGCGCGGCTGGAAGGCCTTGCCGTCCCACACGGGCTCCATCGAGCTCTTGCAGACGCCCATGATGGCCACTTCCGGCGCGTTGATGATGGGCGTGAAGTACTTGCCGCCGATGCCGCCGAGCGACGAGATGGAGAAGCAGCCGCCACTCATGTCTGCCGGGCCCAGCTTGCCATCACGCGCCTTCTTGGCCAGCTCCGACATCTCGGCGCTGATCTGGAAGATGCCCTTCTTGTCGGCGTCCTTGATGACGGGCACCACGAGGCCGTTGGGCGTGTCGGCCGCGAAACCGATGTGGAAGTAGTTCTTCAGCACCAGCGTGTCGCCGTCCAGCGAGCTGTTGAACTCGGGGAACTTCTTCAGCGCCGCGACGGCCGCCTTGATCATGAAGGCGAGCATCGTGACCTTGATGCCGGCCTTCTCGTTCTCCTTGTTCAGCTGGACGCGGAAGGCTTCCAGCTCGGTGATGTCGGCATCGTCATGGTTGGTGACGTGCGGGATGACGACCCAGTTGCGATGCAGGTTGGCGCCCGAGATCTTCTTGATGCGGGACAGATCCTTGCGCTCCACGGGGCCAAACTTCTCGAAGTCGACCTTGGGCCAGGCCAGCAGGTTCAGGCCTGCGCCGCCACCGCCTGCGGTTGCTGCAGGAGCTGCCGCCTTCTGCGCCGCAGTCTGCACGGCGCCCGACATGACGGACTTGACGAAGCCCTGAACGTCGCTCTCGACGATGCGGCCCTTGGCACCCGTGCCCTTCACTTCAGCCAGCGGCACGCCCAGCTCGCGGGCGAGCTTGCGGATGCTGGGCGAGGCGTGGGGCAGCTGGCCGGTCGGCGCGGTGGGCTGGTGGGCCGGCAGTGCGGCGGCAGCGGGCGCAGCGACCGCAGCGGCCACGGGCGCTGCAACGGCGGGCGCCGGAGCTTGAGCAGGCGCAGCAGAGGCAGGCGCAGGTGCACCGCCGGTGGCGGCCACACGGGCCAGCGGCGAACCCTTGCTGACCTTGTCGCCCACCTTGACCAGCAGTTCCTCGACGACGCCGGCGTGCGACGAGGGGATCTCCATCGACGCCTTGTCGCTCTCGACCGTGATGAGGCTCTGCTCGACCTTGACGGTGTCGCCGACCTTCACCAGCAGCTCGATGACGGCCACCTCGTCGAAGTCGCCGATGTCGGGAACCTCGATGGTGACGGGGCCGCTGCTCTGTGCCGGCGCTGCCACCGGAGCCGCCTGGGCGGGTGCAGCCGGTGCGGGGGCCGGTGCGGCGGCGGCCTGCGGCTGTGCCGTCGGCGCCGGCGCAGCTGCGCCCTCGCCTTCGACGAGGACCAGCACGCTGCCTTCCTTGACCTTGTCGCCCACGACGACCTTGATTTCCTTGACGACGCCGGCCTGCGAGGACGGGATCTCCATCGACGCCTTGTCGCTTTCCACCGTCACGAGGCTCTGCTCGACCTTGACGGTGTCGCCGACCTTGACCAGCACCTCGATGACGCCGACCTCGTCGAAATCGCCGATGTCGGGAACCTTGACTTCAACCAATGCCATTTGTTGTCTCCCCGGATGCTCAGGCGTAGAGCGGGTTGATCTTGTTGATGTCGATGCCGTACTTGGCGATCGCCTCTGCCACCTTGGCGACCGGGATCGCGCCTTCGTCGGCCAGCGTCTTCAGGGCCGCCACGACGATGTAGTGACGATTGACCTCGAAGTGCGCGCGCAGCTTGGATCGGAAGTCCGAACGCCCGAAGCCGTCGGTGCCCAGCACCTTGTAGGAACGGCCCTTGGGGATGAAGGCGCGGATCTGCTCGGCGTAGTTCTTCATGTAGTCGGTCGAAGCGATGACCGGGCCCTTGGTGTGGCCCAGCTGCTGCGTGACGAAGGGCACGCAGGCCAGCTCGGTCGGGTGCAGCAGGTTCCAGCGCTCGGCGTTCTGGCCGTCGCGGGCCAGTTCGTTGAAGCTCGGGCAGCTCCAGACGTTGGCGCCGATGCCCCACTCCTCTTCGAGCAGCATCTTGGCGATCTGGCTTTCGCGCAGGATGGTGCCCGAGCCCAGCAGGTTGACGCTGAGGGGCTTGGACGCGTCCGCCTCTTCCAGCAGGTACATGCCCTTGAGGATCTGCTCTTCGGTACCAGCCTTCAGGCCCGGCATCGGGTAGTTCTCGTTCAGCAGGGTGATGTAGTAGAAGACGTTTTCCTGGTCTTCCACCATGCGCTTCAAGCCGCGCTGCATGATGACGGCGACTTCGTGGGCGAAGGTCGGGTCATAGGACACGCAGTTGGGGATCGTGCCGGCCAGGATGTGGCTGTGGCCGTCCTCGTGCTGCAGGCCTTCGCCGTTCAGCGTCGTGCGGCCGGAGGTGCCGCCCAGCAGGAAGCCACGGGCCTGCATGTCGCCAGCGGCCCAGGCCAGGTCGCCGATGCGCTGGAAGCCGAACATCGAGTAGTAGACGTAGAACGGGATCATGATCCGGTTGTTCGTCGAGTAGCTCGTGGCGGCTGCCACCCAGCTGGCCATGCCGCCGGCTTCGTTGATGCCTTCCTGCAGGATCTGGCCGGCCTTGTCCTCCCGGTAGTACATCACCTGGTCCTTGTCGACCGGGGTGTAGAGCTGACCCTTGGGGTTGTAGATGCCGATCTGGCGGAACAGGCCTTCCATGCCGAAGGTGCGGGCCTCGTCGACGAGGATGGGCACGACGCGCGGGCCGATCTCCTTGTCGCGCAGCAGCTGCGTCAGGAAGCGGACGTAGGCCTGGGTGGTCGAGATCTCGCGGCCTTCGGCGGTCGGGTCAAGCACGGCCTGGAAAGTGGTCAGCTCGGGCACCTTGAACTGCTCGTCGGCCTTGGCGCGGCGATGCGGCAGGTAGCCGCCCAGCGCCTGGCGGCGCTCGTGCAGGTAGCGCATCTCGGGCGTGTCGTCGGCAGGCTTGTAGTACGGGAGCTTGGGCAGCTCGCTGTCCGGCACCGGGATGTTGAAGCGGTCGCGGATGTACTTGATGTCGTCGTCCGTCAGCTTTTTGGTCTGATGGACGGTGTTCTTGCCCTCGCCGGCCTTGCCCATGCCATAGCCCTTGACGGTCTTGACTAGCAGCACGGTGGGCTGGCCCGTCGTGTTGTTGTGGGCCTTGTGGAAGGCTGCATAGACCTTCTCGGGTTCGTGGCCGCCGCGGCGCAGCTCGAAGATCTCGTCGTCACTCATGTGCGCGACGAGCTTGGCGGTCTCGGGGTACTTGCCGAAGAAATGCTTGCGGACGTAGGCGCCGTCGTTGGCCTTCATGGCCTGGTAGTCGCCGTCCAGCGTCTCGGCCATCAGCTGCTTGAGCTTGCCGCTCTTGTCACGCGCCAGCAGTTCGTCCCAGCCCTTGCCCCAGATCAGCTTGATGACGTTCCAGCCGCTGCCGCGGAACTCGCCTTCCAGCTCCTGGATGATCTTGCCGTTGCCACGCACCGGGCCGTCCAGGCGCTGCAGGTTGCAGTTGACGACGAAGACCAGGTTGTCCAGGCCCTCGCGCGCGGCCAGGCTGATGGCGCCCAGGCTTTCGGGCTCGTCCATCTCGCCGTCGCCCATGAAGGCCCAGACCTTGCGGTTCTCGGTGTTGGCGATGCCGCGGGCGTGCAGGTACTTCAGGAAGCGGGCCTGGTAGATCGCCATCAGCGGGCCGAGGCCCATGCTGACGGTCGGGAACTGCCAGAAGTTGGGCATCAGCTTGGGGTGGGGGTAGCTGGACAGGCCCTTGCCGTCCACTTCCTGGCGGAAGTTGTCGAGCTGGTCTTCGGTCAGCCGGCCTTCCAGGAAGGCGCGCGCGTAGACCCCCGGCGCGCTGTGGCCCTGGATATAGAGGCAGTCGCCACCATGGCCTTCGCTCTCGGCGTGCCAGAAGTGGTTGAAGCCGGCGCCCAGCATGGAAGCCAGCGAGGCGAAGGAGCCGATGTGACCGCCCAGGTCACCGCCGTCAGCCGGGTTCAGGCGGTTGGCGCGCACCACCATGGCCATCGCGTTCCAGCGCATGTAGGCGCGCAGGCGCTTCTCGATCTGGATGTTGCCGGGGCAGCGGGCCTCCTGGTCGGCGGCGATGGTGTTGACGTAACCCGTGGTGGCCGAGAACGGCAGGTCGATGTTGTGTTGGCGCGCGTGCTCCAGCATCTCCTCGATCAGGAAGTGCGCGCGCTCGGCGCCTTCACGGTCGATGACGGCGGACAGCGCGTCCAGCCACTCCTTGGTTTCCTGTGGGTCAGCGTCGTTCGATGCGACGCCTAGAAAGTCTTGCGGCTGGGCTGACATGGCCGGTCTCCTGGTGAATTCCGCCTCTGACGGGCGGAAGTGGCTGTTCTAACAGGGCTACAGGGTGCAAAGCGCAGGCACCAGGCCCGCGAGCGGCCGAAGTGTCTCATAAGCTCTGCCATTTCCCAAATGGTGCGAAGCGATTTCTTATTGTGAAATTCATCAAGCCGACATCGCCCCGGATAATTTGCCCATGCCCCCTGTTTCCGCCCCGCCCAACCGCAGCCAGCGCTGGATCGCCACGCTGCGCCGACTGGTCACCACCTGGTGGTTCCGCCAGTCGCCCTCGCGCCAGGACCGGCTGGCAACGCTGGGCCCGCTGATCTCGGTGCTGCTGTTCCTGGCGGCCATCATTTCGGCCTTCTGGTACCTGCGCAACGAGGAAATCGAGCGCGAGACCGAGTCGGTCAAGCGCGACACCGAGATCGCCCAGCAGCAGATCCGCCTGCGCCTCATCGAGAACCAGGAGCAGCTGGTGCGCATCGCGCGCGAGGTCGTCACGCGCCAGATCGACGCCCATGAGTTCTCCGCCCAGGCCCAGGCCTTCGCCCGCGAGCGACCCGAGCTGATGCATGTGACCTGGCTCAGCGCCAAGCGCGAGCGCCGCAGCAGCGTGGGCGCAGCAGGCTTCCAGGCCGACGGGCTGATGTCGGCCAGCGGCGACGACCCCTCCATGCCCGTGTCCAACCAGTCGAACGCGGCCGAGATCGCATTCGAGGCCGCCAAGGACCGGCGCCAGCCGGTCTACTCGCCGCCATTCACGGACGCCAACGGCACCACCGTCTTCCAGCTCCACATCCCGTTGATCGACCGCGGCGGCTTCGCCGGCGTGCTGATCGCCGAGTACACCGTCGAGGCTCTGCTGCGCTATTACGTGCCCAGCGAGGTGGCCACCCGCCACAGCATCGCCGTGCTGGATGCGCGCGATCAGGTCGTCAGCAGCACCGTCACGCCCATGCCCGGACAGGTGCTGCGTCGCGCCTCGCTGCTGCACGACGTGCCGCTGGCGCCGGCGCTCAACGGCCTGGTACTGCGCGGCCAGGGCTGGCGCACGTCCATCGGCCTCATCAACAACGCGCTGTTCTGGCTCGTGCTCGCGCTGGCGGGCATGACGGTGTGGATGCTGCTGGGCACCTGGCGTCACATGCGCCGGCGCACGCAGATCCAGAACGCGCTGACGCTCGAGACCAATTTCCGCCGCGCCATGGAGAACTCCATGCTGACGGGCATGCGCGCCATGGATATGGAAACGCGCATCACCTACGTGAACCCGGCCTTCTGCGCGATGACGGGTTTCTCGGAGGCCGACCTGGTGGGCCGCACGCCGCCCTACCCCTTCTGGCCCGCTGACCGGCGCGAGGAGAACGCGCGGCTCCTGCAGCAGGAACTGCAGGGCCGCAGCCCGTCCGGCGGCGTCGAGGTGAAGATCCAGCGCAAGGACGGCAGCCAGTTCGACGCCCGCGTCTACGTGTCGCCACTGGTGGACACCAAGGGCAAGCAGACCGGCTGGATGACCTCGATGACCAACATCACCGAGGCCAAGCGCGTGCGCGACCAGCTGTCGGCCTCGCACGAGCGTTTCACGACCGTGCTGGAAGGCCTGGACGCAGCCGTGTCCGTGCTGTCGGTGCAGCCGCCCGAGCTGCTGTTCGCCAACCGCAGCTATCGCCTGTGGTTCGGCGCAGACCCCGCCGGTCATGCGCTGCTGGCCGGTGGCCACCTGCTGGGCACGACCAGCCGCCGCGGCCCGCTGGACGACGGCGCCGACGAGGTCGACGACTACTCCGGCCTGCCCGCCGAGGCCCTGACTGATGTGGGCTCGGATCCGCGCGAGGTCTATGTCGAGTCCCTGGCCATGTGGTTCGACGTTCGCGCGCGCTACCTCCAATGGACCGACGGACGCCTGGCGCAGATGCTGATCGCCACCGACATCACCATGCGCCGCCACGCCGAGGCGCAGGCCGCGCTGCAGGCCGAGAAGGCGCAAGTGACGAGCCGGTTGATGACCATGGGCGAGATGGCCTCCAGCGTGGCCCACGAGCTGAACCAGCCGCTGACCGCCATCACCAACTACTGCAACGGCATGGTCAGCCGCGTGCGCAATGACAGCATCGACAAGGATGCACTGATGGCCGCGCTGACCAAGACGGCCAAGCAGGCCGAGCGCGCCGGCCAGATCATTCACCGCATCCGCAACTTCGTGAAGCGCAGCGAGCCGCAGCGCCAACCGGCCCACGCGGCCGACATCGTGGAGGACGCGGTCGAGTTGGCCGGCATCGAGCTGCGCCGCCGCAACGTCGCCATCCACACCTATGTGGCCCAGCGTCTGCCGCAGCTGATGGTGGACCCCATCCTCATCGAGCAGGTGCTGATGAACCTGCTGAAGAACGCCGCCGAGGCCATCGACAATGCCTCGCTGCCCACCTCGCGCCGCCACATCGAGCTGCGCGTCGTGCCCAAGCACAGCGCGGAGCTGGGAGGGCAGATCGAGTTCTCCGTGACCGACATGGGGCCGGGTTTGCCCGATGAAGTGCTGGCCCGTATGTATGAGGCATTTTTCTCGACAAAAGCCGACGGATTGGGCATCGGATTAGGGTTATGCCGGTCTATCGTCGAGTCCCACCAGGGCCGGATAAAAGCCGAGAACCTCTACAATGGCTCCTTGGTCGTTGGCTGCCGATTCGCCTTCACGATACCCGTCACCATCACCTCAGAACAACTGCGTCAGGAAGCCTCGCCAGGCACTCCCGGCAGCGCTCAGAGAACCGAACCCACAGCACCATGAGCTTGATCCCCAAGAAGGGCAACGTCTACGTTGTCGATGACGACGAAGCGGTCCGCGACTCCCTGCAGTGGCTTCTCGAAGGTAAGGACTACCGGGTCAAGTGCTTTGACTCCGCCGAGTCCTTCCTCGCCCGCTACGACCCCCGCGAAGTCGCCTGCCTGATCGCCGACATCCGCATGGACGGCATGACCGGCCTGGAACTCCAGGACCGCCTCATCGAGCGCAAGAGCCCATTGCCCATCGTCTTCATCACCGGCCACGGCGACGTGCCCATGGCGGTGCAGACGATGAAGAAGGGCGCGATGGACTTCATCGAGAAGCCCTTCAAGGAAGAGGAGCTGCTGGCCCTCGTGGAGCGCATGCTCGACCAGGCCCGCGACGCCTTCTCCAGCCACCAGGAAGCCGCCAGCCGCGACGCCCTGCTGGCCCGCCTGACGACGCGCGAGGCGCAGGTGCTGGAGCGGATCGTCGCCGGCCGCCTGAACAAGCAGATCGCTGATGACCTCGGCATCAGTATCAAGACGGTCGAGGCGCACCGCGCCAACATCATGGAAAAGCTCAACGCCAACACCGTTGCCGATCTGCTGAAGATCGCGCTCGGTGCCACCGCCAAGGCTTAAACACCCGCATCTCACCTAGAGGCCGCTGCATGCGGCCTCTTTGCATTTAGGAGTTCAAAGATGACTGCCCAACTGATCGACGGCCTCGCCCTGGCCAAGCAACTGCGTTCTGAGGCCGCCACCCGCGCCGCTGCGCTGACAGCCCAGGGCCGCCAGCCCGGCCTCGCCGTCGTCCTCGTCGGCGACAACCAGGCCAGCCAGGTCTATGTGCGCAACAAGGTCAAGGCCTGCGAGGAAGCCGGCATCCGCTCGGTGCTGGAAAAGTACGACGCCTCCATGACCGAAGCCGAACTGCTGGCCCGCGTCGACGCGCTGAACAATGACCCGACCATCCACGGCATCCTGGTCCAGCTGCCCCTGCCCAAGCACATCGACGACCACAAGGTCATCGAAGCCATCGCTCCCTCCAAGGACGTGGACGGCTTCCACGTCGCCAGCGCCGGCGCGCTGATGGTGGGCGAGCCGGGCTTCAAGGCCTGCACGCCTTACGGCTGCATGAAGATGCTGGAGAGCATCGGCATGGGTAATCTCAAGGGCAAGCACGCCGTCGTCATCGGCCGCAGCAACATCGTCGGCAAGCCCATGGCCATGATGCTGCTGGCCGCCAACGCCACCGTCACCGTCTGCCACAGCGGCACGGCCGACCTCGGAGCCATGACCCGCCAGGCCGACGTCATCGTCGCCGCCGTCGGCAAGCGCAACGTGCTGACGGCCGACATGGTCAAACCCGGCGCCGTGGTCATCGACGTGGGCATGAACCGCAACGACGAAGGCAAGCTCTGCGGTGACGTGGACTTCGACGGCGTGAAGGACGTGGCCGGCTGGATCACCCCTGTCCCCGGTGGGGTCGGCCCGATGACCATTGCCATGCTGCTGGTCAACACGCTTGAATCCGCGGAACGTGCCGCCAAGTCCGCCTGACCATGACCAATCCCCTGCTCTCCACTGCCCCCCTGCCCGACTTCGCAGCCATCCGCCCCGAGCATGTGCAGCCCGCCATCACGGAGCTGCTGGCCGCCGCACAGGCCGCGCTGGACGAAGCCGTAAAGCCAGAGACGCCGGCTGACTACGATGCGCTTTCGCGCATCCTCGACACCGCCACGGAGCGCATGGGCACGGCCTGGGGTGCCGTGGGCCACCTGAACGCCGTCGCCGACACGCCGGCGTTGCGCGAGGCTTACAACGCCATGCTGCCGGCCGTCACCGAATTCAGCACGGCCATGGGCGCCAATGAGGCACTGTTCGCCAAATACAAGGCCGTCATGGCCGCTCAGGGCGCCAGCCTGAGCAAGCCCCGCCAGCAACTGCTCAAGCACGCCATCCGCGACTTCGTGCTGTCCGGTGCCGAGCTGCAGGGCAAGGCCCGTGAGCGCTATGCCGCCATCCAGGAGCGCAGCGCCGAGCTGCAGCAGCAGTTCAGCGAGCATGTGCTGGACGCGACCGACGGCTGGAGCTATGTCGCCAGCGCCGAGGAACTGGCCGGCGTGCCTCAGGACGTGCTGGACGCAACCCGACTCGACGATGGCGGCCACAAGCTGACGCTGCACTTCCCGGTCTACCTGCCCGTCATGCAGTACGCCGAGAACCGCGAGTTGCGCGAGAAGCTCTACCGCGCCTACGTGACCCGCGCCAGCGAGTCCGGCAAGCCCGAGTGGGACAACACCGCCGCCATGCGCGAGATCGTCGCGCTGCGCCAGGAAGAGGCACAGTTGCTGGGCTACGCCAGCTTTGCCGAAGTGTCGCTGGCGCCCAAGATGGCATCCACGCCCGCCGAGGTCAAGACGTTCCTGCGCGACCTCGCCAAGCGCGCCCGTCCATTCGCCGAGAAGGACCTGGCCGAGCTGCGCGAGTTCAGCAAGGGTCAGCCACTGGAATCCTGGGACGTCTCCTACTGGAGCGAAAAGCTCAAGGAAGCCCGATACGCCTTCAGCGACCAGACTGTGAAGCAGTACTTCACGGCCACCAAGGTCGTGCCCGGCCTGTTCTCCATCATCGAGCGCCTGTTCGATGTGTCCATCTCGGAGGCCAAAGCGCCGGTCTGGCACGAGACGGTGAAGTTCTACGAGATGCGCCGCGGCGGTCAGCTCATCGCGCAGTTCTACCTCGACCTCTACGCCCGCACGGGCAAGCGCCCCGGCGCCTGGATGGACGAGGTGCGCAGCCGCTGGCTCAAGCCCACGGGCGAGCAGCAGACGCCCGTCGCGCTGCTGACCTGCAACTTCGCGTCACCGCTCGGCGACAAGCCGGCGCTGTTGACCCACGACGACGTTATTACCCTCTTCCATGAGTTCGGCCACGGCCTGCACCACATGCTGACGCAGGTGAACGACCTCGGCGTGTCCGGCATCTCCGGCGTGGAGTGGGACGCCGTCGAGCTGCCCAGCCAGTTCATGGAGAACTTCTGCTGGGAATGGGATGTGCTGCAACAGCTCAGCGGCCACGTCGACAGCGGTGCACCGCTGCCGCGCGAGCTGTTCGACAAGATGACCGCGGCCAAGAACTTCCAGAGCGGGCTGATGACACTGCGCCAGATCGAGTTCGCCCTGTTCGACATGCGCCTGCACGGCGAGCCTGGCGCGGAAGACGACGTGCAGAAGGTGCTGGACGAGGTGCGTGCCGAGGTCGCCGTGCTGATCCCGCCCAGCTTCAACCGCTTCCAGCACAGCTTCTCGCACATATTCGCGGGCGGCTACGCGGCGGGCTACTACAGCTACAAGTGGGCGGAGCTGCTCAGTGCCGACGCCTGGAGTGCCTTCGAGGAAGAAGGCGTGTTCAACGCTGCCACCGGCAAGCGCTTCTTGACTGAAGTGCTGGAGCAAGGCGGCGCGCGCGACGCCATCGAAAACTTCAAGGCCTTCCGCGGTCGCGAGCCCCGGATCGACGCGCTGCTGAGGCATCAGGGCATGGGCTGAGCGCGCGGCCAGATCCGCCAAATAGTTCGCGGCATTGCGGCCCGGCTGCGGGAATTCCACCCGACTGCGGGTGGCCGGAGCCGGACGACGGCCAAGACAATCCGAGGCTCAGGGATCACCAAAAAACCATGAGCACTCGCCTCCTGTGCGCGCTCGTCGCGCTGTCCGGCCTCGGCCTCTCTTTCCACGCTGGCGCCGCCACCTATCGCTGCGACGTCGGCGGGACAACCTACATCACCGACAAGCCCTGCGCGGCCCCGCCCGCCGGGCCGGCCCCGATGGGCTCCATCGGCCCGGCCCGCCAGCTGTCTTCCTACCAGCCGCGCCCGGCCGGCATGGAGCAGGCACCCGAGCACCACCGCTTCCTAAGCCAGCGCTGCGCGGAGCTCAGCGATGCCGTCCGGACCGCCCCAGCCCGCGGCGTCGGCTCCAGCACGATCGGCGAGCTGCGTCGCGAGTACGAGCAGAAGTGCAGCGAGGACGACCAGTACGCGCGCCGGCAGGCCAGCGATGCACGCCGCAAGGAACGCGAGAACGTGCAGGCCATGCGCACCGAGGCCGAGCGCTCGCGCCAGAACGCCGAGCTGCTCCAGCAGCGCTGCGTCGCACTGCGCGACGCCCTGCGCAACCGTCGCATCGAGAACGACGCCGACCGCGCCACCCGGCGCGTCACCGAAGAGGCCTACAACGCCAACTGCCTAGGCAAATGAGCCGGCGCCCGATCAGGGCATGAGCTGATGCCCGCGCCCTCGGCGTCGCCGAGACTGCGGGCATGCGCATCCCGTCCCTACTCGCCGCCGTCCTGCTCACGCTAGCCAGCAGCATTGCCTCGGCTCAGGCCTTCATCGTCCACAACGCCCGCGGGCTGACGCTCGACGAACGCGGCCGCGTCATCCGCTTCGACGCGATGCAGGTCGGCGCCGACGGCCGCGTACTGGTCATCGGCAAGCTGAACGAGCTGCCGCCCGGCGACCTGCCCCGCCTGGACGTCCGAGGCCGCGTGCTGATGCCCGGCCTGATCGACGCCCACGGCCATGTGCTGGCGCTCGGCGCCGCACGACGCAGCCTGCAGTTGCGCGGCACCACCGACCTGCCCGCCGCACTGGCGGCCATCCAGGCCCACGCCCAGGCCCGGCCGCAGGCGGCGTGGATCACCGGCGGCGGCTGGAACCAGGCCGCGTGGAAGCTGGGCCGCTTCCCGACTGCCGCCGAGCTGGACTCGGCCGAGAGCCAGCGCCCCGTCTGGCTCAGCCGTGTGGACGGCCATGCCGGCTGGGCCAACAGTCGAGCGCTGCAGCTGGCGGGCATCACGCGCGACACGCCCGACCCGGCCGGCGGTCGCATCGAACGGGATGCGGGCGGCGAGCCGACCGGCGTTCTCGTCGACGCGGCCATGAGCTTGATCGAGCGTCAGGTGCCCGCCGAAGATTCGGCTGAACTCGCCGCCAACCTTGACACCGCCGAGCGCGAGCTGCTGTCGCTGGGCATCACCAGCACCCACGACGCCGGCATCTCCGACGCCGCCGATCAGCTGCTGCGCCAGCGCGCCGCGGCGGGCCAGCTCAGGATCCGCGTCTACGGCATGGCCCGCGGCAGCGAAGCGGCCTTCATGGCCCGGCTGCGCGCTGCCGGGCCGCTGCTGGATACGGGCGATGGCCACTACGCGCTGCGCGCGGTGAAGCTGTTTGCCGACGGCGCTCTCGGCAGCCGCGGCGCCGCGCTGCTGGCGCCTTACAGCGATGCCCCGGCCACGCGCGGCCTGCTGTTCCGCAGTGACGCCGAATTGCAGGCCCAGATGCGCGCCGCTGCCAAGGCGGGCTTTCAGGTCAACGTCCACGCCATCGGCGATGCGGCCAACCGCCAGGCGCTGGCCGGCTTCGAAGCACTGGCCAGGGAAATGGGCGCACGCAGTACGGCGCTGCGCCACCGCATCGAACACGCGCAGGTGGTGGCACTGGCCGACATTGCACGCTTCGCCAAGGGCCAGGTCATCGCGTCGGTCCAGCCCACCCATGCAACCTCGGACATGAACATGGCCGAGGACCGCGTCGGCCCTCAGCGCATCCAGGGTGCCTATGCCTGGCAACGCCTGCTCAGGAGCGGCGCACGCCTGGCTTGTGGCTCCGACTTCCCCGTCGAGGAGCCCAGTCCCTGGGCGGGCCTGTACGCCGCCATCACGCGCGAGGATGCTGCCGGCAAGCCCATCGGCGGCTGGTACCGACAGCAGGCGCTGAACCCCGTGCAGGCCCTGGACTGCTTCACGCGTGGCGCAGCCTTTGCCGGCCACGCCGAGAAGGACGTGGGTTTGCTGACGCCCGGCCACCGTGCCGACTTCATCTTCGTCGACCGCGACCCGCTGACCTCGTCACCCGCGGCCCTGCTCAAGACCCGCGTGCTGCAGACCTGGGTCGGTGGCAGGCTGGTGCACCAGGCGGAGGACTGACATGCGCTACGTCGCCCTCTGGCGCGGCATCAATGTCGGCAAGGCCAAGCGCCTCGCGATGGCCGATCTCAAGGCCCTGCTCGCCGGGCTGGGCGCCACCAACGTGACGACGCTGTTGAACAGCGGCAACGCAGTATTCGACGCGAAGAAGAAGCTCGGCGCCGACAGGATCCGCGCGGCCGTGCTGGACAAGCTCGGCGTCGATGCCGCCGTCATCCTGAAGACCGCTGCCGAATGGTCCGGCATCGCCGCAGGGCACGGCATCGCCGAGGCGGACGACGCAAGCCGGCTGCTCGTCGCCATCACGGCTGACGCAGCCTCGCTGAAGGACGTCGCAGCCATCACGGCCCAGGGCGAGGAACGCTTCGTCGTCACCGGGCACGCAGCCTATTTATGGTGCGCCCACGGCATCCTCGAAAGCAAGGCCGCCGTCGCGCTGCTGAAGAAACTCGGCGACGCCGGCACGACACGCAACTGGGCCACCGTCGAGAAGCTCAACGCGCTTGCCCAGGCGACGGACTGACCGGCAGGACTAGGGCTGTTCGGCGTCCAGCACGACCTTGGGGAAGACCACGCCCGTCAGCTTGCCCAGCTCGGCGAGCTTAATGCGGTTCTTGGAGAACTTGGGCAGTTCGAGCGCCTCGAACGCGAAGCCGTACTTCTGCTGTACATCGACCTGGCTGAAGACGTAGCCGTAGGCAAGCAGCCGCGGCTTCTTCTTCGGGCCGTCGGGGACGATGACGACCTTCCAGAACTGCTTGGGGATGTGCAGCGGCTCGTTGTCGCCGATCTTGATGCTGGCGAAGAAGTCCTTCAGCACCGGCCCGGCAAAGATGACGGCCCGCCCGCCACCGGCTTCGATCTGCGCGGCCACCGCCGTCTCGAACTGGCCCCAGATGCCCTTCTGCCCATCGCCCGAGTAAAGGGAAGGCAGCTTCTGGTTCCTGGGGTTCTCCTGGTTGAAGGCCTCGTGCTGGGGCGTGCAGTTGGTCCAGTGGTAAGTGTCCGAGTTCGCATGGTCGGTGGCCAGGCCGGCCGGTCCCCAGCAGTTGTCCTCGCGGCGAACGATGTGGCCCCTGTCGATCCGCTTGCCGGGCCCGTACACGTCCTCGTTCTTCAGCTGCAGGGCCTCGGGCACGCGCGGATCGGGCGCCCAGTCTTCGCCGCCCAGCTCCTTGCGCGGGCGGGTGTCCTGCCGCGAGATGGGCCGGTAGTCGCAGTTGGAGGCCGTCCACATGCACATGCGGAACTTCTTGTTGAAGGCCAGCGAGTAGTGGTGATAGGGCAGCACCAGCGCGCTGCCGTCTGCCAGGCCCGCCAGGTCCAGCTTGGGCACGTCAAGGTAGTCGTCGAAATAGGCCTTGTAGTCCCGGACCAGGTAGAGCTCCTGTTGGCGGGCGGCCACCACGCCGGGCAGCGGCACCTCGGCGCCCAGAAAGTTCCTGGCATAGCCGTCGCGGTGCTCGTAGTCGGGGTCGAACACCAGCTTCTTCTCGGGCACGGACTCCGCCGGTGCGACTGGCACCTCGGGCGCGACGGTCGGCGCCGCCGCGGGCTGGGGCGCGTAGACGTGCACGGTCACCGGGCCGCTGAAGTTGAAGAGATTGCCTGCCATGTCCATCCTCCTGCCCGTGTTGTCCTGGCCGATGACGCTTGCTGCGCCGTCGGTGGCTTCAAAAGGATCTGCCGTCTGCGCGATCAGGCGCTCCAGGCGCTGCTGCTGCGGGCCTTCCAGCGTCACCTTGCGCAACTCGTCGACCAGCCGGCTCACGCGGATGCCTTCGTTCGCCACCCAGTCGACGGCGGAATCGGGGTCGTGCGCCTCGTCCCAGTCGCCGCCACCGGCCGCATCGCTCTTCTGGATGCGCCCGTTCTTCAGGCGCGGCACGGCCGAGTGGTGCAAGGCCACGAGTTCCCAGCCGGTGCTGTAGACGGGTGCCCCCGAGGAGCCGGGTTCCGTGTCGGTCTCGTAGTGCAGAAAGCCCTCCGGCAGCAGGTCCACCAACCGGTTGTTGGAGATGGCGAACTTGCGCGGCCCGCCCAGCGGGTGCTGGATGATGTTCAGCCCGCTTCCCACCAGCACCTTGCCCGTCGCCTCGATGAGCCGGGTGGAGCCGATCGCATCCAGGCTCTCGCCCTTCAGCCCCTTGGGCTTGACCGCGACGATTGCGAAGTCGAACTGCGCGTTCGCATGGAAGAACGCCGCGGGATCCAGCTCGAAATAGACGCCGTCGTTCACACCCCGCTCATCTTGCGCGTAGCGGAAGTTCGCCGCATGCCCCGTGGCATAGGCCACGCCAGGGAACACGTGGTAATTCGTCAGCAGCAGCGAGCCCGGCAGCAGCAACCCCGTTGCCACGCCCTCGGCGACGTAGCCGCCGTCCGGCACGGTCGTGATGCGCGCCACCGGCGTGGCCGCGGCGCCGGCCTGGGCACTGGGCGCATAGGCCACGAAGTCGCGCGTGCCGATGATCCGCTCGGCAAATACTGGCATGCCGGCCGCGGCCTTTCGTGCCTCGCGCTGCGCGAACTGGAGCTGACGCTGCGTCGAGTCCGCGGCGCCCGGCCCGAGCTTGGCGAGCTTGTCCAGCCCCATCTCGCGTTCGGCGGTGCGCTGCGCCCAACGGGCCGCGGCGGCGAACATCAGTTCCTTCTTGGCCTTGGCAATCTCGCCGACGACACTGGCCATCAATCCCTCCCGGTTGCACCACGGCAGACAAGACAGGCCTGGCGCGTCACGGAGCCGCCAACAGCCGCTGCAGCTGCAGCTGCGCAGGTTAGGCAGTCAGCTTTTCAGTTTTGTGATGCGCCTACATCCCCAGGAGTGAGGATCCCGCCCGGGGCCGGCAGCACGACTGGCGCAAGCTCAGTCCGCGCCCTCGAGCGTGTGTACCCGCAGGCCGACGCGCTCCCGCGCGGGCTCCTTCCAGGGCGCGCGGGCCAGCATGCGGCGGCCGTCCTTCAGACCCGTGGTCCAGCGCGCGCGCAGGCGCGAGTCGCTGAAATCGATGTCGCGCCAGGAGTCCTCGCCGGGCAGCGCCCGCATGACGAGGTGGACGATGTCGATGCGCGAGTCGCAGCCCAGCGCGAGCAGCTCCTTGATGGCCGGGTCGGCGGCAGTCCGGGCGTCGAGCTTGCGGCCGACCAGGCGCAGCGCGCGGCGCAGGTTCTGCAGCCGCTCGTGGTCGTCCAGGTGCTCCAGGATGCGGCTGGCGTACTGGATGTCCTTGTAGCGCGTCAGCGTCTGCGCCATGGTCTGCGGCGCGGCCTCGCTGGCGTCCCACAGGTCCACCATGAAGCACAGCGTGTCGCGACGCTCGGCGTCGTCCAGCACCACGTCCAGCGGCGTGTTGGAGTAGATGCCGCCGTCCCAGTAGGCATCCTTGCCGATCTGCACCGGCGCGAAACCCGGCGGCAGTGCGCCGCTGGCCATCACGTGCTCGGGGCCGATGCGCGTGTGTCCGTCGCGGTTGTCGAACAGGGCCAGCTCGCCCGAGCGCACGTTGACGGCACACAGCGTCAGCCGCGTCTCGGCCGCAGCGATGCGCTCGAAGTCCACCAGCTCGCGCAGCGTATCGGCCAGCGGCGCCGTGTCGTAGAAGCTCAGCTCGGGCAGCGGCGCGCGGCGGTTCATGTCCCAGGCCTGCGGGCCGCGCGGGCGGAAGAAACCCGGGATGCCAGATGTCAGCGTCTGCCAGGTCTGCCACGCTGCCGTGAAAGGGTTGGCCGGCAGGTGAGGCGCCAGCCCCGGGCGCGTCACGCGGTCCCAGAAGCTGCGCAGCGCCTGGAGCCGCTCGGCCGGCGCATTGCCGGCGACAAGCGCCGCGTTGATGGCACCGATGCTGGTACCGACCAGCCAGTCCGGTGGCAGGCTCGCATCTTCCAGTGCCTCGACAAAGCCGGCCTGGTAGGCGCCCAGGGCGCCGCCGCCCTGGAAGACATAGACCGTTTGCGGCGGATGCTTCGTGGCCATCAGTCCAGCGTGACGGCTTCGTCACAGGGGATGGAACGGAACACCGGCAGCGCCTCGGCCGCCGCGGCATGCGCTACGAGATGCGGGAATCCAGGCGCCGGCACGATCTCGGGCAGCATGAACTGCGTGAAGGTCCAGGCCACGCCGACCGTGATGCCGGACTGGCGGATGCCGGTCTCGGTCGCGTCCAGGCTGGCCGCTGCGAGATCCTCGTCCAGCGCACGGTAGGCAGCGTTCAGCTGGCCCGTGACGCGGGCTATCCAGGGCTCGTGGCGCTTCTCGGGCGGCCGCAGCCCGCGCTCGTAGACGATCTGTGCCGTCTTCTCGCACGCCGCCAGCGCCAGGCCGATCAGGCGCAGCTCGTGCCGCAGCTCGGCTGGGGCGGCTGGCATCAGGCTGCGGCCCGCGAGGGCCTCCGCATACACCAGCATCAGCGTCGAATCCATCAGCACGCTGCCGTCATCGCAGATCAGCGTGGGCGCCTTGACGACAGGGTTGATCTCCTGAAAGGCGTCGAAGCCGCGGAACACCGAGAAGGCCGCGTGCTCGAAGGGCAGCCCCAGCAGCCGTATCGAAATGGCGACGCGGCGCACATAGGGCGAGTCGAGCATGCCGACGAGCTTCATGGATTGTCCTTGCCGTCCGGTTTCGCGGCACTGCCGTCGAGCTCGCGCATCAGCTGGTCCATCAGTTCCCGGCCATGACGGCGCTCGATTTCGGCCTGCATCACGCGGTTGTAGGCGTCTGCGTGAGCCTGGGTCAGCGGCGTGGCAGCCTTGCCCTTGTTAACCCAGGCGAAGCCATAGCGATGTTTCAGGCGTTGGGCCTTGGCTGGCAGCGGCGCGGCATTGAAGGTCTCCAGCTGCAGCAGGCCTGCCTCGATGTCCGCGCGTGCCTTGGCCTCGCCACGCTCGGCTGCCCCGGCCGGGTTGCCGACGCGCAGGTCGATGGCGGCGATCAGTTGCCGCTCCGGCTTGGCCTCGCCCTTGAAGACGCCAAACCGGTTGAAGAGGCTGAAGACGACGGTAGCCGCCAGCAGGGCGCTCAGAAGAGCCACGACACGGATGGCCTTGCGCTGGCGACGCCAGCCGGTGCCGAGTCGTTCGTCCGCCAGGGCCACGGACATGCCGGTTTTCGCTGAATCCATGGATTGCATCAGTTCCTTGAAGTGGGGTGGGCGGCCAGCGGCGCCAGCGCGCTGCGCACGCGGGCCTGCCAGGCCCCCTGCTCGGCCGCACTCCAGTCCGGCCAGCGCACCGACTCGGTTTCGAGTTCGTCCGCCAGGTCCTGCAACTCGCCCAGGCCGGTCACGGCAGCTGCCAGGCTGAGCCGGGCCAGCCATTCCTGAGCTTCGCGCACACGCGGGTAGGCGGCGAACAACCAGCGCGCCACCTCGGGGCGGGCGCGCCAGTCGGCGCTGCCGAAGCGTTCCTTGGCCTGCTCGGTCAGGCGCTGGCCGGCCCCCAGGCAGTCGAAGGCGACACAGCCGGCAAAACCCTGAGCCTGCAGCTCGGCGTGGATGCCGCAGCGGTGGTCGGCACAGAGATGCTGGCAGGGCGTCTCGGCCGGCTTGTCGAAGCCGAAGCCCTGCAGCGCGTCAAACGGGGGGATCACGCAGCACAACGCGGCGCAGGCCGAGCAATCGGCCTTGAGGTGGGCGGGAAGTTGGACTGGGTTGGTCACCCCGCATTGTCCGACACACCCACCATCCAGCCCACGCCAAAGCGATCGGTGACCATGCCGAACAGGGGGGCCCAGAAGGTCTTGCCCAGCGGCACGCTGACCTGGCCACCGTCGGCCAGCGCCGCGAAGGCCTCGCGGGCGGCGTCGGCGTCGGGGCAATCCAGTGACAGCGAGAAGCCCTTGAAGCCGCCCTGGCCGCTGCACATGCCATCGGACATCATGACCAGCGCGCCGCCGATGTGCACCGAGGCGTGCATGATCTTGTGCTCGGACCCCGGCGGCAGCACGCCCGGCGGCGGCGGCTCGGGGCTTTCCGAGTTGCGCATCATGAATTCCACGGTGGCGCCCAGGGCCTTCTTGTAGAACTCGATGGCCTCCTCGCAACGGCCCTCGAAGAACAGGTAGGGATCGATCTTCATCGTGCGCTCCTTCACTTGAAATCGCCGGCCGTCGAGATGACGAAGTCGCCGGCCCGGATGTGGCGGCGCCAGGCCGCGTTGGCCTGCTCGACGGTGACGGCCGCCAGCGCCCCGTCGCGCTTCTGGGCGGCGGCCCAGGTCTCGCCGCGCTCGGCAAGACTCGTCAGACCGCCGGCCAGCGCGCCGGGGTCGGCACGGCCCTGCTTGCGGCCTTCGAGGATGTCCTTCCTGGCGCGCGCCAGCTCGGCAGCGGTGATGCCGTCGGCCGCCATGCGCGCCACTTCTTCCTGAACGACGGCGATGACACGCTCGCGCTTGTCCGGCGCGAAGCTCGCCTGGATGGCGAAGCTGCCGGCATTGCCCCAGTAGCCGGCGCTCAAGGAGGCACCGATGCCGTAGGTGAGACCTTCCTTCTGCCGCACGCGCTCCGAGAGGCGGCTCTCCAGACCGCCGCCGCCGAAGATGTGCACGGCCAGTTCCAGCGCCGGGTAGTCGGGATCTTCGGCGTTCAGTGGCAGCGTCTCGTGCAGGCGCACGATGGCGTTGGCCTTGTCGCGTGCGATGGCGTCGAAACGCGCCGGCGGCACGACGACATGCTGCGGGATGTGGCGGACAAACTTCGGTGCAGCGGGCTTCTTCCAGTCGCCGAAGAGCTGGTCCACCTCGGCGGCCAGGCCGTCGGGGAGAGCGCCGACGACGCTGACCTGCGCGTCGTTCGCGCTCCAGTAGTCGGCGTAGAAGCGTTTGACCTCGTCCAGCGAGGTCGCCTTGAGGTTGGCAAGGCGCTCGTCGACGCTCATCACATAGTCCGGATGGCCCAGCGTGACGCCGCGGGCCTTGTTGTAGTGGCCACGCGTGGCCTCCTGCCGCAGCACGGCAGGCTCCTGGCGCGAGGCCTCGATGCCGGCGATGGCAGCCTTCACCTCACGGTCGAAGGCGTCCTGCGGGAACAGCGGCCGGCGCAACGCATCGGCGGCCACGCGCAGCGCCTGCAGCAGCGTGTCGCGCTCGGCGCTGATGAAGACGGTGGCACCCTGGTCGTAGCTGGTGATGCTGAGGCTGGCACGCAGCTTGATCAGCGCGTCCTGCAACTGCTGCTTGGTGTAGCCCGCACTGCCCTCGTCCATCAGCTGACCGACGAGGCCGGTGCCGTTGCGGGCGAAGGTGGCGTCGCGCTCGCCCCAGCGCAGCTGCATCTGCAGCACCACCGTGTTGCCGCGCGTCTGCTTCTTCAGCGTGTGCAATGCGATGCCGCCGGGCAGCGTCTGGCGGCTCATGCGCGTCTCCAGCACGACGGGCACGGGGTCGAGCTGCTCGCCCTCCTCCACCTTGGGCGGGCCCTTGAGCTCGGCCAGGCGTGCGCTGAGCGGCGGTGCGGCCGGGATCTCGACGCGCTCCACGCTGGCGGCCGGCAGATAGCGGCCCAACGTGCGGTTGGCGGGCTTGAAGTAGGCCGCGCGCACGCGCTCCACATCGGCGAGCGTGACCTTGGGGATGTCCTCCATCAACTGGAACAGCAGCCGCCAGTCGCCGGCAGCGATCAGCCCGGAGATCTGCTGGATCAGCGCCTCGGGGTTCTTCATCTGCTGGCGGTAACTGTTGACGGCGATGTCACGCACACGCACGAGCTCGCTCTCGTCGAAAGGCTTGGCCATGCGACCTTCGGCGAGGTCCAGCAGCAGGGCTTCGACCTTGGCCACGTCGGCATCCGGCGGCAGCACCGCGTAGGCGCTGCTCAGGTTCGGGTCCGCGCCGCCCACGCCACCGATGCCGGCGGCCACCGCCAGCTTGGGCTCGACGAGCTGCTTGTAGAGCTGGCCGCTGGGCTGCAGGCTCATCAAGAGGCCATAGACGAGGATTGCCGGCGTGTCTGGGTGGGTGATGGCCGGTACGTGGTAGTTGGCCAGCAGGATGGGCTGGCCGCCCACGCGGCGCACGACGACCGTGCGCTCGCCGTCCTGGGCCGGCTCCACGGTGTAGGGCTGGGGCGCGGGCGCGGCGGGCCGCGCGATGGGGCCGAAGTGGCGGCCGATCAAAGCCAGCGTGGCCGCCTTGTCGAAGGCGCCGGCAATCAGCAGCGTCGCGTTGTCGGGCCGGTAGTAGCGCCTGTAGAAGCCCTGCAGCTTCTCGATGGGCACGTTCTCGATGTCACTCTTGGGGCCAATGGTGGCGTGGCCGTAGGGATGCCAGGCGAAGGCCGCCGCATTGACGCGCTGGGCCAGCACGGCGAAGGGCTGGTTCTCGCCGCGCTCGAATTCGTTGCGCACCACCGTCATCTCGGTGTCAAGGTCGGACTTGGCAACGCGGCTGCCCATCATGCGGTCGGCTTCCAGGTCGAGCAGGAAGGCCAGCGTCTCGGCATTGGCGTTGAAGCTCGCGAAGTAGTTGGTGCGGTCCACCGTCGTCGTGCCATTGAAGCGCACGCCGCGCTGGGCCATCGCACCGGGGATGTCCTTCTGGCGCGCCGTGCCCTTGAACAGCAGATGCTCCAGCAGGTGGGCCATGCCGTACTCGCCGGGTGACTCGTGGCGGCTGCCGACGCGGTAGGTGATGTTGACGGTGGTGGTGGTCTGCGTGGCGTCCGGGAAGAGCAGGATCTGCAGGCCGTTGGGCAGCTGGAACTCCTCGATGCCGCCGAGCTCGCGCACCGGCGTCGGCACCACGGCGGCCGGCGCGGCCGCCGCACGGGCCGCCGCAGGCCGGGGCGCCTTTTGCGCCTGCGCGCCTCCCGGCGCCAGCCACAGGGCCGCCACCACCAGGGCCAGCGGCCGCCATCCGTTCCAAGTCATCCGCATTCGTTTGTCTCCACCAGGGGCCCGTGTTCGGGTCGGGGGCATTCTGCGCGGATTCTTCTGCGGAGCCGTTCGTCAGATGCCAATCGCGGCCTGTAACGCTTAGGCCGTTACACCCCGCCCCGCCTGTGAATATGTCCTGCCCGCCCTAGGGAGATGGCGTCCGCGCCCTCCGCCTAGCTTTGGAACGAGGCCCCGCGACGGCTCCCCGCCGCCGCCCTCTCGAAGAGCCCGCGGTACGCGCGGCCCGCCCATCGCCACACCATCTCCAGGAGGCACACCATGGCCACCCCACCCAAGCCGGCCCGTCCCGGCGCCATTCCCACTTCGACCGCGGCCGAACTGCTGCGCCCCGCCGCCGGCAACGACGACGGCGAGCCGCTGGACGAGGACTTCCGCTTCGTTCTCGGCGAGCTGCTCGCGGCCTACAAGCCCGTGCTGGAGGCCGACCTCCAGCGCGCCGAATCCTCCGAGGCACTCATCAAGGACGCCCTTGCCAACCCGCCCAGCTGTGAGGACGAGTTCACCCAGGCCTTCGCGCTGTTCGAGCGCTTCGGCAGCGAGGACGTCGCGCAGCGCCTGCTGCCCGCCGAACTGCGCGAGCAGCTCGGCGCCGTGGAGCGCTGGCGCTGGTGCCTGCTGCATCTGCGCTGCTGCATCGTGTTCGGCTGGCTGATGTGCCGCGGGCCGCGGAGCTTCCGCGGCTCCAGCTACTACCTGTGGCGCTACTGGCGCTGCGTGCGCGAGGTGCTGGGCGCGCCGGTCGCCAACCCGCCCACGGCCACCGAGCGGGCCGATTTCGCCCAGCTCGTGAAGGCCCTGGCCACGGCCTACAAACCCTACCTCGATGACCAGCTCGCCAACGTCGAGTTCGCGCAAGGCCTGCCCGAGCAGGTGCTGTCGGGCCAGGTGGACTGCTTCGAGGACGGTGACGCCAACACGCTGATCCTGGAGCGGCTGCTCAGCACCGACACGGCCGCTGCGCTGATGGGCCGCGAGCTCATCGCCAAGCACCGCGCCGATCCCTTCTTCTGGTTCTGCCGCTGCTGGTGCCTGTGCGCCATCCGCTTCGGCTGCTGCCTGGCGCGCGCCCGCAACCTGCGCGACGTGTTCCGCTGCCTGCGCAGCTACCGCGCCTGCCTGCGCCGCTGCCAGCGGCCGCTGCACTGCCGCCTCGTCGGCCCGACGGGCTGCGTGCGCGGCGAGACCGACATCCTGCCCGGGCGCATCCTGGAGCCGCTGCTGGGCGATGCCGAGGGCAGCGACTTCGGCCATTACCTTGTCGAGGTGCGCAGCCCAGGCGGCAACCTGCTCGGCGGCTGCGTGCTCTACCCCAACAACCTGGCCCTGCCCGACCTGGCCGCCACGCAGGGCAACTTCTCCGTGTCGGGCGGCACGCTGGGCTGGGTGGACACGCGCAAGTGCGCCGTGGACGCCGGCATCGAACTGCTCACCTCCACGACGTTCACGCTGACGCTGCGCGTCTTCTCGGCCAGCGGCGCCGAGCTGCAGCCGCCCTGCACCGGCAGCTTCTCGCTTTCGGTCAACGAGGTCTATATCAAGCGCGTCAGCACGCCCTGGTCGGTGGACTACCCCAATCCGGCTGAGCCCCTGCGCGCCAGCGACAGCGCGGCGGCCATACTGTCGACGATTGGCGGCGGCATGCACGTGCGCGGTGCGGCCAATGTCTACGGCTGCCTGGGCGAGAAGATCCGCGAGTACACGATCTGGGCCATTCCCGACCCGAGTTTCAGCGAGCCGCAGCCTGCGCCGTTCACGAGCATCGTGCCCGGCGGCAGCTGGCGCCTCGTCACGCACATCGAGTTCGCGCCGATGAGCATCGCCCAGCCCAGCGGCCCGCCCATCAACTACACGGCCGACCAGGTGCGCAGCAGCAACGTGCTGGACGGCGACCCCACGCCCAGCGTGCTGACCAATGTGTGGAGCGCCCGCAGCGAATGCATCTGCGTGCACATCGACTCCACCAACTTCTGCACCTGCTGGAACGTGCCGTCGCTGGCGCCCAGCGCGTTCGACAGCAACGCCCTTCCCAAGCAGGATCCGCCCAACCAGCAGGGCGCCAGCGGCAAGTTCAGCTTCCTGCTGCAGGTCATCGACACCGCCGGCAACACCTACTACGACATCCAGCGCGCGTGGGTGGACAACGAGCCCATCCAGGCTTCCATCGTCGGCATCGGCAACCAGGCGCCCTGCTCCGACATGTACACGCAGACGCCCGAAGGCGTGTTCAAGACGGTGGACATCCGCGGCTACGCCTGGGACCAGTACATCGACCGCATGGACCTCACTGCGCCCACCAGCAACAACTTCGACCGCTACGAGGTGCGCTTCGTCAAGCAGGGCGCAGTGTCGCCGCAGGTCCAGCTGATCAACTCGACCAACACCGTGCCGGCCCGAGCGCTCGCGCTGCCGGCCGAAAGCCTGGCCACCGGCACGCTGACCCCCTGGAACCTGCAGGTGCTGGACGCCGCCAGCAACCCGCTGGGCCTGCCCGGCGACCAGCTCCTCGGCCCGGGCGAAGCCTGCGTCTACAACGTCATCCTCGAAGCCTGGGACAAGACGGTGGTCAACGAAGGCACCGTGCACTACTCGGGCTGGGTGCTGTTCCCGATCAAGATCATCAACGGGCCGGAGCCCGTCTGACATGAGCTGGGAGGAGCTCGGCTTCTGGCCGCGGCTGGCGCTGGCGGTGCTCGCCGCCTGGCGCCTGACGCATCTGCTCGCGGCCGAGGACGGGCCCTTCGGCCTCGTGCTCAGGCTGCGCCAGCGCCTGGGCAGCGGTCCGTGGGGGCAGTTGATGGACTGCCCCTACTGCGTGTCGCTGTGGGTGGCCGCACCGCTGGGGGCGCTGCTGGCGAACGACTGGCTCGGCTGGGGCCTGAGCGTGCTCGCGCTGTCAGGCGCCGTCTGCATCATCGAGGCCGGGCTGGACACCCGTGTCTCGGCACACAAGGGGAATTGACATGGGTTGCTGCGGACAAGGCCGCGCCACGTTGCGCCAGGCCATGAACACCTCGCCCGCGCCGGCACGCGCGGCCGCCGGGCCGGCCGAGCGGCGGGTGCTGGTGCACTACCGCGCCAGCGCGCCGGTCGTCGTGCGCGGCGTGGCGAGCGGGCGGCTCTACGAGTTCGACGCCGGCCAGCCGACGCTGTACGTCGCCGAGGGCGACGCGGCCGCGCTGCTGCGGTCGCGCTGGTTCGAGCGGCGGGACTGAGCCCGGCTCACTTCCCCAGCAGCAGCGCAGGCACATCCTCCGGCATGACGGGCCGGCAGAAGCCGAAGCCCTGCATGAGGTCGCAGCCCATGGCGATCAGTGCCGCCTCGTCAGCCGGCAGCTCGACGCCCTCGGCCACCACCAGCATGTGCATGGCATGCGCGACGCGCACCATGGACTCGACCAGCGTGTGCGAGTCGGCGTTCGTCGACAGCCCATGCACGAACAGCCGGTCGATCTTGAGCTTGCGGCAGCGGATGCGGCGCAGATAGGCCAGCGAGCTGTAGCCGGTGCCGAAGTCATCGATGGCCAGGCCATAGCCCAGGCCCTGCAGCGTGAAGACGAAGGAGTCGGGCGTGTCGATGTCCTCGAAGCCCGCACTCTCCGTCAGCTCGAACTCGACCTCGGCCGGCGTCAGGTGCAGCTGCTTGAGCTGCTGCAGGAAACGCTCGCGATGCTGGGGCTTGCGGCACTGCTCCCAGGACAGGTTGATCGACACGGCGGGCGGCTTCAGGCCGATCTGCTTCCAGGCATCCAGGTCGCGGCGCAGCACGGCCAGCAGCGCCAGGCCGAGATCGACGATGAGGCCCGAGCTCTCGGCCACCGGGATGAACTCGACCGGCGACACCCAGCCCCGCTCGGGATGCCGCCAGCGCGCCAGCGCCTCCATGCCCAGCACGCGGCGCTGGGCGTCGTACTGCGGCTGGTAGGCCAGGGAGAACTGCTCCTGGGCCAGCGCCTCCAGCATGTCGTGCTCCAGCGCCAGCCGCGAGCGCAGCGCCTCGCCGATCTGCGGCGTGAACAGCTGGAAGCTGTCCTTGCCGAGCTGCTTGGCATGGCGCATGGCCGCGTCGGCGCAGCGCATGGCCTCGCTCGCGTCCTGCGCATGCTCGGGCAGCAGCGCGGCGCCGACGCAGACATGCAGCGGCAGCCAGTGGCCGTCGTAAGACACCGGCTGGGTCAGCTCGGTCTGCAGCTGCGCGACATGGGCACGCAGGGCCTCGCCCTCCAGGCGCGGCGCCAGCAGCAGCGCGAACTCGTCGGCCGACAGGCGCGCCGCCTGGTCGCCCGGCCGGCACAGCAGCCGCAGCCGCTGGCTGAAGGCCTGCAGCACGGCGTCACCCGCGGCATGGCGGTGCTGGTCGTTGATCTGCTTGAAGTCGTCCAGGTCCAGGATCAGCAGCGTGGTGGCCTCCTGCTGCTGCAGCGCGCGCTCCAGCAGGCCGCGCATGTGCTCGCGGTTGGGCAGGTCGGTCAGCGCGTCGAAGCGGGCGATGTAGCGGGTGCGGCGCTCCACCTCCTTCATCTGCACGCGCAGCCGCTTGGACATCCACCAGGCCAGGCCGGCCGTGACCAGCAGCGTGCCGAACGTCGCCACCAGGAAGCGGGCCTGATCCATCCACATCGGCAGCCGGCTGGCCTCGATGGCCAGCAGGCCCACCCGGCGCCCATCGGCCATCACCAGTACCTCGACCCTGGCAACGCCCGCCAGATCGTGCAGCCACAGCCGCTCGGCGGGCGGCCGCGAGAACTGCGTGAAGGCGCTGCCATCGTTCTTCAGCAGCCTGGCGTGGACGATGGCTGGGTTCTGCTGCAGCGCCAGCAGGCTCTCACCGGCGTCGCTGCGGCTGTCGAAGACCATGGCTGCGGACACCGTCTGCGCGACGATGCTGGCCTGGGTGCGCAGGTCCTCGTCCTGGCGGTCCAGCAGCCGCCAGTACTGCAGCAGGCTCAGCACCAGGGCGAAGGTCAGCAGGGCCGCGAACGCGACCATGAGCTCGCGCAGGCGTTCCGAGGCGTCGGCAAATCTCGGTTTCATGGGGCGGCTGTCTGGTGTCGCACGTAGCGGGCCAGGCGCAGCAGCTTGGTGCTGACGGTCAGGCCGGCGCGGCGGGCGGCGTCGAGATCCACGTCGAAGACGATACGACCGTCCTCGACCTGCAGGTTGATCATCGCGCCCTGATCGAGCATCGCGGCCACGTCGGACACGACGAGCAGCGGCAGGTCGGCAATCTGTGGACGCAGGCCGGTCTGCGGCGCCGGCAGGTAGAGCAGGTGGCAGCCGGTCAGCGGGTCGCCGCGGCCCAGACGGCGCACGTCGACGGTGAGCTGCCGGATGGGCCGGCCGGCCAGCCCCTGCAAGGCGCCCTCCATGCGCCCTTCCCCCAGCGTGCACAGCTGCAGGCCGCGGCCGGGCTGCTCGCGCTCGGTCGGCCAGCTCACGAACATCAGCACGCGGTAGACGACCTCCGCCTTCAGCGCCTCTGGGGTCCCCCCCTGCGCCAAGGCCGGCCGCGGAGCCGACAGGCAGAGCGCCAGGCAGGCCGCCAGCGCACAGCCGGCGAGCCATCGCCAGCGCGCACTGTGGGTCGGGGCCGCCTTATGCCAGGGCATGCTGTTGCTCAGAGCGTGATGCGCCAGTCCAGGCGCCAGGCGCGGGCCGGCTGGGGAATGGCACTCAATGCGGTGTCGGGCGTCGACGGGTCGAGGTTGCGGCGGTCCAGCGCGTTGTTCACGTGCAGGGACACGCTCTGGCGCTCGTCGACGTGGTAGCGGAGGTGGGCGTTGAGGCCGACGTTGGTCGGCACTTCCACCCGGCCAAGGCGCGGGCCGAGCAGCAGCCCTTCGAGGCCCAGCTGCAGACCCTTCCAGGGCGGCGACACGAGGTGCCCCTTCAGCATCCAGGTCGGCGCGTTGCTCAGCCGCTCGCCGCCCTCGTTGCGGGCGTCCATCCAGGAGGCGCTGGCGCGCCACAGCCAGCCATCGCTGGCACGCTGCTCCACCCCGAGGTCCACGCCGCGCAGCCGCACGCGGCCGACGTTGCGGTACTGCACCACCGCGTCCGGCTCATCCGTCAGCGGCACCGGCTCGATCAGCCGGTTCATGCGCGTGTAGTAGGCGTTGGCGCTGAGCGCGTGGCCGCCGTGCAGCAGGTATTCCCACGAGGCCTCGGCCGAATTGAGGCGCTCCGGCCTGAGGTTCTCGCTGCGCAGCTGGGAGACGCCGCCATCCTCGTAGAAGCGCTCGTACAGGTTGGGCGTGCGAAAGGACTGGGCCCACATCAGCTTGAAGGACTCGCGCTCGTCCGGGCGCAGCGCCAGCACGGCGCGCGGGGAAGCGGCGAGCGAGAAGCCACGCACATGATCCAGGCGCAGGCCGGTGGTCAGGTGCAGCGTCGACGACAGCCGCCATTGGTCCTGCGCATAGACGGCCGCGGAATGCTGGCTGACATGGGAGTCCAGGCTGACCTGGTAGGGCTCGACGTCGTAGTTGCGCTGCACGCCATAGGGCGAGGCGCGCAGCTCGGCGCCCACCATCAGCTGGTGGTTGAGCAGGCCGCGCCACTGCATGCGGCCTTCCAGCGTCGTCCATTGCGTGTAGGCCACATCCTTGTTGATGCGCTCGGGAGCAGGGCCGAACACATAGCGGCCGCGGAAGTCATAGCCCGCGACGTTGAGCCTGACCGTGCGACGCACATCGTCCTGCCAGTCGTCGTCGTAGGCCACTTCGCCGAGCACCAGGCTGTCGCTGTAGCGGGTGCCCGGCGCGCCAGCCACGGTGCCGTAGGGGGCGGTGGCGGCATCCTTGTCGCGGCGCACGGCACTGAGCGAGACGCGCCAGGCGCCGTTGCGGTACTTGGCGAGCAGCGCCGCCTGGCGCTCGCCGTCCAGGCCGCGCACCCAGCCATCGGGCGTGCCAAGCTCGGGCAGGTGGAGGTTCTCGCCCGCCATGCTCAGCAGGTTGACGCCGAGGAAGAGGTCGCCGCCGCCCGCGGGCGCGGCGCCGTAATGCATCTCGACCCGGCGCAGGCCCAGCTGCCCCACGCTGCCCTGCGCCGTCAGGCCCGGGGCGTCCGCGCCGTTCAGCGTGACGACGTTGACGACGCCCAGCAGCGCATTGCTGCCGTACACCGACGACCCGGGGCCATGCACCAGCTCCACGCGCTTGACCCACTCCGCCACCATGGGCAGCTCCAGCTGCGGCAGCCCCTGGTCGTAGATCGCATCGTTGACCCGCTGGCCATCGATGGTCATCAGCACGCGCGAGCTGTAGTCGCCGGGCCGGTTGAAGCCGCGCAACCCGAGCGCACTGTAGGTGCGCGAGTTGCTCAGGTAGACGCCCGGCAGGCGGGCCAGCTGGTCGCCGACCGTCAGGTGGCCCAGGGCGTCGGACTCCTCGCGCTCCAGCACCGTGACCGACGCGGGCGCGTCCATCAGGCTCTGGGCATAGCGGGAGGGGCCTTGCACCTCCCGTTTCAGAAGTGCTTCGAGCGCCTTGTCATCCGAGGCTTCGGGGGCGGGGGCGGCGCTAGCCGCGAAAGACAGTGCCAGCGTGGAAGACCAGGCCAGCGCAGAGATGCGGCTTGTCACGATTTCGGTCGCCATCGTCGCGATGGCGGAGGGGAAACGGAAACCTCAGCTTACCTTTGACACCCCCCGAAGTCGCTGTCACATGTCACGGCCGCCGTGGATTCGATCACCTCCGTGCAGCTGTCGTCTCAACGTCGCCACGGCGTCGTCCTGATCGCCTCCGTAGCCTGCGCCTCTGGCAGCGCTTTCGCAAACAGCCAGCCCTGCCCCACCTGCACGCCCAGCTGCTCCAGCAGCGCCGCCTGCTTCTCGTCCTCGACGCCTTCGGCCAGCGTCTGCTTGCCCAGGGCCAGGGCCAGGCCGACGATGGTGCGCACGATCTCCAGCGCCTCATGGCCTGCGGCCAGGCGGATGACGAAGCTGCGGTCCACCTTCAGCGTGTCGAAAGGGAAGCGGTGCAGATAGGCCAGCGACGAATAGCCGGTGCCGAAGTCGTCGATGCTGAGCTTGAAGCCCATGCGCGCCAGCTCCTGCAGCACCTCGGCGCTGCGCTGCGGGTTGGCCATGGCCATGCTCTCGGTCACTTCCAGCTTGAGGCGGTGCGTGGGCACGTCGCCCAGGGCCGCCAGCGTGGCTCGGGCATCGGCCAGCAGTTCGAGGTCGCGCTCCAGCTGCACGCCGGACAGGTTGACGGCCACCTCGCCCGTGAAGCCCAGCGGCTGCCAGCGCCGCAGCTGACGCGCCGCCTCCAGCAGCGCCCAACGCCCGATGGCGCAGATCTGGCCACTGGCCTCGGCCACGGGGATGAAGTCGCCCGGCATGATGACGCCCCGCTCGGGGTGGCGCCAGCGGATCAGGGCCTCGAAGCCCAGCAGCGCGCGGTCCTGCAGGCGAACAAAGGGCTGGTAGTGCAGCTCGAACTGCGTGCCGCTGGCGAGGGCCGCGTCGATGGCCTCGCGCAGCCAGCGGCGCGACTGCTCGACGAGCTGCTCGGCCTGGTCGAACTCATGCGTCTGCCCGGGCCCACCGGCCTTGGCGCGGGCCAGCGCACCTTCCGCGGCCGTCAGCAGTTCGTCGGCCGTGGCGGGGCCGTGGCGGCGCTGGGCCCAGGCAATGCCGGCGGTCAACTGCAGCATCGGCGTGGCAACGTTGAAGGGCTGCTGCAGCAGCCCCCGCACGCGGCGCGCCAGCTCGGCCGCGCCATCGCCGCCGGCCAGCAGCAGGGCGAACTGGTCCGGCCCCATGCGGGCGACGAGATGACGCGCGCCGAAGGCGGACTTCAGGCGCGCCCCCAGCTCGATCAGCACCGCGTCGCCGACGATCGGGCCGTGGGCCTCGTTCAGCCCGCGAAAGCCGTCCAGCCCCAGCAGCAGCACGCCGGTCTCGGGCGCGAACACGCCGGCCAGCAGCTGGGTCAGCTGCTCGCGGAACAGCACGCGGTTGGCCAGGCCGGTCAGGCGGTCGTGCAGCGCGTCGAAGCTGATCTGGCGCTGCAGGCGCTGGCTCTCGGAGATGTCGGTCAACGACCCGGCCATGCGCACCGGCCGGCCGTCCTCGCGCACGGCCAGGCCGCGCGCCAGCAGCCAGCGCTCCTGGCCGCCCTGGTTGAAGTGCAGCACGTGATGGAACTGCAGGCTTGCGCCAGCGAGGTGGGCCTGCAACTCGGCCTCGAAGGCGGCACGCATGGCAGGCTCCAGCGGCTGCGTCCAGGCCTGGATGGTGTGGCCGGCCTCGGCGGCGGACAGGCCCATCAGCGCCAGCCAGCGCGGCGAGTAATAGACCTCGCCCGTGGCAAGATCCCAATCCCACAGGCCGTCGTTGGCGCCCTGGGCAGCGAGGGCATAGCGCTGCTCGCTGGCCGCCAGGCGGCGTGCGGCGTCTCGGCGCTGGCTCTGCTCGATGCCGGCGCGCAGCGCGCTGCCGCCCAGCGTCGCCACGGTCAGGGCCAGCAGCGGGGGCGCCAGCCAGAACACGAAGTAGCGGCTCTCGAAGGCCCACTGCGCGGCCCCCAGCAGCGCCAGCACACCCAGGCCGATCAGCGCCAGCGCCAGGCCCAGCGGCCGGCGCGCCAGCAGCAGCACGGCTCCCAGCGGCAGCAGCAGCACGGCGGCCAGCTCCGCCGCGCCGCCCCAGGCCGGGCGCACGAGGCCGCGGCCGGTCAGCAGGTTGTCGGTGACGGTGGCGATGCGCTCCATGCCGGGCAGGCGGGCGTCGAAGGGCGACGGCAGGTGGTCGCCCGCGGCCAGGGCCGACACGCCGACGACGGCGATGCGGCCGCGCAGCCGCGCGGGATCGACCTGGCCGCCCAGCAGTTCGGCCAGGCCCACGCTCTCGAACGGGCTCTGCGGACCACCGGGGCCGTAGTAGTTGACGCCGGTGCGGGACAGTTCGTCCAGGGGCAGCACGAGTGCTTCGCCGACGCTGACCTCGGCGCCGAAGCGGGCCCGGGCCTGGCGCCAATCGGCACCGCGCGCGAAGGCGGCCAGGCGCAGAGGCAGCGAGGGGTAGACCTCGCCGTCCAGGCGCAGCACGGGCAGGTCGCGGCGGATGCTGCCATCGCTGCCGGGCCGCACGCTGATGTGGCCCAGGGCCGCGGCGGCTTCGGCAAGGCCCGCCTCGGGCGCGATGAGCCGGCGAGGCCGGTAGTGGCTCTCGCTGCGCTCCAGCGCCGCATCGCCCTCGTAGCGCAGCAGGGCCTGGGCCAGCACCGCGGGCGGCACCGCGGCGTCGGCCCTGCCCTCGTCGGGCAGGGAGAAAGGGATCAGCACGCAGGCGCAGGCCTTCATGGCGGCCGCCAGCGCGGCGCTGGCCTCGGCCGTGCCGCCGCCCGGCAGCAGCAGGATGTCCAGCGCGATGGCGCGCGCGCCGCCGGCGTGCAGGGCCTGCACCGCACGGGCCAGGTCGGCGCGGTCGGGCGCGCGGCCGCCCAGGGCCTCGAAGGCCGCATCGTCCACGCGCACCAGCAGCAGCGGCAGCTCTCGGCCCGGTGCCAGCGGGCCACGCCAGAAGGTGCGCCAGTCCTGCAGCCAATGGTCGGGCCGCTCCAGCGCGGGCATGTCCGCCCGCCACGCGGCCATGGCGAAACCCAGCAGCGCCGCTGCCAGCGCGATCAGCGCAAAGCCGAGCCTGGCCCTCAATCCAGCGACCCCAGGCGCTGCTCGACGCGCTGCACCCGCTCGGCCGACCAGGCGACCGCGGCGCTGCATCGGCTGGCATCGCATTGCGTGCCGTTCTGCGCCCGGTTCAGGCGCACCGGCTGGCGCGGCTTGATGCTGCCGGCCTGCTGGCCGGCAGGCTCGACATCGACCTCGCCCGTGCTCAGATGCACGGCCGTCGCGCGGTCGTCGCCGACCTCGACGCTGAACTCGGTGCCGCGCACGGCCGTCACTGCGGTCGGCGTGCGCACCGTCCAGCTGCCGTTGGCCGAGGGCGTCACGCGCTGGCCGACGAGGCCCAGCTCCAGCAGCAGCCCGGCCGCGCGCGGCTGCGTGGCCGGGGCGCTGAAGGCCTCGATGCGCAGCTGGCTCCTGTCGGCAAGAACGAGCACGGAGCCGTCGATGAACTTCAGTCGCACGCGACCCGTGGCACCGGTGTGCAACGTGGTGCCGACGTCCAGCCGGTCACCCACCGCGAGCGCCCTGCCGTCCAGGCGCCGGGCATCGCCGCTGACGGCCGTCACTTCACAAGCCTGCTGGGCAAGGGCCGCAGAACTCAGCAGGGACAGGCACAGCAGCAGCGCACGCATTGCAGGCTCCTATCGAGGCAGATCGCCGAAGAGCGCATCTCCGGCCCAGTAGAACGGATGCGTGCGGCGCCCGCCACCGAGGTTTCCTCGGATCATCCCCATTTGAGCCACGCGCGGCGGGCGGCCACCGCCACCGCCACCGCCACCGCCACCGCCACCGCCACCGCCGATGCTATCGGCGGCTTCAGAGCTTGCGCGCCGGCCACTGTGCCGCCAGCAGCGCCGCGGCCATCACCCACATCGGCGCCGTCAACGCCGTCGCAGCGGCCAGCATGCCGAAGCCGACCGGCATACCCACCGTCGCCCCATTCAGCGTCAGCATGCGCAGGCCCAGGGCCTGGCCATGGCGCTCGGGCGGCGTCGCACGGTGCAGCATGGCCAGCACCATGGGCTGCACCGAACCCAGCGCAATGCCCAGCAGCGCCGAACCGCATATCAGGCCCAGCGTGCCAGGCAGCCAGGCGTAGGCCATGAAGGTCAGCATCGCGACGGTCATCGCCACGCGCAGCGCCTTGGCTTCGTCGATGTCGTCGGCAAAGCGCACGATGGCCAGGCGCACCACCGTCGCGGCCGCCGCGAAGCTGCCCAGCACCAGGCCGATGCTGGACGCCGACAGGCCGCGCGCGTGACCCACGACGGGCACGACGAAGCTGTGCGCGTCCCAGCCGGCCGACAGCGCCAGGTTGACGATGAGCAGGCGGCGGTAGGCCGGCAGGCGGAACAGGTCCCAGGCCGCCCGCTCGCGAAAGCTCTTGGTGTAGACGGCCGGCGGGTTGCGCGGCACCTTGCGCGCCAGCGCCCAGGCCAGCACGGGCAGCACGGTCGCAAAAGCGAAAGCGGCCGTCATGCCGATGTGGTCGATGAGCAGACCGGCAATGATGGGCGACAGCGCGTTGGACATGGCCGGCCCCAGCGCCATCCAGCTGAAGATGCGCTTGAGCTCGCCGGGCTCCTCGGCCATCAACCCGGCCTCGCGCTGCAGGGCCACGGCCGCGACCGCCACGGCCCCGCCGCACAGCAGGCAGCCGGTGGCGATGGCCCAGAGCTGAGGGACCGCAAGCGGCAGCAGCGCACCGGCGAAGGCCAGCGCCACGCCGATGCCGACCGGCCGGTGGAAGCCGTGCCGGTCGGCCAGGCGGCCGGCCCACAGCGACAGCGCGATGGGCGCCACGGCGAACAGGCTCAGCAGCATGCCGACCGAGGCTTCGCCGTAGCCCTGCTTGAGCACCCAGAGGCTGGCGGTCACGCGCGTCGTCGCCATGCAGGCATGCACGCAGATCATGGTGGCGATCAGCCACGAGAAGGCGTGCCTCAGGTTCTGCTTGCCGGCCGGGGCAGCGTCGCTCACTCGGCGTCCTCGCCCAGGCTGATCTGCAGCAACTGCTGGGCCGCGTCATCGGGCAGGGCCTCCACGCCCTTGAGCTTGCGCGTCATCGCGCGGGTGCGCACCTCGGCTGCGTCCAGCGTGTTGCCGGCCTCTTCCAGCTTCTTCTTGGCCTTTGCCAGCACGTCGCCGAACTTGCCGAACTCGGTCTTGACGGCCCCCAGCACTTCCCAGACCTCGGCCGAGCGCTTCTCCAGCGCCAGCGTGCGAAAGCCCATCTGCAGGCTGGTGAGCGTGGCCAGCAGCGTGGTGGGTCCGCACAGCATGACCTTGTGCTCGCGCTGCAGGCCTTCCAGCAGGCCGGGACGGCGTAGCGCTTCGGCGTAGAGGCCCTCTGTGGGCACGAAGAGGATACCGAAGTCGGTCGTGTGCGGCGGGGCGACGTACTTCTCGCGGATGGTCTTCGCTTCCAGCCGCAGGCGGTTCTCGATGGCCTTGCCCGCCGCCTCGGCAGCGGGTGCATCCGCGCGCTCCTGGGCGTCCAGCAGGCGCTCGTAGTCCTCGCGAGGAAACTTGGCGTCGATGGGCAGCCACAGCGGCTGGCCATCGTCACGCTGGCCGGGCAGACGGATGGCGAACTCCACGCGCTCGTTGGAGCCGGGCAGCGTCGCCACGTTGGCCGCGTACAGCTCGGGCGTGAAGACCTGGTCCAGCAGCCCCGCGAGCTGCACTTCGCCGAACACGCCACGCGTCTTCACGTTGGTCAGCACGCGGTTCAGCGAGCCGACGTCGCGCGCCAGGTTCTGCATCTCGCCCAGGCCCTTGTGCACCTGCTCCAGCCGCTCGGCCACCTGCTTGAAGCTCTCGCCCAGGCGCTGCTCCAGCGTGGCGTGCAGCTTCTCGTCCACCGTGGCGCGCATCTGCTCCAGCTTCTTCTCGTTGTCCTGCTGGATGGCAGTGAGGCGCTGCTCCACCGTCAGGCGCAGTTCGGCCAGGCGCTGCTCGTTGGTCTTGGACAGGGCCTGCAGCTGCTCGCGCATCAGGTCACCCAGGCGCTGCATGGCCTCGGTCTGCGAGAGCGCACTGCGCTGCGCGGCGGCGTCCTGGGCCTCGCGGGCGGCCAGGGCCTGAGCGGCCAGCGACTGGTTGCTGCCCTGCAGCCCCTGCGTCAGCACCTGCTGGAACTGGGCCAGGCCCTGCATCAGCTCCTGGCGCGTGCCGCTGGCGCTGCGGCCCAGCTCGTCGCGCAGTTCGCGCTCCAGCCTCTCGTTGCTCTGCAGCAGCTCAGGCGGCACGCCGGCTTGTGGCTTGCCGCGCAGCAAGATCCAGACGAGCAGCAGCAGGATCAGGGCCAGCAGGCCCAGCATCAACAACTCATACACGCTCATGGAGCAACGAGCCCCGCCACGGCCTTGGGCAGCTCGGCCTCGATCAGCGCCTCCAGCGCCTTTACGCGCTGCTCGGGTGTCGTGGCGGCCCAGGGGTTGGCGGCGTCGGCGGCGGCCACCGGCAGGCGGGCCGCCACGGCGAGGGACTGCTCGCGCCGGAGCTTGAGGTCGCCGAGGTCGACAAGGGCCACCCGGATGGAGACATAGGGCGCGAACACCGGCAGGCCACCCTGGCCGTCGAAGCCGATCTGGCCGCTGGGCCGCTGGTCCAGCACGAAGCCAGGGCCTTCCAGCGTGGCCAGGATGCGCTGCGGCAGGGCCGCGGCCAGGGCCGGCTCCTGGCGGCTGCGCGTGACCAGCAGCAACCGGGCCGCGCCGCTCTGGCGCACGGCCTCGCCGAGCTTGCCGGGCAGGCTGAGCCTGCCGTTGACGAACAGGTTGGCCGGGTCGCCGAACAGGCTGCGCGTCGACGAGGTGTAGAGCTTGACCTCACGCTCCTTGCCCGAGGCCTTGACGGCCTCGTTCAGGGCCTGCAGCACCGCGTTGTCCAGGCCGCCGGCAGGCGATGACGTCCACTCGCCGGTCTGCACGGTGTCGCCGCGCGCCGGGCTCAGGGAAATGAGCTGCACGTTGTCGCCCAGCAGGGACAGCGCGGCGAACTTGGTTGGATCGCGCGGCGTCTTGTCCTCGACGACGGGCTCGGGTGGCGGCGGCGCAATGCTCTTGCTTTTCTGCGCGAAGGCAAGCGCGGGCAGGAGGCAGAGCAGGCAGATCAGGCGGCGGTTCATGCGCAGAGGACTTCGGGGTTCAGCGGCGTGAGGGGCTGGCGCGTGGTCAGCGCCGCGAGGAGGTTGTCGGCGGCGAGCGTCGCCATGGCGATGCGGGTCGGCATGGTGGCGCTGGCGATATGGGGTGTGAGGACGACGTTGGGCAGGGTCAGCAGGGCCGGATTGACCTTGGGCTCGCCCTCGAAGACGTCCAGGCCTGCCGCGGCGATGCGGTGCTCGCGCAGCGCGGCGGCCAGCGCGTCCTCGTCGACGATGCCGCCGCGAGCCACGTTGACCAGCGTCGCGGTCGGCTTCATCAGCGCGAGTTCGGCCGCGGCGATGCAGTGGTGGGACTCGGCGGAATAGGGCAGCACGAGCACGAGGTGATCGGCCTGGCGCAGCAGTTCGTCCTTGGACGTGTAGCGGGCGCCGAGCTCGGCCTCGGCCTCGGCCGGCAGCCGCGAGCGGTTGTGATAGATCACGTTCATGCCGAAGCCGAAGCGGCCGCGGCGCGCGATGGCCTGGCCGATGCGGCCCATGCCGAGGATGCCCAGCGTCGTGCCGTGCACCTCGGCGCCGGCCAGGAAGTCCCAGGCCCAGCTCTTCCAGCCGCCGTCGCGCAGCAGACGCTCGCCCTCGCTCATGCGCCGGGCCGTGGCCATCAGCAGCGCGAAGCCGAAGTCGGCCGTGGACTCGGTCAGCACGTCGGGCGTGTTGGTGACGAGCACGCCGCGCGCCGTGCAGGCGGCCAGGTCGATGTGGTTGTAGCCCACGCTCATCGTGCAGACGGCCTTGAGGTCCGGGCAGGCGTCCAGCAGCTCGGCCGTGATGCGCTCGGTGCCGGTGATGTAGGCGCCGGCCTTGCCTTTCAGTCGGGCGCGCAGCTCGTCGGGGCTAAGCGGCGATTCACCGTCGTGGAAGTCCACGTCAAAGCGGGCAGACAACTTCTGCACCACCTCCGCCGGCGCACGGCGGGCAATCAAGACTTTCAACGCATCCATATCCAGGCCATCACAAAAAGAAGAGGCAGCAGCACTGCGCCGGACCAGAGCAGATAGCCACCAAAGCTCGGCATCTTGACACCTCGCTCCTCGGCGATCGCCTTGACCATGAAATTGGGGGCATTGCCGATGTAGGTCATGGCCCCCATGAAGACCGCGCCGGCAGAGATCGCGGCGAGCACCGGGGCCCCTTCCGTCATCAGCCGCGCCGCGTCGCCACCGGCCAGGTTGAAGAAGGCGAGATAGGTGGGCGCGTTGTCCAGCACCGAGGACAGGCCGCCGGTCAGCCAGAAATAGGCCGCCGGCGAATCGAGCAGTGCCGCCAGCGGCGCAAAGGCGCCGGCCGGGCCGGCCTTGAGCATGGCGATGACGGGCACCATGGTCAGGAAGATGGCGATGAAGAGCTTGGCCACCTCTTGCATCGGCGCCCAGCTGAAGCGGTTCTTCTCACGCACGCCGGCGGGCGTGATGGCCAGTGACACGAGCGCCACCGCCACGAGGCCCGCGTCGCGCAGCAGGGCCTGCAGCGGCAGCGGCGTGCCCCAGAGATCGAAGACGATGCCCGGCTTCCAGGTGCCGCTCATCAGCACCAGGCCGACGGCGGCGGCCAGCGGCAGCAGATTGACGGCGCCTTCCAGCCCCGCCCGGGGGGCGTCGGGCGTGGGGTCGACGGGCGTGAGGCCCTCCCTGCGGTAGAGCCACGCGTCGATGCCCCAGAACACGGCCAGCAGGCTGGTGAGCAGGAACAGGGTCTCGGGCCACAGGTGGCCGGCCGTCCAGAAGAAGCCGACGCCCTGCAGAAAGCCGAGGAAGAGCGGCGGGTCGCCCAGCGGCGTCAGCGAGCCCCCAACGTTGCCGACGATGAAGATGAAGAAGACGACGACATGGGCGTTGTGGCGGCGGTTGTCATTGGCCCGGATCAGCGGGCGGATCAGCAGCATGGATGCGCCCGTCGTGCCCATGAAGCTCGCCAGCACGGCGCCGAGTGCCATCAGCCCGGCGTTCAGCGTGGGGCTGCCGTGCAGGTTGCCACGGATGTAGATGCCGCCTGCCGCCGTATAGAGCGCGCCGAGCAGGATGGTGAAGGGCAGGTATTCCTCCACCAGTGTGTGCAGCAGCACGCCGCCCGCTGCGGCTGTGCCGAAGGCCAGCGTGAAGGGCAGCAGCAGCGCCAGCGTCCAGGCCGCGGCGATCTTGCCGAAGTGGTGGTGCCAGAGCGCGGGCGCTGCCAGCGGCATGACGGCGATGGACAACAGCAGACCGGCGAACGGTGCCGCCCAGGCCAGGCCGAGTTCGGCGCCTTGCAGCGCCATCAGTCTTCGATGAAGCGGGCGAACTCGGACACGGGCGCGCGCTCGGTGACGAGGCTGTTCTCGACGGCGGCCGGATCGGCAAAACCCATGGACATGCCGCAGACCAGCATCTGCTCGTCGCTCAGCTGCAGCTCCTCGGCGATCAGCTTGTGGAACTGCGTGAAGGCCGCCTGCGGGCAGGTGTGCAGGCCGCGTGCGCGGGCCGCCACCATGATGTTCTGCAGGAACATGCCGTAGTCCAGCCAGGAGCCCTGCTGCATGACGCGGTCGATGGTGAAGAACATCCCCACCGGCGCGTCGAAGAAGATGAAGTTGCGGCCATGCTGGTACTGCATGCGCGCCTTGTCGGTCTTGGCGATGCCCAGCAAACCGTAGAGATCCCAGCCCACCTTGCGGCGGCGGTCGATGTAGGGGCTGCGCCACTCCGTCGGGTAGTAGGCGTACTCCTCCTTGTGAGCCGAGTTCTGCTCGGCGTCGAGGTAGGCGGCCTGGATGCGACCAGAGATGCGCTTGAGCGCTGCCCCGGTCAGCACATGCACCTGCCAGGGCTGGGTGTTGGTGCCCGAGGGGGCCCAGGAGGCGACTTCGAGGATGTCCTCGACGGTCTGGCGCGGCACGGGCGTCGGCAGGAAGGCGCGCAGCGAGTGCCGCGTCTTGATGGCGGCGTCGACGGCAGCGGTCTGCTCGGGCGTGGGGGTGTCGAATCGGCTCATGGGGTCAGGGTCTTGAGGGCGGTGAGGTAGGCGTCGGGCAGCGCGGCCACCGGGCGGCGGCTGTCGCGCTCGACGTAGACGTGAACGAAATGACCCCGCGCAGCGCACAGATCCGCACCTTCGGCGAACAGGCCGATCTCGTAGCGCACGCTGGAGCGGCCCTGTTGGGCCACCCGCACGCCAGCCTCGATGCGCTGCGGGAAGGCCAGCGACTCGAAGAAGTTGCAATGCGTCTCGACGACCAGGCCGATGACCGCGCCGCCGTGGATGTCCAGCGCGCCGGCCTCGATCAGCAGGCTGTTCACCGCCGTGTCGAAGAGGCTGTAGTAGACGACGTTGTTCAGGTGACCATAGACGTCGTTGTCCATCCAGCGGGTGGTCAGCGGCACGAAGCGGGGGTAGGCCTCGCGGCCGTCGGGCTGGGGGCGGGAAGTCATGGCGAGGATTCTTTCATGCGCTGCCAGGCAGCCCAGGACGCCGCGGCGACATTCAGCGTCGTGACCTGCACGGCCACCGTCGTGGCCAGGTCGTGGCCGTAGCCGCCCGCCATGCTCAGCGCCACCGGGATGCGGCGCTCGCGCAGCGCGTCCAGCACGCGGCGGTCGCGCTCGGCCAGGCCGGCGTAGCTCAGCTTCAAGCGGCCGAGGCGGTCGGCCTCGTGGGGGTCTGCGCCGGCCAGGTAGAAGACAAGGCCGGGGTCGCAGCGGCGCCAGACCTCAGCCAGCGCCGCGTCCAGCGCCGCCAGGTATTCGGCGTCGCCGCAGCCATCGGGCAGGCCCACGTCCAGGTCGCTGGCCTCCTTGCGGAACGGGAAGTTCTTCTCGCCGTGCATGGAGAAGGTGAAGACCGTGTCGTCGTCCCGGAAGATGGCGGCCGTGCCATTGCCCTGATGGACGTCCAGGTCGATGACGAGCACCCGCAGCAGGCGGCCGTGGCGCCGCTCCCATTGCGCCTGCATGAGCCGCGCGGCTACCGCCACATCATTGAAGACGCAGTAGCCGGAGCCCTTGTCGGCGTAGGCATGGTGGGTGCCTCCCGCCATGTTGGCGGCCACACCCTCGGTCAATGCCGCCTGCGCGGCGGCGATGCTGGCACCGACCGAGCGCTGCGACCGCTCGGCCATCGACGGGCTCCAGGGGAAGCCGATCTCGCGCTGCTCGGCGGCATCCAGTCGGCCCAGCAGCACCGCGTCCACGTAGTCCGGCGTGTGGGCCAGCATCAGTTCGCCCTCGGTCGCAGCCGGCGCCGGCCGCATTCTCAGCAGCCCCGGCTCGCGCTCGAAATGCTCCCGCAACAAACGGTACTTAGATTGCGGGAAGCGGTGCCCCGGCGGCAGCGCCAGGCTGTGGGCGTCGGAGTGGAAGGCCAGCATGGCCGCCACGATAGCCGCAGGTGCTTTTTTGCAGATTGACACCCCTAATTTGCTGCACTGCACAAAAAGTTCTTGCAATCCGGCGCAGGACCCCTATCATTCAGTCCATGTTGCAGTGCAGCAAAAGAAGCACAGCAAACGGTTCAACCACCCAACCCGGAGTAACACCATGCTGACCGCTGAACAAGTCCTCGCCGCTCACAAGGCCAATGTCGAAACCCTCTTCGGCCTGACCAACAAGGCTTTCGAAGGCGTCGAGAAGCTCGTCGAGCTGAACCTGCAGGTCGCCAAGACCGCGCTGAGCGAAGCCGCCGACACGACCGCTGCTGCCCTGTCCGTCAAGGATGCGCAAGAGCTGCTGTCCCTGCAGGCCGCCCTGCTGCAGCCGACCGCCGAGAAGGCCGCTTCCTACAGCCGCCATGTCTACGACATCGCCTCCGCCACCGGCGCCGAAGTCGCCAAGGCCGCTGAAGCCCAGTTCGCCGACGCCCAGAAGGCCTTCACGTCCGTCGTCGACAACGCCGCCAAGAACGCCCCGGCCGGCACCGAGAACGCCGTCGCCCTGGTGAAGTCGGCCGTCGCTGCCGCCAACAACGCTTTCGAGTCGGTCCAGAAGGCCGCCAAGCAAGCCGTCGAAGTGGCCGAGTCCAACTTCCAGGCCGCCACGACGCAAGCCGTCAAGGCCTCGCAGACGGCGACCCGCGCCACCAAGCGCGCTGCCTGATCTCCGGCTACCGCCTGAAAAGCCCGGTGCGAAAGCACCGGGCTTTTTTTTTCATTGGCGCAGCAGGCTGTCGATTCGTCGGCGGCTGGCGTCGATTGGCCGGAGGAGCCGCGCCGGCGCCGCAAGTTCGGGGTCTACTGGCGGCCAGTTCAAGACTGCAACCCCACCATGAGAGATTCCCGCATCAAGGTCCGCCGCGAGGCCCGGCATGCCGGCCACCGCGTCCTCTTCGGCCTGGCCGTCATCGGCATCGGCGTGCTGGCCCTGCTGGACAACCTGCGCTTCTTCGACGTCGCGCTGCTGCGCACCTTCTGGCCCCTGGGCCTGGTGCTGTGGGGCCTGGCGCGGCTGGCCTGGCCGCATCACCGCGGCAGCGGCCTGTTCGGCCTCATCCTGATCGGCGTCGGCCTGATGCTGACGGGGCAGAACCTCGGCTACGTGCACTTCCACTGGCGCGACTGGTGGCCGGTCTTCATCATCGTGGCGGGCCTGTCCATCCTGATGCGGGGCTTCTTCCCGCGGCATGAGGCGCAGGCCTGCTTCGACACCTCCACGCTGGAGCATGGCGAGGTGGCCAACATCCACGCCAGCTTCGGCGCCGTCAGCCAGCGCCATGACTCGCGCAGCTTCAAGGGCGGCCGTGTCGAGGCGACGTTCGGCGGCGTGGAGCTGGACCTGACCCAGGCCGCCATCGATGGCCCTGAGGCAAAGCTCGACATCGCAGCGCGCTTCAGCGGCATCGAGCTGCGCGTGCCCCGCGACTGGCAGGTCGTCGTCGAGGTGGCATCGACATTCGGCGGTGTCGAGGACAAGACCGTCCCGCCCATGAACCCCGTCGCCCGCCTGGTGCTGCGCGGCGAAGTGGTGTTCGGCGGCCTCGAAATCAAGCACTGATCCCTTGCATCCGCTGCTGACTCACTGGCGCGGGCTGGCCGTCTACCTGCTGGTCTGGGCCCTGGCGGGCCCCGCGCTGGCGGCGCTGCTGCACGTCCTGCACGTTGCGCCCCTGGGCGCCGCCCTGCCCTGGACGGTGCCGCTGTGCGGGGTGCTCGCCTTCGTCGCGCTGGCCACCTACTACCCTTGCCGCGGCCGCCCTTTTGGCGACACGGCGTGGGCGGTGGCGCTGGGCTACCGCGCCGCCCTGGTCGCCACCCTGGCTGCGGCGATGACCGGCCTGGCCGCGGGATGGGATGCCGCGGGCGTCCTGTTCGGCCACCCGCAAGGGTGGGTGGGCCTGGCGCAGGGCGGCCTCGTGATGCTGGCCGCCGCCCTGCTCGGCCTGTTGACGCTGGCAGTGCTGGCCCATGACCTGCTCATCGCTTTCCAGCGCGCCCAGGCCGCCACGGCGCGCGAGGCCCAGGCACGGCTGCTGGCACGCGACATGGAGCTGCAGCTGCTGCGCCTGCAGATCGACCCGCACTTCCTCTTCAACAGCCTGAACTCCATCAGTGCCCTCACCCATCTCGACCCCGCCGGCGCCCGCACGATGGCCATCGACCTGGCGCAGTTCTTCCGCCAGACCCTGGACCTCGCCGGCCGCGACCGCATCCGGCTGCAGGACGAGCTGTGCCTGGTGCAGCACTACCTCGCCATAGAGCAGCAGCGCCTGGGCGACAAGCTGACCACCGCCATCGACGCCACGCCAGACAGCCTGGACGCGCTGCTGCCACCGCTGACCCTGCAGCCGCTGGTGGAGAACGCCCTCAAGCATGGCCTTCGCCCGCTTGATGCTGGCGGGCTGCTCAGCCTGCAGGCGCTGGTACGCGACGGCTGGCTGCATCTGGCCGTGCGCAACCCCGTACCCGCTTCGCCGGCGCAGGAGGGTGGGCTGGGCCTGGGCCTGCGCAACCTCCGCGAACGCCTGGCCGCCCATTACGCCGGTCGCGCCCACGTGCACTGGAGCCGCACGGACGAGGGCTTTGCCGTCGAGATCTCCCTGCCCTTCGAGCCCCTGCCATGACGCCCAAAGCCCCCTTGCGAGCACTGATTGCCGACGACGAGCCGCTCGCCCGCCGGCTGCTGGCCGAATACCTGCGGGCGCACGACGATGTCAGCCTCGTGGCCGAGGTCGACAACGGCCTCGCCGCCGCCCGCGCCATCACCGATCTCAAGCCCGACCTCGTCTTTCTGGATATCCAGATGCCCAAGCTCACCGGCCTGGAGGTGCTGGCGCTGACCGGGCGGCGTGACGGCGTCATCTTCACGACCGCCTACGACCAACACGCCCTGCGGGCCTTCGAGCTGCACGCGGTGGACTATCTGCTCAAGCCCTTCGCCCAGGCCCGCTTCGACACGGCACTGGAGCGCGCACGCCGCCTGCTGGGCCAGCCCGCGCCGGGGCTGGACGGCCTCGTCGCCCCGGCTGGCCCGCGCATCGCGCGGGTGCTCGTGCGCGACAACGACAGCACCGGCGGCATGCAGGTGCTGCTGGTGGACGACATCGCCTACATCGAGGCCCAGGCCGACAACGTCGCCTTCCACGCCCACGGCCGCGAGCATCTGAAGGCGCAACGCATCTCGGAGCTGGAAGTCCAGCTCGACCCGGTGCGCTTCGTGCGCGTGCACCGCTCCTTCATCATCAACCTCGCCGCGCTGCAAGGCCTGGAGCGCACCGACAGCGAGGCCTACGTGGCCCGCATGAAGAACGGCAAGCGCATCCCGGTGAGCCGCAGCGGCTACGACAGGCTGCGCGCGGCACTCTAGGTCGCGCCGCCACGCTGCGTCGCGTCCCTGGCCGGCCCGCGGCGGATGTTGCGCCAAGCTCGTGCAAACTTGCGCACCGCTTCCCAACCTCCGACGCGATGACCACCACGACCACCGACGACGGCCTCAAGCTCCACCTCCGCCACTGGCCCGCGGCGACCTCCCCCGCACAGGGCCAGCTGCTGATCTGCCATGGCCTGGGCGAGCACATCGAGCGCTATGCCCATGTCGCCACGGCGTTGAACGCCGCCGGCTGGGATGTGCACGGCTGGGATCACCGCGGCCACGGCCGCAGCGAGGGCCGCAAGGGCGACATCCCCGAGCACGACGCGCTGCTGCGCGACACGGCCCGTGTCATCGACGCGGTGCGCAAGCCCGGCCAGCGCTTTGTGCTGCTGGGCCACAGCATGGGCGGGCTGATCGCGGCGCGGTTTGCTGCCGAGTCGCTGGCGGACAAGCCGGCCGTCTGGAGCCGACCGCTGGACGGCCTCGTGCTGTCGTCGCCCGCGCTCGATGCGGGCCTGTCCGGCCTCCAGAAGCTGCTTCTGGCCGTGGCCGGGTCGCTCGCACCCGGGTTGGCCGTCAGCAACGGCCTCAAGCCTGAGTGGATCAGCCGAGACCCGGCCGTCGTGCAGGCCTACGCCAGCGATCCGCTGGTGCACGACCGCATCACGGCCCGGCTGACGCGCTTCATCGTCGACAGTGGCAGCCGCGTCATCAGCGACGCGCCGCGCTGGGCCATGCCCACGCTGCTGATGTGGGCCGACGCCGACCGCTGCGTCGCACCGCGCGGCAGCGAGGCCTTCGCCACCGCCGCGCCGGCCAACGTGGTGGCCACCCGGCCGTGGGACGGCCTCTTCCACGAGATCTTCAACGAGCCGGAAAAGGCGCAGGTCCTGAAGACGCTCACGGACTGGCTGAACGGCTGAACGCCTATGGGCGCGGGGCCGTGATGGCGTCGAGCCGGTCGACCACCAACTCCAGCCTGAGCAGCGGGCTGTCCATCGCCATCAGCCGCTGACGCGCCTCGACGGGCATGGGCAGCAGTTCGGCCCAGCGGTTGGACAGCCAGCCGGCATCGTCCCATTCGTAGGGCGGCTGCACGGGCGGCTCCCCGGCGGCGGCGCGGGCGCCCCAGCCGGCGAGCAGATCCTGCAGCCGTTGCGCCGCATGGCGCAGGTCGTCGGGCACCGGCACGTTCACATCCTCGGGCAAGCGGTCCAGCTGACCGACCCACAGGCCGTGGCTCAGGCAGCGCGCGCCGCGCACGCGAAAACGCTGCACGCCGCGTGCGCGGATCTCGATGAGCCCGGCCTGGGTGTGCTCGAGATGCTCGATGCGCGCGAGCGTGCCGACCTCATGAAAGGCTTCGCGCTGGAAGCCTTCGCCCTCGCGGCGGCGCACCTCGTCGCCCGCCGTCAGGGCGACGACACCGAAGGGCTCGCCGAGGGCGTGACGGCGCTGCACCATGTCCAGGTAGCGCGGCTCGAAGATGCGCAGCGGCAGATGGCCGCCGGGGAAAAGCACCAGGCGCAGCGGGAACAGCGGCGTCTCGGTGTCGCTCATGCCTCAGCGCGTCTTCTCTGCGATGCGCTGGCGCAGCAGCGGCAGGATGGCCTGCGCCGCCTCGCGCCCGGCCTGCACCGCGCGGCGCCGGGCCGTGAAGTCGGCACTGCCGACGCCGTCGAGCCGGGGCCGGATGACGACGTCGGCCTCGCGCAGCTCGAACATGTTGATGCTGCGCCCCATGATGGAGAAGGTCTGCATCAGCATGCGGAAGGCGTCGCCGGGCGGGTCCTTCTCGGGCGGCGAGCTGATGTCCACGGCAATGACCAGCTGCGCGCCCATCTCGCGGGCGGAGCGCACCGGCACCGGTGAGACCAGGCCGCCGTCCACGTACTCACGCTGGCCGATCTTGACCGGCTGGAAGACGGCCGGCACGGCGCTCGACGCGCGCACCGCGGTGCCGGTGTCGCCGCTGCGAAAGAGGATGGAGGAGCCATCGGACAGGTCGGTGGCGACGATGCCCAGCGGCAGCGTCATCTGCTCGATGGCCTTGCCGCCGGTCTTGTCGCGGATGAAGCGGGCCAGCGCCTCGCCACGGATCAGGCCGCGCAGCGGGAACGACCAGTCGGTGATGGCTCCCTCGTCCATGGTGTCGGCCAGGGTCTGCAACTCCTTGCCGGTCTTGCCCGAGGCGTAGAGCGAGGCGACGAGGCTGCCGGCGGAGGTGCCGGCGACGAGGTCAACCTTGATGCCGTTTTCTTCCAGCACCTGAATGACGCCGATGTGGGCAAAGCCGCGCGCCGCGCCGCCACCCAGGGCCAGGCCCAGGCGCGGGGGCCTGGGGGCGGGCTTGACAACAGGCGCGGGCTCCGGCGCCGGCACGACAACGGGCGGCTGCGGCGGCTGGCTGGGCAGCACGGAGCAGCCGGCCAGCACGGCGAGGGTGGCCGCGAGCCAGGCGCGGCGGATCAGGGCGAGGGTCATGGAGAGAACGGGAAAGCGCGGCGCACGATACCCGAGTCGGGGACCCTAGCCGAGCTTGTAGCTTTGCAGATGGATTGACGTCTCGGTGCCGGCAATGCCCTTGATGAGCCGCACCCGCTCCAGCACGGCCGCCAGTTCATTGAGGTTGGAGCTGCGGATCTCGGCCAGCAGGTCCCAGCGGCCGTTGGTGTCGAACAGGCCGGTGATGCCGGGCTCGCCGAGCAGGATGGACACCACCTCCCTCGTGCGGTTGCCCTCCACCGTGATGCTCATCCAGGCGGTGATCTCGTCAGGCACGGAATCGGGCCGCAAGCGCACCGTGTAGCCGGTGATGACGCCGCCGTCCTCCAGCCTGGCGATGCGGTTGGTGACGGTGCCCCGCGACACCTTGAGCTTGGCCGCCAGTGTGGCGACGCTGGCGCGGGCGTCGGTGCGCAGCAGCGCGAGCAGTTGCTGGTCTAGAGCATCCATTTGGACAAATCGTCAATTTCAATTGCCATTTTGCCAAAAGCTTTTGCATTACGTGGCAAGACTTGCGCTTCTGTTTGCCGCCTCGCCTCGGAAGAATCGCTTCAAGCCCTTTCAAACACTTCCCGGAGACAGCCATGACCACCGTTCTCACCACCCAGGACGTCGCCCGAATCGTGCAGCGCGTCGGACTCCCCGATTTACTGCGCCGCCTCGTCGCCTACCTCGAGGCCGACTACCTGCGCTGGGCCGAGTTCGACAAGACGCCGCGCGTCGCCGCCCACTCGGCGGACGGCGTCATCGAGCTGATGCCCATCGCCGACGCATCGCTCTACAGCTTCAAGTACGTCAACGGCCACCCCAAAAACCACCGCCTCGGCCTGCCGACCGTGATGGCCTTTGGCGTGCTCGCCGACGTGGCGACCGGCGCCCCGGCTCTGCTGTCCGAGCTGACGCTGACCACGGCGATGCGCACCGCGGCCACCTCGGTCATGGTGGCCAAGCGCCTGGCCCGCCCCGACAGCCGCGTGATGGCCCTGATCGGCAATGGCGCCCAGAGCGAGTTCCAGGCCCTGGCCTTCCACCACGTTCTCGGCATCCGGGAGTTGCGCCTGTTCGACATCGACCCCGCCGCCACCGCCAAGCTCGTGCGTCATCTGCAGGCCACGCCCGGCCTGACGCTGACGGTCTGCGCCTCCACCGCCGAGGCCGTCCGAGGCGCCGACATCGTCACCACCGTCACCGCTGACAAGACCAACGCCACCATCCTGACGCCGGACATGATCGAGCCCGGCATGCACGTCAACGGCGTCGGCGGCGACTGCCCCGGCAAGACCGAGCTGCACCATGGCGTGCTGGCCATGGCCCGCGTCGTCGTCGAGTACGAGCCTCAGTCGCGCATCGAGGGCGACGTGCAGCAGATGCCGGCCGAGTTCCCCGTCACCGAGTTCTGGCGCGTGCTGGCCGGCGAGGCCACGGGCCGCGACTCGTCGAGCCAGGTCACGGTGTTCGACTCCGTCGGCTTCGCGCTGGAGGATTTCTCGGCGCTGCGCCTGCTGCGCGACGTCAGCATCCAGCTGGGCCTGGGCGCGCCGCTGGACCTCATTCCGCAGATGGCCGACCCCAAGGACCTGTTCGGCGAACTGCAGCTGAGCGCCCAGTTGCAGGCCGCTTGAACGGGGCCGGCGGCGTCACCACTTTTCACTAGACGGGCCGTCATCCAGCCCCCCCAAAATCGGCCGCAAATGCCGATGAAGGGGGTTGTATGCGGAGAGCTGTTGGCGGTGGCCTGATCCTGATCGGAACCCTGGCGCTGACGCCTTGCCTTGTCACGGCCGAAGCCTTGCCGGCCGACCCGCTGGAGCGCCAGTGCTGGCTGTCCCACACGGCCCAGCGCACGGCCGTGGATCTGCGCGAACCGGTGTCGGTGCACTTCAGCAACCTGAAGAGCGGCTACCGCGTACGCACGCCTTTCTGGGTGGAATTCGGCATCCGCGGCATGGGCGTCATACCGGCCGGCAACAAGAACGAGAAGGCCGGCCACCACCACATCCTCATCGACACGCCGCTGCCGCGCGACCACACCGCGCCCATCCCCTTCTCCGACACGCACAAGCATTTCGGCAAGGGCCAGACCGGCACCCAGATCGACCTGCCGCCGGGCCGACACACGCTGCGGCTGCTGTTCGCCGACCATGCCCACAAGCCCTATTTCGTGTTCAGCAACGAGATCGCCATCGAGGTGACGGGAAAGCGCAGCGAGCCCGGCCCCAAAGTGCTGCCGGGCGGCGACTTCCGCGAGAGCTGCGCGGCCTGGTACGAGGACGCACGTGCAACGCCGCGCGCGACCACCGGTCGCGAGGTCTACGTGAAGAACCTGCGTGACGAGGAAACGGTGTCGAGCCCCTTCACGCTGTCCCTCGGCGTGCTGGGCGCCGGCCTGGGCGTGGCGCCGGCGGGTACCGAGATCAAGGACACCGGGCACTTTCGCCTTGCCTTCAACCCCAGGGGCGGCGCCACCACGCAGCGCCAGAACCTGGTCGATGGCCGCACCGAGGCCATCGTCGACCTGCCGCTGGGCGACCACGAGGTCGTCGCGTCACTGCACGACGGCGCCGGCAACCTGCTGCTCAAGGGCACGCCGGTCAAGTTCAGCGTCAACCGCCACGATCGCTAGGACTCACAGAAAGCCCGTCACGTCCTCGACGTCGATCAGCTCCGCCGGCATGAAACGCCGCGCATAGGCCATGCAGGTGCCAGAACGCAGGAAGAGCTCGTAGAGCTCGGTGTCCAGATGCCCCTCGCGGGCCATGCGGCCGAGGATTGCCAGCGCCTCGGACAGCGGCTTGCCCGGCTTGTAGGGCCGGTCATCGGCCGTCAGCGCCTCAAAGACGTCGGCAATTGCCATCATGCGCGCCTGCGGACTCATCTGCTCGCGCGTCAGGCCGCGCGGGTAACCCTTGCCATCCATGCGCTCGTGGTGGCCACCGGCAATCTCGGGCACCTCGCGCAGATGGCGCGGGAAGGGCAGCTCGGCCAGCATCTTGAGCGTCTGCACTATGTGCTCGTTGATCTTGTAGCGCTCCTCATCCGTCAGCGTGCCGCGCGACACCGAGAGGTTGTGCAGCTCGCCGCGGTTGTAGAGGTGCTCGGGCTGGGCCATGCGAAAGCCCCAGCGGTTGTCCCGGTCCAGCCGCTCCCCTGCGGGGCGCGGCTGCACCTGCTCGGGCCTGTCGGCCAGCAGGCGCTCGGGCGCGGGCAGCGGCGGGCGCGGGCGTGGCAGACGGCGGGCCTCCTCCACCGACAGGCCCAGGCCGTCGTCCAGCGTGCGCTGCCAGGGCCGCGCGCCGATCTCCCGCAGCCGCGCCTGGTGCTCCGGGCTGAGGTATTCGCCGCCCTGGTTGCAGGCCGCGACGAAAGCGTAGTCGCTGTCCAGCGCGGCCAGCGCCTCGGCGGCATCGGCGCGCGCCCGGGCGGCCCCGTCGGCGCCGATTCGCTCCTCCAGGCGCTCGATCAGCGCGTCGCGCTTGAGCACCTCGAAGCGCGTGCGGATCTCGTGGATGCGGTTGTAGAGCGTTTCCAGCTTGGTCGCCTTGTCGACCACGTACTCGGGCGTCGTGACCTTGCCGCAGTCGTGCAGCCACGCGGCGATGTGCAGGGCCTCCCACTCGTCGGCGGTCATCGAGAAACGGGCATAAGGCCCTTCGGTCGCTTCGCAGGCGGCCTGGGCCAGCATGCGCGCCAGCTCGGGCACGCGCTGGCAGTGGCCGCCGGTGTAGGGGCTCTTGGCGTCGATAGCGCCGGCCACGAGCTGGATGAAGCTGTCCAGCAGCGCCTTGCGGGCGTTGAGCAGCAGGTGGTTGTCGATGGCCAGGGCCGCCGTGCCCGACAGCGCACGCACGAAGGCCACGCGCGCCGCGCCCAGCGGCTCGGCCTGGCCCTTGGCCGGCATCGCGAAGCTCAGCGTCAGCGTGCCGATGGTCTCGTCCTGGCGATTCTTCAGCGGCAGCGACAGCAGGCGCATGCGCGAGGCGCTCAGTCCGGCGAAGAGCGGCTCGTAGGCCTTGAGGTGGCGCGGGTCGTCCCAGCGCAGGTCGGTCTCGATCGGGGCATCCGCCCGCAGCGCCTGCACCGGGGCGGCGATGCTGTCGCCGTCCTTCAGGTCCCAGACCAGGGCAGCCGCCGGCGCCGGCTTGCCGAGCAGCTGCGCAGCGGCCGGCAGCAGTTGGTCCTGGTCTGCCGACAGCAGATGCACCGCACCGCCGCTGGCACCGGACACGGCAATGGTCTCGCTGAGGATGCGCTCCAGCAGCCTGTCGAAATCGCGCTCGGCGCTCAGCGCGCCGCTGATGTCGAGGAAGCGGCGCAGCGAGTGCTTCATCGCCGTCATCGCCAGGCCGAGCCGGTCCACCTCGCGGATCATGCTGCGCCCCGGGTCCGGCCAGTCGAACTCGAAATGCCGGATCGCCTCGGCCTGGCGCGCCAGGTGGCGCAGCGGGCGCGACACCCGGTCCGCCAGCAGGTGCACCACGGGCAGCAGCAGCAGCATCAGGCCCAGCGAGATGTAGAAGCCGTGACGCCGGCTCTCGATCTGGAAGGCCTGCAGCTCCTCGCGCGGCGCGGCCATCAGCAGCGTCAGCTCCGCGCCGGCCTCCCCACTGGCCGCCAGCGGCAGCGCATGGGCCACCCACTCCCGCCCGGCCACGGCCTGCACCGGCGCCAGCCGGCCTTCGGCATCGCGGCGCGACCACAGCTCGCGCATCAACGATGACGCCGTTTCCCCGATCTTGGGCAGGGACTTGGCCGTGCCGGCCTGGGCCAGGGTCTGGTGGCGAGCCTGCGCCACCAGGTCGCCGCCCGGGGTGGCGATCAGCAGCTCGGCGGACGCGCTGATCTGCGGCCGCGCCAGCATGCGGCCCAGGGCCTGCAGGCTGACGTCGGCGCCGACGACCGCTCCGCCCCGCGCCTCGGCCAGCGTCACACCGGGCTCTCCCGTCGTGAAGAAGACATAGGGCTCGGACTGCACCGCCCGGCCCTCTCCGGCCCGGCGCGCCAGCTCGTACCAGGGGCGGGTGCGCGGGTCGAACTCGTAATCGGGTCGGTCCAGCCGCTGCAGCTCGCGCAACTCGGCGTCGTAGAAGCGATAGCTGCCGCGCGGAGCGCTGCCGTCGCGGTCCACGCTCTGCAGGCCGTAGACCGCCCCCACCGGTGCGCCCATGCGGCTGCGCGTGGCTGCGTCGCCCAGCCGGCGCAACAGGAGAAAGGAGCCACGCGCGGTGCCCACGTAGACGGCTGACACCGAATCGTTGCTGCGCAGCGCCGCCGCGAACTGCGGCAGTGCCGCCAGACGCTCGGCCTCGCTGCCCACCCGGCCCAGGGCGCCCGAGGCCAGCAGGGCGACGCTGACCCGCGCCGGCCTCAACTCGGCCTCGACCGTGGCGGCGGCCTCGCGCCCGATGCGCTTGGCCGCCGCGCCGGCCTGCTGCAGCATCAACGCATCGCTGCGCGAACGCTCGTGCAGCAGCAGTGCGCCATAAACCAGCGTCACGAGGCCGATCATCAAGACGCTCAGCGTGATGTAGAGCGTCTTGGGCTTGAAGTAGGTCATGGCGTCGAAGTCAGACCGAGATGCGGAGCAGTATCCCCGGGGCGGGACCCGAAAGCCCGCCTTCGATCGCCGCGCTCCACAGGATGCGAGTCCCTTGCCTTCGGGCAACCCGGCCGCCAAGGCCGCCACGTGCAGCCCGCGGCGTTCCTACACTGGGCGCCATGGACTACGCACCCCTCATCAAGGAACTGGGCCGCGGCGCCCGTGGCGCACGCGACCTGAGCCGGGACCAGGCCGAAGAGCTCTTCGGTGCCATGCTGGACGGACAGGTGCCCGACATGGAGCTGGGCGCCATACTGATCGCGTTGCGCGTGAAAGGCGAAAGCGCCGACGAAGTGGCCGGCTTCCTGGCGGCCATGCAGGCGCGCACCGCCCACCTGGCCGCGCCGGCCGGACCGCGCACGGTGCTGCTGCCCAGCTTCAACGGTGCCCGCAAGCAGGCCAATCTGATGCCGCTGGTGGCCCGGCTGCTGGCCCGCGAGGGCGTACCGGTGCTGGTCTTCGGCCGGCACGACTTCGACAGCCGCCACAGCCCCTTCGAGCTGCTGGACGCCCTAGGCCTGCACGCCAGCGCATCGCTGCAGGACGCCGAGGCGCGGCTGGCAGGCGACAGATTGGCCGTCCTGCCTTTGCGGATGCTCAACCCAGGCTTGAACGCCCTGATGGCGCTGCGCCCGCGCCTGGGCGTGCGCAACAGCGCCCACAGCCTGGCCAAGCTGCTCGACCCCTTCCCCGCCAGCCGCGGCGTGCGCGTCGTCGCCGTGACCCACCCGGAATACCTGGACAGCATGGCCGCCGCCCTGCCCGGCCTGACGACCGTCCCAGAAGGCGGCGGCCGGGCCCTGCTGATGCGGGCCAGCGAGGGCGAGGCCTATGCCCACCTGCGCCGCAAGGCCCACCTGATCGGCTTCCAAGACGGCCAGACCGCCCCGCTGCACCCGGCCGACACGGCAGACCTGGACTGGCCGCTTTCGCCGGCCTGCGCCCCGGCCGAGAATGCGGATCTGATCCGTGCCATGTTGAATGGCACTGAAATGGTGCCTCCCCGGATTGCCGAGCAGGTCGCCGCGCTGCGGGTTCTCGCCACAAACTGAGGTTGCTTATTCAGCTCAGGCATATGGCCCGAAGAAGAATGTAGTTCTGCGGCACTGCAACATTCCCTAGAGTCGCGCCCTCGGGTGGCATGGGGCCGCCCGTCAGAGGCCTGGAGTTCGAGTGCTGGACGGAATTGCGATTGCGAGCGGATTGGGTGTCGGCCTCATCGTCGGCATCACCGGCGTGGGCGGCGGCTCGTTGATGACGCCGCTGCTGCTGTCCGTCTTCAAGCTGAACCCGGCGGTGGCCATCGGCACCGACCTGTGGTTTGCGGCCCTGACCAAGATGAGCGGCTCCGTCGCCCATGCCCGCCACGGCCACGTGGACTGGGCCATCGTGCGCCGCCTGCTGACCGGCTCGGTGCCAGCCTCGATTGCCACGGTCGCGCTGATGCACCTGACCGGCATCACCAAGGGCTGGGCCTCCGCGCTGACGCTGTCGCTGGGCATCGCGCTGCTGCTGACGGCCGTGGTCGTCGCCTTCAAGCAGAGCTGGCAGGCCCTGGGCCTGAAGCTGGAACGCTGGATTCCCGACAGCCGCAAGCCCGCGCTGACCATCCTCAGCGGCCTCATCCTGGGCGTGCTGGTGTCGCTGTCCTCCATCGGCGCCGGCGCCATCGGCGCAACGCTGATCCTGCTGATCTACCCGCGCATGAAGGCACGCGACATCGTCGGCACCGACATCGCGCATGCCGTCCCGCTGACGCTGGTGGCCGGCATCGGCCACGCCAGCCTCGGCAATGTGAACTGGGAGCTGCTCGCGTCCCTGCTCATCGGCTCCTTGCCCGGCATCTGGCTGGGCGCCCAACTGACCCGCCGCCTGCCCGACGGCGTCGTGCGCAGCCTGCTCTGCGTCTCTCTTCTGATGGCCGGCTGGAAGGTCATCCACTAATCATGTACCGCTACACCGACTTCGATCGCCGCTTCGTCCTTGCCCGCGCCGCGCAATACCGCGACCAGCTCGAACGCCACCTCGCCGGCACGCTCAGCACCGACGACTTCCGCGCGCTGCGCCTGCAGAACGGCTGGTACATCCAGCGCCATGCACCCATGCTGCGCGTGGCCGTGCCCTATGGCGAGCTGTCATCGCGCCAGCTGCGCCAGCTCGCACGCATCGCCCGCGACTACGACCGGCAGCCCGACGGCCCGTTTGCCGGCCAGGGCGGCTACGGCCACTTCACGACGCGCCAGAACCTTCAGTACAACTGGATCCCGCTGAAGGACAGCGCCACCGTCATGGACCTGCTGGCCGAGGTGGACATGCACGGCATCCAGACCAGCGGCAACTGCATCCGCAACATCACCAGCGACGCCTTCGCCGGCATCGCGCCCGATGAGCTCGTTGACCCGCGCCCCTACTGCGAGATCCTGCGCCAGTGGAGCACGCTGCACCCCGAGTTCGCCCACCTGCCGCGCAAGTTCAAGATCGCCGTCAGCGGCGCCTCCGAGGACCGCGCGGCCATCGGCTGGCATGACATCGGCCTGCAGCTGAGGAAGAACGCGGCCGGCGAGGTCGGCTTCCAGGTCTTCGTCGGCGGCGGCATGGGCCGCACCCCCATCCCCGGCGTGGAGATCAACGCCTTCGTGCCCTGGCAGCAGATCCTGGTCTACATCGAGGCCATCGTGCGCTGCTACAACCTCGCCGGCCGGCGCGACAACCTCTACAAGGCCCGCATCAAGATCCTCGTCAAGGCCGAGGGCCAGAAGTTCTTTGACGCCGTCAACGAGGAGTTCGCGCGCATCCTGGCCGACGACCCGGCGGGCCACGAGCAGATCATCCCGCAGGCCGAGCTGGACCGCGTGAAGGCCAGCTTTGTGGACCCCGATGGCGTGAAGGCTGAGGCCGCTGCGCAGCTCGACACCAGCGATCCGGCTTTCTCCCGCTGGCTGTCGCGCAACGTGCACGGCCACCGCCTGGGCGGCTACCGCGCCGTCACGCTGAGCCTCAAGCGTGTGGGGATCGCCCCCGGCGATGCCTCGGCCGACGTGATGGACACCGCCGCCGCACTGGCAGACAGGTTCAGCCACGGCGAGCTGCGCGTGACCCACCGCCAGAACCTGGTGCTGCCCTGGGTGCGCGAGGCCGACCTGGCCGAGCTCTTCCAGGCTGCGCGCGCCGCCGGCTTCGCGACGCCCAACGGCGGGCTGCTGACCGACCAGATCGCCTGCCCCGGTGGCGATTTCTGCGCGCTGGCCAACGCCCGCTCGCTGCCGCTGGCGGCCGAGATCGCCGAGCGCTACCAGGACCAGGACGAACTCGAAGAGCTCGGCGAGATCGACCTGCACATCAGCGGATGCATCAACTCCTGCGGCCACCACCACAGCGGCCACATCGGCATCCTCGGCGTCGACAAGGACGGCGCCGAGTGGTACCAGCTGACGCTGGGTGGCAGCGATGGCTCGACGCTGTCGGGCACGACGGTGGCCGGCAAAGTCATCGGCCCGAGCTTTGCCGCCGACGAGATCGCCGACGCCATCGACGCCGTCATCGAAACCTTCAAGCGCGAGCGACAGGCAGGCGAGCACTTCGTCGACGCCGTGCGCCGCCTGGGCCTCGATCCGTTCAAGACCGCAGCGAATGCCGTTCGCACCTCCACCGCGAAGGCCTGACCCGAAATGAAGTTCATCAACGCCACCATCTGCCCCTGGCAGCACGCCGTCGGCGAAGACGGCCCCAAGCCCGACCCTGATCCGGCGCCGAACCGGCTGCTGAGCCTGGAGCAATGGCACGCGGTCAAGGGCCACTGGCCGGCCGACGTGCCGGTCGCCATCGAGTTCCCCAACGACGCCGACATCCACCAGCTCGCGCCCGACCTGCCCCGCATCGCGCTGATCGTGCTCGACTTCCCCAAGTGGACCGACGGCCGCGCCTACAGCCAGGCTCACCTGCTGCGCATCCGCCACAAGTTCAAGGGCGCCATCCGCGCCCGCGGTGAGGTGCTGGTGGACATGATGCAGCTGCTGGCCCGCACCGGCTTCGATGAAGTCGTGCTGCGCGGCGACCAGTCCAAGGCCGCGGCACAGAAGGCCCTGGACCTGTTCGCGCCGGTGGGCTTCTACCAGGGCGACGTCAGCGAGACCCGCCCCTGGTTCCAGCGGAGCGCAGCATGAGCGAAGTGAGCAGCCTGCCCTGGGCGGCCGCGCCTGCGACGGGCAATGCCATCGGCCTGTACGCCAGGTGGACGCCTGCTCTGGACGCCAAGATCGAGGCTGCCCTTCAGCGTCTGCGCGATGCCAGCATCGAGCATGGCGACGGCTTGGTGCAGAGCAGCAGCCTGGGCGTGGAAGACATGGTCATCACCGACCTGATCGCCCGCACACGGCTGCCCATCGCCATTGCCACGCTGGACACGGGCAGGCTGCATGCCGAGACGCTGGCACTGCTGCCACGCATCGCCGAGCGCTACGGCCGCGAGGTCGAAGTTTTCAAGCCCGTCGCGGATGCCGTCATCCAGTTCGTCCGCAAGGAGGGCGAGGACGCGATGTACAAGAGCATCGAGCTGCGCAAGGCCTGCTGCGGCCTGCGCAAGATGGAGCCTCTGGGCCGCATGATGACGGGCCGCTCGGCCTGGATCACCGGGCTGCGCCGTGAGCAGTCAGGCGCGCGCGCCGACGTGGCCTTTGACGAGGATGACGGCAATGGCCGGCGCAAGATCAGCCCCATCGCGGACTGGACCTGGGCCGAGGTCTGGGCCTATGTTCAAAAATACGAGGTTCCTTACAACCCGCTGCATGACCAGTTCATGCCCTCGATCGGCTGCGCGCCTTGCACGCGCGCCATCGCGGTCGGTGAAGACTTCAGGGCCGGCCGCTGGTGGTGGGAAGACTCCACCAAGGAATGCGGCCTGCACGCCAAATCATGAATGCTGCTGTGAAACCCGAACAACTCATCGCCGACGTCGACCACGCCCACCTGGATGCGCTGGAAGAGGAAGCCATCTTCATCCTGCGCGAGGTGGCCGCGAGCTTCGAGCGCCCCGCCCTGCTCTTCTCCGGCGGCAAGGACTCGTGCGTCGTGCTGCGCCTGGCCGAGAAGGCCTTCAAGATGAAGAACGCGGCCCACCCCAGCGGCTACTCGGGCCACCTGCCCTTCCCGCTGGTTCACATCGACACGGGCCACAACTTCCCCGAGGTCATCACCTTCCGTGACCAGCGCGTGGCCGACATGGGCGAGCGCCTGGTCGTGGGCCACCTCGAAGACTCGATGGCCAAGGGCACTATCCGCCTCAGCCATCCGCTGGAAAGCCGCAACGGCCACCAGACCGTGACCCTGCTGGAGACCATCGAGGAACACAAGTTCGACGCCCTGATCGGCGGCGCCCGCCGCGACGAGGAAAAGGCGCGCGCCAAGGAGCGCATCTTCAGCCACCGCGACAGCTTCGGCCAATGGCAGCCCAAAGAGCAACGCCCCGAGCTGTGGACGCTGTTCAACACGCGCATCCGCCCGGGCGAGCACTTCCGCTGCTTCCCCATCAGCAACTGGACCGAGCTGGACGTGTGGCTCTACATCGCCCGCGAGAACATCCCGCTGCCGCAGATGTACTACGCCCACGAGCGCCAGGTCATCCGCCGCAAGGGCCTCTTGGTGCCGCTGACCGAGGTGACGCCGCCCGAGGCCGGCGAGACCGTCGAGACCGCCACCGTGCGCTTCCGCACCGTGGGCGACATGACCTGCACCTGCCCGGTCGAGAGCCCCGCCGCCAACGCGAGCGAGGTCGTGGCCGAGACGCTGACCGTCACCGTCAGCGAGCGCGGTGCCACGCGCATGGACGACCGCACCAGTGAAGCTTCCATGGAGAAGCGCAAGAAGGAAGGGTATTTCTGATGAAGGCGCTGCGATTCCTAACGGCGGGCTCCGTTGACGACGGCAAGAGCACGCTGATCGGCCGCCTGCTGTTCGACGGCCAGGCCATCCTGGCCGACCAGCTCGACACGCTGGAGCGCCGCGCCGCCGGCCGGCCCATCGACCTGAGCCTGCTGACCGACGGCCTCGAAGCCGAGCGCGAGCAGGGCATCACCATCGACGTGGCCTACCGCTACTTCGCCACCAAGACGCGCAAGTTCATCATTGCCGACGCCCCCGGCCATGAGCAGTACACCCGAAACATGGTCACGGCCGCCGCGGGCAGCGACGCCGCCGTGGTGCTGGTGGACATCACCAAGCTCGACCTGACACAGGACGAAGTGGTGCTGCTGCCGCAGACGCGCCGCCATTCGCTGCTGGCGCAGCTGCTGCGCGTGCCCAGCATCGTCTTCGCCATCAACAAGATCGACGCGCTGGACGACGCCGGTGCCGGCTTCGCCAAGGTGAAGGCGGCTCTCGACAAGTTCGCTGCCGCTGCCGGCCTGAACGTGGCCGCCACGGTGCCCGTCAGCGCCCTGCGTGGCGACAACGTCACCCAGCCGCTGGACGCGCCCTGGTGGAGCGGCGAGAGCCTGCTGCAGGTGCTGGAGCGCCTGCCCACGCTGAGCGAGCGCACCGACGCGCCGCTGTCGCTGCCCGTGCAATACGTACAGAAGGACGCCTACCAATCCCAGGGCACCGGCGTGCAGCCGCGCGTGCTGTGGGGCCGCATCGCCCACGGCGCCGTCAAGGCCGGCGACACCATCGAAGTGCTGCCGTCCAGGCAGACGGCGGTGGTCGCGGAAGTGCGACTGGCCGGTGAGACCGTCGCCAGCGCCGAAGCCGGCGACTCGGCCGGCCTGGTGCTGGACCGCCAGCTCGACGTCAGCCGCGGCGACTGGATCGTCACGCCAGACTCGGCCACGTCCACCAAGCACTTCCCCGCCACGCTGGCGTGGCTGGATACCGAAGCCGCCAAGCCCGGCCGCAAGTACTGGGTGCGCCACGGCAATCGCTGGGTGCAGGCCCGCATCTCGGCCATCGACTCGGTGCTGGACATCAACACCCTGCAACCCCAGGACGCGCACGAGCTGCCCGTCAACACCATCGGCCGCGTGCAGATGGAAGTGCAGCACGAGCTGCCGGTCGAGCCTTTCAAGGACAACCGCGTCGGCGGCGCGCTGATCGTCGTCGACCCGGCCAGCCACCGCACCAGCGGCGCACTGCTGGTGGATGTTCAGACCGCTCCGGCGGACGAGGCCTGGTGATCATGGGCAAGGTGATCTTCGTCAGCGCCGGCCCCGGCGCAGCCGACCTGATCACGCTGCGCGGCGCCCGTGCGCTGTCGCAGGCCGACGTCGTGCTCGCCGACGCGCTGGCCGACCCGGCCCTGCGCGAGCTGGCGCCCCATGCCCGCTGGATCTCCGTCGGCAAGCGCGGCTTCGAGCATTCGGCCAAGCAGACCGAGATCAATGCGCTGCTCGTCAAGGCGGCACTTGAAAACGCCCTGGTCGTGCGCCTCAAGGGCGGCGACGCCAGCGTCTTCGGCCGCCTGGAGGAAGAGCTGATCGCGCTGGCCCAGGCCGGCATCGCCAGCGAGGTCGTCCCCGGCGTCACTGCGGCCCTGGCCGCCGCGGCCCAGGCCCAGCGCCCGCTGACCCGTCGTGGCCGCGGCCGCAGCGTCAGCCTGACGACCGCCATGACCGAGGCCGGCGAACTGCGCGCCGCCCACTCGGCCGACACCGAAGTCTTCTACATGGCCGGCCGCCAGTTGGCCGCGCTGGGTCGCCAGCTGCTCGCGGCCGGCTGGGCGCCCGACACCCCCACCCTCGCCGTCAGCCGCGCTGGCTGCGCCGATGCCCTCACCAGCGAACACGCCCTGGCCAACCTCGCCCAGGCCGCGCTGCTGCACCGCGGCCGGCCCACCGTCGTCACTGTCGGGACAGGCGCAAGCCTTGTGGTGGATCAGGATCTGCCTCGGCCGGTGTCCAATAAAATCGCTGTTTCGCCCGAAATCCCACCGATGACGGCGCCCCTCACTGCCAAGAGCTGAACATGACCCACGTCGTCACCGAATCCTGCATCCGCTGCAAGTACACCGACTGCGTCGACGTCTGTCCGGTCGACTGCTTCCGCGAAGGCCCGAACTTCCTGACGATCGACCCGGACGAGTGCATCGACTGCGCCGTCTGCATCCCGGAGTGCCCGGTCAACGCCATCCTGCCGGAAGAAGACGTGCCCGGCGATCAGGTCCACATGATCAAGCTGAACGCGGACCTGGCCAAGAAGTGGCCCAGCATCACCAAGCGCAAGCCCGCGCTGCCCGACGCCGACGAGTGGAAGGACAAGACGGGCAAGCTGGACGAACTGATCCGCTGAACCCCGGCGCGCCAGCGCCGTCTCGCATGCAAGAACAAGCCTCCCTGCGCCCCGAAGCCATCGAGACCGATGCCGTCATCGTCGGCGCCGGGCCGGTCGGACTCTTCCAGGTCTTCGAGCTGGGCCTGCTCGAAATCAAGGCCCACATCATCGACAGCCTGGCCTACCCCGGTGGCCAGTGCATCGAGCTCTACCCGGACAAGCCCATCTACGACATCCCGGCCGTGCCCATGTGCACCGGCAAGGAGCTGACTGACAACCTGCTCAAGCAGATCGAGCCCTTCGGCGCGACCTTCCACCTGGGCCAGGAAGTGACGGCGGTGCAGAAGCTGGGGGACGAGCATGGCGGCCGCTTCTTCGTCGAGACCAGCAAGGGCACGCAGTTCCTGGCCAAGACAGTCTTCATCGCGGGCGGCGTGGGCTCTTTCCAGCCCCGCACGCTGAAGGTCGAGGGCGTCGAGAAGTACGAGGGGACGCAGGTCCACTACCGCGTCAAGGGCCCCGCGCAGTTCGCCGGCAAGAACCTGCTCATCATGGGCGGCGGCGACTCGGCTCTCGACTGGGCGCTGAATTTCTGCGCCGGCAATGCCGATGGCAACCCGCACAAGGCCGAAAGCGTCATCGTCGTGCACCGCAGGGACGGGTTCAGGGCGGCGCCTGCGAGCGTGGCCAAGATGCGCGAACTCTGCGACGCGATGGAGATGCAGTTCATCGTCGGCCAGGCCACGGGCATCGACGAAGCGGACGGCCAGCTCACCGGCGTCAAGATCACCGGTAACGACGGCATCACGCGCGTCGTGCCCTGCGACCAGGTGCTGGCCTTCTTCGGCCTCAGTCCCAAGCTCGGTCCCATCGCCGAATGGGGTCTGGCGCTGGAGCGCAAGCAGATCGTCGTCGACACCGAGAAGTTCGAGACCAGCGTGCCCGGCATCTTCGCCGTGGGGGACGTGAACACCTACCCGGGCAAGAAGAAGCTCATCCTGAGTGGCTTCCACGAATGCGCGCTGGCGGCCTTCGGCGCGGCGCCCTACGTCTTCCCGGACAAACGCGTGCACCTGCAGTACACGACGACCAGCCCGAAGCTGCACAAGGTGCTCGGGGTCGAGTCGCCGGTCTTCGATTGAGCGGCCGGGCCGCAATCGCAGCCAACTCGTAGAATCCCACCCGCGCACCACCTCTGTGGCGCGTCTTCGCTAGGGGTGTTGATGGCCTGGCGCCATCGACTGAGACAGTCCCTTTGAACCTGATTGAGGTAATCCTCGCGCAGGGAAGCAGCCGGAACCGCGGCCCCCATTCCTTCTCGTCTCCGGGGCCTGACGTCTTCAGTGTTTGCCGACCTGCCATCGCTTTGCACTCCGATGGCAAGACCTACTTTTCACCTCATCTCCGCTGCCGCGACCCTGCTGGTCACCGGCATCGCGTCTGCCCAGTCCCTGCCCCAGGTCAGCGTGACCGGCAAGGCCACCGAGACCGCCCCCGGCCTCGCCGGCTTCAGCGACCCGCCGGCCAGGCTGCCGATGCAGGCGCTGAGCCTGTCCGCCGAAAGGCTGGACGACCTGGGCATCGGCCAGCTCTCGGGCATCACCAAGCTCGACGCCTCCATCTCCGACGCCTACAACGCCGTCGGCTACTGGTCGCAGCTCAAGATCCGCGGCTTCGACCTCGACAACCGCTTCAACCTGCGCCGCGACGGCCTGCCCGTCAGCGGCGAGACAGCCCTGTCGCTCGTCAACAAGTCTGGCATCGAGGTGCTCAAGGGCAGCTCGGGCATGCAGGCAGGCACGAGCTCGCCGGCCGGCATGGTCAACTTTGTCGTCAAGCGCCCGCTGGCCGACGACACCACGGCCCTGATGCTGGAGGCCGTCCAGGGCGGCTCGGTGCAGGCCAGCATCGACCACTCCCAGCGCTTCGGCGCCAGCCGCGAGTTCGGCCTGCGCGTGAACCTCGCCGCCGCACACCTCGACCCCACGCTGCGCAGCAGCCAGGGCAGTTCACGCACCGCTGCCCTAGCTGCCGACTGGCGCGCCAGCCCCGACACCCTCGTCGAGGCCGAGGTCGAGTTCAACCGTCAGAGCCAGCCCAGCCAGCAAGGCTTCAGCCTGCTCGGCAACAACCTGCCCGACCCCAAGCGCATCGACCCGAATCTCAACCTCAACAACCAGCCCTGGAGCCAGCCCGTCGTCTTCGACAACACGCACGCGTCGCTGCGCGTGCAGCAAAAGCTCGGGGGCGAATGGCGCGCCCAGGCCCAGCTCGGCATCCAGCGCCTGCGCACCGACGACCGCCTGGCCTATGCCTACGGCTGCAGCGCGGCCGACGGCAGCTACTACGCCGACCGCTTCTGCCCCGACGGCACTTACGACCTGTACGACTTCCGCAGCGAGAACGAGCACCGCGACACGACGAGTCTGGACGCCTCAGCCAGCGGCCCCGTGCAACTCGCCGGCATGCGGCACGACGTCACCGCCGGCGCCCTCACCAGCCAGTTCAAGAGCCGCTTCCAGCGCCAGGCCTACAACTGGGCCGGCACCGGCAACATCGACGGCAGCGCCGTCACCGCGGCCCAGCCCGATCTGACCGACGAGAACACCAACCGGGACGAGCGCAGCAACGAGCTCTATCTGCGTGATCGCGTGGCGCTGACGGCCAGCACGAGTGCGTGGCTGGGCCTGCGCCACACCCGCCTGCACCGCGAGAGCGTGCGCACGGACGGCTCACGCGCGACGGACTACTCGCAAGGCGTCACCACGCCCTGGGTCGCCCTCAGCCACGCCATCGCCGCTGACTGGCTGGTCTACGCCAGCTGGGGCCAGGGTGTGGAGAGCGAGGTGGCGCCCAACCGCTCGCGCTACGTCAACGCCGGTCAGGCCCTGCCCGTGCTCAAGAGCCGCCAGACGGAGGTCGGCCTGAAGACCGGCAACCAGCGCGTCGAGGGCTCGCTGACCGCCTTCGACATCCGCCGCCCGCTTTGGCGCGACATCGGCAGTTGCGACGCCGCCCTGAGCTGCGAACGCCGTGCCGACGGCGATGCCCGTCACCGCGGCATCGAGGCGAGTGCCGACCTGAAGTGGAGCGGCGGAGGCCTGTTCGCCAGCGCCATGCGCCTGCACGCCCGCCGCGAAGGCAGCGCCGAGGCCGGCCTCAACGGCCTGGTACCGCCCAACGTGCCGCAGACCACGCTGAAGGCCCAGTTCCGCCAGGAACTGCTGCCCGGCCTGCAGGCCCAGCTGGGCCTGCTGCACGAAGGCAGCCGCTTCGCGACGCCCGACAACAGCATCGCCGTGCCCGCCTGGACCGTGGCCGACGCCGGCCTGCGCTACACGCAGGGCACGGGCAACCAGACCTGGATCTGGCGGGCCGCGGTCGACAACCTGACCAACAAGCGCGCCTGGCGCGAGTCGCCCTGGCAGTACGAGCACAGCTATCTCTACCCCCTCGCACCGAGAACTTTCCGCGCGAGTCTCGAGGTCCGACTCTGAAGCCGCGGAAAAAACTGCTATAGTGGCGGGCTCTGTTCCTCGATAGCTCAGTCGGTAGAGCGCCGGACTGTTAATCCGTAGGTCCCTGGTTCGAGCCCAGGTCGGGGAGCCAACAGAACCTCAAGACGCGTGGTGCAACCGCTTGCCACGCTGACATCAAAGAACTTTTCCTCGATAGCTCAGTCGGTAGAGCGCCGGACTGTTAATCCGTAGGTCCCTGGTTCGAGCCCAGGTCGAGGAGCCAAATGGAACCTCCAGCATCGCGAGATGCTGGAGGTTTTTTCTTATCATCAGTGCGAGGCCTGTCCAGGCCTTGTCTGCTGGAGCACCGGATGGCCCTGAACGTAGAGCACCTGCTGCGAACTGCCGCGACGCTTGAGCAGGCCCTGCTGGCTTTGCAGGCTCATCGCGACGGCAACGACGTGATGTTCGACCTGTTTCGCAACGCGGCGATCAAGAGTTTCGAACTCTCGCTCGAAACGGCCGGCAAACTGCTTCGCAAGGCGCTGAAGGGCTATGCCGGCAATCCCCGCACGGTTGATGCGTTGGTATTCAACGACGTGTTGCGCCATGCCGGCAAGCATGGCCTGCTCGATGCAGTTGGTGTGGAGCGCTGGCTGGCCTATCGCGCCAATCGCAACAATACGGCGCACGACTATGGCGAGGGCTTCGCCAACGACACGCTCAAGCTGCTGCCGCTGTATCTGCAGGACGTGCGCAGCCTAGCCGTGAAGCTCCAGGAGGTCTTTGATGCCTCAGCCGGTTGAAGCGAGCCTGCTTCAGTTGGAACCGCGCCATCTGCAGATCCTGCAAGGCCTGCTGAAGCAGCATGTGCCCAAGGCCGAGGTTTGGGCCTATGGCAGCCGGGTCAGCGGCGGCAGCCACGAGGGCAGCGATCTGGATCTTGTTCTGCGCGATCCCCTCGATCTCACACGCGATGTCGACGGCTGGGATGACCTGCAAACAGCACTTCAAGACAGCCCCTTGCCGATGCTGGTCGAAGCCCACCTGTGGTCACGACTGCCCGCATCCTTCCTTCCGGCCATCGAAGAGGTGCATGCCGTGATCCAGCGGGCCGCACCCGAGACTGCAGCAACACGCGGACTTCCCGCTCGACCATAGACCTGTTAATCCGTAGGTCCCTGGTTCGAGCCCAGGTCGGGGAGCCAAATCAAAGCCTCACATGCGTAAGCGTGTGGGGCTTTTCTTTGTGGCCGAGCGCGAGGTCAGTTGGTTGCCGTGACTGAAGACTGCATGTGGGAGGGCTTCACCCGTGCCTGGGTGGCCACATCTGCGCCGTGTGCACCACGGCCAATATCCACAAGGCATCGCTCTGCACCTCGTACACCAGCCGGTAGCTTTCAAGCGGGATCAACTCACGCGTGCCCGGAATCTGGCCTGACCTGCCGAGGTGGGGGTGATCAGCCAAGCGAGCAGCAGCGTCGGCAAAGAGGTCGTCCATCCTGATGGCGGCCAACGGGTTGTCCTGCCCGATATGGTCAAGGATGTCGGCGCGGTCCTGCTCGGCGGCCGAAACCCGATAGACCCTCACGCCTCGGTGCCGCCGGCCTTGGCCAGCAGTTGCGCGCGCCGAGCGGCGAATCGGGCTTCAACCTCTTCTGCGCTGGCGTACTCGCCGCCACGAACTTGCTCCCGCGCTTCAGAGACCTTGCTCTGAAGGAATTCGCCGTACTCGCGCTCCTGCCGCTGGCGCTTGACGAAGTCCCGCATCAGTTCACGCAGGATCTGGGAGGCGGGCCGATGGCTGGCCTCGGCCTCGGCCATGAACTCGGCCCGAAGCTCAGGCTCCAGCTTCATGGTGAAGACGGCTTCCTTGCTCATGAGATGTGCCTCCGTTGATTGACGACCTAACAAGGTGTAGCCATTGTCAGTACGTATAAGGACACAAGAAGCTGCGTTGGGCTTGAGCAGCGGTTGTCCCGTTGCTTCCACTCGAGTGGTGGCCCCATCTGCGAGAAGTCGGCAATCCAGTCAGCGTGCCTTGGCTGGGCCATGGCAGCGCTCCTCCCGTCATCGTCGAGCACCCGCTTCTCGAATGAGTGCGTCTTCAGTCAGCTGTGCGGCAGCTTGGTAGCGATTACGGTCTCATGACTCTCCGAATTCGATGCCCGAAAGCTGCCTTTCTACCCTCAAGCTCGGCGGGGCGGTTCAATGCCACATCCCGTGCATGCGCCGAGACGCTACGACGCCAGCCTTGATGGCCGACGAGCCCAGCCCAGCAGCACCAAGCCTGCCCCCAACATCAGCCCCGATGCCGGCTCGGGCACTGAGGCGGTCACGCTCACACTGCCGTCCACGCTGATCTGGCTGAAGTCGAGGCGGCTGGCGTCGAAGCCGGTCACTGTCACTTGATCGGCGCCCAGCAGGCCGCTGAAGCCGTCGAAGCTGAGCAATTGCAGCCGCTGGCCCGCTTCAGGCGCATAGCCGCCCGCGAAGCTCAGGTTCAGGTGCCCCTCGAAGTGCAGGGCCCCGTGGACCATCAGGAAGCCGGTCTCGAAGAGGGGGGCGGCACCGGTCAGCTCGAAGTCGAGCGTGGCGCGCGGCGCCACGCTCAGGGTGTCGGCCTGCACGCCGCCGTCGCGCAGCATCATCGTGGCGTGTGGCCCCAGCACCAGATTGCGGGCGGTCAGTGAGGCGCCGTCCGTCACCCGCAACGTCACAATCGTTTGCGCCCCCATCGAGAAGTCCCGCGCTTCCCAGTGCGTATCCGGTTGAGCGAGGTCGATGAAGCCGCTGCCGGCGGCCACATCGCCCATGCGGACATCGCCGCTGGCGATGCGCGCCCCGCCGGTTGCGACGATCCGGCCCTGGCCGCCGGCGGCCACGTCCATATCGCCGGTCACGGCCACCGAGGTTCCGGGTGCATCGAGGCTCAGCAAGCCGGACGAACCTGCGCCTTGCGCCACGGTGAGCGACCCGGCCTCGAATCGGCCGCCTGCGGCCAGGATCAACCGGCCCTGGCCGAGCGACCCGCTGCCGATCATGGCCTGGGCGGCGGTGAGCGTGGCCCCTGCGCCGGAGAGCTGCATCTCCCCGCTGCCACCGTCCACCCCCAGGGCCAGCCGGGCCGTCGTTGCCGTCTCGCCCGCGTTGCGCCGCAGCGAGCCGATGCGGCCCGCGGTGCTGCCGACCAGCAGCTCGCCGAAATTGGTGATGCGCGGCGCTTCCAGTTGTCCGCCGTCGATGAACAGCTTCGAGCTGACGAAAGTCGGGTGCAAGCCCGCTCCCGACAGGTCGCCACTGACTTGCAGCGTGCCGCCCGTCAACCGGACCTCGCCGCTGGACCGGGAGTCTTGCCCAAAGGCATCCTGGCCCACCTTGACCGCACCGGCGCGGACGATGCCGCCCTGCATCTCGAACACCGGATTGCGCAGCGAACGGTCGGGCCTCGCGCCCTGGAGCGAATCAGCCCCGACATTGATCAGGCCGAAGGAGCCTTGACCGGCCCCCACGGTGTAGCTGCCGTCTTCGACCGACAGGATGCTGCTACGCATCGTGCCGTACTGCGTGAAGTGGCTCGGGAAGGCCGCCGAGCCGATGAAGCTGGGCAGCCATACCACCCTCGTCAGCAAGAACTGATGTGACTGGCCAGCAGCCTGGCTGGCGTTGTCGCCGCCCAGCGTGGCCCAGTCATCCTGACCGGGTAGCCGCCCCGTCGGCGCGCCCGTGACGGGGGCTGACCAGCACGCCACCTGGCTGAGCTGGGTGCACGCCACCCCGTTGACCTTGGTCAGCAGAATCATTTCAACGGCCCGCGCCGGCCTGGGCGCCAACACCGTGAGCAGGCCAAGGGCCGCCGTGGCAAGCGGCGCGGCAAGGTATGGCTTCATGGGGGATCCTGAGCTGGGGCTGGCGCGGTGAGCGGGACGGGTGAGCGGTCAGGCAAATTGCTGGCTGTCTAGAGAAGACGTCATTGCCCGGCCTCTTGCGACACCCTGGACACCCGCGTCGTCTTGGAGAGGCGATCGACCTTTGAACCGGCGCCGGCCCGATCGCCATCGGGCACTGGACGCCGGCAGCGCAATGTTCTTGGAACCAGCGCACCTGCCAGTCAAAGGCCTCGCTCACCTTCTACGCCGAAGGCAATATCGTGGGCTTACACCACGCGCCGGGACATCAGTCGGACAAGGCGCGCCATACGAGCACCGGCACATCGGAATGGGCCAGGACACGCTGTGTCTCGCTGCCCAAGATGAGGCCCGTCAGGCCGCGCCGACCGTGCGAGGCCATCACAATCAAGTCGCATTGCTGCTGCTTTGCCGCGCGGCAGATGGCGTCATGAGGGTGATCGTTTCGCTCGACCATCGTCTCGCAGGGCACCTTCGCCTCGCTCGCGGTGTCGCGTATGAAAGCCAGATACTTCTCAGCGTGGCTTTGCACATCGAGCGCAAACTGATCTTGCGACTCCGAAATTGCAGCGGCGCGATAGCTGAGCAGATGGAATTCAGGGGCGGCATAGATGCCGGTGACCCTTGCACCGACCTGCCGCGCCAACTCGACGCCGCGAAACACGGCACGTTCTGAAAATTGCGACCCATCCGTGGGAATCAGGATGTGCTTGAACATGGCACGCCTCCACCCAAAACCCGGGCCTCAAGACGCGCGCGCAAGCAATTGCTGCCTGCTCAGACAATCCGACCGGACCCGGTTAGCGGGCGGGTCGCTGGAACTTGATCCTACGCCTCAGTACCTGGCGATGGAAGACTCCCCAGGCGCCGATGCAAGGGTCGCCCGCGCGTCAGTCGAGCACCGTCTTTCGCAGCTCCAGCATGACGCCGGCGAGGTTGGGAGCCAGTCCCTCCCAGGCGCCGATGTCGAAATGCCGTGGTCGTCGAAGCTGCAACGTTTTGCCGCGCTGCAGCCGTCGCCCATTGCAGGCGAAGACGATGCTGTTGCCGCAATCCTCGTCGCCAACGACAAGCATTTGGCCGTCGAATGCGCGACGTACCCTCTCTACGTGTAGCGCATAGTCGCAGTGCCCCATGTGCAGGTTCACGACCAGCAGGCCCTCCGCTCGCAGCGATTCGCGGCAATCGTCGTAGAAGCCTTGCGAGCACAGGGCAGGCGGTATGCCATCAGCGTCGTAGCCGTCCACCATCAAGACATCCAGGCGATGAGGGGGCGAGCGCACGAAGTCTGCGCCGTCGCCTCTGCGCACGGAGAACCGGTCGTCGTCGGGCGGCACATGAAACGCGTCCCTGAGCGCGATCACGTGCGGATTGATCTCGACCACGTCGATGCGGGCCTGCGGCAAGTAGGCACGACAGAACTTGGCCAGAGATCCACCCCCAAGACCGATCATGCCGATGGTGTCGGGCCTGTCATTGAACAGCAGGAAACCCATCATCGTGCGGGTGTAGTCCAGGTCCAGGTCGAGCGGCCTGAGTGACTGCATCCGGCTCTGGATCTCGCAGATAGAGAAGTGGAGCGCTTTGGTCGTCAGAGTCTCGTAGACGAAGGGCTTGACGTGACCTTCGGCGTTGGCGGTATCGGGCATGGTCCAGGTTGGGTATCTATGTTGGCGATGAGGGGCCGCGACGTTGAACAGGCGGCCGCCGTGATTCACGAGAACGGCGTCCTCGGCAAGGGATTGCGGCGCGGCAGCGAGGTGGCCATCAGCGACGACGCGTCCGCAATCCACGTCGAAGGTCGACCAAGAGGGCTGGAGAGGCCACCAGCACAAGCAAGCAAGCGATGGGAATCGTTGCAGCGAACCCGAAGCGCTTGAAGCCGCCAGCGCCGACCAGTCCGCCGAGAAAGAACAGGCTCAGGACCGTGGCGTGAATGAACAGCTTGTCGCGGTTGGCACGGACGAAATGGGTGAGGTTGGCGTCGCGAGACCGATTCCAGTACAGCAACCGACCAATCTCGATGCCCAGGTCGGTCACGACCCCGGTCATGTGAGTCGTGCGGATCTCGGCCTGCGAGATCTTCGTGATGATCGCGTTCTGCAGCCCCATGATGAAGCAAAGCAGCAGCACCGTGGCTGGCACCACCAGGTGAGCAAAGGCCGCCAGGTTCGCACCCAACATGCCGAACAGCAGCAACAGCACCGCCTCAACCATCAGAGCCAGCGCGTAGGTGCCGTGCAATTTACGGCGCCTGGCCCAGTTGATCATGATGGCCGTGCAGGCGGCACCGGTGATGAAGGCCAGCAACGAAGCAAAGCCGGCAAGCGCAAGACGCCATCCACCCATGGCCAGGTCGTCGGCGATCGCCGAAATGATGCCGGTCATGTGCGAGGTGTAGCGCTGCACCGCAAGAAATCCTCCAGCATTGGTCGCCCCGGCGACAAAGGCCAGGATCCCGCCCAACTGGCGGTTGACCGAACGGCTGCGTTGCGGGCCGGCGAGTCGGTGCAGGTGATGAATAGCCACGAGACAGCAGAGCCATCGGCCCAAGAAGCCATGAATCCCGCCAGTTGGCGACGATTCATCCGACCGCAACCACCTCAGCAGAAGGATAATCTACTTTGCATCACATTATTCTGCAATTATAATTTGATTAACATAGGAGGCACTCGATGGAGCAAAAGACCGCGCGCCTGACCGTCCTGATCGATCCGGAGAAGAAGAAGGCTTTCGAGATGCTCTGCGCCACGCAGGACGTCACGCCTTCGCAGGTTGTCCGGCGCCTGATCCGGGAATACCTGGCGACTCATGGCGTCGACCTCGGTCACGGTGGCAGCAACACACCCGGGGCCAGCTGAACCTGGCCCGCTCTGCCCTTCATCGATCCGTGCAGGCGGTGCTCTGTGCGACGGCCTGCAGTCAGCCCGAATCCCCCTGCAGCGCGCACGACCACCAGCCGGCGTACCTTTTCTTCATTCGTCCACACCCTCACGATGAGCCCCCTGCCCGCCTGCCCGAAGTGCCATTCCGCCTACACCTACGAGGACGGCGTCCAACTGGTCTGTCCCGAATGCGGCCATGAATGGCCGGCTCAGGGAGTGGAGCCCGCCACCGAAGAAGCGCGCGTCATCAAGGACGCAGTGGGCAATGTGCTGCAGGACGGCGACACGGTGACCGTCATCAAGGACCTGAAGATCAAAGGCTCGTCCCTGGTCGTCAAGGTCGGCACCAAGGTCAAAAACATCCGTCTGACCGACGGCGACCACGACATCGACTGCAAGATCGACGGGATCGGGGCCATGGGGCTGAAATCGGAGTTCGTCAAGAAGGCCTGATCGCTGTCCACGCTGGCCGACCTGCGGATGCATGAGTCCAACATGCCGCAAGAGCTCAGCTGATTGGCCCGTTCATCTGCAAGGTATGCAACCGCACGGACGGGCTCATGACAACTTGTCAGCATCGCCTGCATCACCCGATGGAGACAGGCATGTTCAACAGCTTCAGCCATGTCGCCGGTGCTCATGTGCATGCGGTAGACGGCGATGTCGGCCCGGTCGAGGACGCGCTGTTCGACGACCGCCACTGGGTCATACGCTATCTGGTCGTGGATGCAGGCACCTGGCTGGCAGAGCGCGATGTGCTGATCTCGCCCTACTCCATCAAGCAACCCGTGGGACGGGACGGGGTGATCGACGTCGCACTGACGCGACGGCTGGTGCGCACCAGCCCGGTCCTCGACATCGAACGGCCGGTCTCGCGCGAGCAGGAGCAGGAGTTCCTGCGTCACTATCACTACCCGGCCTACTGGGACGGCGGAGGCCTCTGGGCACTGGGCGCAACACCGTATCCGTCAGTGGCGCCTCTGTCGCACGTTGATCGCGGGTCAGCCGGCGACTACCCGGAGGACATGCAACTTCGCAGCGTCGAGCAGGTGCTCGGCTATGAGGTCCAAGGCACTGGTCACGGCATCGGCCAGGTGCAGGACTTCGTCTTCGATGACGACAACTGGCAGATCCACTACCTCATCGTCGACACCCACAGCTGGTGGCCCGATGGGCGCCAAGTGCTGATCGGCCGCCCCTGGGTGGATCACATCGACTGGGCCAGGCAGCAGATTCACGTGAAGCTGACGCGCGAGCTGGTCAAGTGCAGCCCGGTCTATCAGGATGTCGCCTCCATCCACCGCGACTACGAGATTGCGCTGCACGCCAACTATCAGCGCCCGGGCTATTGGGCCTGAAAGCTCCCCGGGTGCGACAGCGCACCGACACCATGGCAGCGATCCGCTACCTTGACTTCTGCGCACCGTCTGGTGCTGTCCGTTGCCAAGGAAAAGGCGATGTCGTCACGTTCGGTCCTCTCCCTGTCCGTCCTGGCGCTGCTGCTGGGCGCCTGCCAACGCACTGAACCGCCGCCGGCCACGATCATCCTGGCCCCTGCGGGCGAGCCCGGCGTTCCCGGCTCTGCCGGCGCCACGGGGGAAACCGGCAAGTCCGGCGCGACCGCCGCCGCCGTCGTCACGACACCACCGGCATCGGCCGCGTCGGCCTGAACCGCGCTGCCAACCGCTGCTGAAGGAGCCCGTCATGAGTCTTGCCACCATCCTGCTGATCCTGTTGATCCTGCTGCTTGTCGGCGCTTTCCCCACCTGGCCGCACAGCCGCGGCTGGGGCTATGCACCGTCCGGCGGCGTCGGCCTGGTGCTGTTGATCGTCGTCGCGCTCTGGCTGATGGGCCGGCTGTAGGTCAACAGGCGCGACTCATCCACGGCAAGGCATCGTCATGACTGCACGAGAGACTTATGTCGAGAACATCAAGCTGCAGCTCGACGAGCTGAACGACCAGCTCAGCTCCTTCGAGACCAAGGTGACGCACACCCGACGGGAGGCTCGGGAGCGATATGCGCTCGAGCTGGCCAAGCTGCATGGGCATTCGCAGGCCGCGCAACTGAAATGGGAGGAGTTGCAGTCTTCCAGCGAAGGGTCATGGCACCAGTGGGTGTCCGACATGGATCACATGCGCGACGCCTTTATCCACGCCTTTCACGACTTCAGGGCGCGGCTCTGACGCTGGCGCCACTGGGGCGCAGCGAGATGTCGTTGCTAATGCCCGCGACGCCCGGGAGATGGCGGACGCACTCGGCAGCATCCTGGCGCTGGCAATGCCACAGCACCTCGCCTGACAACGTCAGCCACCCGGCTGCGGCGCTGGCCCTGACTGCCCCGGGCGGCAGGTCCCGGTTCCACGTCAATGCCACCTGCGCCATGTATGCGAGCTCCGCATCGTCGAGCACTGGCACGACGGCTCGAGGGCGCTGCGGGTTGTCGTTCATGGCGGGCCTCTGCGGCGAATGAAGTGCGTTGAGACTGCGCACCGGCATCGCCTGCGTCTGTGCGGCAACGTACGCATGACAACGCACCGGGTGTGCGCGGCCGCACAGTCAGAGTCGCAGCTCCGCCCTAAGGTCGGCGCGTCCAGGCCAGCAATTCCTCGATGCCAGGACTTTGACCGGGAGCACCCCATGAAGAAATCGATGAAGACCAAGCGCCCGCCCGCCGCGCCGGCGGGCCACCCCCCAGTTCTGGAGATCAAGCCTGAACTGCCCAGGCCTTCAACCCCCATGCCAGAACGCCACAAGCACGCCGGCCGCAAGGGCCTGAAAGGTTCGCGATGAACAACCAAACCAGCCCCAGTGCGTCCACCCGCGTTCGCATGCGCACCGACGGGCCACCAGTACCCATCCATCGCCGCCGTGACCAGCGACCCGCGCTTGACGAGGGCTTCCTCGCCATGTCTCGTCGCCACCTGCCTTGGTTGTTGATGGCTGCGATGGGCGCCGTCCTGTTTGGCGGCCTGGTGGGGCACGCCCTGGGCGCGACGGCCCAGGACCTGGACAAGGACGCCGGGCAGGCGCTAACGACTCTGTACACGCACAACCCCACGGCCGAGACCATCGCCAAGAAGGCCAAGGCCATTCTCGTCTTCCCCAAGGTCATCAAGGCCGGTCTGGTGTTCGGCGGCGCCTACGGTGAGGGCGTGCTGATGAAGTCCGGCAGGCCGACCGAGTACTACAACACGGTGTCAGCGTCCTGGGGCTTCCAGGCCGGCGCGGAGTCCTACGCCTATGTCGTCTTGCTTATGAGTGACAAGGCCGTGGACTACCTGGCCAAGTCCAGGGGCTGGGAAATCGGCGTCGGGCCGACCGTCGTGGTCGTCAACGAAGGGGTTGCGAAGAACCTGTCCACCAGCACGCTGAAGGACGATGCCTACGCCTTCATCACCGACCAGCAGGGCTTGATGGCGAGCGTCAGCATCGAAGGCACCAAGATCAGTCCGATCAAGCGCTGAACCGGTAGCGGAGCTTGCCAAGGTGGCCGCGCCAATAGATCTGGCGCCCGCCCAGCAGCAGCCAGACCGCCTCGCCGGTCAGCGGGCACGCGCATGCCGTCGCGGCTCGCCCAGTCCTTCCAGCGTCCCTCCCAGGGCGTCATCACCAGGCGACTCCCCACGCCTCGCCCGCGCGCCTCACAGCGCACGGTGTCCACCATGCCGGCGTCGCCGAACCTGAAGCGCAGCGTCACCGACACAGCGCCATCGGCCAGCGTCGCGTCGGCCTGGCTGGCATTCACTGCCGCCCAGCGCACGCCCTGGCTAGGCAGCAACGCCGTCGGGTACCCGGGCGACTCGGCCAGGAAGCGCAACAGCCTGCTCCGCGCCAGTTCCTCTGCGCCCCGCATGTTCGGCATGCTGAGCAGGGCTGGCACCGCGGCACGCAACAGGCCTGTGCCGTTCAGATAGCCGTCACGCAGCCACAGATCCAGCCCTGCGAACAGTGAGACGCGCGCGTTCCACGGCAGCCCCGTTCTACAGGTCGCTACCTGCTGATCCGCCGCGAACGACTGCCAGCGCAAGCCGCAGGCAGGCACGCCGATGCGGCCGCTCTGCGTCAGCCGCAACCCGCTCACCAGCGGCTGGCCCGAGGTCAGCGCCATGCGCAGATAGCGCTGCACGGGTGCCCGCAGATTCTTCAGCTCGGCAGGGTCGAAATGCGTGACCTGCGCCGGACCGGGCTCGGCGTCGAGGCTGCTGGCCAGAGAGCGCGCGCGCCCGCCACCGGCGCCGGCCGCCCACGGCCAGCAGGACAAGCAAGGCGGCCAGGGTGGCAGACAGGGACAGGACGAGGGGCAGCCAGTGCATGAAGGGCGACCAGTTCCATCGGTTTGAAGCCGGGCAGGCTCGCCGCAGCGGCCACAGGGGTCTGTGCGTTGACGAACACAGCCTGCGGCGTGCGGCGGTGCACAGACACCCTTCAACCCGCCCTGCACCCTGGTCCCATGACCGCTCCAACACCATGCGCCGCTGCCTTGGGGGATCGCTGCGCGACCTCAGAAGTGGAACCCTCCGCCACGCGGGCCCCGATCCAATGCGCCAGCCGCGAGCGCTTCGCGACGGCGACCGGACAGTACTTCGCCAATGGCGACGATGAGTACGCCGTCATCCTCATAGCGCTGGCCGACGCCTACGGCGGCGCCACGCGCCGCATCCACTTGCAGATTCCGGCTTTCGACGGCCAGGGCGTGCTCGAGTTCAGCGACCGTCATCTCAACGTGCGCATCCCCAAGGGCGTGCGCGAGGGCCATCATCTGCGCCTGAAAGGACACGGCGTGAACAGTCGTGGCCGCGCATCAGCCGGCGACCTGTACCTGGAGGTGATCTTCATGCCGCACCGGCTCTTCCGGCTGGATACCGCCGACGTCTACCTTGACCTGCCCGTCACAACCCGGGAGGCTGCCCTGGGCGCGACCATCACGGTGCCCACGCCGACGGGCACGGCGCTGCTGACCATCCCGCCCGGCTCGGCGAACCATCGACGGCTGCGGCTCCAAGGCCATGGCCTGCCGGGTTCACCGCCCGGTGACCTGTACGCGGTGCTAGACATCACGCAGCCGCCCGACGACGGCATGCCCGCTCAGCAGAGCTGACGCGCGCTGGCCCTCGCATTTGCCGACTGCCCAGCCGGGCGGGTGACTTGCATCGACGTGGTGCCGGATGCCTGCACGACCGCGTCGAAATCCTGGCAGCCGCTTCGCCCGCTGCGTGGCCCTGCGTACAGACCGCCGCCGGCGTTTCACCTAAGGTCCACCGCATGGCAGCGAGATCATCTCGTGCCGCTCCAGCGTCGCAGAGCGACACATCAAGGATTACGCATGACCACCAGCTACCTCACCCGCGACAGCCCCGGCATGCATGCCAGCAACGGAGCTTGCCCCGGGCCGGCCCTGACGGGCGCCGAGACCCTGCCCAGCAACGACGACCACAACGAAGAGGGCGAAGACCTCGGCGACATCAAGGAGTTCACGATTGACATGCCCACCGGTCGGATCGCCTGCGCGGTCCTGACCTTTGGCGGAATGCTGGGCCTCGGGGACAAGCTCCTCGCGGAGCCCTGGATGGCCTTGACGCTGGACACCACGACCAAGCGATTCACGCGCGACTCGCTCAAGGCGTCGCTGAAGGATGTCCCCGGCTTCGACAAGGCTCACTGGCCGACGATGTCCGACCAGTCCTGGACCGACGGCCTGCACAAGTACTTCCGCCGGCCCGACGCGTCCGAATGATCCGCCCCGCGCGGCCTAGGCCGTGCGGATCCGTTTAATCCAAGTGAAGGAGAACCGCATGAACAAGGACCAGGTCAAGGGCACCCTCAAGGATGCTGCCGGCAAGGTGCAGCAGACCACCGGCAAGCTGATCGGCAGCACCGAGCAGCAACTGCACGGCATCAAGAAGCAGGTCGAGGGGCAGACGCAGAAGGCCGTCGGCGACGTCAAGGAGGCCGTCAAGGACGTCATCAAGAGATAGGCGACAGCCATCTTCCTTGCGGGGTCCCGGTCAGAAACCGGGACCCCGCCTTTTTGTGCTGTCCATTGAAGCGGGCTGGCTCAGCGGCCGGTCACCGGCTTGTCGACAAGGGCCGGCTCCGTCGTGACGAGTTCCCTGTAGATACCACCGCCGGCGACGCTCCCGCTCACCGTGCCGGCTCCCTGCATGCGCGCTGTGCAGGCCTGCCGCAGTTCCGGCGGCAGGACGTCGCATCGCCGGCTCGCGTTGCGCGCGTAATCGGCGGCGCCATCGTCAAGGTCGGCCTTGAGTGCCTGGGCATGGGCCGCATCGGCCTCCCGCAGACAGGTCTGCAGGCTCTGGTGGGATTGGCCGTCCAGGCAGACATCGCGCTCCACGCGGTAGCGCTCCTGCGCCTGCTTCAGCGCTGCCCTGCCGATGGCGCCCGAAGTGCTGGGCAGCAGCGCGAAAGCCAGGGTCAGAGCCAGTGTCGAGATTGTCTTGGTCATGCGGACCCTTCCATTGCGGCGCGGCCAAGGCCTTGCGGTCTCGCTGGCGACTTGATCGCACCCGCAACCGCTTGTAGCGCCGCGGCGCGGGTGCGTCTGTGTGCTGCCGCGCTGTGTACAAGCCGGCCTGCCAGCGCAAGCGGCACCGTGAGTCCGTCAACGCACAGACGGCCCGCCGGTGCGCAGCCAGACTGCAGCACGTTCCAACAGGAGAGCCCTATGCACTCACCACAAACCGCCTGGCTGCGCGGCCATGCCCTGGTCCTGCTCTGGGGCCTGGCGGCCGCTGCGCCTGCGCTGGCGCAGATCACCTTCTACGAGCAGTCCGACTTCGGCGGCCGCTCCATCACGACCAACGGCAACATCAGCAACCTCAGGAGCAGCAGTTTCAACGACCGCGCCTCATCGGCCGTCGTGCGCGGCCAGCGTTGGGAGGTGTGCGTTGATCAGCGCTACGCCGGCCGCTGCCGCGTGCTCCGTCCGGGCCAGTACGCGTCGCTCGAAGCCATGGGGCTGGACGACCAGATCTCCTCAGTTCGCGTGGTTGCGGGCGATACCCGTGACGACGAGCTGAGCTACGCGCCCTACCCCAACGTACCGGGTGACTACCGCCGTCGGGATCACGAACGCCTCTACCAGGCGCCCGTCAGCGACGTGCGCGCGGTCTACGGCGACGCCGGACAGCCACGATGCTGGACGGAGCATCAGCAGGTCAACGAAGGCAGCCGCAGCGAAGGCAGCATGCCAGGCATCGTCATCGGCGCCGTCATCGGCGGCATCCTGGGCCACCAGGTGGGCGGCGGCACGGGGCGCGCGCTGGCAACGGCCGGTGGTGCGGTAGCCGGTGGCATGGTGGGCAACAGCATCGGGCGCAACAGCAACGGGGAGTCGGTCGTGACCCGCGATGTGCAGCGCTGCGATGATCGGCCCGCGAGCCAGACCCCGGCCTACTGGGATGTGACCTACGACTTCCGAGGCCGGCAGCATCATGTGCAGCTCGCCAGGCCTCCCGGCGCGACCGTGACGGTCAATGCGCAAGGTGAACCGCGCGCCTGACCGCTGCCTTCAAGGACGCCATGACCACCGCCACGGCCACGGCGGCCTTGGGGCCTGCAGCCCCGCACGAGACTCTGCTTATACCGACCGACCGGTCGGGCCGCATCAAGTACCTGATGGCGGCCTTCAAGGCCGCGGGTCGGGCCAACATGCTCGGCGGTGCATGGAATGCACCGTGTCAGCGCCCAACGACAAGGCGTTCGACAAGCTCGCCAGGAGCGAGTGGGCCTACCTGTTCAAGCGCGAAAGCAAGGCGACACTAGCCGCGCTCCTGAAGCTCCATCTGGCTCGGCCACGTGTCCGCCGCCGCAGGCGAGCAGCCCATGCTGCTGGCGACGCTGCAGGGCGCGGAGCCTGGGCACGGTGCGGGCGTATCTGGGCGTGAACAAGGCCCGTGTTGTCGAACCTGACATCCAGGCCACCAACGGCGTGATCCACGTGATCGACACCGTTCTGATACCGACCCCACCCTGACCTGCGATCCCTCGCACCCTTGCGGGTGTCGATGCAGGCAGCGCGCAACGACGCCGCGCATCTGATTCAGCGCTTGGCGTGCTTGCTCGCCACTGCCAGCGCCGGCGGACCGCCGTCTTCGTCGGGCAGCGCGGGGCGCCCGGCGCCTACCTTGCCGGGCGGCGGAGATCCTTCGGCCGTGAAGTCGGTCTCCTGCTGCTCTTTGGCAGGTATGCGGGCCGGCCCCAAGCGATGGGGGCGGCGTTGTTCGGCTCTGGTGTCGCGCAGCTTCATGAGGGACTCCTGGGGGTCGAGGCTCAATTCGAAAGCCATACCTGCAACTCGCCGGATTGCCGCTGCTCGTCGGACAGCAGGTCTTCCAGCAAGCGACTTGTGCTGGGGTCGCGGTCACCGACCAGGCGCTCCAACTGGCTGTAGATCTTGATGGCGACTCGCTCGGCGGCCAGGTTGGCCCAGCTCATGGTCACCAACGCCGGAGGGCCGTCATAGCCCGCATGGCTGCGCTGCGCGAGTGTGCCGGGATCAAGGTCAGGCTGCCCGCCCTGCTGCACGATGCGCCTGGCGAGGCGGTCAGCGTGCACAGACTCCTCCGCCTCGCGAATCGCGAACGCCTCGGCGACGCGCGGTGACGCCAGGCCGCGGGCAGTGAAATGATGGCGCTCTTGGCACAGCGCGCAGACCAGTTCGGTGGCCGGCGCCCCGTTCAACGGCACCTCCAGAGCCTGCCGCCAGCCGTTGAAGCCCGCTGACGGTCCGCGGCGTGTGGCATCCATCGCATCGGTGTCGATTTCCATCTGGCGGGCGACGGGTCGAACCGGTTCGAACAACGCAGTCATCCAGCCTCTCCAGGCGGTGGCGAGTTGTCATCAGGCCCTGCCGCAGATGGGATCTGCGCGCTCTCGAACCGCGCCGGCACGGGCTGCAGGGCATGGTTCCTGCGATGCCACTTGGCGCGGTACATCGCGGCATCCGCGCTGGCCAGCAACGTGTCGACGCAGGCGCCGTCACCGGGGCTGATCGCCAGGCCCAAGCTGGCCTGCAGGCTCATGCGCCGGCCGGCCACCTGCATGGACGAAGCGATGGAGGCGCTGAGCTTGTCCGTCAGCGCCAGCAGGTTGGCGGGCGTGCCAGCGTTCTGCAGCAGACAGGCAAATTCGTCGCCGCCGAGGCGGCTCACCACATCGCCGTTGCGTAGCGCATGGACCATGCGGGCCGCGATGATGCGCAGCACCTCATCGCCTGCGGCATGGCCGTGATGGTCGTTGACGAGCTTGAAGCCGTCCAGGTCCAGCATCACGACCGCGACGGGTGCTCCGCAGGCCAGTGCCTGCCGGACCCGCCCGCGGAAGGCAGCGCGATTGGGCAGGCCCGTCAGGTCGTCATGCTCGGCGCGGTGCAGGTGGCGGCGCTCGCGCAGCTGGCCATCTCGCAACTGCATTTCCAGCTGCTGGCAGCGCTGCTGTGCCACGGCCAGCTGCAGCAGCGCCTCACGCTGTTGGCGGTGCAGGTCGAGGTCTCGCTTCGCCAGGCTGTTGCCTGTCAGTGCTGCGGTTTGAGCCTGGGCTTGGACCATGGGATGAGATTGATGGGTCACTTGACACCCCCGTCAGTGCGCTGGAGCAAGGAGGGCAGCATCCGTTGCAAAGCTCATCCCCAGGGAGTAGCTCGCCCGCTCCTGCGCATAGCAGCAGCAGGCAGCCGCCTCCAGGCCGGTGCGGTCACTGACGGTGATCCAGCCGCGGTGGTAGCGGATCAGGCCGGCCTCCTGCAGTCCACCCGCCGCCACCGTGACGCCGACACGCCGCACACCCAGCAGATGAGCCAGCCCCTCCTGCGTGACGGAAAAGCCCTCGCCAGCCGCGCGATCCTGGCCCATCAGCAGCCAGCGCGCCAGCCGCGCTTGCAGCGCGTGAAAGTGCAGACAGGCCGCGGCAGTGGCGGAGTTGCGCAGCTGCACCAGCAAGTAGCGCGTCAGCATCCGGCGCAGGCCGGGACTGCCAGGCAGCTGGCGACGCAGCACGGCGGCTGGCAGGCCCCAGGCCTGGCCCTCTTCCTGCACCATCGCGCTGACCGGGCTTGCAGGCAGGCCCAGCAGCAACTGCGCGCCCAGCACTCCCTCGCGGCCCACCATGCCCACCTGTAAGGGCGGGTGGGCATCCAGCGGCGCGACCAGCGACATGAAGCCCCGCAACGGAAAGAGCAGCACACGCGCCGGTACATCCTGGGTGGCCAGCTGCTGCCCACTGCGAAGAGGTACCTGCGACCCCAGGGCGAGCAGGCGTCGCAACTCAGCGGCAGGCAGATGATCCAGCAGTTGGTTGGCAGTCATGCCCCAGTCTGGGCGCGACCGGCCCGGCCCCGCTGTGCGCCAGCGCACCCTGCCCGTCAGCGGGCAACTGGCAGGGGCTGGTTGAGCAGGCGGTCGTACTCCAGCTTGACAACGCCGTAGCACTCGCAGCTGCGCTTCTCGAGACCGGGGCGGTCTATGACGGTGATGTGGCCACGGGCGTAGTCAATCAGCCCGAGCTTCTGCAGCTTCAACGCTGCTTCCGTAACACCTTCGCGTCGCACGCCCAGCATGTTGGCGATGAGCTCCTGCGTCATCACCAGCTCGTCGCCGGAGATGCGGTCCAGGCTCAACAGCAGCCAGCGGCACAGCTGCTGCTCCAGCAGGTGGTGCCGGTTGCAGACGGCCGTCTGCGCCATCTGCGTGAGCAGCGCCTGGGTGTAGCGCAGCAGCAGGTGCATGCAGACGCCGTAGCGGCCGAACTCGGCTTTGATGGCCGCGGCGCGCAGCCGGTGGCAGCCACCGGCACTCTGCACGACGGCGCGGCTGGGCGTGGTCTCGCCGCCCATGAAAAGCGACACACCGACGATTCCTTCGTAGCCCACCACCGCGATCTCTGCCGACGCACCGTCCTCCATCACATAGAGCAGGGACACGATGGCCGTGGTGGGAAAATACACATGGCTCTGAGGCCGGCCAGATTCGTACAACACCTGGCCCAGCTGCAGCGGCACGAACTCGAGCTGACCGGCAAGGCGGGCCCATTCCTCTTCCGACAACGCAGCCAGCAACCGGTTGCTGAGCGGATTCAGTGCATCAGGCGGAGCAGGCATCCAGCCTCCCGTGCTGTTGCATTGTCCAGGCTCCGACTCTAGCCAGCCCGTCGTGGCTTGTGTGTGCCATAACGAACACAGTCGCTGTTTCGGGTGTCATGGGCCTACTGAGTCAGCGCGAGCAGCACGTCCGAATACCAGGCCAGGTTCAGGCTTGGCGAGGCCTCATGCCCGTTGCCGCGCTCTCCCGGGTCCATGCGCGAGCCATGCACGCCCAGCAGCTGCCAGGGAAGGCTGGAGTCGCCGTCGGGATCGTGGCGCACAACCGGTGCGCCGCTGCTGCCGCGCTGCATGGGTGCGTCTGTCAAGAAGCAGCCCCGGCCCTGGAAGCGCACGCCAAATGCCGAGGCCACCACGGCGCCCCGCGCCACCGGAAGGTGGTGCAGATTGTCATGCCCCCCCAGAGGGAAGCCCACCAGCAGCAGCGGCTGGCCCAGGCGCACTGCGTGCACCTGCACCTGGATATGGCGGATCGTGAAGGCACAGAACTGCGCGTGCCGCGGCATGGCCATGCCCGGAATCTCCAGCGCCGCCACATCCACATCGCCGCCACTGTCACCAACCTGGCGCCAAAGCGGCAATCCGTTGTCGTAAAGCGGTAGCGATACGCGGTGCCGCTCTGCCAGGTCCACACCGGCGGCGTGCAGGGTGAACTCGATGCGTTGCGGCCGGTGGTCGGCGGCGAGATCCAGCAGCACGTGGCGGCTGGTGACGAGGAAGAGGCGCGCGCACCTCTGGAAGAAGAAGCCGCTGGCGGCCATCAAGGCCTGAGGGCCGATGAACGTGGCCACCTGGGTGCAGCTCAGCAGCAGGGGTTCCACTCCGGGTGCGCGCGGCTGAACGGCATGCATGGGCTCACTCCCGTAAAGGCACAGATGCTGACGGCGCCGGGCTGCGCCAACCGTGCGCTAGCGCACCAACCACGGCCCAAAGACCCGTGTGACCGGCGTCAGTGGCAGCGAGCCTGGCAGGCGAACCTACACCGGCAACACGCCTGCGGCAGCCTCCCCTGCCACGGCCAGCAGCAGGTGCCGACGCACCGCGGCACGAGATGCCGTGCGGCCTCGGCACAGGCCGGCCGCCCTGGGAAAGCAGCCAGGTGGTGGCCGCCGTCACGGCGCCGCGTCGGTGCTGTGGACCAAGTCCAGGTCGGCCGACAGCTGACGGCGCAGGCCGGCCCACCGCAGCACCGCCTGACCGGCCAGCACGACGCTGGCCAGCAGCGCGCCAGCCGCAAGCATCCGCAATCGGGTGCGGCGCAGCCAATCCGCGCTCAGCATCTCGCCATAGGCCCAGGCCTGTTCTGCCAGTAGCTCAGGCTGGGCCGGCAGCGGCCAGAACAGGCGACGGGCGCTTGCCACCGCAGGCAGCCCAGTCAGCGGCCCAGCGCGCGCAGGAGCAGCGCCAGCACCATTCCGGCGCCCGTGGCGATCAACACCGAGCGCAGCGGATGGGCGCGGATGTGCCCGGCCGTGCCATCTCGCCAGACCTCGGCCTGGCCACGCCAATGCTTGACGCTACGCTGCGTCAGATCGCCGGCCTTGGCCACGAGCTGACCCACCGCATCTCCGCCCTGGGTCGCGGCGTTATGCAGTGCCTCGGCCGCGAATTCGGTCACGGGGGGTCGGGGGCGCGGTCGGGTCAGTGCGATTCATGGCGAGTCCTTGCTAAAAGCTTGTCGGGCGCCGCCGGCCGCGACTGCTGCGGGGCGAACCGGGCACGGTCTCCCGTTCCTGGTCCGCGGGACCGGCGGCAGCACCATCCTGCAAGACCGACGCCGATGGCGTCGGTACGCTGGCGTACCCTGTCGGCAGGCCGGCCGCCAGAACAGCCAGCAACCGCATCTGCTCGGCCTGCATGGCCAGCAATTCCGCCCATTGCTGCTCGCGCAGCTGGTCCAGCTTGTCGTGCAACAGCATGATCTCCAGCTCGGCCTTGAGGTTGATCTCGTAGTCATGCCCGGCCGTGAGGCGGTCCTTCTGGGACTGTCGGTTCTGCGACATGAGGATGATGGGTGCCTGCACCGCGGCCAGCATGGACAGAAAGAGATTCAGCAGGATGAACGGGTAAGGGTCGAAGGCCTGGCCCCAGCGACCCAGCAGCAGCACGTTCAAGGCCACCCACACCAGCATCACGGTGGCAAACAGCCCGACAAAGAACCACGAGCCGCCGAAGGCCGTGACGGCGTCGGCGGCGCGCTGGCCACGGGTAGGTGGTGCGGCCGAAGCGGCCTCGGGATGTCGTGTGATCGGCTGGTGCAGGCCGATGTGCCGGGCCACACGCTGCGCCTGGGCGTCGAGCTCGGCAAACGGCCGACCCAGCAGTGCTGCGGCCTGCGCGTCGTGGACGTCATCGAAGGTAGGCATGGCGCACGGGAGAGGCGGATTGGGAAATTCGAGTCTGGCCCGGCCCGCGCAAGTTCACCGTCTGCTGGCGCACACAGCGTGGACGCGCTGGGTGCGCTGTCGAACCGACTGGACGACGCACCACCCTCAGGCTGGGCACCCGTCCCGGAGCGCCGGCGCGAGCGACTTACTCCAAAGGAAACACCATGAACACCCGCCTCCCGAATCCGTCCCGCACCATCCTGTTCACCCCCCGGCTGGCCATGGCCTGCCTGCTCACCGCGCTGTGTGCCAGCCCCGCCCTGGCCGCCAGCCTGACGAGCGTGGACGAATTCAACGCCGGCAAGGCGCGCGCCGAGGCCACGCTGCTGACTGACCGGGCCGCATGCGACAAGCTCGCGGGCACACCGCGCGACATCTGCCGCGAGCAGGCCCGCGGCAAGGAACTGGTAGCCAAGGCCGAGCTGGATCTGGCCCACACCGGCACCCGCAAGTCGCAGGACAACGTCACCTCCATCAAGCTGGACACCGCCTACGAGCTCGCCCGCACGCAGTGCAACGACAGGTCTGGCAGCGCCAAGACCATATGCACCAAGCAAGCCCATGCCGTGCGCGCCAAGGGCCAGGCCGACCTGAAGATGAACCAGCGTGTCACCGACGCCAAGCTCGACGCCGCCAGGGACCGGCGCGAGGCCGACTACAAGCTGGCCGCCGAGCAGTGCGGCGCGATGACCCCTGACGCGCGCGCCAGTTGCCTGGCCAGCGCCAAGGCCAAGGCCAAGGCCGGCAGGATCTGAACCGCGCCGCGATTCCCATGCGCTGGTTGGCCTTCGAACACAGTCCTGGCGCCTACCGCGCCGATTTCTACCTCTACGGCGCGGTCGACCTGGCCCTCGGTGCCGCTTTGCTGCTGGCAGCCCCGGCCAGCCTGGGTCTGGCGGGCTGGGCCGCAGCCGGCGTCCTGGGCTGGAGCTTGCTCGAATACCTGTTGCACCGCTTCGTGCTGCACGGCATGCCGCTGTTCAGGCGCTGGCACGCCGAGCACCATCGCCGCCCGGGTGCGCTGATTGCAGCACCCACAGCGCTGTCGGCCGCGCTCTTCGCCACGCTGCTGCTGCCTGCCATCTGGTGGCTGGGGGTCTGGCCGGCTGCAGCGCTAAGCTTCGGAATGCTCGGCGGCTACATCGCCTACGGGCTGACCCACCACGCCATCCACCAGCCAACGGCCGCCAGGCCCTCGCGCATCGGCGGACGCTGGCTGCGGCGCCGGCGCCAGTGGCATGGTCTGCACCACCGGCCCGCGCGCCTAACGCCAGACAGCCCACCGCCGATGTCGAGGGTGGGCTACTACGGTGTCAGCAGCACATTCTGGGACCGCGTCTTCGGCACCGACCGACCGCGTGCCCAGGATGTCACTTCATCCGCATGTCATTCGCCACCCCGCTCACGCCCTTGACGTTGCGGGCCACCATCACGGCCGTCGCCATCTCCGGCTTGGAAGACACAAAGCCGCTGAGCTGCACACGGCCCTTGAAGGTCTCGACGTTGATCTCGGCGGACTTGAGCGTGGGCTCGCCCAGGATGGCGGCCTTGACCTTGGCGGTGATGACGGTGTCGTCCACGTACTCGCCCGAACCCTCCTGGGTCCGGGTGGCGGCGCAAGCGCCGAGAAGCGCGAGCGCCGCGCCAGCGGCCAGCAGGCGCGCGGAATTCTTGAGGTTCAAAGTGTTCATGCCAACTCCTGTTCAATAGGGGCCGGCGCGGCACGGGAGCGGCCGCGCCAGCGGTTCACTTCCGCACCAGATCAGCCGCCTGGCTGGCGAAGACGACCTCGACACGGCGGTTCATCTGCCGACCGGCCGTGGTGTCGTTGCCGGCGACGGGGCGCTCTTCGCCGAAGGCCTGCGTGCTGAGCTGGCTGCCGGGCACGCCGAGCTGCACGAGGGCCGCCATCACCGAGTGCGCGCGGCGGTCCGACAGGGCCTGGTTGGATGTCGTGCTACCGGTGCTGTCCGTGTAACCTTCAATGGACGCACGCCTTTCGGGGTTGTGCTTCATGAAGACCGCCAGTTGGTCCATGCTGCGCTGACCTTCGGGGCGCAAGCGCGAGGCGCCGGTGTCGAACAGCAGGTCCCCCAGCGTGACGACGAGGCCGCGCTCAGTCTGCCGGGCGTTCAGCTCACGCAACTGGGCCTCGAGGGCACCGACCTTGGCGTCGCTTCGCTCCACCCGGTCACGCTCGGACTGGGTGTTGGCCTCGGACTGGGCCAGTTGCACCGTCTTGACCGCCGAGGCCTGCTCGGCGGCGGACTTCTGCGCCTGCGCCACGTCGGCTTCGCGGGTACGCATTTCCAGACGCATGCGGTCACGCTCGGCAGCCGCTCCGGTGACGATGGCCTGAGCGTTCCGGCTGGCAGCCGTGTCCTCGGCAATGCTTACGTGCTGAAGCGCCAGGTAGGACAGGTGGTCGACCTGGGTCACGCTGTCACCGTTGACCAGGGCCTGGTCGGCGCGGCGCAACGATTCACGGGCGCGCGCCAGTTCGTCTGAGGCCACGGCCACCGTCGTGGGCTGGGCCTGCGCGGCATTGAGCCGGGCGCGCGCCTGCTCCAGCGCGGCATTCTGGGTCGGCATGGAGGAGCACGCCGCCAGCAGCACCAGACAGGTGGCCGCGGCGGAGCCGGCAAGCGCGGGGTGGGTCGAGACAAATCGGGAAGGTCGTAAGTTCATGGCATGTCTTTCAAAGCTTGGGGGTGGTCCGCTCAACGGACCGTCTTGCGTTGGATCTCTTCGGCCAGCGCCCGGGCCGCGTCCTGCGACTCCTTCGCGGCCCTGCGCGATCGCACGCTGTCCGCATGCAACTCGGCGACACGGGCGTCGACCCCGGCCTGCTCGGAAAGCGCACGTGCGCGGTCCAAGTCCCCCGCGGACACGGCGGCCCGCGCGGCTGCCAGCTTGTCGGTAGCCAAGCGCAGTTCGGCAGGTGCGTCACTGGCAGTGGCCGGCGTACTGGCACGCTGCACGGCGGCCTCCGCTACGGCGAGCTCTGGGGGCGGCTTGGTCGGCGCAGCGCAGGCCCCGAGCAGCAGGGCGGCGATGGCAGCCACGGGAGCCCATGCCGAAGAGCGGAAAACGCCAGGCAGGGGAAGGGTGCAAAGGGTTGGATTCATGAATGCTCCTCGGGTCAGGCCGCGGGTTGCGGCGCCACGTCGGCGGATGCCGGCGACCCAGTGCCCTGCCGAGGACTGACCCCGCCGCAGCGCGCTGTGCCACCGACTCTGGGGGACCGTGTCCGCCCTGTCTGTCCGCCAGCGCACGCTGCCAACGTCTGCTGCCGCACAGACGACGGACGTTGCCGCTCCTCAGCATCGGCCTTCAGCCATTCCAACGAGCGCACCATGCTGCATTACGCATTGATCTTTCTCGTCCTGGCCATGGTGACCGCGCTGTTCAGCCTTGGCGGCCTGGCCGCTGGCGCCGTTGGCCTGGCCCATCTGATGGCCATGCTCTTCATCGTGCTGGCCGTGGCAGGCCTGATCGTGGGGATGCTGCGTGGCCGTTGATCCGCACACCGTCGACGATGCACTGAGGGGCCACTGTGTCGACTGCGCGGCCGCTCGCGGCCGTTGGCATGGTGCCGCCGGCACGTTTCAGACGATGCATGCGGTCCTTCGACCGCGCCTGATGTCCACGCTGACGGCATTGCTGCTGCTCATCGCGGGCGCGCTGTGGTTCGCCTGAGGCGCTGCTGGCCGCTCTGGCGGCGGTCAATGCAGGACACCCTTCTCGCGCCCGCGCGCGGGCCACTACAGCCGCCGATCCGCGCGGCGCTGCTGGGCGCCGAGGGATTCGCGTTGCACGGTCATGCGCTGGCCCGCACGCATGGCCTGCCACAGCGGGCCGACCCGCCGCTGACCTTCTTTCCGCGGCTGCGCTCCAACGTCGCGGTGCTTCGCGCGGCGCAGGCCACCATCGAGCGCCAGCAGCGCCTGGGGCGCCCGCTGAGCCCGGCCGGCGAATGGCTGCAGGACAACATCCACGAAGTCATCGCGCAGGCCCGTGTCGTGCGGGGCGAACTGCCGCATCGCTACTACCGGCAGCTACCCGTGCTGACCGCCCCCGGCCTCACCGGCCTGCCGCGCATCTACGCTGTCGCCTGGCACTACCTTGCCCACACCGATGGCGCCTTCGACGTCGACCTGTTGGCCAGCTTTCTGGAGGCCTACCAAGGCGTGCATTGCCTCACCCAGGGTGAGCTGTGGGCGCTGCCAACGACGCTGCGGGCCGTGCTGGTGGAGAACCTGCGCCGGCTGGCCGAGCGCGTCGCCACCGAGGAGGCTGCACGTGAGGTCGCGCACAGGCTGTGCGACACCCTTGCCGAGGAAGGCGCTCCACCGATGGCGCCACAGCCATGGTTCGAGCGCCTGCGCGTCCGCGGCGTGGCTGTCGCGTTCGCGCTGCAGATCATGCAGCGCCTGCACGCCGACTCAGAGACTGGCACCGCCCAGGGTGCCGCCGGCCGCGAGGCCATCCGCCTGGCGCTCGCCCAGTCCTTGCCGGACCCGGCCACCGCGCTGGAGGGCCAGCAGGCCGAGGCCGCCGCCGACGCCTTGAGCGTGGGCCACGCGATCGGCTCACTGGCTCGCCTGTCGCGGACCAACTGGCGAAGCCTTGTGGACCAGTCCAGTGCCCTCATGCAGCGGCTGCTGGCCTGGCCTGCCTTCGCCGCGGAGCACCGCGACACCCAGGACGCCAGTCTGCACGAGATCGAGCGCTTGGCGCGGCGCTGCGACCGCAGCGAGCGCGAAATCGCGGACCAACTGCTGAGCCTGGCCGCGCACGCGGCCCCGCTGGAAAGCGGTCCGGCCGCCGCGTCGCTGGGCTACTGGCTGCTCGGTGCGGGCCGTGACGCACTGCATGCCAAGCTCGGCCTGCCACCACCACGCGGGCCGCGCTGGCGCCCCCGCGCGCTGCCTCTGCTGCTCATCGGCCTTGCGCTGGCCAGCGCCGCCCTCGTATTCGTCTTCATGCATGCTGCCGCTGCGAGCCTGCACGGTTGGCTCTGGGTCGCGCTCGCGCTGCTGGCCCTGCTGCCGGCCAGCGAGGTGGCCCTCGCACTGCTGAACCGTCTCATCAGCGAGTCGCTGCCGCCACGGCGGCAGCCGCGGCTGGCGCTGGCTGCAGGCATCCCGCCCGAGCACCGCGTTCTTGTGGTGATGCCAGTGCTGCTGGACAACGCCGCCGCGGCGCAGGCCCTTGCGCAGCGGCTCGAGCGTCATCACCTGGCCAACCTCGAACAGAACGCCCAGTTCGCGCTGCTGAGCGACTTCGCCGATGCAGCCGAGGCCGACACCGACGCCGACGCCCCACTGCTGCGGGAGACCCTGGCGCAGATTGACGCGCTGAACGCGCGCCACCCGGCGCCGTTGGGCGAGCCCCTGCGATTTCTCCTGCTTCACCGCCCGCGCCGCTGGAGCGACGGCGAGCGCCGCTGGATCGGCTGGGAGCGCAAGCGCGGCAAGCTGGAGCAGCTGATGGCACGACTCAGCGGCCAGGCAGACGCCTTCCTGGACTTTGGCCTACGCTCGCAGCCGGTGGCCGGTACGCCGCATGTCGTTACGCTGGACAGCGACACCGTGCTGCCGCCTGGCTCGCTTCGCGAGCTGGTGGCAGTTGCAGCCCACCCGCTCAACCAGCCGCAGCTGGGTCGCAATGCCGACGGGCTGTGGCGAGTGGTCAGTGGCCACGGCATCCTGCAGCCGCGCGTGCAGGTCGCATGGCCGCCTGCAGGCCAGGGCAGCCTGTTCTACCGGCTGTTCGCTGGCGCGGGTACCGGCCACGACCCCTACAACGCTGTCGCCTCCGAGGTTTACCAGGATCTGCTCGACGAAGGCAGCTTCAGCGGCAAGGGCCTGCTTCACGTGGCCGCCGTGCATGCCGTGCTGGCGGGGCGCATGCCTGAAGGCCAGGTCTTGAGTCACGACCTCATGGAAGGATGCATCGCCCGCTGCGGCAGCGTAGGCGACGTCGCGCTGATCGAGCCGGCGCCGCAACATGCCGACGTGGCGAGCGCCCGGACGCACCGCTGGACACGCGGTGACTGGCAGTTGCTGCCATTGCTGTCGCGCCGCTACGGGCTGCGTGCGCTGGACCGCTGGAAGGTGCTCGACAACCTGCGCCGCAGCCTTGTCGCGCCTGCCGCGCTGGCGCTGGTGCTGCTGGCACTGGCCGGCGTGCCGCTGTCGGCATGGGGCGCGCTCGCCCTCGCCGCTGCGGCTTTCAGCGCCGCACCGCTGCTGGGCGCCATCGCCGGTCTGGCCCCAAGCCGTGACGACCTCGCCCTCGGCCACTTCCTGCGTGTGGCCCTGGCCGACTTCGGCCTCGCGCTCGCTGGCCTGGCCTGGCATCTGGCCTTGTGGCTGCGCCAGTCGCTGCTCAACGTGGACGCGATCGCTCGGGCGCTCTGGCGCAGCGCCGTCAGCCGCCGCCGCCTGCTGGCCTGGACGACAGCGGCAGCCTCCGAGGCCCGGGTCGCACAGGGCCTGCAGGACCAGCTGGTGCGCAAGGCGCCGCTATCGATGCTCGCGCTGGCCCTGGGCGGCGTGCTGCTGACGCTGCACACGCCGACCCCGTGGCTGGCGACGGGTCTGAGCCTGCTGTGGGCTGCCACGCCGCTTTGGGTAGCTTGGGCCAGCCGCCCACCCGCTGCCGTGGCGCCGCCGCTGGCGGACGACGACCGGCAGTACCTGCTCGGCGTCGCGCGCGAAACCTGGGGCTGGTTCGCAACCCATGTCGGTCCCGCGAGCCACCACCTGCCGCCCGACAATGTGCAGGCCGTACCGCGGCTGATGGTGGCGCAGCGCACCTCGCCGACCAACATCGGCCTGTACCTGCTGGCCGCCGCATGCGCTCGCGCCTTCGGCTGGATCACGCCGCTGGAGCTGCTGCAAAGGCTGCGGGCCACGCTGGACACGCTGGACCGTCTGCCGCTGCATCGCGGCCACCTGTTGAACTGGATCGACACCGCCACGCTGCAGGCGCTGCTGCCGGCCTATGTGTCCACCGTCGACAGCGGCAACCTGTGCGGCCATCTGCTCGCGGTGGCCAATGCCTGCGAGGAAGTTGGTGCCGCCGAGCCTCTGCAGCGGCAGCTCGACCGCATCGCACAGCGCTGCCGACGCCTTGCCGAGGACACCGATTTCAGCTTCCTGTATGACCCGCAGCGGCGGCTGCTGCACATCGGCTGGCAGGTGGCGGACCAGAAGCTCGATCCCCACCACTACGACCTGCTGGCCAGCGAGTCCCGGCTGGCAAGCCTGTGGGCCATCGCCAAGGGCGACGTGCCAGCCTCGCACTGGGCCGCACTGGGCCGCAGCTACCACGTCGACGGTGCCGCGCTGGGGTTGAAGTCCTGGTCGGGCTCGATGTTCGAGTACCTGATGCCGCTGCTGGTTCTGGACGAGCCGGCCGACAGCGTGCTGGGCCAGGCCGCGCGCATGGCCGTGCAAGAGCAGCGCCGCCATGCCGACGAATTGCGCCTGCCCTGGGGCATCAGCGAGTCGGCCTACGCCGCCACCGACCGCGCGTTGGCCTACCAGTACGCTCCGCAGGGCGTGCGCGGCCTGGCGCTGCGCCGCGCGCCGGCTGACGAGCGCGTCATCGCACCCTATGCCACTGCCCTGGCCGCCATGATTGCGCCGCAGGCCGCCGCGCGGAACCTGCGCCGGCTGCAGGGGCTCAAGATGCGCACCGCCCTGGGCTTCTTCGAGGCGCTGGACTGCACGCCCGCGCGCCAGGTCGATGAGCACCTGTGCACGCGCGTGCAAACCCACATGGCCCACCATCAGGGCATGACGCTGGTGGCCCTGGCCCAGGTACTGCTGGACGGACGACCACGGCACTGGGGGATGGCCGACGCCCGCCTGGCCGCCGTGGCCACGCTGCTGCACGAGGGCCTGCCGCGCGAAGTTGCCGGGCAGCGTGACCTGGCACCGGCGACGGTGGAGCGCGAACACTCGGACGCGACGGGTGCACCATTACGCGAGGTGCAGCCCGGCGAGGAGGCCCTGGCGCGTACCCAGCTGCTCGGCAATGCCGGCTATCGACAGGCGGCCGCACTGGCAGCCGGGCTCGCCCCCGACATGACGCGTCCGGCCTACAGCGTCTCGCTGCGCGCGAACGGCGCAGGATGGAGCCGGCTGGGCGACGTCGACCTGGGTCGCTGGCGCGACGACGCACTGCGCGACGACCATGGCCATTTCCTGTACCTGCGCCGCAGTGCCGGCGGCGCACCGGTGTCGCTGACTCAGCACCCCGCTCCCGACCCCACCGCCCGCTATACCGCCCGCTTTCTGCCGGACCGAGTCTGCTTCGACGCAACCTGGCCCGACCTTCACGCACGCTGCACCGTCTGGGTCAGCCCCGAGGACGACGTGGAACTGCGCCGCGTCGAGCTGTGGAACACCTCCGGACGACCCATCACGCTGGACGTGATGTCGGCATTCGAGGTGAGCCTGTCGACGGCGCGCGCCGACGAGATGCACCCAGCCTTCGCCAACCTCTTCGTCAGCGCGGACTGGGACGCCGCCACCCAGGCACTGTTCCTCGCGCGGCGGCCACGTCGCGAAGCCGAACCGGGCCGGCACGCAGTGCATTTCATCGCCCACGCAGAGACCGGTGGCTTGCTCGCGGCACGCGCGCTGGCCGACCGCGCGCGCTGGCGCGGCCGATTGCGCGGGCACTGGCAGACGCTGGCGGACTTCGAGCCGACTGCCACACCCAGCGGTGCGATGGACACCGGGCTGGACCCGGTGGCTGCTGTGTGCCTGCCGCTGACATTGGCGCCTCACGGCACCGCCCAAGTCACCTGGGCCACAGCCGCCGCCCAGGACGCGCCGACGCTTGCTGCACTGGTGGACAGCTACCGCCGCCCCGGCGCCGTGGAGCGCGCCTCGCAGCTGAGCGCCACGCTGCATGCGTTGCAGCAGCGCGAGCACCGCCTGCACAGCGACGACCTGGCCGCCATCCAGGTGCTGACCAGCTTGCTCGTGCTGCTCCACACCCGCCCCGACGCCGTCACGCCCGGCCAGGCCTGCGACCGCCGGCTGCTGTGGCGCTTCGGGCTCTCGGGCGAGCGGCCGTTGGTGGTCGTCACGGTGTCGACCGTGGCCGGCCTGGCACTGGTGCAGACCCTGATCCAGGGGCTGCTGCACTGGGCCCACGGCGGTGTCGGTGTTGACCTGGTGCTGGTCAATGCGGAGCCCAATTCCTATCTGATGCCACTGCGACAAGGCCTGCAAAGCCTGGGCGAGCGATACGCACCGGAGCTGCAGCACGGGTTGCCGGCCGGGCGCGGCGTGCTGCTGCTGCTGCAGTCCGCCGACCTGAGCCCCTCCGAGCGCACCACCTTGGCCCAGCTGGCACGGTTGCGCCTCAACGCTGATGGCCGGCCGCTGGGTCGCCACGTGGCTGACCTGATGGCTTGGCACGAAGGGGCCCGGCTGTTGCGCGAAGCGCGCGAGCGCAACGCAGCAACGGCGCCAGCGACAACCGTTGCCCCACCCGCTGAGCAGGGCCGCTTCGATCCGCTCGACGGCGGCTACAGCTTTGTGACCGCGCGGGCCCGGCCCACGGCCAGGCCGTGGGTCAACGTGCTGGCCAACCCGGACTTCGGCGTGCTGGTGTCGGAGAGTGGCGCCGGCTGGACCTGGGCCGGAAACAGCCGGCTACACCAGCTCTGCGCCTGGAGCAACGATCCTCTCGCTGATACCGCGCGCGAGCACTTCGCAGTGCAGGATCTGCAGACAGGCGAGGCCTGGAACCTCGCACCCGGCCTGGGTGCGGCCGAGACCAGCTACCGCGTCGAGCACGGCCCCGCAGGCACGTCCATCCGCCACAGCCACAACGGGCTGACGGTGACACTGGCCTGGCGCGTCGACGCGACGTTGGCGGCCAAGCGCGTACGGGTCTCGCTGAGCAACACCGGTAGCCAGGTCCGTAGACTGCGCGTGCTCGGCGCCATCGAGTGGTTGCTGGGCACCGTGCTCGTGGACCGGCAGTCGGTGCGTACCAGCCATGCCCGGCTCACGCCGGCCGGCTGCGCTGCCCTGGATGTTCTGATGGCCACCCAGCTCGACGAACATGACGCTGCTGCCGGCCAGACCGCGTTCTGGATTCTGCAGGCCCACGACGAGGGCGGCCGGGACGCCGTGTTGCCCGACTGGACCTGCGACCGCCGAGAGCTGTTCGACGCACGCGGCCGCCTCACCTGGCCCGACAGCTTCGGCCGGCTGTCTGGCCAGGGCGGTGACCCCTGCGCGGCGTCGAGCCTGAGCCTGAGGCTCGAGGCCGGCGCCACGCGCGAATGCGAGTTCCTGCTCGGCCACGCGGCGACGCCGCCGGCAGCGCTGGCGCTGGCACAGCTGCTGCTGGACGGTGAGCAAGGCCTGGGCGTAACCCGCCTGGACGCCGTGCAGGTGCAGAGCCCTGACCCGCGCTTCGACGCGCTCGTGAATCACTGGTTGCTTCACCAGACAACCGCCTGCCGCCTGTGGGGCCGGGCGGGCTTCTACCAGGCCGGGGGTGCATATGGTTTTCGCGACCAGCTGCAGGACGCCATGGCCCTCGCGCTGACCGCGCCCGAGTTGCTGCGCGAACATCTGCTACGCGCCGCAGCACGCCAGTTCATACAGGGCGACGTGCAGCATTGGTGGCACCCGCACAGTGGCGCGGGCGTGCGCACGCGCTGCAGCGACGACCTGCTTTGGCTGCCCCACGCCACCCACCACTATGTGCTGACCAGCGGTGACTCAGCCGTACTGGACGAGGCCGTTCCGTTCATCGAAGGTGACGCGCTGGCCGCAAGCGCAGAGGACGCGTACAACGTGCCGCGCGCGAGCGTCGAGGCGGCGCCGCTGTTCGAGCACTGTGCGCGCGCCATCGACGCACGGCTCAAGGTGGGGGCCCACGGCCTGCCTCTCATGGGTGCCGGCGACTGGAACGACGGCATGAACCAGGTCGGCGCGGCCGGGCGCGGCGAGTCGGTGTGGCTGGGCTGGTTCCTGTGCCGCGTCGTCGCGGACTTCGCGCCGCTGGCCCAGAGGCGCGGCGAGACCCATCGCGCCGCCCGCTGGCTGGCGGCCGCCGAGGGCTGGCGCCGGGCACTGGACGGGCCTGCCTGGGATGGACAGTGGTACCTGCGCGCCTTCTTCGACGACGGTACGCCGCTGGGCACTCAGGCCGGCACGGAGTGCCGCATCGACTTGATCGCCCAGGCCTGGAGCGTGCTGTCCGATGCCGCGCCGCAGGCGCGTCAGCACCAGGCCATGGCCTCGGCCGAGCGCATGTTGCTGGAACCCGACTGGCTGATGCTTCGCCTGCTGGACCCGCCGCTCGTCAACCACCGCCCTTCAGCAGGCTACATACAGGCCTATCCACCGGGCGTGCGCGAGAACGGCGGCCAGTACACCCATGCCGTCGTCTGGGCTGCAATGGCCTGGGCCCAGCTCGGTCAGGCCGACGCCGCCTGGCGCGCCTGGATGGCCTGCAGCCCTGCCCACCGCGCCGAAGACGCCACGGCGGGCCTGCGCTTCGGGCTGGAACCCTTCGCGGTGGCGGCCGACATCTGCAGTCAGCCTCCCTGGACAGGCCGGGGGGGCTGGAACTGGTACAGCGGCTCCGCCGCAGGCCTCTACCGCGCGGCAGTGGGCTCCATATGCGGGCTGCAGGTGCAGGGCGACCGGCTGCGCTTCGTGCCTGCGCTTCCAAGCCACTGGCCCGCCGTGGATCTGACGGTGCGCCGCCACGGCCGGCTGTTTCGCTTCAGCGTGTGCCGGGCCGACGCAGCCGCAACTGCACGGGCCCAGGGTGCACAGCCGCTCGCGATGGGGGAGTGGCTGAGGACGGACGGCGAGCCGACGACATTGCACTATCTCGTGCTCGTGCCGACCGAACAGGTTCGGCAACGGACCGGCCTGCCACAGTCCCTGGTGCTGCGAGACGACACATGAATTGCATGTCCTCCCAGCTTGGCCAGCACCAGGCGCCGTGAACAGCGATTGAGGAGTATCGGAAACCTGGCTCCACCCAACTGTCTAGCTTTCCTGCACGGACAGGCCGCGTGAGCCTCGCGCGGCCACGCTTCAAGCGGCATGCCGCATGAACTACAGCCTGAAGCACGACCAATTGCCGATGGGGTCCGTGGATTGCCCCCCGAACGTCGATGCCGTGTAGGTGCCGCTCATCGTGCCGCGCTCGGCACCGTCGATGGCAATCTGGCCGTAGTAGTGGGCCTTGTAGTTGCTGCCGATGGTGATCTCCAGCTGTCCACTGCCCTCGTCCAGGGTCGAATAGGACGGAATACCCTGGTATGCAGGCAGGCCGCCGGAGATGGTGAAGTATCCAACCCCGATGACGGTACAGATATATTTTCCGTCATAGCGGTGCGTAGAGGGGGTTACCGCGACGTCGAATTTCACGCTGCCGCCCCCTGGAACTGTCGCCGTGACGTATTGCGCGCCGGCAAGGTGGAAATAGATATCGAACGGCGTACCCGCACTGCCGCCAACGGGAGTATAGAGTTGCGCGGTTCCATCCGCCATCGTCGCGACGCTCACAGGATTTGTCGAGTAATACCCATCCGACGCCTGGAATGTCACCGGAGCATTTGAAACCGGATTATTCAACCTGTCCGTGACCAGAATCTTCGGTATCACCGCCAAAGGCTGATGCTGCACGACGCTTTGCTGATCACCGCTGAGTTTGGCGATGAAAGCGGCGCCAGCGGCATAGCAATCGATGACGGCGCCCGCTGTCGTGGCACCAACCGTTCCGGCACCATTCGCCACGGCACAAATCTGCGCCGGCGCCGTGGGCTGCGTCAGCAGCGTGATATTGAAGGGTGCCGCATTCGCGACCGGAGACGCGAACAAGAAACTGGTACTGCCGGCCGCCAACGTGATGGTCTCCGATGAATTCAACTGCAAGACCAGGCCACTGCCGGTCAACCCGTTGATCGTGCCGCCCAATGCCCGACTGGACACCCGCCAGGTGCTTGAACTGGCGCCAACGGAGACTGTTGACGAATGCGTGAGCGCATAACCCGGGGACGTGACGCGGACTGCCAGCGTGTCACCGTTCTGGACGACGGTGCGCCTGCTCGTCAGCGCCACGTTGTTCTTGATGATCGTGGTATCTGCGTCGACGGCAACGGCCACCGAGACGCCGGCCCCCAGGCCGGCAATCGTCACGGCGTTGCTGGTCACGACCGTCGCAGGGCTCATGCCGGCAACATCCGTGAAGACAAGCCCGGCGACTGCCGCCTGGCGCTGTGGCAGCACGCCCGAGCCGCTCGCATCCAGCCACTCTTCGAACTTGGGCGCCACCATCGCCACGGCTTGGGCTGCGTAGTAGGTCTCCAGATTCGAGCGGACCAGGGGGATATTGACTTCCGTCTGCGCCAGCTTGCGCGCGGCCACAATCGTCTGACTGGTTATAGAACCGGAATTTCCAATCTGCACCGCAATGCTGTTCACCAGGGTAGAAAGCTCCGCCGCCTGACTGGTCCCATTGGCCTTTGAAGCATCGGTTGCCATTTGCGCCAGCGTGGCCGAAACCGCCAGCAGAACTGCATCGGCATCCTTGATTCCGTCGATCCTCATCGCATCAAGGCTGGTCAGCCCGTTGACTCTCGCAGAGTCGACCCCGAATGCCGCCAGCACTTCGTTCTGAGACTGCGCATAGGCGGCGCTGAATGCGCCGCCCTGCAGCATCAAGGCTTTGAGACGGGGTGCCTGCAGAGAGGTCAGCACATTGACCGTCGGCACCGACTGGACGCCGAGATCCACTGTCGCCTGAAGATCGATGACCGAGGTCGACAGCCGCCCGGTAATTTCATCCAGGTAATAGCCATTGACGGAAATATCGACCAGCCGGGTGCCAATCTGCGTCGCAAAGGCAAAACTGCCGAGGTTGTCCGTCGTCTGGACCTTGTATATTTTTCCGGTCGCGCTCAGATTGGCATTCAATTCGCTGGCCGACACCTGCGAGCCAATGGCGAACGGGCCTTTCTGCGCCTTTCCGGACAGCGAATAACTTGGCGGGACCCCAGGCCCCCCACCGTCTGGCGACGAAGAGCCACCGCCGCCGCATCCCGCCAGCAACGCCAGAAGACACCAAACCAGTCGCAACGTCATCACTTGCCCCGGACTAGACAGACGATTCACGGACCCGACCACCGGCAGGCCCTGTCGCTCGCCCGACCGCCTGCCAGCGTCGGGAAGATCCAGACACCAGGCCAGCTATCTCCGGGATCGGCCCAGCGCCTGCACCCGACCAGCTTGCAGCGACTCTAGCAAGATTGGCCATTCTCCTAATGTCCAGTCTTCACGCAGTTACACATGGCCGTCGGCGCTTCGTCCGGTGGGCAACTCTTCGGCGCCCAGCTCACCATGGCCGGGGTAGCCGTTCACCGTCAGGCTGCCGCAGTTGTTCAGCAGGCTGGCGCTGGCGAGCCTGCCGTTGGGCGGGTAGGCCACGGGCGGGCAGATCGTCAGGCTCTTGTCCAATAGTTCGCCGGGGGCCATCCAGCCATAGCCCGTCACGCCGGGCCGGTCAAAGGCGCGGAACCAGCCCAGTCCGCCAGGCAGTTGCGGCTGCGTGAAGTACTGGTTGACCTTGAGCGTCGGCTGCTTAACACCGGCCACGCGGCTGTTGTCGATGATCTCGAAGCCCCAGGTGCGGTTCTTGAAGTACTGGGGTACGAACGTCAAGAAGTTGCGCGAGGCCGGCGCCATTGGCCGGAAACCGGATCGCCGTCGTGGCGATGCCCGCCATCGTGTTGTCGCTCCCCGGTGACTTGAAATCGACCTCGAACAGCGAGTAGCCATAGGTGCCAAAGAGGCGAGGCCCCGGTCTACCGCCGTCGCCAGCCTCCGCCCACTTCTTGCTCGCCGTTACAAGTCGGCGGCGCGCCCCTCCCGCCGCGCCGGTTGAACCCATCGCCCCCCGGACGGCACACACCTGCTGACTCCATGCCAAGGAGAAGGCGTGCTCTCCATCCTGGTCGGCCACAGTTTCTTTTTGCGCTTCGACGCCAAGCAGTTCGAACGCGCCAAGCCCTACCCCCCGCTCGCAACACTGCAGGTCGCAGAGATGCTGCGCCGCCTCGGCCACGGCGTTGCCCTCTTCGACGCCATGCTGGCCACGGGCACACAGGACTTCGACGCCAGCCTCGCAGCCGCGCGGCCCGACGTCGTGCTGCTCTACGAGGACAACTACAACTACCTCAGCAAGATGTGCCTGGCCAGGATGCGCGAGGCGGCCTGCGCCATGGTCACGAGCGCACGCCGGGCCGGGGCTCGCGTCATCGTCGCGGGTTCGGACGCCAGCGATGCACCCGAGGTCTATCTGCGCGCCGGTGCCGACATCGCGCTGCGCGGCGAAGGCCTGGACATGCTGCCCGCACTGCTGCGCCGCCTGCACGCCCAGCCGGCGCTGGCCGGCGCCAACCTCCTCGCCGGGCTGGAGCAGACCGTCGCCCTGCCCCGCCACGAAGCGGCCGACCTCGAAGCGCCCGTCGCCTGGGATCTCGTCGACATTGAGCGCTACCGCGCCACCTGGGTCGCCGCCCACGGCCGATTCAGCCTCAACATGGCCGCCTCCAAGGGCTGTTCCTTCCGCTGCGCCTGGTGTGCCAAGCCCATCTGGGGCCAGCGCTACCAGCAGCGCAGTGCCACGGCGGTGGCGGCCGAGATGGCCGAACTCAAGGCCCGCTTCGCGCCCGACCACATCTGGTTTGCCGACGACATCTTCGGCTTTCGCGCCGACTGGGTACAGCGCTTCGCCGCCGAGCTGGACCGGCTGGGTGGCGGCATCCCTTTCGCCATCCAGACCCGCGCCGACCTCGTCAGCGACGCCATGGCCCAGGCACTGGCCGACGCCGGCTGCCATGAGGCCTGGATAGGCGCCGAGAGTGGCAGTCAGCGGGTGCTGGACGCCATGAACAAGGGCACGACGGTGGCCGAAATCCACCAGGCCCGCCGCCGCCTGCAGGCCGCAGGGGTGCGCGTGGGCTTCTTCATCCAGCTCGGCTATCTCGGCGAGAGACTGCCCGAACTGCTGCAGACCCGCCGGCTCATCGAGGAAGCGCGACCCGACGACATCGGCGTCAGCGTGTCCTACCCGCTGCCGGGCACGCGGTTCCACGAGCAGGTCAAGGCCCAGCTCGGCGCCAAGACCCATTGGGATGACAGTGCCGACCTGGCCATGATGTTCCGCGGCAGCTTCGGCACCGAGGTCTACCGTGCGGTGCGCGACCTGCTGCACGCGCAGGTCGACCTCGGCCGGCTGGATCAGCAGGCGCGCCGTCGTGCAGGTGACGAGATCCGGCGCCGCTGGGCCAGCCTGATCGACAGCCTCAGCCCGGCTGCGGCCGTCATGCCATGAGCAGGTCCTGCAAGGCCGCCGCCCCGGCGCGTGGATGGCTGCCGCGACGCAGCTCCCAGCCATGAAGCCGCGCACAACCCTGGACGAAGGCCGCCCAGCCCGGCTGGGCGGCTGCATAAGGCTGGCTGATGTGCAGGCGCTCCAGCACCTCGATGGCATCCAGCGGCCTGAGCAAGTCGCAGCCGGCCGCGGCTTCGGGCGACGCAAAGACCAGATGCGCCAGCCGCAGCGGCTCGGCGGACAGCGACGCCCAGCCACCGCGCAAGTCCAGCTCGTGCTTCTCCACGCCACTGCGCCGGCGAATGACCGGCGCAGCCTGGATGCGATCACGCAGCGCCGCGTCCTCCACCCAGTGCAACGCGTCAAAGCGCAGGTGCAGGAAATTGGCCACGCCCGTCGCGCGCAGCGTGCGTGGGTCGACGAAGCTCGCGTCCTCGGTGAGAAAACTCAGGCCCTGCGCCATCGCCTGCAGAGCCAGCGTCGACTTGCCCGCGCCGCTTGCGCCGATCAGCAGCGCGCCCGCGCCGCGCCATCCCACGCAGCCGGCATGCAGCGCCACCAGGCCCTGGGCGCGGCAGGCCAGCGTGAAGACGGCGAACTCGATGAGCTCGTAGCGTGCGTGATAGGGCCAGCCCAGCAGCGCCCGCGAGACCTGCACGACGGCGCGGCCGGCCTGCGGGTTTACCAGTGCCAGGTTGTGCGCGTCCATCGCCGCGCCCAGCAGGCCCGCGCCACCCAGCATGCGCGCTGCAGGGGGCTCGGCGGCGAAGGCGTCGCCGCCCTCCATCAGCCTGAGCTCCACCTGCAGCGCCGGCCCGCCCAGGTCATGCGCCGGCAGGCCGGCATAGGCCGCATCGGCGAGGGCCAGCAGCTCGGCACTGTCGCTGAGGAACTCGATGCGGGCGCCCAGCAGCGCATGGGCGCGGCGCAGCGCCAGCGGCGCCTGCTCGGCAAAGGGATCGGCAATCTGCCGGAGGTCGGCGCGCCAGGTGCTCATGAAGGAGAGGCCTCTTGAAAGAGATGGCATTGCCAGGCACCAACATCGTGCAAGCGGCTCTGCGGATGACGACAAGGCAGCTGGCCGCCGAACTGGCCCGGCCGGGCCTGGTCGCGCCAGGATGGGATGAATTTGAATGGCGAGCCGCAATGGCCGTGTCCGTCATGCACGGCATCAGCGCCCGGCTGGCTGGCCGGCTGCGCTGGCAGGGGCCCACGGCCTGGCAGGCCTTCCTGGCCGAGCAGGCCGAGCAGGGGCGCCGTCGCGAGCAGCGCATCCGCACCCTGCTGGCACGGCTGGACCGCGCGAGCCAGGAGGCCGGCCTGCCACTGCTGGCCATGAAGGGCTCGGCCCTGCTGCCGCTGGGCCTTTACGCCCCGGGCGAGCGGCCGATGAGCGACGTGGACCTGCTGGCCCGCCCAAGCCATGCCGATGCGGCCGACCGCCTCATCCTCACCGCCGGCTATGCACCGGGCCTGCGCCAGCACCGCCATGTCGCTTACGAGCCGCTGCGGCAGCCGGCCGACCGTGCCTTTGGCGAGCACGAAGACAACCCGGTCAAGATCGAGCTGCACTGGGCCGTCCGCGAGCCCCTGCCGCTGCACGAGGTCGACATCACGTCCGGGCTGCTGCCCACCGCACCCCGGCCAGGGCTGAACGGCTACTCCAGCACCGCCGCACTGATGCGCCATCTGCTGCTGCACACTGCCGGCAACCTGTGCGGCCGCAGCGTGCGGCTGATCCAGCTGCACGACATCGCGCTGCTGGCGGGACAACTGAACGCTGCCGACTGGGACGAAGCGCTGGCCCCGGCCTCGGACGGCCGCGCTGCCTGGTGGGCCGTGCCACCGCTGACGCTGGCGCAGCGGCTGTTCCCAGGCTGGATGCCGGCCCTGCCCGCCATGGCCGTCGCTGCCTGCCCGCCACGGCTGCGCCGCAGCCTTGCCGGCTGCGAGCTGGCCGACGTGTCGCTGTCGCGCCTGGCCATTCCGGTGCTGCCCGGCCTGGACTGGACGCGCAGTCCCGCCGAAGCCCTGGGCCTGGCCTGGCAGCGCCTGCACCCACCGGAGCGGGCCGCCACGGCGCAGCTGCTGCCACGCCAGCACTCCCTGGCCGGCTCGGCCTGGACACGCCGGCCGCCCTGGCGCAAGGCGCTGAGCTTCCTGCTCGGCGCGCCACCACGGGCGCAGACGCTGTACTCGCTGCATCGTGCCCTCGCCTACCGGCCCGCCAGCCCGGCATGAAGCTGCTCGAACCGGCCATGGCTGAAGTCCGCATCCTCGGCAAGCGCGCAGCGTTGCGCTGCGCGTGCCAGCTGCAGCCGCAGGCCCTCGTCGCTGTCCACGCGGGCGATCAGCGCGGCCAGACCCGGGGCGTCGCCGGGCCTGACCACCAGGGCTGCCTGCGGCGCCCACTCGGCCAGGTGTCCGACCGCCGTGCCGACACTGGGCACGCCGAGTACCGCAGCCTCCAGCACCGCCAGCGGCCCGGCCTCGTGCCGCGAGGTGATGACGTGCAGATGCGCACGGGCGAGCAGCGGCCGCAGCTCGGCCTGCGCCCTGAAGCCATGAAAGCGCACCCGCATGCCCAGGCCCAGCCGCGCGGCGAGGGCCTGGATCTCGCCGTGCAGGGTGTCCTCGCCGATGAGATCCAGCGCCACGTCCGGCAGCAGGGCCAGCGCCTGCAACAGGCAGGCCTGGTCCTTCACGCGGTTGAGGCTGGCCAGCTGCACGAGGCGCAGCGGCTCGCCAGGTTCGCGCGGACGCGGCTCGCATGGTGGCCAGGCGCAGAGATCCACGCCCAACGGCAGCCGGCGGCCGGTGCGGCCAAGCGCCTCCAGCTGATCCAGCACGGGCTGGCTGGCCGCCGTCAGCGCGTCGGCGCCCTGCAGCACAAACGCCTCTCGCAACCGGCCGCGCCAGTCCTGGCGGCCGCCGTAGCCGATGTCGCGCAGCGCGACCAGCTCGCCGCCGGCCACGTGCACGGCGCAGCGCAGGCCCAGCAGCCGCGCCGCAGTCACCGCTACCACGCCGGCCGCACCCGACCAGATGGCCTGCACGACATCGAAGCGGCCTCGCCGGTGCTCCTTCGCGATCGCCCACACGGCACGCAGCTGGCCCAGGGCCAGGCTGGGGCCGCCGATGTTGTGCACGCGCGCACCGCACAGCCACCACTCGCCGGCCCGGGCCTCCTGGCGCAGCGCAAAAACATGTACTTCGTGCCGCACAGACAGGCGCCTGAGCAGTGCCAGCAGAGCCGGCACCACCCTCACCTCGCCCGAGCGGTCCACGCCGCCAGGCACGACGACCGCGATCTTCACAGCAAGCCTCCCCCATGAGCACCCAATCCCGACTGCTTGACACCCAAGAGGCCTTCGACAGCGTCGCCGCCGACTACGACGGGCCGCGCGGCAACAACACGGCCATCCAGGACATGCGCGCCGAGATGTGGCGCTGGCTGGACGCGAGCTTCGCGCCAGGCAGCCGCCTCATCGACCTCGGCTGCGGCACAGGGCTGGATGCCGTGCACCTGGCCGGGCTTGGCCATCGCGTGACAGCGACGGACTGGTCCGGGCGCATGGTCGAGCGCACACGCGAGCGCGCCCGCGAAGCAGGCCTGGACGTCGACGTGCGCGCCATCGGCGCCCACGAACTGCAGCGTCTTGAAGGCGACGCCGCCTTCGACGGTGCCTACTCCAACCTCGGCCCGCTGAACTGCGTGCCCGACCTGGACGCCGTGGCAGGCGAGTGTGCGCGCCTGATCAGGCCAGGAGGCCGCCTCGTCTTCACCGTCATAGGACGCTGGTGCCCCTGGGAGATCGTCCACTACCTGCGTCAGCGCCGCTGGGCGCGCGCCGGCATCCGCTTCGCGCGAGACACCGTCGCCGTAGGCATGAACGGCCGCACGATCTGGACGCGCTACTACACGCCTGCCGAGTTCTTCGCGCCCTTCGCCGAGGACTTCGAGCTGGAGGTGCAACGCGGCCTGTGCATCTTCGTGCCGCCGCCCTACCTGACCTGGCTGGCCGAGCGCCACCCACGCTGGCATGAACGGCTGTGGGCACTGGACCGGCGCGTGGCCGGCTGGCCGGGCGTCAGCAGGCTTGGCGATCATTTCCTGCTCGTCATGCGGCGCCGCACGAGCTGATCCAGCTCGTCGAGCAAGGGGTGGCGGCACCAGCGCCAGACCGCAATGCAGGCGATGGGAGCCAACGTCAGCGGCACGGCCAGCACAGCCAGCGCCGTCAGCGCACTTCCGCCCAGTGCAGCCGCCAGGGCGCGGGGGGGCTGGCCAAGAAGGCGGGCCGCCAGCCAGAGCTGGACAGGCAGCGCCAGGCAGGCCGCCCCGCACAACGCCCAGGCGAACGAGACCAGGCTGCCGTCGAAGAGCGCGACACCCAGCACGAGGCGCGCAGCCAGCGTCACGCCGGCGGGCCAGGCCGCCAGCCCCGGCCGGCCCACGGCCGCCAGTGCAGCGCCCAGCTGCGTGAACACCAGTCCCAGTGCCGCCGCCAGCGCCAGGGGCGGCACGGCGGGCGTGCAGTCGACCCAGGCCGGGCCGTAGAGCCATCGCACCAGCGGTTCACGGTAGGCGACGGTCAGCGCGAGCAGCGGCCAGCCCAGGCCGGTCAGCAACGCGGTCGCACGGCGCAGCGCCGGCTCCAGGCTCTCGGCCCGTGCGTGACGCCCGGCCAGCACAGGAAGGGCCCCAAAGCTCAAGGCCTGGCCGGAGACCGCCTGCAGCAGGCTGACTGCCGACTGCGCGCGGCCGAGCAGGCCGACGAGGTGGGCCGAGCCCAGCCGCCCCAGCCACAGGTCAGGCAGCACGGCGTTGACGCCGCTCAGAAGGCCGACGAACAGGGCCCCGCTGCCGAAACCCAGCACTTCGGCCCAGCCCCGCGCCGACGGCCGCCAGCTGCGCTCCGTCGGCATGCACGCATAGGCCAGGCCGCAGACGAGGATGCCGGCGACCTGGGCCCAGGCCAGGCCCAGCGCGCCCCAGCCTTCAAGCGACAGCAGCACGGCCACGCCCGCATGCGCGAGCGTGCCGATGCGCGACACGAAGGCGATGCGCGCCGCCGCCAGCTCGCGCAACTGCAGCGCGGCCATGACGCTGCCATACGCCGACAGCAGCAGGCCCAGGGCCAGCACCTGCAGCAGCGCGACGAGGCCGGCCTGGCCGAAGTGCGTGGCCAGCGGTTCGGCCAGCATCAGCAAGGCCAGCGTCGCCAGCCCCGTCGTGCATGCCAGCAACCCCAGGCAGGCCGAGAAGCGCGCCGGCGTCAGCACGGGCTCGCGCTGCAGATAGGCCGAGACGCCCGCGTCGCGCAGCAGCTGCACGACGCTGAAGACCGCCAGGCCCACGGCATACAGCCCCAGCTCGGCCGGCTGCAGCAGCCGCGCCAGCAGCAGGCCCAGCAGAAAGCGCGTGGCGACGCCGCCGGTGGACGAGGCCAGGTTGACGAGGAAGGCGCGCCGGAAATCGACGGCCGCCGTGGCGAGGACGATGCTGTTCATGCCGCGAGCAAATCGTCGTAGGCCGCCGCGAGGCAGCGGCCCAGGGCCTGGGCCGAGCAGTGCGACTCGAAACGCGCGCGGGCCCAGGCGCGGCGGGGCGCCGCCGGCAGGGCGGCCAGCTCCACGATGGCATCGGCCAGGCGCGCGGCATCGCCCGCCGGCCACAGCCGCGCGGCCGGACAGCCCGAGACCAGCGCTTGGAAGGACGGGATGTCGGTCACCGCCACGGCCAGGCCGCAGGCCAGGGCCTCGACGACGCTGAATCCCGTGGCCTCGCGGTGGCTGCCCTGCACGAGGACGTCTGCCGCCGCCATCAACATCTCGATGCGTGCATGCGGCTGGGTGCCGAGCAGATGCACGCGGCCGGCCAGCGCGGGCGAGCGCATCCGCTCGCGGACCGCCTCGTAAAGCGGTGCGCGGTCATAGCAGAGCCACAGCTGCAGGCCCGGCAGGCGCTGCGCCGCCAGCGCCACGCCGTCGAGCACGGCCAGCGGGTCCTTGTTGGCGTCCAGGTGCGCCACCCACAGCAGGCAGGGGGAGCCGGCCAGGCCGGTCTCGGCGCGCGCAACTGGCAGGTCGTGCGGCGTGAAGCCGCAGCTCGACCCCGGCACTTCGTAGACGCGCGTGGCGGCCGTGATGAGGCCGCGGCGGCGGAAGGGCAAGGCCTGATCGCGCGAGCAGAACATCAGGCCCCGCGCCGTCGCCAGCGCACGCCGCCAGGCCGGCCAATGCCAGGGGCGCGGCGGCGCATCGGCACGGTCCTGCAGCACGATGGGCCGGCCGGGTGCAAGGGCCGCAAGCGCCCGCACCTGCTGCACAAAGCCCAGGCCCTGCACATGCACCACCTGCGGCCGCAGACGCTCGAACAACTCGATCAACCGCTCGGGCTGGCTGTCGCAGGGCAGAAAGTGATAGTCGATACCGCCGCGCCGCACGTGCGCCACGCCGGCACAGGCCTGCACGACGTTCACCTCGGCGCCGGCGCCCGACGCAGCCTCGGCGAGCTGGGTGACGGTGGGCCAGTCCTGCAGCAGGCGCTCGGGCGCGCGGCCCTTCGGGTCGCGGTGAAAGCTGATCTGCAGGACGCGGGCCATGTCAGAGTGCATTCAGTTGCGGGTCCCAGAGCTTCACGGCGCGCTCCAGCCAGCGCAGCTCGCGCGGCCTGTCGTAGCGCGCCAGGCGGTAGCGCCAGGCAGAGGCCGCGCGCAGGGCGGCCTTCTGCCAGCGCGGTGCGCGGATGTCGGTCAGCGTCGGGAAGCGGCAGCCCAGCACGGTGCGGAAGTCCTGGATGCGCTGGCGCAGCGCGGGCGCCATCCAGGGCGCATCCCTGTGACACCAGTAGTCCACCCAGGCCTGCTGCGCCCAGGCGTCGGCACTGTCCGGAAACACGAAGCCGCGCGGCAGGGCCGGGTCGCGCGGCGTCCAGCGGCCTTCCTTGCCGCCTCCGAGGCGCCGCGGCGGCAGCGGCGTGTGGATGTGCAGCATGATCTCGGCGCCGGGGTGCAGGCGCTTGATCTGGCGGATGAAGGCAAAGGTCTTCTCCGTCTCGCCCTCGGGATCCTGCGGCGGCGCCAGCATGAAGGACAGCTCGGGCACGACGCCGTTGGCGCGGCAGGCCTCGACGGCGGCCAGCGTCTGATCGGCCCGGCTGCCCTTGCGCATGTCGCGCAGCAGGCCGTCGCTGGGCGACTCGGCGCCAATGTAGGCCATGCGCAGGCGGCTGCGACGCACCAGTTCCCACGACGCCGGCGACAGGCCCAGCAGCGCATCGGCGCGGGCATAGCACCACCAGGGCAGCTGCAGCCGCGCGAGCACTTCCAGCAGCGGCTGCATGTCGACCTCGCGATCGAAGAAGTTGTGGTCGTAGAACTGCACCGAGTCCGCGCCGAAGCGGCTCTGCAGCAGGCGCAGGTCGCGCTCCAGGCGCTCGGCCTCGGGCAAGGCCGTCTTGCCGCGGAACATCGCCGCCACGCCGCAGAAGCTGCAGCGGTAGCGGCAGCCCAGCGCCGCCTGGTAGCCGGTGGTGCGGCGGCCGAGGTAGGTAGGGCCCAGGTAGCGCTGCGGGTCGTCGACCTCGTCGTAGCCGAGCTCCAGCCGCAGCGGCGCGGTCGAGAAGCCGCGGTCGGCGTTATGCACGACCTCGCCATCGCGGCGCCAGGACAGGCCCGCGACATCGTCCGGCGGCGCACCGCCGGCCAATGCGTCAAGCAGCTCCAGAAAGCCCTGTTCTCCCTGACCGCGCAGCGCGAAGTCCACGCAGTCGCTGTTCAGGGCTGCGTCGGTGCACAGCGTAGGGAAATAGCCGCCCCAGACAATGGGCAACCGGGGCGCGACGGCGCGGATGGCGCGCGACACGGCCAGCGCCGCCGGCAACTGGGGCCCGCCCATGACGGACAGCCCCACGGCCGCATAGCCGCCCTCGCGCACGGCGGCGGCGGCGGTATCCGGCAGGTGGCGGTCCAGGTTGCCGTCGAGGATGCGCGTCGTATGGCGGCCCTTCAGCGCGGCAGCCAGCTGCATGACGGCCAGCGGGAAGCGCGCATTGGACGTGATGCGTGGGTTGATGAGCAGCACGCGACTCATGCCGGCGCCTCCTCGGCCAGCCGTTCCAGGCCAGGCTCGGCGACGAGCAGATGCGCAGCGATGGCCTTGAGGCGGCCGTCGACGCGCACAGGCACCAGGCCCAGCGCTTCGCCCAGGTCGGCGTCGGCATACAGCGGCCGTCCCGCCACCACCACCAGGCGCAGGTCGGCCCGCGACGCACGCGACAGCGGCAGACCTGGGGGCAGCGCAATCAGGTCGGCGCGCAGGCCCGGCTCCAGCCGGCCACGGTCGTGAAGGCCCAGCAGCCGGGCCGCGCCCTCTGTGACCCAGGCCTCCAGCCGTTCATCAGGCCAGCCGGTCAGCCCGCGCACGAGCGCGAGTTCGGCCAGCAGGTCGCGCCCGCCGCTGATGCGCGAGTCGCTGCCAAGCGCCAGCCGGCCCTGGGCGAACAGCCAATCCGGGTCCAGCGTGCGGCCGAACAGGTGCAGGTTGGACCCGGGACACCAGACGACGCCCGCCCCCGCGTCGACGGCGCGGCGCTGCTGCGCGGCGCTCAGGGCAAGGCCGTGCACCAGCAGCGTGCCCGGCGCGATGCAGCCGAGGGCTTCGAGACGGTCGAACTCCAGGGCCGCAGCCGTGTCCATGCCCTCGGCCGCGTGAATGATCCAGGAGCGTCCGGCCGGCGTCGCCCGGTGCGAGGTGCGCACGGCCTCCTCGCCGTCCAGTGCCAGCGAGTGGGACCAGCCGCCGGGCTCGGGCGCGTCGATGGGGAAGTCCGGCTCGTCCAGCAGCGCCGCACGCGGATCGTGGTGCAGCACTGTCGTCACGCCACTCAGGAGATTCTTCACGCCGCCCGCCAGCAGACGCTCGGCGCGCGGCAGGGCTCTGTGCGCCAGCAGGCCCGGGTCGGTGGCCAGGCACGGCGTGATGTCGGCAATCCAGGCGCTGGCATTGCGATAGCCATCGCGAAACTTCAGCCGCGGCAGCGCGCCGTTAAGGTGCAGGTGGTCATGCGCGTTGATGAGGCCAGGCAGCAGGCGCGCGCCATCGAGGTCGATGCGCCGGCCGCCGGATCCGGCAGCGATGCGCCCGCCCTCCATGCCCAGGCTCCTGCCACCCGCTGCGTTGACCAGGTGGAGCCTCATGGCTTCACCAGCCTCAATGCCAGCACGACGGCCAGCCCCGCCCAGCGCGCGTAGAAAGCCTCGGAGCCGGCGAAAGGCTCGCGAAGCTCGCGCCCGACGCACACCTCTCGGCTGGCTTGCAGTACCAGACCGGCCCGACCGGCGGCGGCCCGGTGAGCGTCGAGGCCGTAGAGCGCGTGCAGCAGCTCGTGGCGCTGGCCGGCGGCGTCGGTGAAGCTGCGCGTCATGCCTGCGCCCGCGGCGTCGACGTGAAAATCCGAGTAGACCAGCCGGCCACCGGGCGCCAGCACGCGCGCGACCTCCACCATCCAGGCGTCGAGGCTGGGCGCATGGCCGACGGCCAGGCCCGAGACGACGATGTCGAAGCTCGCCGCGGCGAAGGGCAGGCTCAGCATGTCAGCGCGAACGCGGTGCGCGAGTGGCGCCCGGGCCAGCATGCCGGCGGACAGGTCGCAGCCCACGACGATGCCTGCACCCCGCTGCTGCAGCAGCAGGCCGTAGCGTCCGCTGCCACAGGCCAGGTCCAGCGCACGCTGGCCAGCCAGGCCGGGCAGCAAGCCCAGCACCGCGGCCTGCTCGGCGCGCATCAGCGGGTTGTGCGGCAGCGGCGGATAGCGCTCGGCCCAGAGGTCATAGGCGGCTTCGTTGGCGAGGCTGTTCATGACTCAAACCACTTGGAGCAGACGCAGTGCCGGCACTCAGGCCGCTCACCCGCACGGATGCTGGTGCGCAGCCGGCGCATCGACGGCGAGTTGATCCCCTCGACCAGGCCGGCATCGCCAGGCTTTGAGCCGCCTGCGATGAAGAAGCAGGGCCGCAGGCCGCCATCGGCCTCGATGACGACCGAGTGCTCGGGCGCGTTGCATCGCACCGGCGGCGGCGCGGCCAGGCCCAGCCGGGCGCGGTAGTGGGCCTCGATGCGACGCAGCTTGGCGGGCGACTCTGCGATGAAGCCACTGGCGAAATCGGCTTCGTCCAGCGCATCGAGGCTGCGGACCAGTGCCGGCAGATCCTCGGCCCGCAACGCGACGCTGTCGACCGGCTCGCCGTGGCGGCCGAAGGCTTCGGCATGGCTGACATCGGCGGCGAGGAAGGAGATGCCCGCCACACCAAGCTTGTGCGCGAGCGCGACGAGTGCGTCCAGCTCGCCCGCGTTGCCGCGCTGCACCGTCACGCGCAGGCCGACGTTCAGCCCCTCGCGCACCGCGGCGCGGATACCGGCGCAGACGGCCTCGAAGGCGTCCAGGCCACGGATGGCCGCGTAGCTCGCTGCCGTGCTGCCGTCCAGCGAGACGGTGACCTGGTCGAACAGCCGTGCCACCTCGGCAGCGTGCCTGGCCAGCGCAAGGCCGGCCGTCAACAGCCAGAGCCTGTGGCCCTGGCCGCGCAGCAGGGCCGCGATGCCGGTCCATTGCGGGTGCAGCAGCGGCTCGCCGCCTGAAACCAGCACCGTCTGCGTGCCGAGGTCGCGCAACCCCGGCAGCAGCTGCCTGACGGTCTCGATGTCGATGTCCCGCCGCCCGTGCCGCCAATAGTCGCAGCTGACGCAGCGCGAGTTGCAGCGCTCGGTGAGGTAGAGCGTCGCCAGCGGCAGCCGCGTGATGGCGGGTGCCGGCGCAACGGGTCGCTCGACGGTGACGCTAGAACAGTCCATGCAGCTCGACAAAGCCCTGCCGCCGGTTGTCGATCGCGTTCTGCGGAATGCCGCCGAACTTGCGCCAGCCCGCGCGCAGCTGCACGAAGGCAAAGGGCGTGTACTCATAGACCAGGCTGTAGCGCACCTTGTTGTCATGGGCCACGCGGCGGTCTGGATCCAGGTATTCGCTGGTCAGCTTCAGGTTGTGGCCCTGCTGCACCAGCCAATTGGCTTCAAGCAGCGTCGCGAGCTGCCGGCGCCTGCCCTCGGGGTAGCCGGCGTCGCTGACCAAGTCGAACTCGGCCAGCCAGGCGATAGGCCCGGTCGTCGTGCCGGCGAACAGGCCCCAGGCCTGGCGGTCACCGGCCGATGACTTGACCTGGGCCGCGGCCACGCCGATGCGACCCCAGGGTTGCATCCAGATCGCCTGGGCCGTGGTCTGGTGGCCCGTCGTGCCCCCCTTGTTGCCAGGGCCGTTGCTGCGCACGAGCTGGAGGGACCACTCGTCGCTCTCGTGGCCCAGCTCCAGGCCCTTGTCGGGAACCGTCATGCTGACGCCGCTCAGCTGCCGTACGAAGGCCAGGCTGTCCTGCAGCCGCCAGCCGAACGGCAGGTAGAACTGGCCGGCCTTGGCGTACCAGGAGAGGCCGGGCGTCGACAGCCGCACATAGGCCTCCTGCCGCTCGGACTTGCCCGGGGCGACCTGCTGGTCAAGGTAGGCGCCGAGGTAGTCCTTGACCAGCTGCAGATCGGCATAGAGCCGCACCTGCTCGGTGCCGCCGACGCTGCGCGTGGGCTGGCCCGAGACCGAGGTGCGCGTCGTCGCCGTACGCAGGTCCCCGCCCAGGCGCAGGCGCTCGTCCAGCAGCGAGCCGGTCCAGCCCTGCAGGGGCTCGGGCAGCGCGTTGGCCGGGATGACGTTCTGCGCGAAGCTGTTGCCCACCGCGTTGCGCAGGCCGCCGCCGGTGGGATTCACATGGCAGGCCACGCATTTAAGGCCGGCGCGGACGGCGAGATAGGGCTCGGCGCGTGCCGTCGACACGAGGGCCAGCAAAACCAGGCCGAGGAGGATCCGCGCGGCCTTCATTTCTGCGCTCCGTTGGCAATCCACTGGCGGATCAGCGCGATGGTCTGGGCATCCAGATAAGGTCCGCCAAAGGGCATGCGTGCGCCCACCGCCTGGTGGCCCTCGAGCTTGTGGATGAGGTAGCTGTTGGCCGCATCGCCCGGTGCCACGCGCTTGAGCGCGGGCACCTCGGCGCTGGCCACGCCGACCAGCATCGTGAAGCTGTTAGACGCATCCAGCCTGAGGCCCTGCGGCGCCGCACCACCGGCATGGCAGGCCGTGCAGATGGGCGTGAACACATGCGACTGGATGGAGCTGAAGCTGGCCGTCATCGGGCCGCCAGGGTCGTCACCCTCGCCGAGCGGCCGGCCGTTGGCGTCCAGCCCCGCGCCGCTGCCACCGCCGCAGCCCGCAACCAGCACGGCCGTGGCGGCGAGCGCGCCGCCCCAAGTTCTCGAGATTCTCATCACGGCCCTTTCCTGGCTCTCACTGCGTGGTAAGTGCCGACCCGCCCGTTTCGGGTTCAAGGAAAGCCCGGGATTCAGAAGGCCGTCGTGAGGTTGAGCACCACCCGGCGCCGCTGCGTCGAATCCAGCCAGGTGTAGGGCCCGCCCCGGCTCACCGAGACCCAGGCGAGCTGCAGCTCGCTGCTAGCGCCCGGCTGCCAGGACGCGCCCAGGCGCAGGTCCAGCCGCGTCGGGCCGTGGGGCTCGACGTAGGGCAGGTCCGCCCCCCCCAGCGCGCGCAGCACGCCGAGATGGCCGAGAGCTGCCCAGCCATCGGCCACCGGCCAGCGCCCGTTGAGCTCGGCGTAGGCACTGCGCTGGCCGCTGCCGTAGTAGTCGGGTGAGTGGTACAGCCGCAGGTTCCAGCGCTCGCCCAGCAGACCGACATAGACCTCGTGGAAGTCGTAACGTGACACGTTTTCGAAGCTGCGCGTGAGCACGCCGGCCTCGGCGTCAAGCCCTGGCGCCAGCTCGAACACGCGGCCCCCATAGACCAGCAGCGAGGCGTCACGGCGCCGGGCGTCGAAGCGCGCCTGCGCCAGCTGGGCGCCGGCATACCAGCCGGCCGCGCCGTCCCAGGCCAGGCCGACCTGGGCGCTGGGCCGATTGCGGCTGTAGGACATGCCGCGCTCGCGCGCATCCGTCTGCAGCGCCAGCGTGCCGCCCACATCGGCGCGCGCACCCCCCACGCCGGACAGCAGCGTGGCGATCAGCGTCGTCAGTCGGGCCAGGCGCGCGGGGGGAGACATCAATCGGCAGTGTGCCCCAGTGCCGCGCAGGCCTGTGCGCGCGTGCCGGCATGGCGGGCCAGCGTGGCGCAGCTGTCGATGCGGCCCTCGGCGGCGGTGACGAGGGCCGTCTTCAGCGCCAGTGCACCGCGCGTGCCGTCCAGCTCGCGCACCAGCGCCAGCAGGCCGGCCGCGTGGGCCGCCGCGAACGACGAGCCCGTGACCAGCGACCAGCCGCCCCCAACCGCGGTGCTCGGCACGTCGCGCCCCGGCGCCATCACCGCCCCCGCCGGCAACGGCGGCCCGCTGCCGACGACGAAAACGCCCGGGTGATTGGCCGGGAACTGGTTGTGGGGCCCGCCGCTGCCCGGAAGCGCTGCGACGACGCTCGCGCCGCGCGCCTGGGCCTGATCCAGCAGCAAGGCCAGCAGCCGGTCGTCAGGGCCGCCCAGGCTCATGTTGATGATGTCGGCGCCCTGCTGGATGGCCGCGTACAGCGCCCGGGCCAGGCCCAGGCTTGTGCACAGCGTCTGGTCCTGGGCGGCCTGCCAGCAGGCGCGCAGGGCCAGCAGGCGCGCCTGCGGTGCAATGCCGGCAATGCCTGCGCCGTTGTCGGCCCTCGCACCAATGATGCCCGCCACCGCCGTGCCATGGCCCTCGGCGGGCGGCGCCTTGTCATCGACGAAATTCTGGTTGAAGACCACCTGGCCGGCCAGGTCCGGGTGCAGGGCCTCGACGCCGCTGTCGACGACGGCCACGCGCACGCCGCGGCCCGTGGCCAGCTTGTGCAGTTCGGCCAGATGCCATTGGCCGGCGGCCGGCTGGGCCGCGTAGAGCGGCTCCTGCTCGCTGCCCTGGGCACGGTAGAGGCCCACCGGCTGGGCCCAGGCGACACGCCGGTCCTCAGCCACGGCCCGGGCAGCCTCGGCGGACGTGCGCGCGTCGCCATCGGGCAGGCGCATGACGAAGCAGTCCACGCCCGCCAGAGGCATGGCCCATTCGCTGCGCATCTCCAGCTTGTGGGCCTGGGCCAATGCCTGGGCCATCTGCTGGCGCGACTGCCGGCCCACGCCCTCGCCGTAGGTGCCGGCGTAGCTGCCGTCCGGCCGGTAATGGGCCTTGGGCAGCTGCAGCATGACGAGCACCTGGCGCTGGGCCTCCTCGGCCTGGGCAAAGGCCGGGCTGACGACACAGCACAGCAGCAGTGCCAGCAGGCGCAGCAGCATGCTCATCGCGCCGGCCCCGGTTGCAGCGGCTCCGCCATGGCAACGATGGGCGCCATGCGCAGGGCTGCCAGGCCGCGGGCGTCGACACGCAGCAGCCAGGCCCCGGCCTCCGTTGGTCCGGCAACGACGCCGGCCTTCTCGTCCTGCAGCAGTTCGCGCACGGCCTGCTCGCTGGTACCGGGCTTGAACATGACAAGGGCGTCCGCCACCACGGGAGCGCTGCCGGCGGCCGACAGGCCCTGGTAGGCCGCCTCGTCCTGGCGCGTCGTCAGCAGCAGGCCCAGCAGCAGCGCGACGGCCGCGCCCTGGATGCCCAGGGCCCAGGGGATCCAGCGCGGCACCGCAGCAGGTCGGGCTGCAGCAGGCTGCATCAGGGCATGCATCCTGGCCAGGCCGGCCTCGACGTCAGCGGCCGCCATGGGCGCGCCAGCCACGCTCAGCAGCGTCTGCATGGGCTGCTCCGCCGCCAGCTCATTGCGGCAGGCCTGACAGTGCAGCAGATGGCGCTGCACCTGGGCAGTCTCGTCCTCGCCCAGCTGACCACGGGCATACCAGGGCAGCAGGGCCTGGGTGGCCGCGTGCTCGTCGTGTTCCATGGGGATGATCACACTCATCACAGTTCTCCGTGCCCGGCCAGATCGTCGAGCAACAAGCGCAGGCGCCGCCGCGCATAAAACATCCGTGTCTTCACGGTCTCGGCCGGGCTGCCGACGACCTCGGCGATATCACCGTAAGCCATGTCATGGAAATAGCAGAGCTCCACGACGGCCCGGTGTTCCGGCGACAGCTCTGCCATCGCCGCGCGCAGCCGCCCGCGCAATTGCGCCAGCCCCATACGCTGCTCCGGCCCCGGCGCGGTGTCGACGGGCTCTTCGGCAGATTCGGCGTCCACCGGCAGGTCCTGCCGGCTCAATGCCTTCAGCGCCTTGCGGTAGGCAATGCCGAAGATCCAGGTCGAGAGCTTGCTGCGCCCGTCGAAGCTGTCGGCGCGCTGCCAGACGACCAGCAGGGTGTCGTTCAACACCTCTTCCAGTACGTCCGGCTGCCGCAGCATGTGCACCAGAAAGCGCGACAACCTCGGGTGGTAAAGCCGGTACAGCGCGTCGAACTCGTCCCGCTGGCCGCGCCTGACACCGTCCAGCAACGCCAGCTCCAGCCGCTCGGCGGCCGGCCCGCGGCCGTCGGCCGGGGCGTCCTCGCGCTTCTTCCTGACGTTGAGCCACTTCAACATGGGGATCCTTGGTTGCGCGTGTGTACCGCCCGCGCGCCGGAAGGTTCAAACCCATCCTAAGGGCGCTATCGTTGCACCCATGAGCGATGCTGGCGCCCTGCCCCTGCAAACCCAGCCCACGGGCTGGGCGGGCGAGCCAACCGATAACGACACGCCGCCCCGGCTGGAGCCGGGCGGTGCCCGGGAATGGCGGGTCAGTGGCGACTGGACGGTGCTGGCCCTGCGCGAGCGCTATGCGGAGTTCCACCAGCGCATCGCCGCGGCCGTCGCCGAGTCGCCGGACGCGCTGTGGGATCTGCGGGCCCTGGGCCGGCTGGACACCGCCGGCGCGCTGACGCTGTGGCAGGGCTGGGGCCTGAAGACACCTGCCCGCCTGCTGTGGTTGCCCGAGCATGTGACGCTGTTCTCGCAGTTCATGCAGCCCGGCGCCCTGCCCCGGCGCAAGCGCAGCATCGGCCCCGGCCTGGAGCTTGCCAGCCTGAAACTGCTGGCTTTCGCACAGCATGGCGTCGACATCGTCGCCCTCGTCGGCCGGCTGTTGCTGGACTTCGTGCGCGTGCTGCGCCATCCCGCACTGATCGGCTGGCGCGAGATCTCGGCCAACATCTTCCGCACCGGCGCCCAGGCGCTGCCCATCACGGCCCTGGTGGGGTTCCTGGTCGGATTGACGCTGTCCTACCTGATCTCCAAGCAGCTCAAGACCTACGGGGCCGACATCTTCGTCATCAACATCCTCGGCCTGGCGGTGCTGCGCGAACTGGGGCCGCTGCTGGCTGCCATCATCGTGGCCGGCCGCTCGGGCTCGGCGATGACGGCCCAGATCGGCGTCATGCGCGTGACGCAGGAGCTGGACGCACTGTCCGTCATGGGCATCTCGCACACGGTGCGGCTGGTGCTGCCCAAGGTCCTCGCGCTGGCCGTGTCGCTGCCGCTGGTGGCGCTGTGGACCAGCGCGCTGATGCTGCTGGGCGGCATGACGGCCGCGCACGCCCAGCTGGGGCTGGACCCGTTGCAGTTCCTGCACATGCTGCCCACCGTCATCCAGCCGGCCAACCTCTGGCTGGGCTGGAGCAAGTCGGTGCTTTTCGGCGGGCTGATCGCGCTGCTGGCGTCGCACTTCGGGCTGCGGGTGAAGCCCAACACCGAGAGCCTGGGCCAGAGCGTCACGCAGTCGGTCGTCACAGCCATCACCCTCGTCATCGTCGTGGACGCAGTCTTCGCGGTGCTGTTCTCGGACGTCGGCATCTAGCCATGACAGCCCCCACGTTCGCTTCGCTCGCAGCTCCCCAGGGGGGCGCGTCAGCGCCTTCTGAGGGCCGGGCGACGCTGATCGCCGAACCCGTCATCGAAGTCGACAATGTGACGACGGCCTTCGACGGACACGTTATCCACCGTCACCTCAACCTCACCGTGCACCGTGGCGAGGTCGTGGCGCTCATCGGCGGCTCGGGCTCGGGCAAGACCACACTGCTGCGCCTGCTGCTGGGGCTGGAGGTGCCGCAGGCGGGCAGCGTGAAGATCTTCGGCCACCCGCTGGGCCGCTGCGCCGCCCGGGACCTGGAACGCGTGCGCTACCGCTGGGGCGTGCTGTTCCAGGCCGGTGCGCTGTTCTCGGCACTGACCGTGTTCGACAACATCGCCCTGCCGCTGCGCGAGCTGGGCAGCGTACCGCCCGATCTGGTCACTCCGCTGGTCATGCTCAAGCTGGCCCAGGTGGGCCTCAAGCCCGAGGACGCCTTGAAGCGCCCGGCGGAGCTGTCGGGCGGCATGGTCAAACGTGTCTCCCTGGCACGGGCGCTGATCCTGGACCCGCAGCTGCTGTTCCTGGACGAGCCCACGGCCGGCCTGGACCCCGAGAGCAGCAAGCAGTTCGTCAAGCTGCTGCGCCGGCTGCGCCAGGAGCTGGGCCTGACCGTCGTCATGGTCACGCACGACGTGGACACCCTGTTCGCCGTCGTCGACCGCGTCGCCGTGCTGGCCGACCAGCACATCGTCGCCTACGGCCCGCTGGCCGAGGTGGCGCGCCTGCCTCACCCGTTCGTGCGCAACTTCTTCCTCGGCCATGTCGAACGCTGCGCCGAAGAGGACGTGCGGCGCTTCCGCCTCAGCCTGGACGACACCAGCGACGAAGGCGGCGTGCCCGCCGTACTTCGAGAAGAACACGCCCTCTGATCTATGGAAAACAAAGCCCATGCCCTTGCCGCCGGTCTGTTCATGCTGCTGCTGGGCCTTGCCCTGGCGGCCAGCGTCGCCTGGTTCCAGGGCGATCGCACCGAGCGCCTGCGCTACACCGTCGTCGCGCGCAGCGGCGTGCCGGGGCTGAACCTGAAGGCGCCCGTGAAGCTGCGCGGCGTCGAGGTGGGCTATGTGGAGAGCATCGGCTTCGACCCCGACGACCCGCGCCAGATCCTCGTCGGCATTGCCGTGGACGCCGCCGCACCCGTGTCGGCCACAACCCATGCCCAGCTTGGCCTGCAGGGTGTCACGGGCCTGTCCTTCGTCAGCCTGGAGGAAGGGGACGCCAGCGCGCCGCTGCGCCGTGCCGCGGCCGGCGCGCGCATCGCCCTGAAGCCGACGCTGCTGGACCGCCTGGCCGAGAGCGGCCCCGGCCTCGTGGCCGGCTTCGCCGAGACGGCCACGAGGCTGAACGCGCTGCTCAGCGACGACAACCGCGCCCAGCTTGGCCGCACGCTGGCCGAGTTGCAGCAGGCCGCCGGCGACACCAGCCGGCTGATGGCCGCGTTGCAGCCCGGCGCCCGCGAACTGCCCGGCCTGCTGAAGGATGCCGACGCCGCCACCCAGCGCGCCGACGCCGCGCTGCGCCGCATCGAGGCGCTGGCCGCCGATGGCCAGCAGCTGGCCCAGGAGCTCAAGTCGCGCGCCGCCGTGCTCGAGCGCCTGGACGCCGCGGCCGCGCAGGTGCAGGCCACCAGCCGCAACCTCGAACTCGCACTGGTGGGTGACACGCCGCCGCGCAGCCGCCCCGTGCTGGCCGACATCTCGGCCGCCAGCCGCAGCGTGGAGCGCGCCGCCAACGACCTCGGCGAGCAGCCGCAGAGCCTGCTCTTCGGGCGCGGCGCGCGACCACCCGGGCCCGGCGAAGCCGGCTTCGCGGACCGGCTGAAGGCGGGCAGCAAATGAGATCGACCCTCGCCCTGCTCGCCGCGGCCCTTGGCTTGAGCGCCTGCTCCCTCGCGCCGACGACACCGGCCCGCACCGTCTACGACCTCGGCCCGGCGCCCGCCGTGGCCAGCACCGGCGGCTCGGTGGCCTGGCGCGTGGCCGACGTGACTGCCGCGCCCTCGCTCGGCGGCGACGGCATCGCCTACCGCCTGGCCTTCCAGCAGGCCCAGCGCCTGGAGCAGTACCGCGACAGCTTCTGGGCCGCGCCGCCCGCCGCCCTGCTGACGCAGCGCCTGCGCGAACAGCTCGCCACGCCCGCTGCCTGCACAGGCCGGCCCGCGGCGCTGCTGACCGTCAACCTGGACGAGTTCGAGCAGGTATTCAGCAGCCCGGCGAGCAGCCAGGTCGTGCTGCGCCTGCACGCGACGCTGTGGCCGGCCGGCACCACCGGCCCGGCGCTGCAGCAGCACTGGCGGCTGGAGCGGCCGGCCGCCACGCCCGATGCCGCTGGCGCCGTTCGTGCACTGGCCCAAGCCGTGGACGAGTTGATACCCCAGCTGGGTGCCTGGCTGGCTGCGACCGCCTGCGGCTGAATCCGCCGCCGCAGCGGCCTCGTAACAGCACTTCATGCGCCCCGCACTTCGCCGCCTGCTGCTCACCGCCGTGCTGCTGCCCACCATCGCCTGGTCGGCCGCGACAGCGGCGCTGTGGCTGAAGCAGGAGGCCCTGCTATTCCACCCCGAGCCGCTGCCGGCCGACGCGCGCCTGGCCGCCGAGCCCGATGTGCACGAGGGGTTCGTCGACCTGCCAGGCGCGCGGCTGTCGGTGCTGGAGCTGCGCCTTGCCGAGCCGCGCGGCGTCGTGCTCTTCCTGCACGGCAATGCCGGCAACCTGCAGAGCTGGTTCGTCAACACCGAGGTCTACCGCCGCGCCGGCTTCGATCTCGTCATGCCTGACTACCGCGGCTTCGGCAAGAGCACGGGTCGCATCGAGAGCGAGGCCCAGCTGCACGCCGACGTGGCCGCTGTCTGGCGCAGCGTGGCGTCGCGCTATGCCGGCAAGCCCGTCGTCATCTACGGCCGCTCGCTGGGCACGGGCCTGGCGGCCGAACTGGCGGCCAGCGTGCAGCCCGCGCTGACGGTGCTGGTCTCGCCCTACGCCAGCATCGCGGGCCTGGCACGCGAGCACTACCCCTGGCTGGCGCCTCAGGCCGTGCGCTACCCGCTGCGCACCGACCTGGCGGTGCAGCGCCTGCGCGGTCCGCTGCTGCTGGTGCACGGCGACCGGGACGAGGTCATCCCCGTCGAGGAGAGCGCCAAGCTGCAGGCCATGGCGCCGCAAGCACGGCTGGTGCGCATCGCGGGCGGTGGCCACAACGACCTGCAACGGCTGCCCGCCTACCAGCAGCTGCTGGCCGAGACCCTGGCGGCGCTGCGCTGACTCAGGCGTCGCCGCGGCGGCGGCGGCGCAGCATCAGGCCAGCGAGGCCGCAGGCCAGCAGCAGTGCGCTGGCTGGCTCGGGCACGGCCGAGGTCATGAACTGGCCGGAGGCCGAGCTCGTGGTCATGCCCTCCGGCAGCGTCCAGTTGAAGTGCAGGGTGTTGCCGAAGTCGGCGCTGGCGTTGGGGCTGCCGACATAGGGCAGCGCGGTGGCCGAGGTGTAGAGCTCGGCGAAGATGAAGTAGGTCCTGTCGCCCAGCGGGATGAGCAGCTCGTCGCCCAGCACCGTCGTGCCGGAGGTCAGCGCCACGGCCGGGGCGTAATCGCCCAGGCGGTCGAAGAAGTCGGCCTTCGGGTCGCCCACGTAGAAGCGCACCAGGGCCTGCGCGTTGCCTGGCGTCAGCGTGCCGTCGATGCTGACGCTGAGTTGGACCAGACCCAGGTTCTGGCCGTTGCGGAAAGTCACCGTATCCCAGTAGCGCGCCATCGAGATGGCGCCCGTCTTGGCATGGCAGCCTGGACAGGGCGTCGCGCTGGACGCCGCGTGCAGCGTGCCGTCGCCCAGTCCAGCCATGGCCCAGGCATAGGAGTACTTGTAGTAGGACGGCGTGTTGGCCATGGCCGAGAAGCTGCCTTCGCCGCCGCTGCGGCTGCTGCCGCTCGTGTCGGCATAGGCACCGTAGGCGGGCATGGCAGCCTGGGCCGGCGCCGCGGCCAGCAGGGTGGCGCCGGCCAGGGCCAGCAGCAGGGTCATCGAGGTCTTGTTCATCGCGTTCTTCCACTAAAGGTCAGGGGTTGAGGGAGAGTTCTTGCAGCAGAGCCCGGGCGCGGGCCGAGATCTGCTCGGGCTGAGGAACGGCGGCCTGCTCCAGCAGCCGGCTGGCCAGGGCCGGCGCGTCCGGGCCGGTCAGGCGCTGTGGCGGCGCCTTCAGCGCACCAAAGGCCTGCTCGGCAACCAGCGCACAAAGCTCGGCGGCCAGGCCGCACAGTCCGCTGGCCTCGGTCACGCAGAGCAGCCGGCCGGTCTTGCGCACCGAGGCCAGCACGGTGACCGCATCCAGCGGCTTGAGGCTGCGCAGGTCGATGACCTCGGCCTCCAGGCCCTCGGCGTGCAGTGCCTGCGCCGCAGCCAGGCAATGGCCCACGGTCTTGCCGTAGCCCACCAGCGTCAGCGCGTCGCCATGGCGGCGCACGGCGGCGTGGCCCGGCAGCAGCAGTTCGTCACCGGCGACTTCGCCCGGCTGGTGGACGAGCGCGATGTCGCTGAACAGCAGGCTGGGCCGCGGCTGGGTCAGCGCCCCGGCCAGCAGGCCCGCGGCGTCCGCCGGTGTGCAGGGCATCAGCACCTGCAGACCGGGCGTGTGGACGAACATCGCCTCCAGGTTGTGGTTGTGCTGGCCGCCGATGGCCCAGCCGGCGCCGGTCTGCGCCAGCACGATCAGGGGGAACTCGAACTGCCCGCCGCTCAGTGCGCCGAGCTTGCCGGCGCTGTTGACGATGGCGTCCATGGCGAGCATCAGGAAGGGCGCAAAGAGCAGGTCCACGATCGGGCGCAGGCCCATGGCCGCGGCACCCACCGCGCAGCCGGCGATGCTGGCCTCGGCCAGCGGCGTGTTGCGCACGCGCTCGGCACCAAAGGCCGCGAGCAGCCCGGGGTTCCTGGTAGCCACGCCCTCGCCGAGGAAGATCACGCGCTCGTCGGCTGCCATCGCGCGGTGCACGGCACCCATCAGGGCCTGCTGGGAAGTCATCTGCATGTCGTTCTCGTTCAGGTCTGTCAGGCTCATGCCGCCGCAACGGCTGCGGCATGGGCGTGGACGATGCGTTCGCGGGCATGTGCCCGGCGCTCGGCCAGGGCCTCGGGGCTCAGGGCCAGCCGCTCGGACTGGCGCTGGATCGGGTCCCGCGCCAGCCATTGCGCGTGCTCGCCGGGGCAGACATAGGACTGGTCGTCGGGCTCGAAGTGGCCGCGCTGGCGATAGGTCGTCAGCTCCAGCAGGCGCGGCCGGCCGCTGTCGCGGATGGCGGCCACGGCCTGGGTCGCAGCGGCGTGCACGGCCTCGACATCGTTGCCGTCGACCACCTCGGCCACCAGACCGTGGCCCTGCACCCAGTCGGCCACGTGTTCGCCGGGCATGGTTTCGCGGCGGTGCACATAGGCCTGCCACTGGTTGTTCTCGCAGACGAAGAGCAGCGGCAGCCGCCAGGTCACGGCGAGGTTGACGGCCTCGTGGAAGATGCCCTGGCAGGCCGCGCCGTCGCCGAAAAATACCGTCGTGATGCCATGCGGCTGCGTGCCCAGCTTCTGGGCCAGCGCGACGCCCGGGGCCAGCGACAGCCCGCCGCCGACGATGGTGGACGTCAGCACGACACCCAGCGACCGGGCCGAGATGTGCAGCGAGCCGGCGTGGCCACGGCAGTAGCCGCTGGCGCGGCCCAGCACTTCGGCGAACAGGCGTTCAGGGTCGGCGCCGCGCGCCAGCAGATGGCCGGCGCTGCGATGGTTGCTCAACAACCGGTCCTGCGCCTGCAGCGCGGCCACGACGCCGACGGCGCAGGCCTCCTGGCCGATGGAGGTGCAGGTGCCGGGCTGGCCGGCAGAGGCGGAGTCGGCGAGCTGCTGCTCGTAGGCCCGGATCAGCAGCATGGCGTCGAGGCGGGCCAGCGCATCGGTTGCGTTCATGGAGGACGCCCTCAACCGGCCAGGCTGACGACCGCGCCCTGGGGGCGGCCAACTGAAGGGAAGACATCGCGTGGCAGGGCCACGGCCGCCACAGGCGGAGGTTCGGCGCGACGCGACGGCGGCACCGCGATGACGGGAGGCTGGATCGGGATGGTCATGACAGGCTTTCTCAGTTCAGCAGGGCTGCAAGGCGGTTGAGATCCAGCGCGGCGACGGCGTCACGCATGGGCTGGGCATAGGCGGGGTTGCCGGGGTGGCGGCTGGCACAGACGGTCAGCAGCTGGATGCGCGTGCGATTGCGGGCGTCCCAGGGGAAGCTCGGATCCAGCTTCACGAGACGCTTCAGCGGACGGACAGCCTCTCCCGGGCCGGGCAGACGGTGTCGGCCGCTGCCCAGGCGATAGGGCTCGGCAAGCTGGGCCGCGTCCAGGCCGGCGCGGGTGTTGCGCAGGCTGTCGAGCTCGTCCACGAGAAGCTGCCGGCCACGCGCCAGCTGGACCCGGTAGTCGGCCTCGCTGTCCTTGCGCAGGCGCGCCGCCAGCAGCAGCGCGTCGGCCGCCTTCGCGTTCTGGGTCCGGATCTGCCGGGCACGGTGTTCGGCGGCGGCCAGGTCGAAGGGCTGCTGTGCGCTCGCATGGCGGCGGTCCCAGTCCTCGATGCGACGCTGCTGCTCGCGCTCGAAATAGCCCAGCATCTCGCCGACCGTGACGGGCACCCAGGGCAGGCGCCGCTCGGGGCCGATGACGGTGCACTCGCCATGGACTGGCCAGCCCTGCATGGGCTCGCCGCGCTCGCCTTCGAGGTAGGCGCTGAGCTGGTCGTCGTGGGCCCAGCGGTTCAGCGTGACCAGCGGCGCATTGACGAAGAAGCTGAAGCCGGCACGCGGCCCGATGCGCTCGGCGGCTTGGGCGTGGATGTCGCAGCCCTTGCCGACCCAGGTCTTGGGGCCGTAGCCGTGGGCATGGATGACAGCCTCGCGCGGACGGCGGGCCGGCTCGTCGGAGTCCATGATGTCGCGGCGCAGGCGCAGCCTGACATCGGGCAGGGCCAGCAGGCCGGGGTTGGGCCGGGCCTGGGCCTCGAACTGGTCCAGCACGGCGTGCAGCGGCCTGAGGCTGGGATGGTCGACGCGCAGGCCGTCGTTGGTGAGCGGCTCGGCCACGGAGGCGGCCCAGCAGTTCTCGGCCCGTGCGGTGGCCCACAGCAGGGCCAGCGTGATCAGGGCTGCGAACAAGGACAGGCGATGGGAGGGCATGGCGTTTCTCGACGTGCGGATGTCGGGACAAGGCGCCGCCCTGCCGGCGCTCAGGGCGCTTTGACAATGCGGTGACTTGCGGGGGTGCCGGCGGCGTGCCGGCCTGGGCTCTACTGTGGTCGTCCCGCCGCGACCGCGCTGCTAGTTCTCGGCTAAGGGCTTGTTAAGTCTTTGCTAAACGCCAGCCTGCCTATCATTCGGACTCCTCCACTCGCCCCAGTGCCTTGCCTCAGCTTTGTTCCGACCGGCGCGCTCATCGCGAACGCGGCGTCTCGCACCATCACCGGGTGCGGGCCTGATGGCGCGCCTGCCCGAGGAATGGATCGAGCACCTGGCGCGGGGCGTCTCGCTGCGCGTCGGCTCGAGCACGCCTGACGGACGGCCCGAATTGCACTTCGGACATGCCGCATGGACGCTGCCCGACGGGCGCATCGAGGTGATGGTGCGCAGCCTGCCCGGGGCGGAGCTTCTCGACGCCATCCGCGCCACAGGCCGCATTGCCGTCTGTGCCGGTCAGCCCAGCAGCTACCGCGTGCTGCACATCAAGGGCATCGACGCCGAGGTACGGCCTGCCGAGGCCGGCCAGGCACAGCGGTTCGCCACCTGCCTGGAGGCATGGCTGCAGCAGGTCGAACGCTTCGGGGCCGACCGCCGCCAGATCCTGGCCGTCCTGGGCGATCTCTGCATGGCCGACCTGAGCTGCGTGCGCTTCACGCCGCTGGCGGCCTGGGACCAGACCCCCGGCCCCGGCGCGGGCCAAGCCGTGGACCTGCTGCCTTGAACGACGCCTCCCTGACCCAGCCAGAGCGTCGCGCGCTGAAGCTGCGCGATGTGCGCCGCCTGCTCGAAGGCGTCATCCCGCCGGCCATGTGCAGCGTGGCCGCCGACGGCATGCCGCACGTGAACTACCTGTCGCATGCCGAGTACGTCGATGACGACCACGTCGCGCTGACCTACCAGTTCTTGAACCGCAGCCGCGCCAATGTGCTGGCCACGGGCCGCGTGGCGCTGAGCGTCGAGGACCCGGGCAGCGGCGTGTCCGTGCTGCTGCAGCTGCGCTACGAACGCACCGACACGCAGGGCCCGGTGTTCGAACGGCTGCGCGCCAAGCTGGCCGGCATCGCGGCCCAGACCGGCATGGAGAAGGTCTTTCACCTGCGCGGTGCCGACGTCTACCGCGTCGAGTCGCTTCGCAAGCTGGACCCCGCCCACCCGCTGCCGGCGCTGGTGCCGCGCTGCGACCTCGCCGCCGGCGTGCGCGCCTTGAGCGAACAGCTTGCCGAGGCGCCGGACCTGCGCACGCTGCTGCAGTACTTCATCGACGGCCTGCAGCGCGACCTGCGCATCAGCCACGCCATCGTCTGGCTGCTCGACGAGCAGCGCCAGGGCCTCTACACCCTGGCCAGCCTGGGCTACGAGCAGGCCGGCAGCGGCGCCGAGCTGCCGCTGGCCGAGGCGGGTCTGGCGGGCGTCGCGCTGCGAGAGAACGTGCCCATCCGCATCGGCCACATGAGCCAGATGTACGGCTACGGCCTGTCGTGGCGGGCCAAGGCCGAGCAGCTGGGCCTACAGGCGGCCATGGCCGACGCCATCCCGCTGCCCGGCCTGGCAGCACCGCGCAGTCAGCTCGCGGTGCCGCTGCGCGCGCGTGGCCGCACCGTGGGCGCGCTGCTGGTAGAGAGCGAGAGCGACCAGTTCTTCAGTTACGACGACGAGGACGCGCTGACAGCCTTAGGCGCCCAGCTCGCCCAGGGCATGGCCGCGCTGCGCACCGCGGAACTGGTGGAGGAGCCGCCCGTCGCAGCGGCGCTCGCGGACGTGCCGGCGGCCGGCAGCATGCCGCTGCGCGTGCGCCACTACCCGCGCGACCACAGCGTCTTCGTCAACGACCAGTACCTCATCAAGGGCGTGGCCGGGGCCATCGTCGCCAAGCTCGTGCGCGACCAGATCGACAGCGGCCGCGAGGCCTTCAGCACGCGCGAGCTGCGCCTGGCCGGCGGCGACCTGCGCCTGCCCGAAGTGCAGGACAACCTTGGCGTGCGCCTGCTGCTGCTGGAGCGCCGCCTGGCCGAGCGCGACTTCGGCCTGCGCATCGAGCGCTGCGGGCGTGGCCAGTACCGCCTCATCGCCGGCGGACCGCTGAGCCTGTCGACCGAGGGCTGAGGCGCCGCTGACTTGCGTAGTCAGCGGGGCATGCGCTACCTTCGTGACAGAGCGCAATTGCGCCAACAAGGTGAGGCATGGACCCAGCTCGCGCAGCTTCCGTCGAAATCGCCGTCCGGCGCCGGGCGCTGCTGGCCGCGCTGCTGGGGCTGGCCCCGGCGCGCGACGCGCTGGCGCTCCAGACGCTGGTCATCACCGCCGTCAACAAGACCGGCGGCAGCGGGGTCGCAGCACGGCTGCTGGCCGACATCTACCGCCGCGCCGGCCTGGGCCTGCAGATCGAGGTGCTGCCGGCTCCGCGCGCCAGCCTGATGGCGCTGAGCGACAAGGCCGACGGTGAGCTGATCCGCATCGCAAGCTATGGGCAGACCTATCCACAGCTGCTGCGCGTGGATCCCGCCTTCTATCGCGTCAGCGTGCGCGCCTACTCGCTGCCTGCGCGCAGCGTCAGCGTGCAGTCGCGCGAGGACCTGAAGCACTACTCGCTCGGCTCGATACGGGGCATGACCTATGTGCAGGAGTTGACCGAGAGCCACCCGGCACTGACGCTGACGCAGAACCCGCTGCAGCTGTTCCGCATGCTGGCCGCGGGCCGGCTGGACGTGGTGATCTGCACCACGCTTGCGGCGCAGTCGGCCATCGCGACCCTGGGCCTCAGGGACCTGGACAGCTCGCCCGAGCTGGCGCGCTTCGAGCTGCACCACTACCTGCATGTGCGCCGCAAGGAGCTTGCGCCGCGTCTGGCCGAATCCATCCGGCACATGAGGGACAGCGGCGAGCTGGAGCAGCTGACGGCCCAGTACGAGGCCGCCGCCCAGCACGATTAAGCCTCAGGACACCATCAGCGACGTGACCCCCGTCTGCCCCGGGTGATACAGGCGCAGGCGCACGTGGTAGCGGCGCCCGGCGAAGAGCTTGTAGACGATGCGGGCATTGCGGTCCGTCCCGCTGTCATCGTCAGTGGCGAGGTTGCGCGGCACGCCGTTGACCTCCTCGAACAGGCCCAGCAGCGTGTCGGAGGCGCCGGTGGTGGCGACGGTATACCTGCGCGATTCGGTGGGCTTGAACAGGTAGTCCACCTGCTGGCCGGCCGCCAGCGTGACAGACTGGGCCTTGAGGGCCTCCAGCACCGGCGACTGGGCGGACATCGCCGGATACCACTTGACCACCCAGTCCTTGTCGGACCTGGAGAGCTTGCCCGGCGGCACCAGGCCATCGACGTCGTACTTCTCGGGCTCGTCGATGAGGCCGGGCTCGAACTCGTACTCCATGATGGAGTCTGGGTCCCAGGAGGAACCCTGCACCTGGGCGGTGTCGAGCTTCTCCAGAATGTTGCGGAAGGTCGTCTCGCGCGACCAGCTGTTGGGCGGCTTGCCCAGCGAGGTGTAGACCGCCTCCTCATGCCACCTGATGCCGGCGAAGGGGTTCTGGTGCTCGTGCTCCATGCCCAGCACATGGCCCAGTTCGTGAAGCGCGGTGCCGCGGCCGTAGGGGGTCGTCAGGTCCCAGCCGTAGACAGTGGTGGGCTCGTTGATGGGCACGTGCAGCACGTCGCGCCCCACGGCCGAGGCCGAGCTGCCGTCGGCCTCGGAATACCCGATGCGTACCTCGGCCTCGCTGAGCTGCGCCACCTCCTGGAAGACCAGGCCGATGCCGACGGCCTTCCACTCCGCGAAAGCCGCGCGCACAGCGTCGGCCTGCTTCTTGGGCACGGCAAAGTGACCGCTCTTGAAGAAGCTGTAGTGCAGCACCGTGCCGTTCAGCCACTTGTCCTGCGTGTTCAATATGGCACGGGCGCGGCGCGGGTCGTTGGCGATGACGGCCGGCAGCGCAGGCTTGATGCGCGGTGGCGTGCTGCACAGCGGCTTGGGTGCGGGGCGGTTGACCTTCCTCGAATCATCCTGCTTGCGCGAGCGTGCCATGACTGTCTCCGACGGGTTGCACTGCAGATTGCAGCAAGGCAACCAGCATGAACCGCCGGGCGGCCGGGACCAATAGCAAAGCTAGGGAAGGATCGTGGTTTGTCAGCTTGCCGCAATGCATTCGATCTCGACGCGGGCCCCCAGCGCCAGGCCGTTGCAGCCCAGCGCGCTGCGTGCCGGCAAGGGCGTCGCGCCGAAGAACTCGCGGTAGACCTCGTTGAAGGCCGGCCAGTCGGCCATGTCGGCCAGCATCACCGTGCAGCGCACGAGATGCTGCAGGTCCAGCCCCTGGCCGCGCAGCACGGTGCGGATGTTTTCAAGCGTCTGCCGCGTCTCGGCGCGCAGGCCGCCTTCGACAAGCTTGAGATGCCCGGGCACGTTGCCGAGCTGGCCCGACAGGTAGAACATGCTGCCGACGCGCACGCCCTCGGGGAAAGGCACGCTGGCAGGCACGACCTGGCCGCTGTTGAAACGTTGGATCTCGCTCATCTGGCCGTCATCCCCATGGCTTGTTCGAGGGCGGCGGGATCGAAGACCTGGCCGCCCTTGATGGTGCGGTGGACGCGGCGGATGTCGCTCATGTCCTTGAGCGGGTCGCCGTCCACGAGGATCATGTCGGCCAGCTTGCCGGCCGTGATGGTGCCGCGGTCCTTCTCGACGCCCAGCACGCGCGCCGGCACCAGCGTCGCAATGCGCAGCACCTCGGCGTTGGCGATGCCGGCCAGGGCGTAGAGCTCCAGTTCGCGGTGCAGGCTGTAGCCGGCGAAGCCGTCGCTGCCCGGCATGATCGTGACGCCGCCGTCATGCAGGCGCTTGAGCATGCGCAGCAGGCCCGGCAGCGCCTGCGCGTAGACGGCTTCCTTGCCCGCCGGCACAGCCACCGCGCCGGACAGCTGGCGGCGTTTCACCACGGCGGGGAAGCGCTGTACCACCGGCCGCAGTGCCGGCGCCGCACGCGCGGGTTCGCCGGAAAAAAGCCCCTCCATCACGACCAGCGTCGGGTCCAGCACGGTCTGGTGCCGACGCAGGAAGCCGACGAACTCGCCGAAGCGGCCGTCGTCGAAATCGAACCGTGCAAGCTTGTCCGCCAGCACCGTGTAGCGGTCACGCGTGCGCGTGTCCTTCACCTCGTCGGCGAAGAAGTTCAGCAGGATGAAGTTCAGGTGCTGGATCTCGTCAGCCCCGGCCTCGACGAAGGCGCGGGCATAGGTGAAGGCCGGCACGTGGCCGCTGACGCGCAGGCCGCGCTCATGGGCGCGGTCGGCCACCGTGGCGACCAGCGCCGGGCTGAAGGACGAGTAGATCTTGACCTGGGCATAGCCATGGTCGGCGTACCAGTCCACCGCGGCGCGGGCCTTGTCGGCCGTGTCCACCCGCACGTCCGTCGGGCCGGCCAGCGGGCCGATGCCCTCGATGATGCCGGCCAGCGTCACGCGCGGACCGAGCTCGGTGCCGGTGTCGAAGCGCTTCGCGCGCGCCAGCATGGGCAGATTGTCGTTGGCCATGTCGCGCGCGCTGGTGACGCCGCCGATCAGGTCGAACACGCCGTCGACGTTGCTGAAGTGCTGGTGCACGTCCCACAGGCCCGGCATCAGGAGCCGGCCGGAAGCGTCCAGCAGTTCGGCGTCGGCCGGTGCATCGACGTCGGCATCAGGCCCGACGCGCACGATGCGCTCGCCGCGGACCAGCACGCTGGTGCCGGCGCGCGTGGTCAGGGAGACCGGATCGAACAGCCGTGCGTTGCGGATCAGCAGCGCGCCCCTGGGCTTGTGCGTGTGCTGCTGGGCCAGGCGGGCGTGCCAGGCCTGGTCGGCGGCCTGCTGGGCGCGCTGCAGCTCCGCCAGAGCCGGCAGCAGCGGTGCCTCCAGCACCTCGAACCAGTCGTCGATGACGCCGGCGGTATCACCTTTTTCGTCGAGCCAGACGGGCACCGGCGTGAACTCGATGCCACCGATGCGGTAGAGCGTCAGCTTGCGGCCGGCCGCGTCGACGTCGGCGCTGCCCTCCAGCCAGGCCTCGCCGGTGGGCAGCAGCTTGAGCCGCCTGCCCGGCGCCTTCAGCAGCGCGCGCGTCAGCACGCCCATGAACTCCGGCGGCGGGTTGGCCGGCAGGTAGAAGCCCGCCGCACGCGCCTCGCCCTGCTCGATGCGGTTGCGCCAGCGCGCCAGGCCCGCCGCGTCGCGCTCGAAACGTTCGCCGAACTCGACCTTCCAGTAGTCGTTGCCGCCGGCCTCGTAGAACGTCGGCAGGCCGGCTGCGTCGAGCCGCCAGCGCGCCTGGATGACGTCGCCGCGGCCCCGGTCGTTGAAGCGGTAGTCGGCCGCAGTGACGCCGGGCTCGGGCGCCGTGACCGCCTGCGTGCCGGCCGCGTTGCCGTGGATCTGGACCCGGTCTTCACGCGCGCCGGCCGCGCCGGCCAGCAACGCCAGGATGAACAGCAGCTTCTTCATGTTGACACCCTTCGCGCTGTGCGCTGTCCCGTCAAGCGGGAGCGAGCTTGCTCGGGACGGCCCTGCGCGGCGCTCATGCCCAGGCCTCCTGCATCACGCGGCGGAAATTGCCGCCCAGAATCTTGTCGATACGTGTCGCGCCGTGGCCGCGCGCGGCCAGCAGCTCGGCCAGGTGCGCGAACTGCGCCGGGCCGCAGAGGTCGGGCAGGAAGAGGCTGATCTCCGCCGACTCCCCCGGCGCGCCGATGCCCATGCTGCGCCTCAACTCGGTCTCGGCGGCCAGCATGGCGCGGTAGGCATCCATGTCGTCGACGGCCGTCGTGCCGCCGTCGGTGCCGATGCCGACATGGTCCTCGCCGCAGACGTCCAGGGCGTGTTCCAGGTGGGCGATCAGGTCGGCCGCCATGGGCTGGCCCTCAAGGCGCAGATAGGGCATGAAGTACATCCCGACGACACCCCCCTGTTCGGCCAGCAGGCGCAGCTCGGCGTCGCTCTTGTTGCGCGGGTGGTCGGCCACGGCGCGGCAGCCGGTGTGGGTGATGGCCAGCGGCCGGCGCGCCAGCCTCAGGGCATCCAGACAAGTCTTCTCGCTGCTGTGGCTGAGGTCCACCAGCACGCGCTCAAGCTGCAGCCGCTCGACGACCTCGGCGCCGAAGGGGCTCAGCCCGCTGTCGTCGGGCACCGTCGCGCCGCAGCCGACTGCGTTGCGCCCGTTGTAGGTGAGCTGGATGACGCGCACGCCGAGGCCGGCGAACAGCGCGACGCGGTCGGCGCTGCGGCCCAGCATCTCGGTGTTCTGGAAGCCGTAGATGACACCGATCCGGCCCGACTCGTGCGCGGCGTCGATGTCGGCCACCGAGAAGACCTTGCGCAGCGCGCCGGGCCGGGCGCGGATGAAGGCGTCCCAGCCGGCGATGTCGGCCACCGTGGCCTCGAAGGGCTCGGCGCTGCCGGCCACATGGCCCAGCGTGACGTTGACGGCCGAGAGCCCGGAGGCCGTCGCATCGGCCAGCGAGCGCTCGTCCACGTTCTGCCCGGTGCTGCTGTAGGCCATGGCACCGCGGTCGCCGGCGCTGGCCTCGATGGCAATGTTGGGGTTGTCCAGCACGCCCAGGGCGTTGATGACGAGCTTCATGGAAGTTTCCTCAGAAAAGGCAGCACCAGCAGGCCGAGGAGGCCGACGAGAGCGTCCAGCCCGAGCGTCGCCGCATAGCCCCAATGCTGCACGGCATGGCCCTGCCAGACGACGCTATAGGCGATGGAGAGATTGGTCAGGGCCATGTAGGCCGCGAACTGCGTGGCCGCGACAGCCGGCTGGGTGATGCCCATGAAGAGGGCCACACGGGCGCCGTAGATGAAGCCGAACAGCAGTTGGTAGCCGACGACGACGGCCATGAAGGTGGAGACCAGCGAGGCGGCGGCGGGCTGGCCCGGCGCCCAGCCCTGGCGCTGCAGCTCGGCCATCAGGCAGAGGCCCGGCAGGCTCAGCAGCGCGACGTAGACGGCCATCGCCGCCCGCAGATTGACGCGGTCGGACAGCCAGCCGCCAACGATGCAGGTGAGGGCCGTGGCCGCCTGCGAAGCCGTCGCGAGCCAGCCAATCTGGTCGTTGGACAGGCCCAGATCGACGGCCAGGTTGGACTGCAGCCCGCGCGCCAGGGCCATGGCCGAGATAGGCAGGATCCCGAACAGCAGCCCGGCCACGGCCAGGCGCGAGCCGACCAGGGCCTGCAAGGCCTGGCCCAGAAAGACGCGGACCTCCTGGCCTGCGGCAGCCAGGCCGTCCGCGGCAGGCGCGGCGCAGTCGGCCTGCGGCTCGCGCATGGGGATAACGACGAGGACCATGACGGCCACGATGACCAGGGCCAGCACGAGGATACCGGCCTCGAATCCGATGCGCCCCATCAGCAGCAGCGCCCCGCCGCCACCAACCAGCGCACCCAGGGACTGGCCGCCGAACATCATGCCGCTGGCAAAGGCTCGCTCGTCCACGTGCAGCGTCGTGACCGCCAGCGCGTCGACGGCCACGTCCTGCACGGCGCCACAGAGGTTGTGCACGACGAGCAGGGCGGTGAAGAGGCCCAGCTGCGTGGCGAGGTCCAGACCGGCCAGCGGCACCAGGGTCAGCACCATCATCAGCTGGGCACCGAGGATCCAGCCGCGCCTAGGACCCAGGCGCCTGGAGGCGATCAGGTCGACGAAAGGGCCATAGGCCCACTTGAAGGCCCAGGGCAGCAGCGCCAGGCCCAGAAAGCTGCCGATCTCGGCCGCGCCCGAGCCCTGGCGGCGCAACTGAGTCGCCACCGCCGTCATCGCGAAACCGACAGGCAGGCCCTCGGTCAGATACATCAGGAAGAAGGCCGCGATCCGCCCCCTGCGGGACGCCAGCAGATTCGGCAGTCGCATCGACTCGTGATTCCCTCGCCTTGGCAGAGCCCGATTCTGGGATTGCCGACCGCCGAACCAGACCCGAGGTTCCACGGGTGATGCGGCGCCTGTCCGCCCCGGCGCTCATGTGCCTGAGCGATCCGGCCGGGCCTGGGCAAACCCTGTGGCTCGATATGAACCGGGTAAGCTATCTTTATTGAACCGCTGTTTCATTTTTATAACGTGAACCCCTCCCCCGCGGCCGCCAACCGGCCGGTGTCCATCGCCGCCCTGGGCGAATGCATGCTGGAACTGCAGGGCCAGGCCTTCGGCCAGCTGCACCAGAGCTTTGGCGGCGACACGCTGAACACCGCCGTCTATCTCGCCCGCTGTGGCGGCCCGCGGCTGCGCGTGCACTACGCGACAGCCCTGGGGGACGACTCGCTGAGCGCCGGCCTGCTGGCACGCTGGGCGGCCGAAGGCGTGCAGACCGGCCTGGTGCAGCGCCTGCCCGGCCGCCTGCCGGGGCTCTACCTGATCGAACTGGACGAGGGCGGCGAGCGGCGCTTTCACTACTGGCGTGGCCAGGCAGCGGCCAGGGCCTACTTCGACACGGCGACGACCGCGCTTGAAGACCAGGCCGACGCGCTGGACGCGCTCTACCTGTCGGGCATCAGCCTGGCCATCCTGCCGCCGGCCGGCCGCGAACGCGTGCTGGCGCTCATGGTGCGCATGCGCGCCAGCGGGAAGGTCGTCGCCTTCGACAACAACTTCCGCCCGCGGCTCTGGGAGTCGGCGCCCGACGCCCGCTACTGGTACGGCCGTGCGTTCGCGGCCGCCTCCATCGCGCTGATCACGGCGGACGACCACCAGGCCCTGCACGGCCTGCCAGACCTGGCCTCGGCCGTCAGCGCGGCCCAGGCCCTGCCGGTGGACGAGGTGGCCATCAAGCGCGGCGCCCTGCCCACCGTCATCGGCGGCGACGGCGTCTGGCAGGAGGTGGCGACCGAGGCCGTGCCCCGCGTCGTCGACACGACGGCCGCCGGCGACTCCTTCGCTGCCGGCTACCTCGGCCAGCGGCTGTGCGGCACCGCGCCTGCCGAGGCCGCTGCCTTTGGCAACCGGCTGGCGGCCCGCGTCATCCAGCACCCTGGCGCGTTGATTCCCCGCGACGCCATGCAAGACCTGATCGGCTGAATCCATGCGCCTGCTCTGGACCCTGGCCCTGTGCGCCGGCCTGTGCCACGCCCAGAACACCGCACCGCTGCACCCGGCCACCTATGTCCACCCGGGCTGGGCGCAGACGACGGGCGGCCAGGGCGGCAAGATCATCCGCGTGACGACGCTGGCCGCCGACGGCCCTGGCAGCCTGAAGGCCGCGCTGGACACGCCGGGGCCGCGCATCGTCGTCTTCGAGGTGGGCGGCGTCATCGACCTGGGCGGCAGGAGCTGGAAGCTGCGCGAGGGCAAGCTCACCGTCGCCGGCCAGACGGCACCCGACCCCGGCATCACGCTCGTCAGGGGCGAGCTCGAGGTGTTCGCCAAGGACGTGATCCTGCAGCACATCAGCGTCCGGCCCGGCGCCTACGGCCGGGGCAAGCGCAGCGGCAACGACCACGACGGCCTGTCCACCTCCGACGGCGCCGAGCGCGTCATCGTCGACCACTGCACGTTCTCCTGGGCCACCGACGAAAACCTGTCCGCCAGCGGCCGCCGCTTCGAGGGCGCCACGCCCGACGACTGGCGCGCCCACACCTCCCACGCCCTCACCTACAGCCACAACCTCATCTACGAAGGTCTGAACGAGGCCGTGCACATCAAGGGTGAGCACAGCAAGGGCTCGCTGATCCACGACAACGTCACGCAGATCCTGCTGCTGGGCAACATCTACGCCTCCAACCGCGAGCGCAATGCGCTGTTCAAGGGCGGCGTCTGGGGCGCCATGGTCAACAACCTGATCTACAACCCCGGCTGGCGCGCGGTGCACTACAACCTCATCGCCCACGAGTGGGTCGGCCGGCCCTACCAGGTCGGCAGGATCACGCTGGCAGGCAATGTCTACCGCGCCGGTCCGGGCACGGAGCGCAACCTGCCCCTCTTCACGCTGGGTGGCGTGGGCGACGTTCAGCTCTACGAGCAGGACAACATCGCCGTCGACCGCCAGGGCCAGCCGCTGCCGATGACAGGCAGGTACACGACCAGCGCCGAGATCGTCCCCGTGCGCCAGCCCTATCTGCCTCCCGGCCTGAACTGGATGCCGCCGCGCGAGCTTGAGAAGCTGCTGCCGCTGTATGTCGGCTCGCGCCCCTGGGCGCGCGACCCGCTGGACTTCAAGCAGCTCTCCGACATCGCCGAGGACCGCGGCCAGCTCATCGACGACGAGACCCAGAACAACCCCGACGGCCTGCCCAGGCGCAAGCCAACGCAGCGCGTCTTCGTCGAAGCCGACTGGAACCTCGCCGACATGAGCCCGAAAGCCGGCTGGCAATCGCTGTTCACGCAGGTCTCCAAGTGACCCTGTTGCGCCGCGAGCTGCTGGCGCTGCTTGCGGCGCCACCCGCCTTCGCCGTTGACTGCACCGACGTGCCCGGCCAGCCCTATCTGCCGCCCTGCCGGCCCTGGCCCAAGGGCGTCGAGGGCCAGCGCAGGGCCGACCTCGGGGAATCGGGCGCAGGCCTCTACCTGAACCCCGTGCTGGCCGGCGACCGGCCCGACCCCACGGTGCTGAAGGACGGCGACGACTACTACCTCACCCACTCCAGCTTCGAGGCCGTGCCTGGCCTGCTGATCTGGCATTCGCGCGACCTCGTCAACTGGCGGCCCATCGCCAACGCACTGCACGAGGCGGTGGGCAGCGTGTGGGCACCCGACCTGTGCAGGCATGGCGGCCGCTACTACCTCTACCTGCCCGTCAAGGCCCAGCCCAACGACATCCTGGTCATGTGGGCCGACCGCATCGAGGGCCCCTGGTCCAAGCCCGTGCCGCTGGGGCTGAACAAGCACATCGACCCCACGCACGTCGCCGACGAGAACGGCCAGCGCTGGCTCTTCCTGTCGGGCGGAGACCGCGTGCGCCTCAGCGACGACGGCCTGAAGACCATCGGCCCCGTCGAGCATGTCTACGACCCCTGGCGCTACCCCGACGACTGGGACGTCGAGAGCTTCTCGCCCGAAGGGCCCAAGATGCTGCGCCACGGCGGCTGGTGGCACATGCTGCTGGCCGTGGGTGGCACGGCCGGGCCGCCCACCGGCCACATGGTCATCGCCGCGCGCAGCCGCAGCCTTGACGGTCCCTGGGAGCAGGCGCCCCACAACCCGCTGATGCGCACCCGCTCGTCGCGCGAACGCTGGTGGTCGCGCGGCCACGGCAGCCTCGTGCAGGGGCCGGCCGGCGACTGGTGGATGCTTTACCACGGCTACGAGAACGGCTTTCACACGCTGGGCCGGCAGATGCTGCTGGCGCCGGCACGCTTCAGCGCCGACGGCTGGTTTCATGTCGATGCCGACGACGGCCAGCCGCTGGCCAAGCCCAAGGGCGGCCAGGCCGTGCCGCACGGCCTGGCGCTGTCCGACGACTTCGGCGGCACGACGCTCAAGCCCCACTGGCAGTTCCTCAGCGGCAGCCACCAGGCACCGCGCGCCCGCGTGGCCGACGGGCGGCTGCACCTGCGCGCCACGGGCAGCAAGGGCCCCGGCGACAGCCCGCCGCTGGGCTTCATCCAGGGCGACCCGGCCTTCGAGGTCGAGTTCGACCTGGACTTCGACGAAGGCGTGCAGGCCGGCGTCGTCATGTTCTACAGCCCGCGGCTATACGCGGGCATGGGCGCCAACGCCAGGAGCTTCCAGCTGCATCGTTACGGCCAGGACATCCGCGCCGTGCCCAAGCCCGCCGACATCCATCGGCGCATGCAATTGAAGCTGCGCTACGTGCGCCATGTACTGACCCTCTTCAGCCGCGCCGACGCCGGGCAGCCCTGGAGCAAGTTCCCGGTGCAGATGGACGTCAGCGGCTACCACCACAACACCGCGGGCGGCTTCGCCAGCCTGCGCCCCGGCATCTACGCCGCCGGCAACGGCGAGGCGCGGTTGTCGAACCTGCGCTATCGCGCACTCGACTAGGAGACAAGCCATGAAGTTCATCCCCCTCATTGCCGCCCTGCTGACGATTTCCGCCGCTCACGCCCTGGAGCTCAAGTCCGCCGACGTGCACAACAGCGACGACTACCCCACCGTCGCCGCCGTCAGGCACCTCGGCCAGCTGCTTGCCAAGAGCAGCGGCGGCGCGTTGACCGTCAAGGTTTTCAACAAGGGGGCCCTGGGCAGCGAGAAGGAGACCGTCGACCAGGTCAAGCTCGGCGCACTCGCGATGACGCGCGTCAACCTCGGCCAGCTCACCGCCATGTGCCCCCAGACTCTGGTGCCGGCCCTGCCCTTCCTGTTCCGCGACACGGCCCACATGCGCCGCGCCTACGACGGCGCACCGGGCGAGCAGATCCTCAAGGCCTGCGAGCACCAAGGCATGGTGGGCCTGGCCCTGTACGACTCCGGCGCCCGTTCGGTCTATGCCCGCAAGCCCGTCAAGACCCTGGCCGACATGAAGGGCCTGAAGATCCGCGTGCAGCAGACCGACCTGTGGGTGGCAGCGATGACGGCGCTGGGCGCGAACCCCTCACCCATGCCGATCGGCGAGGTCTACACCGGGCTCAAGACCGGCCTCATCGACGCGGCCGAGAACAACGTGCCCAGCTACGACGGCTTTCGCCACATGGAGGCGGCCAAGTTCTACAGCCGCACCGAGCACGCGATGACGCCCGAGGGCCTGTTCATCAGCAAGAAGATCTGGGACAAGCTGACGCCCGATCAGCAGAAGCAGCTGCGCGAGGCCGCCCGGGCCTCGGTGCCGGTGGAGCGCCAGCTCTGGGACGCCCAGGAGGCCAAGGCCCTGGCTGCGGCCAAGGCCGCCGGTGCGCAGTTCATCGACGTGGACCGCGAGGCCTTCCGCCAGGCCGTGCAGCCGGTGATCGCCAAGTTCGTCAACACCCCCGAGCTGCAGGCGCTGGTCAAGTCGATCCAGGACATCAAGTGAGCGCCTATACCCGACTCTGCGCGGCCCTGTCGCGCTGGTCGCTGCGAGCGGCGGTGCTGGGCCTGATCGTGCTCGTCGTCTGCGTGCAGTGGCAGGTGCTGGGGCGCTATCTGCTGAACGACTCGCCCACCTGGACCGAACCTTTCGCGCTGCTGCTGGTGCTCTACATCACGGCCCTGGCCGTGGCGGTGGGCGTGCGCGATGCTGGCCACCTGGGCATGGAGTCGCTTGTCGTGCTGCTGCCGAGGGGCGCGCAGCGCGTGGCGGAAGCCTTGATCCACCTCTGCGTGCTCGCCTTTGCCCTGTTGCTGGCCGTGGCCGGCTGGGAATGGCTGGCGCTGAAATGGGACGAGCCCAAGCCCATGCTGGGTGTTCCTGAAGGGCTGGACTATCTGCCGCTGGTCATCGCCGGCGTGCTCATCGTGCTGTTCTGCGTCGAGCACCTGATCGCGCTGTGGCGCGGCCAGGCCATCGAGGAGGCGGGGGTCTGATGGAGCTGTGGATCATGTGCGGCAGCTTCGTGCTGCTGCTGTTGCTGGGCGTGCCGGTGGCCTTTGCCATCGGTCTGTCCTCCGTCGCCACCGCCTTCGCGGCCGACCTGCCCATGGCCATCGTCTTCCAGAAGATGGTGGGCGGCATGCAGGTGTTCTCTTTCCTCGCCATTCCGTTCTTCATCTTCGCCGGCGAGTTGATGCTGCACGGCGGCATCGCCGAGCGCATCGTCAACTTCGCCAACCGGCTGGTGGGCCATGTGCGCGGCGGCCTCGGCATGAGCAATGTGCTGGGCTGCACGCTGTTCGGTGGCGTGGCCGGCTCGCCGCTGGCGGACGTGTCGGCCATGGGCTCGGTGATGATCCCGCTGATGAAGCGCGAGGGCTACGACGCCGACTACGCTGTCAACGTCACGACGCATGCCGCGCTGGTGGGCGCGCTGATGCCCACCTCGCACAACCTCATCATCTATGTGCTGGCCACGGCCGGCATCGCGGCGGTCAGCGTGTTCAACCTCATCCTGGCCTGCCTCATCCCGGCGCTGCTGCTGACGCTGTCCAACCTCGCGGCGGCCTACGCTGTGGCGGTGAAGCGCGGCTACCCCACGCATGGGGCCTTCCCCGGCTGGCAGGCCGTCTTCGCAGCCCTCGTGGCGGCGCTGCCCGGGCTGTTCGTCATCGTCATCATCCTGGGCGGCATCCTGAGCGGCGTGTTCACGGCCACCGAGTCGGCGGCCACCGCCGTCTGCTGGGCGCTGATCGTCACGGGTCTGGTCTACCGGTCCCTGTCCTGGCGCGGCTTTCTCGAAGCCTGCGCGAAGGCCTGCAAGACGACGGGCGTGGTGCTGCTGCTGATCGGCATCTCGGCCGCCTTCGGCTACTTCATGGCGCTGTACGAGGTGCCGCAGAAGACCGGCGACTGGCTGCAGGCCCTCAGCGGCAACCGCCCCTGGGCCATCTTCCTGTGGGTGAACGTGCTGCTGTTCCTGCTCGGCACCTTCCTGGACATGGCGGCCACCATCCTCATCTGCACGCCCATCTTCCTGCCCATCTGCATGAAGGCCGGCATGGACCCGACGCAGTTCGGCGTCGTCATGCTGCTGAACTGCGCCCTGGGCCTGAACACGCCGCCCGTGGGCAGCACGCAGTTCGTCGGCTGCGCGATCGGCGGCGTCAGCGTCGGCCAGGTGATGCGATCCATCGCGCCGTTCTACGGCGCGCTGCTGGCCACCCTGCTGGCCGTCACCTATTTCCCGGCGCTGTCGATGGCGCTGCCGGCATGGGTGGGCGGCTAGAGCCCCGGGTAATGGGCCATCGCCTGCGCCCACTCCGCCGACTGGCGGGCGCGCAGCAGGCCCTGGTTGAGGCGCTGCATCAGCTCCGGCCGCTGCTCCAGCGTGCGCCGCGACACCAACAGGTGCACGGGGCTGACCGCCAGCTCCAGTGCAACGACAACGGCCTCGCCGGGTGCATTGGCCGCGCGGTACAGCACGGTCACCGGATCGTCGATGACGTAATCGACCCGACGGCCGCGCAGCGCCGACAGCGACAGGTCGTTGGCATGCAGCGGCACCACCAGGCGCTGCAGTTCGGGGTCGTCCAGTTCGCGCTGGACAACCGCCGGGAAGACCACGCCGCGGATCCTGCCGATCCGCACGGGACGCCCCCTGAGCTCGGCCAGCCGCGCCGGTGCGGGTGTACCCACCAGTGCCATCAGCGCCACCCGCTCCTGGCGGTAGGGCTGGGTGTAGTCGGCAAAGCCCAGGCGGTCCGGCGTGTAGGTGGCCGCGGTCATCACGTCGAGCTGGCCCAGCATCAGGTCCGACAGCTGCCGCGCCCAGGGCATGCGCAACCACGCCAGGCGTTCGCCGCCAAAGCGGGCCACGAGGTTCAGCAGCTCCACGTCCAGGCCGACCGGGCCGTCGGCGCCGACGCGCTGGAAAGGCGGATAGTCGCCCCAGCCGACGCGCAGCGGCTCCCGCCCGCCCGCCACTGCCCAGCCGCCGCCCAGCGGCAGCGTCAGGGCAGCACGACGACTCAGGCGCATTGCAGGGCTGTTCCGGACGGATCGGGTGCACCGACTCTGGCACAGCTGCAACACGCTCGCATCCCCACTGACCATGAGCACTGAACGCCGCCGTCTGCTGGCCGCCCTGGCCTTGGCGCCATGGGCCGCCCGCGCCGACAGCCTGGACGCCGCGCTGGCCCGGCTGCAGCAGCGCTGGCGCCCGCGCCTGGCCTGGCGACCCGACCCGGGCTGGCGCGCCGAGGCGCTGGCCACAGCAAGGCGGCTGATGCTGCAGCCAGGCGACGACGGCAGCGACCTCGCCACCGAGCCGCTCGCCGAGGAAGACCGCGGCAGCCACACCGCGCGGGCGCTGACGCTGCGCGGCGCACTCGGCGAACGCGTGCCGGCCCTGTACCTGCGGCCCAAAGGCCCGGGCCCTCATCCCGCCGTCCTCGCCCTGCACGACCACGGCGCACGCTTCGACATCGGCAAGGAAAAACTCGTCCGCCCACTGGCTTCGGCCGGCCCGGCGCTGCAGGAGTCCGCCCAGGCCTGGGCGCTGCGCTATTTCGGTGGCGTCTTCGTCGGCGACACGCTGGTGCAGGCCGGCTTCGCGGTCCTGGCCATCGACGCCCTCGGCTGGGGCGAGCGCAGCCGCCCCGGCTTCGCTCGCGACGACCAGCAGGCCCTGGCCAATCACCTGCTGCAGCTGGGCCACAGCTGGGCGGGCCTCATCGCCAGCGACGACCTGCGCTCGCACCGCTGGCTGCGCGAGCGGCCGGAGGTCGACGCCGGGCGCGTGGCCGTGCTGGGCTTCTCGATGGGCGCCTTCCGCGCCTGGCAGCTTGCGGCCGTCTGCGAAGAGGTCTCGGCCTGCGTCGCCGCGCACTGGATGTGCACGCGCGACGGGCTGCTGCGGCCGGGCGAGCACACGCTGGTCGGGCAGTCGGCGTTCAGCATGGCGCACCCGGGGCTGGCAGCGGTGCTGGATCACCCCGACGTGGCGGCCCTGATCGCGCCCAGGCCGCTGATGATGTTCGGTTCGCAGGAGGACAGGCTGTTTCCGTGGGACGCCGTGCAACGGGCCTGGCGCCAGTTGGGCCAGGCCTGGCCTGCCGGCAGCGCCCTGAGCCTGAACGCCACGGCAGGAGGCCATCGTTTCGACGCCGGGCAGCAGGCGGCCGCCACAGCCTGGCTGGCTGCGCGGCGCTGACGACCGCGGGGTCCCCACAAGCGCGATGGTTTTTCGTGCGCCGCTGCGCCACACTCGGCGGACACAGCGCCCCGTCCGTCGCCACCATGAACGAACTCCTCGCCGCCTTCCGCTACACGACCAACAACTACGCCCAGATCGAGAAGAGCAGGCAGTGCGGCTGCTGCAACTGCGTGGAGCTCTTCAAGCCCGACGAGATCGTCGGCTGGACGGGGCTGGACATGCACAACATGGAAGACCCCAAGGCTATCAGCCAGCAGACGGCCATGTGCCCGCGCTGTGGCAGCGAAGCCGTGCTGGGCGACGGCTGCGGCTTTCCCGTCAATGCCCACTTCCTGGCGCGCATGAACGAGGCCTGGTTCCAGCGCACGATGATCCACCGGCCGGCGGCGAAGAAGTGAGCACGCCCGGCCCGGCGCTGACCGGCCGCTGCCTGTGCGGCGCCGTGCGCTACGCGTCGACCGGCCCGGCCCTGTTCTCGGTGGTCTGCCACTGCCGCGACTGCCAACGTGCCTCGGGCAGCGGCGGCGTGCCCGTGCTGGGCGTGCCCAAGCCCTCCTTCAGCTGCACCGGGCCGGTGAAGCAGTCGCGCATCACCGGCGGCAGCGGCCTGCCCGCCGTGCGCAACTTCTGCGCCGACTGCGGCAGCCTGTTGTTCGGCACGCCGGAGTCGGCGCCAGAGATCATCACGATCTACGCCGGCAGCCTGGACGACACGGCCGGGTTCAAGCCGACCGACGCCCTCTTCGCCAGCCAGCGCCCGCCATGGGCCAGGCTCGCCCTGCCCCTGGCCGAGCACGCCGGGATGCCGGAGCATTGATGGACCTGCTGGCGGTCTTCACGACGGTGGCGACTCAGCAGCAGGCCGATGCCCTGGCCCGCGACGCCGTCGAGCAGCGCCTGGCCGCCTGCGTACAGACGGAGGCCATCCGCAGCACCTATCGTTGGCAGGACGAGGTCGTCTGCGAGGACGAGGTGAGGCTGATGCTCAAGACCGACCGGACGCATGGCCCGGCCCTGGAAGCGCGGCTGCGCGAGCTGCACCCCTACGAGCTGCCTGCGATCTTCGCGCTGCCCGTCGTCGGCGCCACGGCCGAGTACGCCGCCTGGGTGCGCGAGTCGCTAGGCTGAGCTCAGGACCTGAGCGTCTTCGCGCCGGCCAGCTCCGGTCTGAGCTTGATCAAACCCTCCATCACCTGCTCCGAGAACAGCGCGGCGCCCTTGGGCCCGAGGTGGGTGCGGTCGAAGCGCGGCGGCGCCTCGGCCAGCGTATCGGCTCCAGCCTGGCCCATGGCGGCCACCGCAGCATGGCTGACGGCGTTCAGGTCCAGCACCGGCACACCCTGCTCCGCGCCCACCCTGAGGACGGCCTCGGCCCAGGGGCGCAGGTCGTTGGGCAGTTCGCCCTCCTTGAAGGTGCGGCGCGTCAGCGGCGTGACCAGCACGACCTCGGCACCGGCCGCTCGCACGTCCTTCACGTAGCCGGCCATGTTGGGACCGAACTCGGTGGCGAGATCGGTCGAGCGGCCAGGCTTGCCCGGCTGGTCGTTGTGGCCGAACTGGATCAGCACCAGCGTCTTTTGCCTGGCCGGCCCACCCTCGTTCAGCAGCGCCAGCACCGTGGTCCACAGCCCCTCGGCGCGAAAGCTCATGCTGGAGCGGCCACCACGCGCGAGGTTGATGCAGGCGACCTGCTGGAAGCGGGCGCACAGCGCGTTGCCGTAGCCGCTGCGTGGCGCCATCGTGGAGTCGCCGACAAGGATGAGGCGCGGGCCGGTGGCAACGTTGGTCGCGGTCTCGCCCTTGGGCGCAGACGCAGCGGGTGGCGGTGTCTGGGCCGTGGCACAGGCGGCCAGCAGAGCGGCCAGGAGGGTGAGTCGTTTCATGGCAGTGTCAACTCTCAGGGCGCAGGCACCCAGCCGCCGGGCGCGCCGGTGGCGATGGTGGAGTTCTGGAAGATCTCGGCGCGGGTCGTCAGGCCGGCAGCCGAGCCGAGCGGCTTGGCGAGCTGGACGCTGGTGGCCACGTTGGCGACCTTGACCGAGGCGACACCCAGCCGCGCGCTGACATCCAGCGGCGCGCCGCCCGCGTCCATGCTGCCGAACTCGCGCCAGCCGACCGTGTCGGTCGTGCCGCCATCGGCCGTGCCGGCCCAGGAGGGCGGGTTGCTGCCGCAGCTGCCCGTGCCCACGCCGGTCTTGCTCGTGCCCGTGCCCACGCACCAGCCCGCGGGCAGGATGTGGACGCCCATCTTCGTGTTCACGAAGGCGATGTGGTCGATGTAGCTCGTGGACGTGGTGCCGCCGCTGCGGGCCAGGTAGGCCTGGGTGACGGTGGGGTCGGCGGTCAGCGCGCTGTTCAGGAAGACAAAACCCTTGTCGCCCGCCGTGGCGCGCGATTGCAGGACGAAGCCTGCCGAGCTGCTGGCTGTATCGGCCACGGAGCGGATCTCGCATTCCTCGAACAGGCTGGCCATCACGCTGCCCCAGATGAAGTCGACGTTGCCGGCGACCAGCGACTGGTAGAACCAGCTGTAGCCCTTGAGCTGCAGCGTGTCCTGCTGGCTGTAGAAATTCATCTGCCGGGCCACCAGCCGTGCGGCCGCGGCCGTCGTGCCGGTGTTGAAGTAGATCGCTTCGGCCTGGTTGTCCCAGCTGGTGCTGCGCACGTGGGGGTTCTGCAGCGTGAAGTTCGTCAGCGTCAGCAGGTCGGACGTCTCGACGAGCAGCGAGGCCCGCCCGCCGCCGAGCACGCGGTGGCCCAGCGTCTTGCCCGAGGTGCTGAGCGCCGTGCCGGCCGCGGCGCTGCTGGCACCGCTGCCCGAGTTCAGCGACTCGAAGTTCACGTCGCCCACCACCACGCCGTCGCGGCTCGCGCCGACGATGCTCAGGTTGGAGACCTTGCGCAGGATGTTCAGCTCGGGGTAGCTGCCATTGGCGATGCTGATGGTCTTGGGCGTGGTGACCGTGTTGCAGCCGTTGGCAGCCGGACTGTTCGTCGAGCAGTTCTTCATGATCCAGTTCAGCGCGCCCTGCAGCGTGCGGAAGTCGGCCGTCGTGCCGCTGTCGTCCACGCTGACGCTGGTGAAGCTGGCCGGTGCGGCGCGGGTCGTGAAGGTCCAGCCGTCGGCCTTGCTGACGCCGGCGAAGGCCGCACCCTTGATGGTGCCGGTGAGCACCGGGGCGTCCATCGTCACGTAGTACGCCGTGCCGAAGTCCAGCTTGTTGCTGTGCAGCTTGACCGAGGCCGTGCTGCCCTTGACGCTGACCGGGCGGTACCAGACGTAGCGCGCAAAGGTGGCGCCGTCGGGCATGGCGCCCAGACCCAGCGCGTCGATCTCGAGGTTGGTGCGGGCCAGCACGGCCTGCGTGTCGGTGGACGACGGTGCATTGCTCAGGTCGATGCTGTCCACCAGCACGTCGTCGCTGACTCGGTAGACGTAGACCTTGCCACTGTTGCCGATGGCCGGCGGCGCATCGAAGGACAGCGAAACGCGCGTGTCGATGGGCACGCCGGTCTCGTTGGCGGCGGGCGACCGGGTGCCGGCCACGTCCGACACATTGCCGCTGCCGCTGATCTGCGTCGTGATCTTGCCGGCGCCGGCCAGCGCCATCGCGTTGGCCTTCACCAGCGCGACGGGCCGCGGCTTGAAGGCGTAGCCCGGCGTGAAAGCCGCGCCCGCCGCCACGCTGCAGGCGCCTAAGGCGCCGCCGTTGAGCAGCGAGCCACTGTCCTGGAAAACGCCCGTGTGGTCGCTGCTCGGGTAGGTGACGACGCTGTCGCAGCCCGTCGCACCGTCGACGGAGAAGACGTTGGCATGCGACAGGATGTTGGCCTGCTTGCCCGCGCCGATGCTGTAGCTGTGCGGATAGGGGCTGGCCGTCTTGCTGCCGATGAAGACGTTGTTGAAGACATGCACCTGGCCGAAACGCACGCGCGGCACGCGCTGGGTCACGCCGTTGAAGACGTTGTTGGCGAAGGTGATGCGCAGCTTGCCGGCGTCGCTGGTCAGGCTGTCGGAGCCACCGATCAGCATGGTCTTGTCGTGCTGCGTGACGACGTTGTAGGAGACGGTGATGAGGTCGGCGCCCTTGGTGATGTCGATGGCGCCGTCGTGGCACTGCTTGGTCTTGCCGTTCTCAACGGGCAGCGTGTCGTCGGTGACGGGGGCGTCGGTGATGGTGTTGCGGTCGATCCAGACCTGGGTGGCCGTGACGATGCCGATGGCGTCGAACTGCGAGTTCCAGTTGCCGGTGGCACCGTCGGTCGGGTCCCAGACGGGACCGACGTCGCAGGGCGCGACAAGGTGCAGGTTGCGCACGATGACCTGGCTGACGCCGGTGATGTCGATCCAGGCGTTGACGAAGCCGGCGCCGGGGCCTTCGCCGATCAGCGTGGTGTTGCTCGTCAGCTTGACGCGCGCCCTCACCTTCTGGTCGGCCGTGCTCGCGAACGGTGCGCCCTCGGTCATGTCGATGGTGCCGGCCACCTTGATGATCTTGGCGTTGTTGCCCGCGTTGGCCAGCGCGTTCAGCAGCTCCGCGCGGTTGTGCACGGTGTAGATGTGCTCGGGCGTGGCGGCGCTGCCGCCCACGGTGCCGGCGCCCCAGCCGTCGGCGGGCGCCGTCTGCAGGGCGGCGTCGAGAGCGTGGGCCTGCAGGCTGAAGGCCAGCAGCGCAGCGATGCTAAAGGGCTTGAGGAGGCTCATGCGGCTCTCCTCATGCGACGCAGGGCCACCAGGCCAAGGCCGGCGCCCAGCAACGCCAGGCTGGCGGGCTCGGGCACGGCACTGACGGCGAGCCGGGTCGTGAAGCTGCCGTACTCGCCCGTGAAGCTGAGGTTGTTCAGCGTCAGGCTGACGCTGCTGGGGCCGACGAGCTGCAGGCCCACAGTGCCACCGCTGACGCCGTCCATGTCCAGCGGCGCGAAGCCGGTGACCGGGGCGGCCAGGCCGGCGAAGGTGAACGTGAATGTGTAGCTACCGACCAGCGTGGCGGCGGCGCTGTTGTTCCAGACCTGTACGCGGCCGTCGGCGAAGAAGTCGACGGCGACATTGGCATCAGCGGTGATGAACTCTAGGTCGGCCGGGGCAAGCGCCGTCGTGTTGCTGCCGGGTTCGTCGGCGAAGCCGTGGTCCAGGCCCAGCAGCGAGCTGCTCGCGCCGCTGACGATGCCGGTGATGAGGGTGCCGGCAGGCAGCGGGTCCGCTGCCTGGGCGGAGGTGGCGGCCAGCCATGCGGCAGCTGCGACCACCAGGGTCCTGTGGGTCTTCATGGTTTGTCTCCGTGGTGAGGTCTGGCGCGCCAGGACGGCGGCCGACGCTTCTGTCGGGGGCTGAAGACCTGCAGGGTCCGTCGAGCGAAGAAGAGCGCGGACGGCAGGTCCGCGCTCTTGCCATCAAGGGGTCAGAACTTGTAGCGGCCGCCGATGATGAACTCGCGGCCGGTGTAGTTGTTGACGACGACGTTGTTCATCGCGCGGGAGATGAACTGGTCGTTGGGCTGGTTGGTCAGGTTGGTGGCCTCGAAGGTCAGCTGCAGCTGCTTGTTGACCTGGTAGCCCATCGACAGGTCGACGTTGAAGGTCTTGTTCTTGCCCGCCACGTCCTGGTTGTTGCCAGCCGGGATGGTGGTCAGGAAGGCCGAGCGCGCCGAGGTGGAGACGCGGCCGCTGAGGGTGCCGTCGTCGTAGTAGACGGACAGGTTCCAGGAGCGCGGCGACAGGTTGACGAGGTCTTCCGTGACGGTGCCCGCACCGACGGCTGCCGACAGCACGTAGTCCATCTTGGACTTGACCTGCGTGTAGTTGGCCAGCAGGCCAAAGTTCTTGCCCCAGCCCGGCAGGAAGCTGAAGGGCTGCTGGATGTTGATCTCGAAGCCCGTCAGCTTGCCGCCCTGGGTGTTGACCGGCGCGCTGACGAGGAAGATCTCGTCGCCCGTGAAGTTGCTCGGCAGCAGCGACATCGGCAGGCCGGTCTGGTTGTAGGGCACGTTGCGACCCTGCGTCAACACATAGCTCTTGATGTCCTTCTGGAACAGGCCCAGGCCGATGAAGGCGTTCTTCGAGTGGTACCACTCGCCGCTGAGGTCGAAGGTGGTGGCACGGAAGGGGTCCAGCGCCGGATTGCCGCCGGTGTAGCTCAGCGTGCCGGTGGTGGACAGCGTGCCGCCCGGGTTGAGGTTCTGCAGCGGCGGGCGCGACATGACCTTGGCCGCCGCGGCGCGCAGGATCAGGTCCTTGGTCAGGTTGACGGCGATGTTGGCCGAGGGCAGCCAGTCGTTGTAGTCGCGCGTGGCGGTGACGGCGCTGCCGCCGCCGGTGGCCAGATAGCCGCTGGCGACGATGGCCGTCTTCACGTAGCGGGTGCCGAGGTTGCCGCGCACGGGCATGCCGCCCAGGCGAGTCTCGAAGTCGGCCATCAGCCAGGTGCCGGTGTCGGTTTCCTGGATGGCACGGTTGCCGCCGCGGGCGTTGCCGTTGGTGATGGAGGTCAGCGTGTAGTCGCCGGGACCACCGGCCGGGCCGGTCTTCAGGCAGTTGCAGTAGATGTCATAGGCCTTGGCGATGGCGTCCAGATTGGGGATGACCCAGGACGTGACCGAGCCGGCAGGCAGGCTCTGGCCCTTGCCGAAGCCCGACAGCGTCGTCACCAGCGTGGAGGCGTCGACGCCGGCGGGCAGCGTGTTCATCGTCTCGACGGTGCGGCGGATGTCGAAGCTGGTGAACTTGAACTGCTTGTAGCTGACGCCGCCCTTCAGCGTCAGCACGTCGGGGATGACTTCCCAGGCCACGTCGGCGGTGGCGACGTCCTGGCGGTTGGTCACGCCGTTGGGGCGGATGCGGACCTCGCTGGGCGTGAAGTTGGCAATGCTGGTGGCGCCCACCGGCACGCCGTAGATCTTCAGGCCGCTGGCGTCGCCGGTGTTGAGGTTGCCATAGCTGATGAGCGGGGCGCGGTCGTCGCCGCGCGCGTCGTAAACATAGCCATTGACGTTGGGCGCATCCAGCGTCGTCGTGGTCTGGATGGGGTTGTTGAACTTGGACTTGGCGCGGCCACCGCGCACGGTGAGCTTGAGGGTGTCGGTGATGTCCTGCTCAACGGTCAGCGTGGGCTGCGTGAACTCGGTGCTGAGCTTGTCGAAGCGCGACTCGGAACGGATGTCCACGCCGTTGAACTTGCCGTAGACCATCTGGCCGCTGGGCGCGAACTGGGCTTCCAGCACGCTGGTCTGCTGCTTGCCGCCGGCCGACAGCGCGCGGCTGAAGGAGATGGCTTCGAGGAAGTCTTCCTGGCGGGTGGCATCCAGCTTGGAGTACAGCATGTCGAAGGTGACCAGCATGCTGTCGGCCGGGCGCACCTGGATGGAGCCGGTCAGGCCCGTGCGCTCCTGGTCGTGCGTGAGACGGCCGTAGCGCGGCAGGCGCGGGTGGAAGTTGGTGGCCTTGCTGGCCTCGGTGTAGGCGGCCAGGTTCTCCGGCGTGTTGGGCAGGCGGGCCACGCCCTGGGCGGCCGGGCCGCAAGTGGTGGCGGTGGAGCCGGTGGGCAGGTTGGTCGTCACGCCCTGGGGCGGGCACCAGCCGCTGAACGTGTTGCCGCTGGACGGTCCGTTGTCCCAGCGCACGGTGCTGAAGCCTTCCTCGTAGACCTGGCGCTTGGAATAGGCGCCCGACAGCAGCACGCCGATCTTCTTGTCGGCAAAGGTGTTGGAGATCAGGAAGGCCGCCTTGGGCGTGGTCTTGCCGCGGATGTCGTTGTAGGTGCCCTTCACCGACACGGCGGCCGCAAAGTTCTTCAGGTCGAAGGGACGGGCCGTCTGCAGGTCGATGGTGGCGCCGAGCGAGCCTTCGTCCACATCAGCCGAGCTGCTCTTGCGCACGGTCAGCGAGTTGAAGAGGTCGGCGGCGAAGACGTTGAAGTCGAAGGCGCGGGTACGGTTGGCGCCGCCGGAGCTGTCGGTGCCACCGGTGGTGGCCAGGGCCTCGATGCCGTTGATGCGGGTGCGCGCGAAGTCGCCGCCCAGGCCGCGCACGGTGATGTTGCGGCCTTCGCCGGCGTCGCGGTCGATGACGACGCCCGGGATGCGCTGCAGCGATTCGGCCAGGTTGGTGTCCGGGAACTTGCCCATGTCCTCGGCCTTGATGACATCGACGATGCCCTTGTCCTGGCGCTTGGCGTTCAGCGCGCTCTCCAGCGAGGCGCGGATGCCGGTGACGGTCACCGTCTCCAGCTGGGCGGAAGCTGCTGGTGCGGTCTGCGCCCAGGCGGGCGCAGCGACGACCAGCGTGACGGCCAGCGCCACCGGGCGCAGGGCAAGGCGGTGGGAAGGACGGAATGAGGGCATGGGTGTCTCCTGGTGCTAGGCCGTCTGAGCGCCGTTGGCGCCGAGGGCTCTCGGGTTATGCGAGGCGATGGATCCCGGGCGCACGCAGGGCACCCGTCAATTTCTAGACCGGCGACGCTGCAGTGCGAGCGCCGGTTCTTGTCGCCGGCGACTTCAGCATGTCGCCGCGACGAGGGAAAAACTGGTCAGCCAGCAGGACGCCACCACCGAGGGAAAACCGCTCATGACGGTGCGTTCTTGTCTGGCTTGTGGACGATGATAGGTCGAAGATGCGAAAATCGGAACATCGGTTCACTAATTAGAAACCATGATTCCGCAACACTTGTGGCGTGACTAAAGTCGCCTCATCGGAAAAAGTGGAACTGCGTTTCAACTGAACCCCCACCCCCGCGGGCGCCCAGCGATCCAGCCTGCGCAACCGGTGCCCCGCACCTTGGACAAAGACATGGTTCTTCAAAACTTCAACCTGGCCGGCAAGACCGCCATCGTGACCGGCTGCAACACGGGCCTGGGCCAGGGCATGGCGCTGGCACTGGCGCAGGCAGGCGCCGACATCGTCGGCGTCAACGTCTCCGAGCCCGACGAGACCAAGGCCGCCGTCGAGGCCCTGGGCCGGCGTTTTCTGGACCTGCGCGCCAACCTGGGCGACGTCAGCTGCATCCCCGACCTGGTGGCGCAAGCCAAGGCGCTGAACGGCGAGGTGCACATCCTCGTGAACAACGCCGGCATCATTCGCCGCGAGGACGCCATCAAGTTCTCGGAAGCCGACTGGGATGACGTGATGGATCTGAACCTGAAGTCGGTGTTCTTCCTGTCGCAGGCGGTGGCCAAGGTCTTCATGGCCCAGGGCAAGGGCGGCAAGATCGTCAACATCGCGTCCATGTTGAGCTTCCAGGGCGGCATCCGCGTGCCTTCCTACACCGCCAGCAAGAGCGGCGTCATGGGCATCACGCGGCTGATGGCCAACGAGTGGGCCTCGCACGGCATCAACGTGAACGCCATCGCCCCGGGCTATATGGCCACCAACAACACCGCCCAGCTGCGTGCCGACGAACAGCGCAACAGCGCCATCCTTGAGCGCATCCCGGCCGGCCGCTGGGGCAAGCCCGAGGACCTGGCCGGCCCGGTGGTGTTCCTGGCCTCCACCGCATCTGACTACGTCAACGGCTACACCATCGCCGTGGACGGCGGCTGGCTGGCACGATAAGCAATACGAGGCCCGCCAGAAGGCGGGCCCGGTGAAAACAGGCCTCGGAGGAGACACCGGGCGATGTACGAGAACAAAAAGCTGGGCTTCATGTTCGTCCTGCCATTCGTGCTGGGCGTGCTGCTGTTCAAGCTCTTCCCCTTCGTGATGAGCTTCGCGCTCAGCTTCACGCAGTACGACCTGATCGACCCGCCCGAGTGGGTCGGCATGCGGAACTACGAGGAGATGCTGACCGGCGACCCGCTGTTCCGCAAATCCCTCGGCGTGACGCTGACCTTCGCGCTGCTGGCGGTTCCGCTGCGCGTCGGCTTCGCCCTCGTCGTGGCCCAGGTACTGAACTTCCGTCTCAAGGGCATCAACGCCTTCCGCGCCGCCTTCTACATCCCGTCCATCCTGGGCGGCTCCATCGCCGTGGCAGTGCTGTGGCGCTTCGTGTTCGCCAAGTACGGGCTGGTCAACATCATCCTGGGCAAGCTCGGCTTCGAGCCCATCCCCTGGCTGGCCGACGAGCACTACTCGATGTGGACCATCGTGCTGCTGTTCACCTGGCAGTTCGGTTCGGCCTGCGTCATCTTCCTGGCCGCGCTGCAGAACGTGCCCAAGTCGCTCTACGAAGCCGCCGAGATCGACGGCGCCAGCGTCAACCAGCAGTTCTGGAAGATCACCGTGCCGCTGATCACGCCGGTCATCTTCTTCAACATGATCATGCAGATGGTCCACGCCTTCCAGGAGTTCAACGGGCCCTACCTGATCACCGAGGGCGGCCCGCTGCACTCCACCTATGTGCTGGCCCTCTACATCTACGACCAGAGCTTTCGCTTCTTCAATCTCGGCTATGGCGCGGCGCTGAGCTGGGTGCTGTTCGCCCTGGTCGCGGGCCTGGCTGCGATCTCCTTCTGGAGCAGCAAGTACTGGGTGTTCTACGCCGGTGAGAAGGAGAGCAGGAAGTGAGCGCCGCCGTGGAAATCCAAGAACCGGCCGTCGGCAGCGACGGCAAGACGCCCTGGCTGCGCTACCTGCTGCTGGCCGCCACGGCCATCGTCATGCTGTATCCGCTGCTGTGGCTGGTCGGCGCGTCCTTCAAGAGCAACAGCGAGATCTTTACGTCGGCCGGCTTCTGGCCGTCCAAGTTCTCCCTTGACGCCTACGCGAAGGGCTGGAAGACCAGCACCGAGTACACCTTCGCGACCTATTTCTTGAACAGCTTCCTCATCACCATCCCGCGCATCATCGTGACGGTGATCTCCTGCGTGCTGGTGGCCTATGCCTTCGCCCGCTTCGAGTTCTGGGGCAAGAAGATCCTGTTCAGCATCATGGTCGGCACGATGATGCTGCCGCTGATCGTGCTGCGCCTGCCGCAATACCTGGTCTTTCGCGAGCTGGGCTGGCTGGACAGCTACCTGCCCTTGATCGTGCCGTCGGCCTTCGCCACCGACACCTTCTTCGTCTTCATGCTGGTGCAGTTCCTGCGCGGCATCCCGCGGGACATGGAAGAGGCCGCACTGATCGACGGCTGCAACGCGCTGCAGCTGCTCTGGCACATCATCGTGCCCCTGCTCAAGCCTGCCATCATCAGCGTCATCGTCTTCCAGTTCATCTGGACGATGAACGACTTCATGGGCCCGCTGATCTACCTCGCCTCGGTCGAGAAGTACCCGGTCAGCCTCGCGCTCAAGATGAGCATCGGTGCCACCGAGGAGGTCGAGTGGGCCAACGTCATCGCCATCTCGGTCGTCGCGCTGATCCCCTCCGTCGCAGTGTTCTTCGCGGCACAAAAACATTTCATCGAAGGCGCCACCTCCAGTGGCGTGAAGGGATAAGGCCGTGGCCGCTGTTTCCTTGCGCAAGGTCGAGAAGACCTACCCCAATGGTTTCAAGGCCGTGCACGGCGTCGACCTCGACGTGCGTGACGGCGAGTTCATGGTCTTCGTCGGCCCCTCGGGCTGCGCCAAGTCCACGCTGCTGCGCATGGTGGCGGGGCTGGAGTCCATCAGCGGCGGCGAGCTCAACATCGGTGGCCGCACCGTCAACGACCTGCCGCCCAAGGCGCGCGGCATCGCGATGGTGTTCCAGAACTACGCGCTCTACCCGCACATGACGGTCTACGACAACCTCGCCTTCGGCCTGAAGCTGGCCAAGACAGGCAAGGCCGAGCTGGACCAGCGCGTGCGCCACGCCGCCAGGCTGCTGGAGATGGAGCACCTGCTGGAGCGCTACCCCAAGCAGCTGTCCGGCGGCCAGGCCCAGCGCGTGGCCGTGGGCCGGGCCATCGTCAAGAAGCCCGAGGTCTTCCTCTTCGACGAGCCTCTGTCCAATCTTGACGCCAAGCTGCGCGCCGCCATGCGCGTGCGCCTGACCGAGCTGCACCGCAGCCTGCGCGATGCCGGTCAGCCGGCCACCACCATCTACGTCACGCACGACCAGACCGAAGCCATGACCATGGGCGAGCGCATCTGCGTGCTCAAGGCCGGCGTCATCCAGCAGGTCGATACACCCACGGCGCTGTACGACCGCCCGGCCAACGCCTTCGTGGCCAGCTTCATCGGCTCACCGGAGATGAACATCGTGCCCGCCCAGCTGCGCGAGGGTGCGGTGGAACTTGGCGGCGTGCGCCTGCCCCTGCCGGCAGGTCGCTTCAAGCCACACGCCGACGGCGCCGCGCAGTTCGGCCTGCGCCCCGAGCACATCGGCCTGCAGCCCAAGTCGGGCAGCCTGCCGGTGCAGGCAACGCTCAAGTTCTGCGAGAACATGGGCGCCGAGGTCTTCGCCTACTTCGACGTCGGTGGCGTGGCCTTCAGTGCCCGCGTGCCCGCCGAGGAAGGTACGGCCCTGACCACCCTGCCCCGCGGCTCGGCGCTCGCTCTGCATTTCCAGATGGCGCACGCCCACCTCTTCGTGGCGGACGACCACGGCGCGAGTCTGTTGGCATGACGATCCGTCGCCGCCTCGTCCTCGCCAGCGGCGCCGCACTGGCTGCGCCCTTCGTCCACGCGCAGGAGCGGCCCGTGCTGCGCTTTGCCTGGTGGGGTGGCGCCAGCCGCCACCAGGCCACGCTGGCCGCGCTCAAGGTCTTCGAGCAGCGCCATGGCGTGCGCGTGAAGGCCGAGTACATGGGCTTCAACGGCTATCTGGAGCGGCTGACGACCCAGATCGCCGGCCGCTCCGAGCCCGACGTCATGCAGATCAACTGGGCGTGGCTGGCCATGTTCAGCAAACGCGGCAACGGCTTCACCGATCTGAACGGGCTGGCCAAGGACCTGGCGCTGGACCAGTTCACCGAGGACGACCTCGCCTACGGCCGCGTGCAGGGCAAGCTCAACGCGCTGCCCACGTCCTTCAGCGCGCGCATCTTCCTGTGGAACCAGACGGCCTTCGGCCGCGCCGGCGTCAAGCTGCCCGAGACCTGGGACGAGCTCTTCGCCACCGGCCCCGCCTTCCGCTCCAGGCTCGGCGACAACGCCTACCCGCTGGACGGCGAGCTGTACGACATGATCCTGCTGTCGCAGAGCTACATCCAGCAGCGCCATGGCACGCCCTTCGTCGACCCGGCCAGGCCGCAGGTGGCGATGAGCGCCGCCGCGGCTCTGGAATGGGTGCAGACCTACAAGCGCGTCATCGCCCAGCATGTGGCCACACCGCTGCCGTTGCGTGCCAGCCTCGGCGGCGCCGAGAAGCCCACCGAGCAGCAGCCCGACTGGGTCGCCGGCCGCTGGGCGGGCAACTACACCTGGGACTCGGTCATCGGCCTGCGCGGCTCCACGCTCGCCCCGGGCGAGAAGCTGGCCCTGGGCGCCTTCCCGACGCTGCCCGGAGCCAGGGAGAGCGGCCTCTTCGGGCGCCCCACGGTGATGTACACGATCGGGCGCAACTGCAGGCAGCCCGAGCTGGCGGCCAAGCTGATGAACTTCCTGCTGACCGACCCCGAGGCCGCACGCATCCTCGGCCGCACGCGCGGCTTGCCCAGCGCCAAGGGCGCACTGGCCGTGCTGCAGAAGGCCGGCGGCCTGCCACCGCTGGAACTCGCCGCGCACGACCAGATCCAGGCCCAGCGCGACGCCGGCCGGCTGATCCGCCCCGCGCCGCTGTTCGAGCACGCCCGCTTCCAGAAATTCATGCGCGAGGTCTTCGAGACCGTCGCCTACAACAAGACCACCGAGGCCGAAGCTGCACGCCGCCTCGTCGATGAGGGCAATGCCCTGCTGCAGAGGATCCAATAGCCATGAAGTCCACCGAACGCAAGTTTGAATTCCTCACGCGCGAGGACCCAGACACCGGCGCCCGCGTCACGCGGCTGACGCCGCCCGACGTCACCTGCCATCGCAACTACTTCTACCAGAAGTGCTTCACGAACCACGGCTCCAAGCTGATGTTCGGCGGCGAGTTCGGCCCGGAACCCAGCCCGAACTGGAACCTGCACCTGCTGGACCTGCCCTCGCAGACGGCCATCCAGCTGACCGAGGGCGCACGCGAGAACACCTTCGGCGCCTTCATGAGCCCGGATGACCGATTCGTCTACTTCGTGCGCGGCGACCGCAACCTCATCCGCCTGGAACTGGCCACGCTCAAGGAGGAGGTCGCCTACGTCGTGCCCGAGGGCTGGGTGGGCTACGGCACCTGGGTCGCCAACAGCGCCTGCACCAAGATGGTCGGCATCGAGATCGCCGCCGCCGACTGGTTCCCGCTGAACACCTGGCAGAAGTTCAACGAGATGTTCCACAAGAAGCCGCTGTGCCGGCTGTTCAGCGTGGACCTGGCGACCGGCAAGCGCACGGTCATCCTCGAGCAGCGCGGCTGGCTGGGCCATCCGCAGTACCGCCCGTTCGATGACAACACCGTCGCCTACTGCCACGAGGGCCCGCACGACCTCATCGACGCGCGCATGTGGTTCATCAACGAGGATGGCACCAACCGCCGCTGCGGCAAGGAACACGGCGCCGGCGAGAGCTGCACGCACGAGTTCTGGGTGCCGGACGGCAGCGCCATGATCTACGTCAGCTACAACGAGAGCTCGCCCGAGCGCTGGATCTACAGCCTGGACCCGGTGACGCTGGAGAACAGGCTGCTGACTGCCATGCCGCAGTGCTCGCACCTGATGAGCAACTTTGATGGCACGCTGATCGTCGGCGACGGCTGCGGCAAGGCCAGCAGCGGTGACGCCAGCAACGAAATGCTGGTGGGCGACCCCTATCTTCACCTCTTCGACCTGAAGGCCGGCACCACCCGCCCCATCGCCCGCCACGACAGCGGCTGGGATGTCTACAAGGACAGCCGCCAGGTCACCCATCCCCACCCCAGCTTCACGCCCGACGAGAAGCAGGTGCTGTTCAGCTGCGACAAGGAGCGCGCGAACGGCGTCGAACCGGCCCTCTACCTGGCCGATCTGTGAAGCTCGCGCTGGCCACTGCCTTGCTGCTGGTCGCCAGCGTGAGCCAGGCCCAGACCCGCCCCCAGCTCACGCCGGAACAGGCCAGTGCGCACACGGTGGCCGCCTACCTCGGCGATTGGCAGCCCGCGCCGCTGGCCGATCTGGCCGCGGCGCCGCCGGACTTCGTCGTCAGACCCGGCGACTCGGTCCAGGCCGCCATCGACAAGGTGCCGGCAGACGGCACGAAACGCTGGGTCATCCACATCCAGCCCGGCAGCTACCGCGGCCCCGTCTGCATCAAGGACAAGGCACCCATCGCCCTCATCGGCTCGGCGCTGGACGCCGCCGCCGTCGTGCTGGTGGACAACCGCTTCGCCGGCAGGCCCAAGGCCGAGAACGAACCCGCCCACCCCTGCTGGCCCGAACTGGGCAAGACCACCATTGGCACCAGTGGCAGCACCTCCATGCTGGTGCAGAGCAACGACGTGCAGCTCATCTCGCTGACCATCGCCAACGACGCGATGGACGGGGTGCGCCGCGGCGAGGCCTACCCGCCAGGCGTCGGCGAGAGCGGCGGGGCCCAGGCCGTGGCACTGACGCTGGCCGGCGACCGCATCCAGCTGGACAACGTGCGCCTGCTGGGCCACCAGGACACGCTCTACGCCAAGCGCCGCGCACCCGAGGCGCCAGCCCGCCAGCTGATCCGTCACAGCCTCATCGCCGGCGACGTGGACTTCATCTTCGGCAACGCCGTGCTGGTCATTGAGCACTCCACCATCCTGACCCGCGCCAACCGCCGAACTCCCGGCCACGGCGGCATCATCCTCGCGCCCAGCACCGCCCCAGATGTGGCGCAGGGCTTCCTTGTCGCGCACAGCCGCCTGATCGGCGAGCCGGGCATCGCCCACGGCGCCACATCCATCGGCCGCGCCTGGGATGCGGGCGTAAGAGCCGGCACCTGGCAGGCGGGCGCGAGCCCCAACGGCGTGGCCGTCGTGCGCGACAGCGAGATCGGCGCCCACGTCGGCCCCTGGTCGGCCAGCACCTCGCGCCGCCCCTTCGACGCGGCCTCCAACCGCTTGAACGAGTTCAACAACAACCGCCCATGAAACGCCGCCACGTCTTCGCCCTCGCCGGCCTGCCCATCCTTGGTGGCTGCGCCAGCACGCCGCATGCGCCCGCCGAAGACGCCGGCGGCTGGGCCGGAGTCGGGGCCACCACCGGTGGCCCCAAGGCCATTCCCGAGCACATCTTCGACGTGCGCGACCGCGCCGGCCTGGACGCCGCGCTGCGCATCGGCGACAAGCCGAAGATCATCCGCGTCCACAAGTTCATCGATCTCTGCCCCGGCGGCGTCGAAGCCTTCCGCGACCCCGAATTCAACTTCGACGCCTTCGACCGCGCCTATGACCCCGCCACCTGGGGCCGCGACGACCCGACCGGCCCGCTGGAGGCCGCCCGCAAGCGCTCGGCCAAACGCCAGGCCGAGGTCTCGGTCGTGCGCCTGCCCTCCAACACCACGCTGATCGGCGCCGCGCCGGGCGCCGGCTTCCAGCACGGCATGGTGCTGCTGGACAAGGTCAGCAACATCGTCGTCCGCGACCTGCGCTTCTCCGACGCGTACGACCATTTCCCCGAATGGCAGCCGCGCGACAACGGCCACGGCGAATGGAACTCGGAGTACGACGGCCTGTCGCTGCGCGGCGCCGACCGCGTCTGGGTGGACCATTGCCATTTCGACGACGGCAACCGACCCGACAAGCTCGAGCCCATCCGCCTCGGCCAGCGCGTGCAGCACCACGACGGCCTGCTCGACATCACCAACCAGAGCGATCTCGTCACCGTGTCCTGGTGCCGCTTCCAGGCCCACGACAAGACCATGCTCATCGGCAGCAGCGACAGCAAGACCGCCGACGAGGGCCGGCTGCGCGTGACCCTGCATCACAACCACTTCCATGCCTGCAAGGAGCGCACGCCACGCGTGCGCTTCGGCCGCGTGCATGTCGCGAGCAACCTCTTCAGCGCCGACCGCGCCGAGGACTTCGGCTATTCCCTGGGCGTGGGCATCCAGTCGCACCTGTTCAGCGAGAACAACCGCTGGGAGCTGCCCGCCGAGATCACTGCCGACCGCCTGATTCGCCGCCTCAAGGGCAGCGCCTTCCAGGACCGTGGCAGCCGGCTCAACGGTCGTCCCGTCGACATCCTCGCCGCCTGGCACGCCGCCCATCCGGGAGAGACACTCTCCGCCGACGTCGGCTGGCGCCCGGAAGAGGCCTACGACACCACTGGCCTTCAACCCGCCGATCCCGATCGTCTTGCTGAGCGAATTCGCGCCGGCGTGGGGCCCCGCCGGGCCTGAGTGAGAATCCGCTTCTGCATATCCTGGAACAAGCGTCCGAAAGAATCAGAACGATGGATGAAGACACTGGTGATTCGAAGCAGCCGGAATCGGTTGCCGCGGTACTGAAGGTGTTCGCCATCCTGAACGCCCTGGGCGAGCGCAGTGACATCGGTATCACCGACCTGTCGGTGCGCCTGGCCATGCCCAAGGCCACGGTCTACCGCTTCCTGCAGACCATGAAGAGCCTGGGCTATGTGCGCCAGGAGGCCGACAGCGAGCGCTACGGCCTGGCCATGCGCATGTTCGAGATCGGCGCCAAGGCCCTGCCTTCGCCCGATCTTGTCGAGCTGGCCAAGCACCCGATGCAGATGCTGGCGGACGCCACCGGCGAGACCGTCCACCTGGGCAGCCTCATCGACAGCGAGATCATCTACATCCACAAGGTCGACTCGCGCCACATGCTGGGCATGTACTCGCGCGTCGGCCGCCGCGCGCCGCTGCATTGCACGGCCATCGGCAAGGTGCTGATGGCCTGGGAGCACCCCGAGCGCCGTGACCGCATCCTGGACGGTGCCGAGTTCAAGCGCTTCCGCGACAAGACCATCACCGACAGGACCGCCTTCCTGGCGGAACTGGCACAGGTGCGCGCCCAGGGCTTCGGCGAGGACCGCGAGGAATTCGACGATCACATCCGCTGCCTGGGTGTGCCCATCTTCGACCGCCTGGGCCAGCCCATCGCGGGCATGAGCGTGTCTTTCCCCACCTTCCGCTTCGACGTCGAGAAGGCGCCCGAAATCGTCAGGCAGCTGCAGACCGCCAGCCGCGACATCTCGGAGAAGCTGGGCTGCACCAACTACCCGATCAAGATCGGGGCCTGAGGCCGGCCCCTAAAAGTCTGTCGCCCCTGGGACGCAGGGGCCTGCGCTGGGATGCTTCAATGCCGGCTGTTGTTTTCACCAGCAGCCCCATGAGCATCCTCAATCGCCAGATCGTCCTCGCCTCCCGCCCCAAGGGTGAGGTCAAGCCCGACAACTTCCGCCTCGTCGAAGCGCCGCTGGCGCCGCTGGCCGATGGCCAGGTGCGCGTGCGCAACCATTTCCTCAGCCTCGACCCGTACATGCGCGGCCGCATGAACGACAGCAAGAGCTATGCGGCCTCGCAGGCCATCGACGAGGTCATGATCGGCGGCACGGTCGGCGAGGTGGTCGAGTCGAAGAACGCCAACTTCGCCGTCGGCGACAAGGTCGTCGGCATGGGTGGCTGGCAGGAGTACCAGACCGTGGACGCCAGCCAGCGCGGCGTGCTGCAGAAGGCCGACACGACGCACATCCCTCTGTCCGCCTACCTCGGCGCCGTCGGCATGCCCGGCGTGACGGCCTGGTACGGCCTCGTGAAGATCATCAACCCCAAGGCCGGTGAGACGGTCGTCGTCAGCGCCGCAAGCGGCGCGGTCGGCAGCGTCGTCGGCCAGCTCGCCAAGGCCCGCGGCTGCCGCGTGGTCGGCCTGGCCGGCGGTGCCGACAAGTGCGCCTACGTCGTCAATGAACTGGGCTTCGACGCCTGCATCGACTACAAGCAGCATCCCGACGTGAAGTCGCTGTCCGCCGCGCTGAAGGCCGAGTGCCCCAACGGCATCGACGGCTACTTCGAGAACGTCGGCGGCATGATCCTGGATGCCGTGCTGCTGCGCGCCAATGCCTTCAGCCGCATCGCCATGTGCGGCATGATTTCCGGCTACGACGGCCAGCCCATCCCGATGGCCGCGCCGCAGCTCATCCTCGTCAACCGCATGAAGGTCGAGGGTTTCATCGTGTCCGAGCACATGGAAGTCTGGCCCGAGGCGCTGAAGGAGCTGGGCGGCATGGTGGCCGCCGGCAAGCTCAAGTTCCGCGAGTCCGTCGCCGAAGGCATCACCAGCGCACCCGAGGCCTTCATGGGCCTGCTCAAGGGCAGGAACTTCGGCAAGCAGCTGGTGAAATTGATCTGATGCGCTGGACCTGCGTCCCGTTCAAGGCGCTGAACGTCGAGCAGCTCTACGACGTGCTGGCCCTGCGCTGCGAGGTCTTCGTCGTCGAGCAGCATTGCGTCTTCCTCGACATCGACGGCCTGGACCGCCAGACCTGGCACCTGCTGGGCCATGGCGATGACGGCCGGCTGCAGGCCTATCTGCGCCTGATCCCGCCGGGCTTGAAGGGTGCCGATGCCCTCATCGGCCGCGTCGTCACGGCGCCCGCCGCCCGCGGCGGTGGCACCGGTCGCCAGCTGATGGCCGAGGCCCTCGTGCAGTGCGAGCGCCTGTGGCCGCGCCAACCGATCACGCTGCACGCACAAGCCCATCTGGAGCGCTTCTACGCCAGCTTCGGCTTCATGCCGGTCGGCGAGCAATACATGGAAGACGGCATCGCGCATATCGAGATGCACAAGGAGACATGAGCATGAAGAAAACCGCCGTCATCACCGGCGCCGGCTCCGGCTTCGGCCTGGAGGCCGCCCGCATCGCCGCCCAGCGCGGCATGAACCTGGTCCTCGTCGACGTGCAGGCCGATGCACTCGACAAAGCGGTGGCCGAGTTCAAGGACGTCGAGGTGCTGTCCCGCATCGTCGACGTGGCCAAGGCCGACCAGATGGAGGCACTGGCCGCCGCCGTGCAGGAGCGTTTCGGCGCGCCGCACTTCGTCTTCAACAACGCGGGCGTCGGCTCCGGCGGCCTGGTCTGGGAAAACGCCCTCAGCGACTGGGACTGGGTCATGGGCGTCAACGTGATGGGTGTCGTGCATGGCGTGCGCCTGTTCACGCCCATGATGCTGGCCGCAGCCAAGGCCGACCCGTCGTACTCGGGCCATATCGTCAACACGGCGTCCATGGCCGGCCTGCTGGTGCCGCCCGTCTCCGGCGTGTACAACGTCAGCAAGGCCGCCGTGGTCGCGCTCACCGAAACGCTGCATCACGACCTCGCCCTGGTCACGGAGCAGGTCCATGCCTCGGTGCTCTGCCCTTTCTACGTGCCCACCGGCATCAGCCAGAGCCAGCGCAACCGCCCCGGCGACCTGCCCGGTGGCAAGCCGACCGTCAGCCAGATCGTCTCGCAGGCCCAGACGGACAAGGCAGTGTCCTCGGGCAAGCTGACGGCGGCCGACGTGGCGGCCATGGTGTTCGACGCCATCGACCACAACAAGTTCTGGATCTTCAGCCACCCCAAGGCCCTGGCCGGCGTGCAGACGCGGATGGAAGACGCCATGCTGCAACGCAACCCCACCGACCCCTACGCCGCCCGGCCGGACATCGGCGAGGCGCTGAAGGCCAAGCTGCGCGCTGAATAAGGCGGCAGAGACAATCGGGGGCATGAGTTCCCCTGATTCCATTGCCATCATCGGCGGCGGCCCCGCCGGCCTGATGGCGGCCGAGGTGCTGGCCGCGGCCGGTCACACCGTCACCGTCTTCGACGCCAAGCCCAGCGTCGGCCGCAAGTTCCTGCTGGCCGGCAAGGGTGGCCTGAACCTGACCCACTCCGAGCCCTTCGAGCCCTTCGTCGGCCGCTTTGGCGCGCGCGCGGCACAGATCGCGCCGCTGCTGCGCAGCTTCGATGCCGACGCGTTGCGCACCTGGGCCGCAGGGCTCGGCGTGCAGACCTTCGTCGGCACCTCGGGCCGCGTCTTCCCCACCGACCTGAAGGCAGCGCCGCTGCTGCGCGCCTGGCTGCACCGCCTGCGTGCGGCCGGCGTGAAGTTCGCGATGCGCCATCGCTGGACGGGCTGGGCCGAGGACGGTGCGCTGCGCTTCGAGACGCCCGATGGCGAGCGTCTCGTGCAGCCTCAAGCCACGCTGCTGGCCCTCGGTGGCGCCTCCTGGCCGCAGCTGGGCTCCGACGGCGCCTGGGCGCCCTGGCTCGCCGCGCAAGGCGTTGACGTCGCGCCGCTGCAGCCCGCCAACTGCGGCTTCGACGTCGGCCCGACGGCCGCGCACGCGGGCAGCCCGGGCTGGAGCGAGCGCTTCGCCACCGAGTTCGCAGGCCAGCCGGTCAAGCCCGTGGCGCTGGAGACGGCAGGCTTTGCCAGCCGCCCCGGCGAGTTCGTCGTCACGGCCACGGGCATCGAGGGCTCCCTCGTCTATGCGGCCAGCGCCATGTTGCGCGAGCAGATCTCGCGCGACGGCCATGCCACGCTGCACCTCGACCTGCTGCCACAGCTGGCGCCCGAGCGCGTGCTCGCCGAGGTGAAGCACCCACGCGGCAGCCGCTCGCTGTCCTCCCACCTGAAGAGCCGCCTGCATCTGGGCCCGCTGAAGATGGGCCTGCTGCACGAGCTGCTGACGCGTGAGCAGATGCTCGACGCCGCCACGCTGGCTGCGGCGCTGAAGCGCCTGCCGCTGACGCTGCATGCCGCGCGGCCGGTGGCCGAGGCGATCAGCACGGCCGGCGGCGTGCGCTTCGAAGCGCTGACCGACGGCCTGATGCTCAAGACCCTGCCCGGCGTCTTCTGCGCCGGTGAGATGCTGGATTGGGAGGCGCCGACCGGCGGCTACCTGCTGAGTGCCAGCATGGCCAGCGGCCGCGTCGCAGCCCAGGGTCTGAGCGACTGGCTGGACCACTGACGAAGCCTTGATCGGTGCCTGCGCACCCGGTCCGGGGTTTCTGGTGCCGCCGCTTTGGCAAAATGCAGGCATCGCGTATTTCACAGGGCGCCAGTACGGCGCCCTTTGCTTTTGTGGACCCCATCGTTGCCCAGATTGCCGCCGAGCTGAAGGTTCGGCCCGCCCAGGTTCTAGCCGCCGTCGAACTGCTGGACGGCGGGGCCACCGTGCCCTTCATCGCCCGCTACCGCAAGGAAGCCACCGACGGCCTGGACGACATCCAGCTGCGCGAGCTGGAAGCCCGCCTGGCCTACCTGCGCGAGCTGGCGGACCGCCGCGAGGCGGTACTCAAGAGCATTGCCGAGCAAGGCAAGCTGACGCCGGAACTCGAAGCCGCCATCAAGGCCGCACCGACCAAGCAGGAGCTGGAAGACCTCTACCTGCCCTACAAGGTGAAGCGCCGCACCAAGGGCCTGATCGCCCGCGAGGCCGGGCTGGAGCCGCTGGCCGACCAGCTGTTCGCCGATCCGTCCCTGGAGCCGCTGGCCGCGGCCGCGGCCTTCATCAACGCCGAGGCCGGCTTTGCCGACGCCCACGCGGTGCTGGACGGCGTGCGAGACCTGCTCAGCGAGCGCTGGGCCGAGGACGCGGTTCTCGTGGGCAAGCTGCGCGAATGGCTGTGGGCCGAGGGACTGTTCCAGAGCAAGCTGATGGACGGCAAGAACGGCGAGCTGCCGGACAACGCCAAGTTCCGCGACTACTTCGACTACGCCGAGCCCATCCGCAGCGTCCCGTCGCACCGGGCCCTGGCCGTCTTCCGCGGCCGCACGCAGGAACTGCTGGACGCCAAGCTGGTGCTGGACGAGGAACCCGTCGCCGGCCAGCCGGGCCTGGCCGAAGGCCGCATCGCCTCGCACCTGGGCTGGCGCCACGCCAACCGCCCCGGTGACCCGCTGATCCGCAAGACCGTCGCCTGGACCTGGAAGGTCAAGCTGTCACTGAGCCTGGAGCGCGACCTCTTCGCCCGGCTGCGCGAATCTGCCGAAGCCACCGCCATCAAGGTGTTCGCCGAGAACCTGCGCGACCTGCTGCTGGCCGCACCGGCCGGCAAGCGCGTCGTCATGGGGCTGGACCCGGGCATCCGCACCGGCGTGAAAGTCGCCGTGGTCTCCGACACGGGCCGCGTGCTCGACACCTCCACGGTCTACCCTCACGAACCCCGCCGCGACTGGGACGGAGCACTGCACACGCTGGCCAAGCTCTGCGCCACCCATGGCGTCAACCTGATCGCCATCGGCAACGGCACCGCCAGCCGCGAGACCGACAAGCTGGCCGGCGAGCTCATCAAGAAGCTGCAGGCGCTGGATGCCAACGTGAAGATCGAGCGCGTGGTCGTCAGCGAGGCCGGTGCGTCGGTCTACTCGGCGAGCGAGTTCGCTTCCAAGGAACTGCCCGACCTGGACGTGTCGCTGCGCGGAGCCGTGTCCATCGCCCGCCGCCTGCAGGACCCGCTGGCCGAGCTGGTCAAGATCGACCCCAAGAGCATCGGCGTGGGCCAGTACCAGCACGACGTCAACCAGAGCGAGATGGCCCGCGCGCTGGACGCCGTCGTCGAGGACTGCGTGAACAAGGTGGGCGTGGACCTGAATACCGCATCGCAGGCTCTGCTGGCCCGCGTGTCCGGCCTGTCGGCCTCGGTGGCCAGCAGCATCGTGCGCTGGCGCGATGCGAATGGCGCGTTCAGGAACCGCCAGCAGCTGCTGGACGTCACGGGCCTGGGGCCCAAGACCTTCGAGCAGGCCGCGGGCTTCCTGCGCATCCGCGGCGGCGACAACCCGCTGGATCTCTCCGGCGTGCATCCCGAGACCTATCCGCTGGTGGAGAAGGCGCTGGCGCTGCTGAAGCGCCCGGCCGCCGAGGTCGTGGGCCGCAGCGAGGTGCTGCGCGCGCTCAAGCCCGAGCTGCTTGCCGACGAGAAGTTCGGCCTCATCACCGTGAAGGACGTGCTGGCCGAGCTGGAGAAGCCCGGCCGCGACCCGCGGCCCGACTTCAAGGTCGCGCGCTTCAATGACGGCGTCGAGGACGTCAAGGACCTGCAGCCCGGCATGCTGCTGGAGGGCACGGTCAGCAACGTCGCGCAGTTCGGTGCGTTCGTGGACCTGGGCGTGCACCAGGACGGGCTCATCCACGTCAGCCAGCTGAGCAACAAGTTCGTCAACGATGCCCGCGAGGTCGTGAAGACCGGCGACATCGTCAAGGTCAAGGTGCTGGAGGTGGACCTGGCCCGCCAGCGCATTTCGCTCACGATGAAGCTGGACGCCCAGGCGCCGCGCGGCCCCAAGCAGGACAACAGCTTCCGCCCGGCGGCCCGCAACGAGCGCCCGGGCGGCAGCGCCCGCGATGCCCAACCCGCAGGCGGCAACGCCATGGCCGCGGCTTTTGCCAAGCTCAAGCGCTGACACGGGCGCTGCCGGCCTGACCTTCGTCATTGCACACAAGTTTTGCCATCATCGCGGCCCGCACCACGGGCCGTCGCTTGACGCCCCGAAACCCGCAACCGGTCGCAGCAGCGCTGCGCCACGACAACGCTGCCGCTATGGTGCGCGCCGCCACGAACACCCGGAGTTCCTCTTGAAAACCCCCGCCCTCGCCTTGCTGCTTCTGCTCAGCCCCGCCCTGGTCCTGGCCCAGCAGGAGGTCGACCGCGCCGCCACCTCGCCGACGCCGAGCGGCAACAACCAGCTCGAACGCGTGTCCGTGACGCGCCAGCAGACCGACACCGACCTGCGCCGCCGCGAGCCCGTGGCCAAGCAGCTCTACGGACGCGAGGAGCTGGACAAGTACGGTGACACTCAGCTCTCCGACGTGCTCAAGCGCCTGCCCGGCATCAACGTCTCGGGCGGCCAGCTGCGCATGCGCGGCCTGGGCGGGGCCTATACGCAGATCCTCGTCAACGGCGAGCCGGCGCCCCCGGGGTTCAGCCTGGACAACCTCAACCCTGCTCAGGTCGAGCGCCTGGAGGTGAGCAAGGCTCCGACGGCCGACCAGAGCGCCCAGGCCATCGCCGGCACGCTGAACATCATCTTGAAGGACGCCCCGCGCGTCGTGCAGAAGGACCTGCGGCTGGGCGTGGCCTACGCGAGCGAGAAGCCCGTCATCAACGCCGGCTTCACCTACGGCGACCGGGCGCTGGGCGGCGTGGGCTTCGTCATCCCGGTCTCGGTCTACCAGTGGAACTTCAAGAACGAGCTGGACGGCGAGCGCCTGACCAACGCCACGCCGACCCCGCCGCTGCAGCTGCGCCAGCATGTCAGCAACGAGGGCCATGACCGCGCCCATGGCCGTGGCTTCAATGTCTCGCCGCGGCTGAACTGGAAACTGGGTGACGACGAGACGCTGACGCTGCAGGGCTTCTTCGTCAACAACCAGTTCCGCAACGAGGGCGCCAACACCGTCACCAGGCTGCCGGACAACGACCCGCTCTACACGCCGCGCACCATCGACGAGACGACGCGCAACCGCGGCACGTTCTCCGCGAACCGCCTCAACCTGCAATACAACAACCGATTCAACGAGGACCGCCGCATCGAGCTGCGCGCCGGCGCCGGCTCGGGTGGCGCCGACTTCAACTTCGACTTCGAAGGCCGCAACGGCGCCACGCCCATCTCCCGCACGACCACGGGCAAGAACCGCAACCACCAGGCGACGCTGGGCGGCAAGTACAGCCAGTACGCGGGTGAAGCCCACACCATCACGGTCGGCAGCGAACTCGAGCGCCGCGTGCGCGACGAGAACCGCACGACGATCGAGAACGGCGTCGAGCTGCTGCCCGGCATCGAAGGCCAGCCCTTCAATGCCACCATCACGCGCACGGCCTTCTACGCCCAGGACGAGTGGGAGATCAACAAGCAGTGGTCGGCCTACTTCGGCGTGCGCCACGAGCAGATCAAGACCGAGAGCGAAGGCAGCGGCAGTGTCGGCAGCAGCGACTTCCAGAGCACCAGCAAGGTCACGACGCCCCTGCTGCACCTGAACTTCAAGCCCGACCCCAAGGGCCGCGACCTGGTGCGCGCCAGCCTGACGCGCAGCTACAAGGCGCCTGATGTGCAGCAGCTCATCAACCGCCCGTCCATCAACACGACCGAGCCGCTGGCCCAGGGCAACACGCGCACCACGCCCGACCGCACCGGCAACCCCGCGCTCAAGCCCGAACTGGCCACCGGCCTGGACGTGGCCTACGAAAGCTACCTGCCGGCCGGCGGCCTGGTGTCGGTGGGCGTCTTCCATCGCCGCATCACGAACCTGATCCGAACCGACCAGCCGCGCCTGCAGACGGTGGCCTGGGCGCCGACGCAGCGCTGGGTCATCACCCAGATCAACCTCAGCAAGGCCACGACGCAAGGCCTGGAGCTGGAGGTCAAGGGCCGTGCCGGCGAGCTCTTCCCAAGCCTGTTCGAGCCGGCGACCGCGCTGTCCCTGCGCGCCTCGCTGAACCTCTACCGCTCCAAGGTCGAGGACATCCAGGGCCCCGACAACCGCCTGGAAGGCCAGCAACCCTGGCAGTTCAACTTCGGCGCCGACTACCGGCTCAAGAGCCTGCCGATCAACATGGGCTTCAGCGCCCAGATCGCGCCCAAGTTCAACGTGCAGCAGAGCGCCCTGCAGGCCCAGACCACTCTGCCGGCTCGTTCGATGGACGCCTTCGCCGCCATGCAGGTGACCAAGCAGGACGGCGTGCGCCTGAGCGTGAACGGCCTGTTCCAGCCCAAACAGGGCACGCGCGTGACCTACACCAGCCTGCAGGACTTCGTGCTCAACGAGCGCAAGCCCGTCGCCTGGTGGGCGGTGAACTGGGAACACAAGTTCTAACCGTGCTCGACGTCCCGGCCGCGTCATCCGGCGCGGCCTGTCTCCGCTATCTTTTCGGGCAATGAACTCCCCCGCCCTCCAAGTCTTTGCCGGCCCGGCCGCCCAGGCGCGCCTGGCCGAGCGCGGCCTGCGCGCCGAGGACATCGGCCTGATCCCCGCTGCAGCGGGCGGCCCCAAGGGGCTGATCCTCAACGGCCTGGACCGTTTCATCTTCGGCGACTGGCTGGCGCAGAGCCGCCAGACCGTGCACCTCGTCGGCGCCAGCATCGGCGCCTGGCGCATGGCCACGGCTGCCCTCTCCCACCGCGACGTCGGCCCGGCCTTCGACACCATGGCCGAGGCCTACGTGACCCAGGAGTACGACGTGCTGCCGGGTGAGAAGCGGCCACGACCCGAGGGCGTCAGCAAGCGCTTCGGCGAGATCCTCGGCGAGATCTTCCAGGGGCATGAGTCGGAAGTGCTGTCCCATCCGCGGCTGCGACTGCACGTCGTCACGTCGCGCGGCCGCGCCGGCCTGCTGGCGCGTGAAGGCAAGCTGCGCACGCCGCTCGGTTACCTGGGCGCCTTCGCAGCCAATGCCCTGTCGCGCCCGCTGCTGGGGCGTTTCCTGGAACGCGTCATCTTCTCGGACCCACGCGACCGCCTGCCGCTCAAGCTGGGAGACTTCACCACCCGAGAGGTGCATCTGTCGCGCGCCAACCTGCGCGGCGCCCTGCTGGCCAGTTGCTCCATTCCCTTCTGGCTGCAGGCCCAGCACGACCTGCCAGGCGCGCCGCGCGGCGCCTACTGGGACGGCGGCATCACCGACTACCACCTGCACCTGGACTACCGCGCGCTGCAGGGTTCAGGCACGCCGCTGGTGCTCTATCCGCACTTCCAGCGCCAGGTCGTGCCCGGCTGGCTGGACAAGGCGCTCAAGCACCGCCACCGCTCGACGGCCTTCCTCGACAACGTCGTGTTGCTCTGCCCCTCGCCCGAGTTCATCGCCGGACTGCCCGGTGCCAAGCTGCCCGACCGCAACGACTTCATGGCCCTGGATGCCGCCGAGCGCCGCCGCCGCTGGCGCATCGCGGTGTTGGAGAGCCAGCGCCTGGCCGACGAATTCGCGGCGTTGACGCAGCGGGACACTCTCCGGGCGCTGAGCCTTTAGAATCGTGGCTCCCTCCCCTCACAAGAGCGAGAAAGGCACCCTGGTTATGACACCGCGAACTACGACCTCCTTCACAGGTACCTAGTCGGCCGCGGCTCGTCACGCCAGTCCTTTTCGGACTTCACCAATCAAGCGCGGCAAGTGGCCGCGCTTTTTTGTTTGTCGCTCTCGGAGCACCCCATGATCTCGATTCAACTCCCCGACGGCTCGCGCCGTGAATTCCCGGCCCCGCTGTCCGTCGGCGACGTCGCCGCCAGCATCGGTGCCGGCCTGGCCAAGGCCGCCCTGGGCGGCAAGGTCGACGGCAAGGTCGTCGACCTCTCCCACGTCATCGACCGCGACGTCCAGCTGTCCATCGTCACGGACAAGGACGAAGACGGCCTGGACATGATCCGCCACTCGACGGCCCACCTGCTGGCCTATGCCGCCAAGGAGCTCTACCCCGACGCCCAGGTCACGATCGGCCCGGTCATCGAGAACGGCTTCTATTACGACTTCTCCTACAAGCGCCCCTTCACGCCCGAGGACCTGGCCGCCATCGAGTCCAAGATGACCGAGCTGGCCCGGAAGGACGAGAAGGTCGTGCGCCGCGTGCTGCCGCGCGACGAGGCGGTGGCCCACTTCAAGGCCATGGGCGAGGCCTACAAGGCCGAGATCATCGGCAGCATCCCGGCCGACCAGGACGTGTCGCTGTATGCCGAAGGCAAGTTCGAGGACCTGTGCCGCGGCCCGCACGTGCCGTCCACGGGCAAGCTCAAGCACTTCAAGCTGATGAAGGTGGCCGGCGCTTACTGGCGCGGAGACCACCGCAACGAGATGCTGCAGCGCGTCTACGGCACGGCCTGGGCCACGAAGGACGACCTGCAGAAGTACCTGACGATGCTGGAGGAGGCCGAGAAACGCGACCACCGCAAGCTCGGCAAGGAACTGGACCTGTTCCACATCGACGAGCACGCCCCCGGCGTCGTCTTCTGGCACCCCAAAGGCTGGACGGTGTGGCAGGAGGTGGAGCAGTACATGCGCCGCGTCTACCGTGACAACGGCTACCAGGAGGTCAAGGGCCCGCAGCTGCTGGACAAGACGCTGTGGGAGGCCACGGGCCACTGGGACAAGTACCGCGACAACATGTTCACGACGGAATCGGAAAAGCGCGACTACGCGCTCAAGCCGATGAACTGCCCCGGCCACATCCTGATCTTCAAGCACGGCGTCAAGAGCTACCGCGACCTGCCGCTGCGCTTCGGCGAGTTCGGCCAGTGCCACCGCAACGAACCCACGGGCGGCCTGCACGGCATCATGCGCGTGCGCGGCTTCACGCAGGACGACGGCCACATCTTCTGCACGGAAGACCAGATCCTGCCCGAGTGCGTCGCCTACACGGCCCTGCTGCAGAAGGTCTACAAGGACTTCGGCTTCACGGACATCATCTACAAGGTCGCGACGCGCCCGGACGCCCGCATCGGCTCCGACGAGGTCTGGGACAAGGCCGAGCACGCGCTGATGGAATCGCTGCGCGCCTCGGGCGTGGACTTCATCATCGCCCCGGGTGACGGCGCCTTCTATGGCCCCAAGATCGAGTACACGCTGAAGGACGCCCTGGGCCGCCAGTGGCAGTGCGGCACGATGCAGGTCGATTTCTCGATGCCGGGACGCCTGGGCGCCGAGTTCGTCGACGAGGACGGACTGCATAAAAACCCAGTCATGCTGCACCGCGCAATCGTCGGCAGCCTGGAGCGTTTCATCGGCATCCTGATCGAGCAACACGCCGGTGCCCTGCCCGTCTGGCTGGCCCCGACGCAGGTCGTGGTGGCCAACATTACCGATTCCCAGGCCGATTACGTTGCGGAAATTGTGAAATCGCTGCAAAAACAAGGGCTTAGGGCCTCAGCCGATTTGCGCAACGAGAAGATCACCTATAAAATCCGCCAGCATTCCATGCAAAAGCTGCCGTACATCCTCGTCGTAGGCGACAAGGAAAAGGCGAACGGCAGCGTTGCGGTACGCGCCCGTGGCAACCAGGACCTCGGTGTGATGCCCCTGCAGGACTTCCTCGACAGGATCTCCGCAGACATCACCAACAAGGTCTGAAACGCCATCCAGGGCGCGCTTTGTTTTGTTTGGGCTCCTCGCCTTGGGGCCCGTTGAAAGGTCTACACCATCGCTACGTTTGCCGACCGTCGTGCGATTCCGGAGCGCAAGCACCGGTTGAACCGCGAAATCATGGCTCCCGAAGTCCGTCTGAACGGTCCCGAGAATGAACCCATCGGGATCGTCAGCATCCAGGAAGCCCTGCGTATGGCGGGCGACATGGATGTGGACCTGGTCGAGATCTCCGCCACCGCCAATCCGCCGGTCTGCCGGTTGATGGACTACGGCAAGTTCAAATACCAGGAGCAAAAGCGCGCCGCCGAAGCCAAGGCCAAGCAGAAGATCATCGAAATCAAGGAAGTCAAATTCCGTCCGGGCACGGACGAAGGCGACTACCAGATCAAGATGCGCAATCTGCGCCGCTTCATCGCCGAGGACGGCGACAAGGGCAAGGTGACGCTGCGCTACCGGGGCCGTGAGATCACCCACCAGGACATCGGCATGCGCCTCCTGGAGCGGATCCGCGACGAACTGGCCGATGTGGCGGTGGTCGAGAACATGCCGAAGCTCGAAGGTCGGCAGATGATCATGGTCCTGGCGCCCAAAAAGCGCTGAGACCCGAAGAGTTCAACCGGTCGGTTTGGTCACTGGCCGGTTCACAAGTCTCCTGAGGCCAACAAGCGCGTCGGAATCTCCGTCGCCGCCCCAGGGACACACTTAGAAGGAGCATTCACATGCCCAAAATGAAGACCAAGAGCAGCGCGAAAAAGCGTTTTCGCGTTCGTCCGGGTGGCACCGTCAAGCGCGGTCAGGCGTTCAAGCGCCACATCCTGACCAAGAAGACCACGAAGAACAAGCGTCACCTGCGCGGCGCTGTGAACGTGCACGAAACCAACATGGGTCACATCGCTCAGATGCTGCCCTTTGCTGGTCTGTAATCCCACCAACGACTCAAGGAGAAACACATGCCTCGCGTCAAACGTGGTGTAACCGCTCGTGCCCGTCACAAGAAGGTCCTGGCTCTGGCCAAGGGCTTCCGCGGTCGTCGTAAGAATGTCTTCCGCATCGCCAAGCAGGCGGTGATGAAGGCAGGCCAGTACGCCTACCGTGACCGCCGCACCAAGAAGCGCGTCTTCCGTCAGCTCTGGATTGCCCGTATCAATGCCGCCTCGCGTGGCCTGGGCCTGTCCTACAGCAAGTTCGTGGCGGGTCTGAAGAAGGCCCAGATCGAGATCGACCGCAAGGTCCTCGCCGATCTGGCCGTGAACGACCCGGCTGGTTTTGCCAGCATCTTCGCCAAGGTGAAGGCCGCGCTCGCCTGATTGCGAATCATCCCGACTCGTCGGGATACGCAAACTTTTGAGGGCCGGCCCCACTGGGTCGGCCCTTTTTCATTTCCGATTTCCGAATGTCTGATCTCGACGCTCTTCTTGAAGCGGCCCGCAGCGACTTTGCCGCCGCCCCGACGCCCGCCGAACTCGAAAATGCCAAGGCGCGCTTCCTCGGCAAGTCCGGTCGCGTGACCGAACTGATGAAGGGCCTGGGCGCCCTCAGCATCGAGGAGAAGAAGACCCGCGGCGCCGAGATCAACCAGACCAAGGTGGCCATCGAGGCCGCCCTGACAGCCCGCCGCGACGCCCTCGCCGCCGCCGAGCTCGAAAAGCAGCTCAAGGCCGAGGCCCTGGACGTGACACTGCCCGGCCGTCAGCGCGGCACCGGTGGCCTGCACCCCATCACGCGCGCCATGGAGCGCATCGAGTCCATCTTTGCCTCCATGGGCTTTGACGTGGCCGACGGTCCCGAGATCGAGACCGACTGGTACAGCTTCTCGGCGCTGAACAACCCCGAGAACCACCCTGCCCGCTCGATGCAGGACACGTTCTACGTCGACATGAAGGACGAGAACGGCTCGTGGCTGAACCTGCGCCCGCACACCAGCCCGATGCAGATCCGCTACGCCCAGGCCCATGCCAAGCGTTATGCCGGTCAGGAGACGATGCCTGAGATCCGCGTCATCGCGCCGGGCCGCACCTACCGCGTCGACAGCGACGCCACCCACTCGCCGATGTTCCATCAGGTCGAAGGCCTGTGGGTGGGCGAGAACATCTCGTTCAAGGACCTGAAGGCGGTCTACCTGAACTTCATCACCGCCTTCTTCGAGACCGACCAGCTGCAGCTGCGCTTCCGGCCCAGCTACTTCCCCTTCACCGAGCCCAGTGCCGAGATCGACATCATGTTCGAGAGCGGCCCGCTGAAGGGCCGCTGGCTGGAGGTGTCGGGCTCCGGCCAGGTGCACCCGCAGGTCATCCGCAACATGGGCCTGGACCCCGAGCGCTACATCGGCTTCGCCTTCGGCTCCGGCATCGACCGCCTGGCCATGCTGCGCTATGGCGTCAACGACCTGCGCGCCTTCTTCGACGGCGACCTCCGCTTCCTCTCGCAGTTCAAGTAATCCGACGACCGATATGCAATTCCCCGAGTCCTGGCTGCGCGAGTTCTGCAATCCGCCGCTGTCCACTGAAAAACTGGCCGAACTGCTGACCATGTCCGGCATGGAGGTCGAAGAGCTGCGCCCTGTCGCGCCGCCCTTCCACGGCATCGTCGTCGCCGAGATCCTCGAAGCCGAGCAGCACCCCAATGCCGACAAGCTGCGCGTGTGCAAGGTCAACGCAGGTGGCGCGCAGCCGCTGCAGATCGTCTGCGGCGCACCCAACGCCCGCGCCGGCATCAAGGTGCCGCTGGCCACGGTCGGCGCCGAACTGCCTCCGGGCGAAGACGGCAAGGCCTTCAAGATCGGCGTCGGCAAGCTGCGCGGCGTCGAAAGCTTCGGCATGCTGTGCTCGGCCCGCGAGCTCAAGCTGAGCGAAGACCATGGCGGCCTGCTGGAGCTGGCAGCCGACGCCGTCATCGGCGAAGACATCCGCAAGCACCTCGCCCTCGACGACACGCTTTTCACGCTGAAGCTGACGCCCAACCTGGGCCATGGCCTGAGCGTGTTCGGCGTCGCCCGCGAAGTGGCCGCGCTGACCGGCTCGCCGCTTCTGAAGGCCGAGTTCCCGGCCGTCAAGCCGACGCTCGACGACAAGCTCCCCGTGCGCATCGAGGCCAGCGACCTGTGTGGCCGCTTCTCGGGCCGCATCGTCAAGGGCATCGACACCAAGGCGAAGACGCCGGCGTGGATGGTGCAGCGCCTGGAGCGCTGCGGCCAGCGCTCGGTGACGGCTCTCGTGGACATCTCCAACTACGTGATGTTCGAGTACGGCCGCCCGTCGCACATCTTCGACTTGGACAAGATCACCGGCGAGCTGGTCGTGCGCTGGGGCAAGGCCGGCGAGCAGCTCAAGCTGCTGAACGGCAACACCATCACGGTCGACGAGAAGGTCGGTGTCATCTCGGATGCTCGCGAGGTTGAGTCCCTCGCCGGCGTCATGGGCGGCGACCACACCGCAGTGTCTGACGACACGCGCAACGTCTACGTCGAGGCGGCCTTCTGGTGGCCCGAGGCCGTCATGGGGCGCGGGCGCCGCTACAACTTCTCGACCGACGCCGGCCACCGCTTCGAGCGCGGCGTTGACGCCTCGCAGACCGTCGAGCACATCGAGCGCATCACCCAGCTCATCATCGACATCTGCGGCACGCCCGACACCAAGGTCGGCCCGATGGACGACCAGTCGCCCAATGTGCCGTTGCGCCAGCCCGTGGCACTGCGCGTTGCCCGTGCCGCCAAGGTCATCGGCATGCCGCTGACGCAAGCGCAATGCGAAGGCGTGTTCACGCGCCTGGGCCTTCCCTTCACATCCGCTGACGGCGTGATCACGGTGACCCCGCCAAGCTGGCGCTTCGACATCCTGATCGAGGAAGACCTCATCGAGGAAGTCATCCGCGTGCTGGGCTACCCCACGCTGCCGTCCACGGCACCGCTCGCGCCCATCGTTGGCCGCACGCGTTCGGAAAGCCGCCAGGCCACGCATGCGCTTCGCCGCGCCGTCGCCGCACGCGACTACTTCGAGACCATCAACTTCAGCTTTGTGGAAGAGCGCTGGGAGCGCGAGCTGGCCGGCGTCGCCGACCCGATCAAGCTGCTGAACCCCATCGCCGCACCGCTGTCGGTGATGCGCACCAGCCTGATAGGCAGCCTCGTGCAGGTATTGCGCCACAACCAGGCCCGCCGCGCCACGCGCGTGCGCGTGTTCGAGCTGGGCCGCGTGTTCAAGCGCGACGCTGGTGTGACCAGCGGCCCGCTGAGCGTGGCCGGCATCGAGCAGCCGCTGCGCCTGGGCGGCCTGGCCTGGGGTCCGGCCGATCAGCAGCAGTGGAGCCAGCGCGACCGCGCCGTCGACTTCTTCGACGTCAAGGGCGACCTGGAAGCCCTGTTCGCGCCGCAGACGCTGACCTTTGAAGCCGCAGAGCACCCGGCCCTGCACCCGGGCCGCAGCGCCCGCGTGAAGCTGAACGGCGCCACCATCGGTGTCGTCGGCGAGCTGCACCCGCGCTGGCGCCTGGGCTATGAGATCACGGGCAGCGCGCCCATCGTCTTCGAGTTGGAACTCGACGCTGCGCTGACGCGCACGCTGCCGCAAGGCCAGCCCCTGCCGCGCCAGCAGGCCGTGCAGCGCGACCTGGCCCTGGTCGTCAAGGACAGCACGCCGCATGACGCGCTGATGGCCACCATCGCCAACGCCGGTGGCGCGCTGCTGCGCTCGGCCCGGCTCTTCGACGTCTTCAAGCCCGCCGCCGGTGCCAGCACCGACCTACAGGCCGATGAACGGTCTCTGGCCGTGCGCCTGGAACTGCTCGATGACGAAGCCACGCTGACCGACGAGCGCATCGATGCGGCAGTAGCCGCCATCGTGGGCGCGGCCGGCACCCAGCTCGGCGCCCGACTGCGCGGCTGACCCCAAGGAACAGGAACACGAATGGACGCGAACGACGCCAAGAAATCCGAAGCCGCTGCGGTCGTCATCGGCAGCCTGGAAACGCCAACGCTGACCAAGGCGGAACTGGCCGAACTGCTGTTCGACAAGCTCGGCCTGAACAAGCGCGAGTCCAAGGACATGGTCGAGGCCTTCTTCGACATCCTGCATGACAGCCTCGTGAAGGGCCAGGACGTGAAGCTCTCCGGCTTTGGCAACTTCAACATCCGCCGCAAGGCGCCTCGCCCGGGCCGAAACCCGCGAACGGGCGAGTCCATTCCCATCAAGGCGCGCAACGTCGTCACTTTTCACGCCAGCCACAAACTCAAGGGGGTCGTGCAAGGCGATGCGCCAGCCGGGGAAGACTTCGAGTAGAGTCTGCCTTCCCCTCGCGAACTTGTTGATTTGCAATGGAAAAGGCGCTTCCCGCCATCCCCGCCAAACGTTACTTCACCATCGGTGAGGTGAGCGAGCTGTGCGGCGTGAAGCCCTACGTGCTGCGCTACTGGGAACAGGAGTTCACCCAGCTCAAGCCCATGAAGCGACGCGGCAACCGGCGCTATTACCAGCACCACGAAGTGCTGCTGATCCGCCGCATCCGCGACCTGCTCTATGACCAGGGCTTCACGATCAGCGGCGCACGCAACCAGCTTAGCGAGGGCCTGCCGCCTGCAGCGGCACAGAATTTCCGCGACGAGGCCGAAGCCGCACAGGCGCTCGAAGCCCTCGACGATGACGACGACATCGACCTGCCGGATGACCTATCGCAGCTGCCTGCCCCTCGGTTGACGAGTCCGCATATCCATGCGCAACCGCTGAAGGCTGCAGAAGCCTCAATGACGTTGCCAGTGCTCGCCCTCGATCCTCTGACATCGCTGGAGCAGGTGCGCACCGAACTTCTCGCGATTCGGGCCAGCCTTTTGAGCTGAGGCCTGGATTTCTAGGTTATACTGCTTGGCTCAGTCGGGGCGTAGCGCAGCCTGGTAGCGCACTTGCATGGGGTGCAAGGGGTCGCGAGTTCGAATCCCGCCGTCCCGACCATTTTATTGAAGTAGATCAACGGGTTACGTCGCAAGGCGTGACCCGTTTTTCCTTTCTCACCTGCCCTTTTGTCCTGAGGGATATACGAAGGGATATACCGCTGAAATGCTCAGACGTCTCCGTGTCCATCGACGGATGCCCTGTCAGCGGAAGAAGTCTCTCGACTCGAGGGCCGGCGCACGCGAGATGGCCATCTCCATCCGCCGCAGTGGCATCGCCCTGCCCCTCATGCGGAAGGTCGTCGAGATGATCATGGAAAGCGCTGCGTGCGCTTACCGAACGCGGAGCGCCTCAGCCCTTGTGCAGACTGTCGCCAAAGCCCGAGTCGGCTCGCGGGCAACTGTTGTGTCGGTCCCCAGCCCTGAGCTTCGCCCGGGCGTCGATCGCGGCCCGATAGATGGCCTTGGCCTGCTCCATCGACAGATCTTGCATCGAGCCTCCTAGTGGTAGTCGTCTTCGAGCTGGTGGCGCACCGCACCGACCACGACATTGGCGTCGTCCATCACTTCGAACAACGCCACGTAGCCGCTTCGCCCGAACGAGATGATCAGCTCACGCAGGAACGGGCTCCGGCGCATACATCGCCGAAAAGCACGATGCTTTCGACTTCCTGGTGGTCGACGAGGCCCACCGTCTTAACGAGAAGTCAGGCCTGTACGGCAATCTGGGTGACAACCAGGTCAAGGAGCTGATCTCCGCCGCCAAGTGCACGGTCTTCTTCCTAGACGAGGACCAGCGCGTCACGCTCAGCGACATTGGTTCCAAAGAGCTGATCCGCAGATTCGCCGCCGACAAGGGCGCCGAGGTCGAGGTGTTGGATCTGGCCTCTCAGTTCCGTTGTGCTGGCTCGGACGGCTACCTCGCCTGGCTGGACCACATCTTGGACATCCGAGAAACCGCCAACCCGACCCTGGACGGCGACAGCTTCGACTTTCAGGTTTTCGACGACCCTGAGGCGATGCACGCCGCCATCGAGGCGCAGAACGGGCAGAACAAGGCGCGGGTGGTCGCTGGCTATTGCTGGCCCTGGGCCAGCAAGCGCGATCCCGGCGCTTTCGACATCGAGATCGGCGACGCTTACCGCCGGCGCTGGAACCTGGACCAGGATGGCAGCCTCTGGATCATCGCGCCCAACTCCATCAAGGAGGTGGGCTGCATTCACACCTGCCAAGGTCTAGAGGTGGACTATGTCGGCGTCATCATTGGCCCCGACCTCGTGGTCCGCAACGGTCAGATCAAGACTGACGCGACAGCACGAGACCGTCATGACAAGTCGATCAAGGGGTTGAAGTCATGGTTGCGCCGTGACCCTGTCGAAGCTGCAGCGACGGCGGATCTGATCGTCAAAAACACCTACCGCACGCTGATGACCCGCGGCATGAAGGGCTGCTACGTCTACTGCACCGACCCAGAAACGCGAGAGCACCTTCGCCGGATCTCCAAGGTAGCAACTACTCCCGCTGACGCCTCGGGCGACTGACCGGCGAATCGCCTTGCCGCGACGCCACCTCTTTCTGCGTCAGGCCTGCTTGCTTGCGGAATGCCTGCAGCAGCGAAGACAGTTGATCGGGCGTGCGGGCGACGAACTGCGACATACAGCTTATAGGCTATATATCCTATTTACAGCTTCTGATGTGTATTTACTGTCTGCGTATCGCAGACAGTAAATTCGGTAAACCGCCATTGAACTGTAGTTGCGGGCCGTCAACGAGCTAGGTTATCGACGCAAGTAGCTGGGCAGCACGACGCGCCCGTTGGGCTGGAGGGAGCTGGTGAAGGGCCTGCAATAGATTAGCAACCTCATCGTCTTCGCAATAGAGATACGGTAGCGACACGCCGAGAGCCTCCGCGATCAGCCTTGCAGTTGCAACGGCCGGCTCATGAACGCCCAACTCGTACCGGCTGATCCTCGCCCGACTGCTGGACTCATCAATACCGATAAGCACGCCCACCTTCTCCTGAGACCAGCCCAGCGCCTCTCGCCGCGCGCGCATTCGCCGCCCGACAACAGTTTTTTCTGAACTCTCCTCCACTTTCATGTCACGAGTCTCGTAACAGGCGCATAATTCGTCGTCACGAAATACGTGACAACAGCCGGGGGCTGATGCCTGGTGCGTTGCGGCCTTAAGGAGAGCGATCTATGTCCTACTTCTTTTGGGATTCCACCCGCTGGATCGGCAGCGCCCTCTGCTGCCGCTACACGGTTGTGCAGTTCGGCAAACTCCGGGTTCCGATGCGGATCAAAGGGTCGCTCACCACTGCCGAATGGCACTGGGCGCTGGGCCTCTTTACGGATGGCCGGCTCCAGGTGTTCGGCACCTGGCGCGAGGAAGGCCCAGCGACGGCTCAACGCATCGCTGCGGACCTTCACGACCGCGGGTTGGAGCGGGTCACGGCACTTGCTGCCGGCGAGAGCTTGGTTGGCACCATGAAGGCACTACGCCCCAAGGTCTGCGAGCACACTGTGGCCGAGCTTGTCGAGTCCGGCACCCTCAGCTCACGCATGCGACGGGCCATCCGTTGGACCGACGCTGCCGCGCACCGATTGCAGGAGCGCATGTCGCGTGCTGTGAAAACGCATGGCCCATTCGTCGATCACGCAGCGGCGGCCGACTTCATCGCGCGGGCTTTCCAGCGCGCAGACCGGGATTTGCTGTCTGATTACCGGGACCGTGTGACGCCGGCCCCCTACGGCGCCGGTGCCGCACCTGCTGTCATGGCGCGAGCCGCCTGATCACCATGTCTGCCCGGCTCGTGAAGAACTGGCAGGACATCCTGGCAACGGTGAAGGGAGCGCTGCGGCGTCGCGGCCGTACCGAGCACGAAGCGGAGGACATGGTGCAGGAAGCATGGCTGCGCCTGGTCCGCTACGAGGAAGGGCGCCAGCCCGTCGAAAAGCCCGAAGCCTTTCTGATGCGCACGGCGCTGAACCTGTCCATCGATGAACACCGTCTGTCCGTGAGTCACGGCGAGCAGGTTCTGCTGGAGCACGTGGTGCTGGTCGACACCACGCCGTCGGCAGAGGCCGTGCTGCTGGCCAAGGAGCGCATGGCGCGTCTGGCCGAGGGGGTGGGTCGGCTAAGCCCAAAAACCCGTGACGTCTTCCTGGCGCATCGGATCGATGGCCTGCCTTATTCCGAGATCGCGAAGCTCCACGGCATCGGCGTCACGGCCGTGCATCAACACATTGCCAAGGCGACACTGCGACTGACTATTTGGATGGAAGGTTGGTAGCTGTGCAGCCGCCGGACGCCTCCGGGACGCCGGGGGCATGCGACAAATCGCCACTCGTGACCCAGGAAATCCTGGCAGAGGCTGCCGTGTGGCTGGCGCGGCTGCATGGTCCCGGCCGGTCACGCGCAATGCAACGTGAATGCCTGGCCTGGCAGGCGCGGTCTGCCGCACATCGTCTCGCCTTCGAACGCAGCACGGACATCTGGCAGGACGTCGCGGGCGTGCGGCGCTCTCACATCCCCGATGCAACTGCCGACGATCAGGCGCACAGGAAAGGTGCCGGGATGGGTTGGCACATGGCGCTGGCCGCCGCAGCACTTGGCTGCGCGATGACATTTGCCTTGAGTCTTCGGCCCGATGGCGCGTACAGCACCGGCGTGGGCGAGCAAAGGCTCATCATCCTGGACGACGGCAGCCGGATGACGCTGAACACGTCCACCGACGTCCGCGTGAAGCTCACGGACGGGCTGCGCGCGGTGACGGTGGAGCGCGGAGAGGCACTGTTCGAAGTCGCCAAGGATGTCGATCGGCCCTTCATCGTCAGCGTGTCCGACGCCAACGTCGTCGCCACGGGGACGGCCTTCCTGGTTCGATCCATGCCACCAGCCAGGACGGGCGCTGACGTCTTCGACGTAACGCTGCTTGAAGGTCAGGTGATCGTGCAACGCTCGGGCGGCGCCTTGCAGAGCGCGTTAAGCACCCCGGTGGTCATGGCGCCCGGCGACCGTTTGCGCGTGGACCAGGCGATCAACCAGACCGGGCATGCATCGCCCATGGGCGCGCGTCTGGACCGCCCCAAGCTCGACTCGCTGCTGGGTTGGAAGCGCGGTGTTGCCGTGCTCGATGACGTCACGCTGATCGACGCAGGCGTTGACATGAACCGATACAGCAAGGTGCAAATCACGGTCACCGATTCGGACGTCGTGAGGAAGCTGCGGGTCAGCGGGGCATACCGCACTGGCGACAACGAAGCCTTCGCGCAAGCGGTGGCACAACTGCATGGCTTGGTAGTGAACGTGCGTGACGGTGGGCTGGAGCTGGCCAGCAAGTAGCGACCAGAGTGATGGCCTCTCGCGCTGGACAAGCCTGGCGCCTGTTCCTACCGGCTCCGAGGGGCCGGGCTGGCCGCCGAAACAGCCGATCCCGAACCGGGCCCTCTGCTGATCAGCAAGGCCCGACCCATCGGCACGCGGGCTCAGGGCCGCGACCGGGCAGGCGCCGCCACGCCGTCGATGCTGGCGAGGCAACGGGAACCGCCAGGCACCTTGTCGCCGGGATTGGACACCTCCAGGCGCGCGACGAAGGTAGCGCTGGCGGCGTCGATGACACGGTCGACGCTTCGCACGGTGGCGCTGAAACTGCCACCGCCTACGGTGGCGCGCACCGTGGCCTTGCTGCCCGGCCTGACCTTGCCAAACAGCACGGCGGGCAGCGCAACGTCGGCGCGCATCGGGTCGATCTGCGCCACCTTGAGCACAGGCTTGCGGCCACTGCCGGACTCGGCCAGTTCGCCGACATTGAGCATGCGGTCGATCACGACGCCGTTGAACGGGGCCGCCACCGTGCGCAGCGACAGCTGCTCCTGGGCGCGCAGCAGCTCAAGCTTGGCGAGTTCGCGGTTTTCCAGCGCGCTTTGCAGCTCAGCGTCGGCCAGGCGCTTCTCGGCATGGGCCTCATCGCGTGCCTGGGCCGACGCGAAGTTGTCCTTCTCCAGGTCAGCCAGCCGGGCCAGGCGCCGACCGGCGTAGTCGATGCGGTTGCGTGCCGAGTTGATCTGCCCCTCCATCACGGAGCGCTGGCGCGCCAGCTCGACGGCCACCCGCTCACCCTGGGACTGCAGCTCCATCAGCGCCTGGCCGCGGCGAATGCTGTCGCCGCGGCTGACATTGATGGCGGAGATGATGCCCTCGACCGAGGTCCGCACTTCGATCACCTGCCAGGGCTCGAGCAGGCACTCGTAGCCCGTCTCCGCCGCCTGCGCCAGCACGGCCTGCGCCGAGGCCCACAGGCTCAGCGCCAATGTCAGACGTCTTGTCGTCATTCACCCCTCCCGGAAAACGCCAGCACGGCGGCAAGCCGGCGGTCGTGCTTGAGACTGGCCGCGCGCGCGCCACGGCTGCGCGACTCGGCCGAAGACTGAGCGACGCGGCGCAAGGCCCACAGCAGCCAGGCTGGCAGGTCGCCGCGCAGCGCCAGCCAGCGCCCTGCCCACTGCGCCATGCGCGGCGCGTGCACCCGAAAGACCTCGTCATCGAGCGCGACGATGGCCGCACCGCTGCCGGGGTCGCCCTGGCGCGCGGCGCGACCGAAGAGTTGGCGGTCGATGCGCGCGGAATCGTGGTATTCGCTCAGGATGACGTGCAGGCCCCCGCGCTCGGCCACGCCGGGCGCGAGCGCGATGTCGGTGCCGCGGCCAGCCATGTTGGTGGCCACCGTCACGGCCCCCACGGCGCCGGCGCGCGACACGATGTCGGCCTCGTCGCGGTCGTGCTTGGCGTTCAGCACCACATGCGCGATGCCGGCCGCCGTCAGCCGGGCCGACAGCTGTTCGGAGGCCAGCACCGTGCGCGTGCCCACCAGCACGGGCTGGCCACGCCGCAAGGCGGCCTGCACGCTGGCGACGACAGCGTCCCAGCGCGCGCTGCCGTCACGCAGGCAGCGCGGCGCCGCGCGGAGAGCCTGAGAAGGCCGATTGAGCGGCACGCGCCACACCGGCAGGTTGTAGACGCGGCCGATCTCGGCGGCCACCTCGGTAGCGGTGCCGGTCATGCCGGCCAGGCGCAAATAGCGGCGGAAGAAGCGCTGGTAGGTGATGCGCGCTAGCGTGACGCGCTCGCCCGTGGACTCCAGGTTTTCCTTGGCCTCGATCATCTGGTGCAGGCCCCGCTCCCAGGCGCGGTCGGCCATGACGCGGCCGGTGGATTCGTCCACGATCTGCACCTTGCCGTCGGCAACGACGTATTGCTGATCGCGGTGGTACAGCCACAGCGCGGACAGGGCCTGGGTGACTGCCTCGGTGCAGGCGCGGCGCGTGACGTCGGCCGGCAGCGAGCCGCCCGCGGGCACCACGGCGCCATCGTCCAGCGCGGCTTCGACGCGTTCGCGGCCCAGTTCGCTGAGGCGCACGCGCATCAGCGCGCGTTCGACCTCGAAATCTTCGCCCGCCCGCAGTTCGGCGGCCAGGGCCAGCGCCCAGCCGACGAGCTGGCTGCGCTCGCCGCCCGGCACCGTGGCGGACAGGATGAGGGGCGTGCGGGCTTCGTCGATGAAGACGCTGTCGGCCTCGTCGACGATGGCGAAGGCTAGGCCGCGCAGCACGGTGGCCGGACCGGCGCTGCCACCTTGCGGGCCGGCAGCCAGGGCCACGGCCCGGTGCAGCGGACTGGCGCGGTCCCCCAGCGCGGTACGGTCGCGCAGGTAGTCGAATGTCAGCTCCTTGTTGCTGCAGTAGGCGATGTCGCCACCATAGACGACACGCCGCTGCTCGCGCGTGAGCTCGTGCACGATGGCGCCGCAGCGCAGGCCGAAGAAGGCATACAGCGGCGCCATGGCCTCGGCGTCGCGTGCCGCGAGGTAGTCGTTCACAGTCACCACATGCACCGGCAGGCCCACCAGCGCAGCGGCGCACACCGGTAGCGTGGCGGCGAAGGTCTTGCCCTCGCCGGTGGCCATCTCCGCCAGCGTGCCATGCAGCAGCAGCCAGCCGGCATGCACCTGGCTGTCGTAGTGGCGCTTGCCCAGCACGCGGCCCGCCGCCTCGCGCAGCAACGCGAAGAAGGCGGCCGTGGCCTCGGCGCCGAAGTGGCTGCGGCGCATGTCGTGGCGCAGCGCAGCGGCGCGCTGGCGCAGCTGGGCATCGTCCAGCGCAGCCATCGCAGCCTCATGGGATCGGGTCAGCGCCACGACGCGGCGCGCGCTGACCGCCTGGCCACCCGCGGCGCGCAGCAGCGGGCGCAGGCCGCCGTGCCACAGCCCCAGCGCCAGTTCGTCGTGCCAGGCAGGCGGGCGCTCGTCGCGCTCGGCATAGGGGCGCCCGCTGGCAAGGTCGCGCGGGCGCAGCCGCAGCAGGGCGGCTTCAGACATCGAAGTGGCGCAGGAAGAGGCGGCGCAGTGCCGGCCAAGCCTGCACGGCCAGTGGGGCGGGTGCGTGCGTGAAGCGCAGGTGCACGCGTTCGCCGTAGCGCAGCGCTTGGCCTGCCAGCCCGTCGACCTCGACATCGAGCTGGAACACGCGGTCCAGCGCGCGCAGGCCCTTGGGGTCACGCGGGTCCACGCCGATGACGCCGCCACCCGCGGGCGTCAGTGCCTGGCTGGGCAGTTCGTCGCGCCCGGCAGGCACCTGGCGCACCACCCGCCCCGCCCAGCCCTGCCCCGGCTCGCTGGCGCGGCGCACCTGCACCTGCAGGGTGGACGAGGTGACGGTATCCACGGCGGCCTGGTCCAGCACCACGCGCACCACTGGCAGCGCGTCGCCCAGCACATAGCCGATGACGGTGCCCTGCTTGAGGTGGCGCCCGGGCAGGTCGCCGGGCTGGGGGACGGTGAAGCGGCCCCGTGCGCCAGCGGCGGCCAGAAGGCCCTGGGACCTTTCGCGCGAGCGCTGCAGCGCGGCCTGCGCATGCTGGAGCTGGTCGCGCACCATCTCGGCCTTGGCGCGGTCGGCGACGAACTCGACCGCGTAGCTCGCCTCCAGCTCTTCCACCCTCGCCTGCAGCAGCCGCGCCTCGGCGTCGAGGGCGGGGTCGACGCTGCGCGCCAGCAGCGTGCCGGGCTCCACCAGCGCGCCGGGCGCAGCCTCGAACCTGCGGAAGAACCCGGACGCCCCGGCGCGCACGATGGACTGCTCGGGCAGCCACACCACGCCCTGCGCCACCGTACGGTAAGGCAGCGGCAGCACGCCCACCGCCAGCACCAGCACGGCGACAGTTGCGGCCAGCGTCAACCGCACGTGGCCGGCACGCTCGCGTGCCTCGGGCAGGGCCCGCAGTGCCTTGAAAGCCTTGAACAGCGGCGCCAGCGTCATCGTCGCCACCGCCCACAGCGCGAGCACCACGCCGACGAAGAAGAAGCGCGAGCCGATGAAGAGCGAGATGGCCAGCGAGACGAAGACGCGGTAGAGCGCCGAGCACAGGCCGTAGAAGCCATACCAGAGGCGCTCGGAGCGCGTGTGCGCGGGCGACTCCACGTCGCGCAGGCGCAGCAGGTAGCGCTGCAGCAGATAGCCCCAGTAGCGCGCCGACTGCGCCGCCAGGTTGGGCAGCTCGACGAGGTCGGCCAGGATGTAGTACGCGTCGTAGCGCAGCAGCGGATTGCCGTTGAAGATCAGCGTGGAGATGCCGGCGACGAAGAGGACGTTGAACAGCACAGCGCGCACCAGGCCGGGCTCCACGAGCAGCCAGGCGTAGAACGCCAGCGCGGCGATGAAGAGTTCCACCACCATGCCGGCGGCGCCCACCAGTGCGCGCTGCCAGCGCGAGCGCAGCACGTTGGCGGCCGACGCGTCCACATAGGGAACGGGCATCAGCACCAGCACCATGACGCCCATGTCGTGCACCTCGCCGCCGCCGGCGCGCGTGGCGGTGGCATGGCCCAGCTCGTGAAAGAGCTTGATGAACGGGAAGATCAGCGCCATCAGCAGCAGGTTGTCGGCCTGCAGCACGCGGTCGGACAGGTTGCCCGTGAGCTCGCCCCACTGCGACGGCAGCATCAGCGCCGCCGGGAGCACCACGGCCAGCCACAGCAGGCCGGTGCCACGGCTCCAGAGCCCGCGCCACAGCGCGACATGGCGGTCGAGGAAGCGCCCCGGGTCCCACAGCGGCACGCGGATGGCCATCGGGTTGACCCAGGAGCGCCGCCGCTTGGCCGCGGCCTCGCGCTGGCTGCGATCGAACAGCTCCAGTGCATCGGGCGGCACGTCGGTGGCCAGCAGGTCGGCGCCGTGCAACTGGCCCAGCAGCTGGATGAGCTCGTCCTGCGTGGGCGCGTCGTCGCCGAGTTTGTCGCTGGCGATCTCCCACAGCTCGCTGACGCTGCGCTGCCCATCCATGGCCGCCAGCACCAGCCGCGCCGCAGGGGTGAAGCGGTGCACGCGGCCGGAGGCCGGATCCTGCAGAAGGTACCAGACCCGCCCGCGGTAGCGATGCCGGTGCAGCCGCGCTCGGGCCACCAGGCGCGGGCGCAGGTCCGCCACGCGATACCAGAGACTGCTTTGCAGCGGCGCGTCGAGCATGGCCGGCCGCACCCGCGCCCTCAGGGCGCCCAGCTCCACAGCGTCAGGCGCAGCCAGTCGACCAGGCCGTGGGTCCAGATCCACAGCAGGCTGCGCTGCCCCACCACCACCTTGGCGATGCCCTGCATGCCAGGGCGCAGCGCGGCGTCGACGGGGCCGTCGATGGCCGCCTCGACCGCGAACACGTTGTGCCCGTCCTGCTGTGTGGATACGGGTGTGATGCGCTTGACGCTGATGGGCAGCTTGCGGTCGGGCAGGCCCGACAGCACCAGCTCGCCGGTCTGGCCCAGCGCCAGCGGCGCGATGTCGCGGTCATCGACCTGCATCATCACGCGAAAGCCCCGCAGCGGCGCCACCTCGAAGAGCGTCTGCCCCGCCTGGGCCGGCGAGCCGATCTGCTGGCTGAGGTCGCCCGAGACGACCACGCCATCGAAGGGGGCCACCAGCGTGGTGCGCGCCAGGCGCTCTTCGGCCAGCGAGAGCTGAGCCTCGGCCTGGTGCACCTGGGCCGCCAGCACGCCCATGGAGGCGCGGTCGCCCTGCGCCTGCGCCACCTGGTAGCGGCGCTGCAGTTGCTCCCGCTCGGCGGCCCAGCGGGAGCGTTCGAGCTTGAGGTCACGGTCGTCCAGGCGCGCCAGCGCCTGACCCTCGCGCACGGTGTCGCCGGCCCTCACCATGCCCTCGGCCACGAAGCCGTCGAAGGGCGCCGCGGCAGCGATTTGCGTGGAGCCCTCGACCACCGTGCGCGCGGCGACGCGGTAGTCGACCTGCCAGAAGCCGATGAACAGCAGGGCCAGCGCCGCCAGCACGCCGGCCAGCTTGAGCCCCGGGTGCTGCGGCCCGCTGAACTCGCGCACGCCGCTTCGCGCCGCCTCGCGCCAGCGCGCCAGCACGCCGCGTTCGTTGGCACGCTGCAGGCCCCAGTGCGGCCCCAGCAGCACGGCCACGGCAGCCGCCTGCTGCACCTCGGCCTGGGTGAAGGCCGGGCCGGCGATGCGCTCCAGCGTCAGCACGCCCAGGGTCTGGCCCTGGTCGGGGACGGGCACCGACAGCATGACGGCCACGCCCAGCTGGCGCGCGCTGTCGGCATGCGCCAGCGCGCCCAGCGGCTCGTCGGCAGGCACGGGCACCTGCACCGGCACACCCAGGTCCAGCACCTCGTCCATGGCCTCGGCTATCCAGCGCACGAGGTCGCTGCGCGGGTCGAAGGTGGCGGTGTTGGACATCACCAGCGGCGCCACCTGCCCGCCCTGCTCGAAGCCCACCGAGACGCGGTCGCAGCGAAGGCGCTGGGCCAACTCGTTGGCCACCGACAGCGCCGACGGCTGCAGCTGGTGATGCTGCATGGCCGTGGCCATGATCTCGTTGAACAGGGCCGAGCGCGCCAGCTCGGCCTCGCGCTCGGCCAGCGCCAGCTGGCGGAAGTGATCCATCAGCCAGGCAGCACCCCAGTGGATGTCGCGCAGCGCCGTCTGCAACTCGGGCAGCGGGCCCGGGCCGATGTCGAACACCACGGCGCCGCACATCTGGCCGGCCACCTCGATCGGGTAGCCGACGTGGGCCAGCCCATCGGCGGCCGGCGGGCCGTCGCCGCCCGGCCCACTGACCACACCCTCGCGCCCCTGCAGCGCGCGCTGCGCCACGGCCGCGAGGTATTGCATGTCGCGCCGCGGGTCGGGCCAGACGGCGGCCACGCCGAAGCTGCCGGCGTCGCCCTCGCGCGTGAGCAGCAGTGCGGCCCGGGCGCGCTGGATGCGGGCAGCCAGCAGCGCCAGCCAGGCGGCATAGAGCTCGGCGGCGTCGCCGGGTGCGTTGAGGCTCGCCCAGGCCGCCGATTCGTGGCGCGCACGCTGTTCGTCGGCCAGCGAATAGACGGGGGCAGTGTTCTGCATCGGTCAGTCGACTTGACGGCGGCAGCCGCGTGGCAGAACGGCCTGCACCCGGCGCATCCCGCTCAGGCGGGCGTGGCGCTGGGGACGGCCGCGTCCTCGGACAAGGTGCCGATGAGGCGGTCCTTGACGTCGACGAAGTTGCGCAGCGAGTGCATCTGCAGGTACAGCAGCTCCAGCTCGTCGGTCTGGGCCAGGCCCGTCATCGCCTCGGCATCGAGCTTGCGCAGCTTGGTGCGGCTGGTGCAGTAGAAGCCGTTCAGCGACAGCTTGGCGCCGGCAGGCGTGGTGACCTGCGCCTGCATGGGCTCCAGCAGCCCCAGGTCGAAGACCTTGCGCCCGAACTGGCGGGTGCGCTCGAACTGGGCCTGGTACTCCTGCAGGAACTTCAGCACACGCTCGACGTAGGGCGTGGGCTTGCCGTCGTCGCCGAACAGGCGCTCGCCGCGGCCCTCGCGGTTGACGCCAGGGTGCGACTCGTCGATGCACAGCGTGAGGGACTTGCCGTCGGTGCTGCGTGAGAACACGAAGGGGTAGCGGCGGATGAAGGCCGGCACATACTTGGCCCGCCACTGGCGGTCGTCGCCGAGGTAGAGGTTCTGGTCGCCGGTCACTCCCAGCACGGCGGCGGGCATGACGTCTTCGCCGACGACGGTGAACACGATGGCGTATTCGACCGCCGCACGCGGGAATTCGACGGCCATCAGCGGCACGGCGTTGATGCCGGCGGAGAAGGCGTAATCGGGGCTGGGCTCCAGAGATACCGTGGCATGGCGGGCCGCAGACACCGGCACCGCAGTCTCGTAGATCAGAAGTTGCTTGGACATGGCTCCCTCGTGTTCATGAGAAGGTACTGGCGCTGTGAGCCGCGCCTCGCTCGCTGTAGCGTACCGGAGCGCCCTGCCGCCGCTCTCAGAGGAAACCTGGGGCCACGCAGGGCGCCTCACGCGCACCGGCACCGCGACCGGGCGTTTGCCTGCCCGGTCCCGGCGCGGGTGACGGTCATGCCCGTTTGTAGCCTTATGCCGCCACCGTCACTTTGTTCACCGCCTGCGGTGCCGCACCCAGGTGCAGGCGCAGCCCGGCATTGGGGTTGGCACGCTGCTCCGACAGCCCCAGGTCGCTGACGAAGCGATCCTGCCAGCTGTTGGTGACGCGCGGCCCGGCCGCTGCGGGTGCGGTGTCGTTCAGGCCCAGGACACTCCAGTCGATGTGCACGGGCGCCAGGGTCGCACCCGAGGCACTCGTGACGGGCAGCACCGCCGCGGTACGGACCGCAGCCACTGCGGCGGCGCCTGACGGGTCGGTTACGCCGGCGGGCGCGACGGTTGTCACTGCCAGCGCTGCTGCCTTGTTCTCGGGATGCGCCTGCTGGTTGCCGTTGTGCAGGTTGCCGGCCACGAAGAGCACCAGCTTGCCCTGCGCGTCACGGATCTCCATCTGCGCGAAGTCGGTACTGCCAGGCTCGCCGTTGTCGGTGAAGGTGAAGCGGATGGTGTAGCCAGCCTTGCCGTTGAGCGTGCCGGTACCGACACCCACCAGGGTGTCGAAGGGTGCCGGCCGCGGCAGCGGGTTCAGGCGCGGATCGTCGTAGCAGGCGGCGAAGGTCAGCGTGTCGAGGTGGAAGTTGTTCTTGTCCCAGTTGACCTCGAGGTTGTTGGGCCCGATGTCGGTGTCGCAGTGAAGCTCGAAGCCGTGGGTGACGCGCGTGCCGTCCTCGGTGTAGACGCTGCCGCCACCGGTCATGCGGCCCATCGTGTGCGCCGGCTGCGCGACCACAAAGTAGGCCGGGTCGTCGTCGCGTACCGAGGCGCCGGTGGTGACACCGGTGGCGCTGACCTGGGCCACGTTGACGTAGGCACCGGCCGGCGGCGCCATCGTGTAGACACCCGCGGAGGTGTAGCGCCAGGTCTCGCCCGGGTCCAGCAGGCCGTTCTTGTTGACGTCGCCGACGATGTTGGCGCCCTGCATCACCGGCACCGGCTTGAAGTCGTCGCCGGGCTGGTCGGTGGCGGCGTCGTCGGTGACGACGACGTTCTTCAGGGCTTCGGTGCCGAGGTTGGTGACCAGGAAGGTGTAGGTCGGCACGGCGCCGTTGACCAGGTACACCGGCGCATCGACGCTGTTGGCGTCTTCCTGCACGGTGGGCTTGGCCGGGTCGGCGGGGTTGATGGCCTTGACGATGCGCACGGAACTCGTGGGCGTGACCACCGTGCCGAAGTAATTGGCCAGGTCGTCGTCGCTCACGATGCTGCCCGCATCGTTGGTGGCCACCACGGTGACCTTGTTGCCGTGCTGGCCGGCCAGCGCCGAGGCTGGCGCGCCCACCGCACCGGCGGAGGTGAAGAGCCACACCTCGTCGACGTCGAGCCGCATGTCGCCGTTGATGTCGCCGCTCACGTACAGCGGCAGGAAGCCGTCGCTGTCGCGCAGATCGACGATGTCCAGCGTCACGCCGGCCTGGTTGGTGACGAGATAGGTCCAGACGATGGGCGATCCCACCGCCAGGATGGGGCCGGTGGGCTGGTCGGCGTCTTCATAGCGGGTGGGCGCCGTGGCATGCACGGCGTTGATCGCCTTCTCGACGCGGATGGCACCGGCCTGGCCCTGGTAGCTGGCGGTATCGGTGTCCGTGGCGGTGCGGCCCGTGCGGCCGTCGGTGGCGGTCGCCGTGACCGTGTTGGTGTGCAGGCCCAGCTCGGCGGTCGCACTGCCGGCGGAGGTGCCGACCGAGGTGTAGCGCCACACTTCGCCCACGTCGAGCATGCCGTCCTTGTTGATGTCGCCGACGTTGAAGCCACCATTGAGCACCGGCGCGGGCGCGAAGTCGTCGCCGGCGGCGCTCGGGGTCGCCGCGTCGTCCTTCAGCGTGACGAGCTTCAACGCGCCGTTGCCGGTGTTGGACACCAGGTAGGTGAAGACAACGCTGTTGCCTTCGTTCACCAGCAGCGGGTGGGTCGGGTCGTTGGCATCCTCGGCCGCCGTGGGCGCAGCCGGGTCGACGGCGTTGACGGCCTTGCGGACGTCGATGCCGGCGACGGCGCCGAAGATGTTGGCGGGGTCGTCGTCGCGCACCTGGACTTGCGTGCGCGAGTTGGTGCCGCTGGCTTGCGCGTAGTTGGTGTAGGCGCCGGGCGCAACCGTCAGCGTGGCGGTGTAGAGCCAGGTCTCGTTGCGGTCGAGCAGGCCGTCCTTGTTGCTGTCGCCGGCGTTGTAGACCTTGCCGCCGGCGGTGACGGTCACCGCGGTGGGGGCGAAGTCGTCACCCGGCAGGCCCGCGGTGCCGTTGTCGTCCATCACCTTCAGCCCGCTGATCGCATCGGCGCCCAGGTTGCTGACGGCGTAGCTGAAGACCACCGTGCTGCCTGCGGCCAGCATCACCGGCGTGGCCGGGTTGTTGGCGTCCTCGGCCGTCGTCGGCTGCAACGGCTTGAGCGCATTGACCGACTTGACAATGTTGAGCTGCGCCGCACTGCCGAAGTGATAGGCCACGTCGGTGGACGTGGCGCTGCCACCACCGGCCGGCGCGCTGACGTCGACACGGGCGCTGTTGACGTACTGGCCCTGCGTCACCGTGCCGGTGGCGCGGAACAGCCAGACCTCGTTGGTGTCCACCAGGCCGTCGCGGTCCAGGTCGCCGATGTTGAAGCTGGTGCCGGCGGCCAGCACGGCCGCGGGGGTGAAGTCGTCGGTGGTGACGAGCGCGGTGCCGGCGTCGTCGCGCAGCGAGCTGATGGCAAAGGCGGTGCTGCCGGTGTTGAAGACCTGGTAGGTCCAGACCGCCGTGCTGCCCACGGTGAGTACCGGGCCGGTGGGGCTGTCGGCGTCCTCGTAGGCGGTGGGTGCGCTGGGGTTGGCCGCATTGACCGCCTTCTCCAGCCGCACGCCCACGGCGCCGGGGTTGCCGCCGGTGTTGTAGTAGGCAGCGTCGCTGTCCTGCACCGCCTGGCCGGAGCTCGTGCCGATGGCCTTGACGGTGGCGATGTTGCCGTACGTGCCCGGCACGGCCGCGTAGCCGCCGGCGCTGGTGCCGGCCGAGGTGTAGAGCCAGGCCTCGCCAGGGTCCAGCAGGTTGTCGCGGTCGGTGTCGCCGACGTTGAACAGCGCCGCCCCCACCGTCACGGTGACGGCCGCGGGCGCGAAGTCGTCGGCGCTGACGCTGATGGTGCCGTGGTCGTCCATCAGCGAGGTGATGCGCACCGCCTCGGCGCCGTCGTTGAAGACCTGGTAGGTCCAGACAACCGGCGTGCCGGCGACCAGTTTCACGCCAGGTGCCGTGTCGGCGTCCTCGGCGGCCGTCGGGTGCATCGGATCGACCGCATTGATGGCCTTCTCGACGCGCACCTTGGGCAAGGCCACGCCAGGCGCGTTGTAGTACAGCAGGTCGTCGTCGCTGACGACGTGACCGCTGCTGCTGGTGCCACGCACGGTGGCGACATGGCGCTGCGCGCTACCCTGCGCGGTGAGGCCTGCGGGCGCGGCATACAGCCACACCTCACCGGTTTCCAGCACGCGGTCGCCGTCGTCGCCGCTGACGTAGACCGGCACGATGTCGTCGGCCAGCACGCCCGGCGTGCCGCCATCGTCAACGACCTGCACGTTGAAGATCGGTGAGCCGTCGGACGAGGTGTTGGTGACCAGATAGGTCAGCCTGAGCGCCGCGCCCGCAGTGAGTGCCGGCCCCGGGGGCAGGTCGGCGTCTTCGGCGGAAGTGGGCGCCAGCGGCAGCACCGCGTTGATGGCGCTCTCGATGTGCACGGCGCCCTTGTCGGCGACACCGGCCACGCCACCGCTGGGCGTGCTGCCGTGGGCGGTCTGCAGCGGCGCCAGCGTGCGGTCGTCTTCCTTGCCACCAGTGCCGTCATGGGCAGCATGGCCGTTGCCGGGCTGCGGGTCGCGCGGGCCGCCGTGCTGGTCGTTCCACTCGGGGTCGTGCTGGGTCACGAGACCGATCTCGCCATGCGGCTCGGCCAGCGAGCGGTCGGCGCCGCCGGCGGTAGCCAGCTGGGTGATGAAGTCGACGGTGGCCGGCGAGATGAGGCGGTTGATGGTGGGTGCGCCGAAGCGGGCGAACGGCACGATGAAGCTGTTGAACTCGCCCGTCCAGTCGAACATGCGGTCGTGGCCGCTGTTGGCGATGAGCACGTCCAGGCCGCCGCCGCCGTAGGCGAAGTCGCCCGTGCCGGCGGTGTTCTGCACGTCGGTGGCGTCGTCGGTGTTGATGTTCAGGCCGCCGTCGGTGTCAAGGTTGTCGTCAAGCTGGTGGTAGTCGTCGCCCAGGCCACCGAACAGGCGGTCATGGCCCGTGCCGCCGAACAGCGCGTCGTTGCCGTCGTCGCCGAAGATCCAGTCCTTGCCGTCCTCGATCAGCACGCCCTGGTCGAAGGCGTCGAAGTTCAGCAGGAAGCCTTCCACCTTCTTCATCGGGTTGTCGGCGTCGTAGAAGTCCAGCTTGCGCGTCACCGGGTCGTACTGGAACGGCGCCGCGGTGGCGGCGCGCACGTCGTCGTAGAACGGGGTCAGCGCCTCGGCGCCGGACAGCGCGTCGTTGCCGGCACCGCCGTGGATGAAGTCATCGCCCAGGCCGCCGTAGACGATGTCGTCGCCGCCCGCGGTGGGCACGAGCAGGTTGACGGTCTTCTTGATGTAGCCGCTGAGGTCGACCCAGGCGCCGGTGAAGGGGCCGGGCAGCTCGATGAGCCGCTCGGTGCTGGCGGCGATGCCGTACAGCGGCTCGGCCACACCGTTGCGGCTGGTGGAGATGCGGCCATCGTCGGCAACGATGCCGTCCTCGCCGCTGCCGCCGAAGATGCGGTCGCTGCCGGTGCCGCCGTAGAGGTCGTCGTCCCAGCCGTCGCCATACAGCACGTCGTTGCCGCGGCCGCCATGGACGATGTCGTCGCCGTCCTCGGCCTTGACGAGGTCGTTGCCGCCAATGCCCACCGCGTCGTTGCCTGGCGTGTAGTCGAGCAGGTCGAAGGTGCGCACGACGACGCGCAGGCTGCCGCGGGCCTCGGTGCGCTGCGGGTTGGCCGGGTCGGAGCCGATGTCGACGGTGCTGTCGTAGGCGAAGGACAGCGGCTTGCCGTCGGTGCCCAGGATGCGCAGCACCACGGCGTTGTCGCCCATGATGACGTCGGCATCGAAGGCATGTTCGGCGACCTGGCTGGTGCGGGAGTCGCCGCCCGTGCCCAGCGTGTTGCGGTCGATGCGGGTGCCGGCGCCGCCGAAGATGATGTCGCTGCCGTCGGGGCGCTGCTCCGGCGCGCCGAGCCCGAAGAGGTTGGAGCTGCCGCCGATGATGTCGTCCTGGCCGAGGTTGCCGAAGATGACGTCGTCACCGCCGCCGCCCTCGATGTAGTCGTCGCCATCGGTGGCGCGGTTCTCGACGGAAGGCAGCACGACGAGCGCGCCGCCCGAGGTCACCACGGCACCGACGCTGGCACCGAGGATGGAGCCGTCGCCCTGGATGACGTCGGCACCCAGGCCGCCGAAGATCTCGTCGTCCTGCGCGCCGCCGGCGATGTAGTCGTTGCCCCAGACGCGGACGGCCGCGTCATTGGGCTGCGCCTGCAGGGCCAGGCTGTGGTCGAGCAGGCGGGTGCGGTACTCGCGGTGCGTGACCGCCGCGGGCGGCAGCGCGCCGTTCGGGTCGGCGAACAGCGGCCGGCCCTGCGCGTCGACCGACACGGTCTGCGACTTGCCTTCGTCGGGGCCGGGCACCTCGTTGTAGAGCGTGGCGCCGGTGAGCTGGGCAAAGCGCGGATCGAGGTTGTCCGGGCGGTAGTAGATGTCGGCGTTGTCGCCGGCAATGACATCGAAGCCGTTGCCGCCGTCGATGCGGTCGTCGCCGTCGAGCGAGCCGACGACGTTGCTGCCACCGATGAGGATGTCGTCGCCGTTGCCGCCGAAGATGGTGTCGTTGCCTTGCTCGCCGAGCACGACGTCCATGCCGTCGTCACCCCAGATCTGGTCATCGCCGCCGCTGGCGTTGGTCTTGGTGTCCAGCGCGGTGAAGACCACCGAGCGCTGGCCCGCCGGGCGCAGCTCGGGCGCGATGGGAGGCAGGCTCTCGGCCGACAGGAACAGGCCGCCCACGGTCTGCACCAGACCCTGGTCGCCGAAGACGAGGTCGTTGCCGGTGCCGGCGTGAATGGTGTCGCCGCCCGCGCCGCCAAAGATGAGGTCGCCGCCGCTGCCGCCGAGGATGCTGTCGGCGGCGCCGTTGGCGAACTGCTCGCTGGCCGCCGAATCGATGAAGCCGGTGGTCAGCAGCTTGTCGCTGGCCGTGACCGGGAACTGCGCCGTGGCGGCGTTCGCGGTGGCGTAGCCGAACACCGCGGCGCGGCCCTTGGCGGGCGTCCAGTCCGGGTACACGGTGCCGCGCGGCACCACCTGGTTGACGACGCCATGGTCGCCGAAGATGACATCGGCACCGCTGCCGCCGTCGATCGTGTCCTTGCCGGCCACCATGCGGTCGCGCACCGGGCCGAAGGGCAAGGTGCCCACGCCCGCGTCGGCCGTCACCATGACCAGCGTGCGCGTGATCGGGTCGACGTTGAAGCCGCTGTCGCCGTAGATCAGGTCCACGCCGCCGCCGCCGCTGATGGTGTCGTCGCCGGAGCCGCCCGCAAGGTGGTCGCCCGCACCGGTGCCGATGATGGTGTCGTCGCCCGCGCCGCCGTAGATGGCGACGCCCAGCACCGTGGTCTCGGCATCGGCGCCGGTGAACAGCGCGCTCGCATCGATGACGTCGTTGCCGGCGCGCAGGAAGGGGTTGGCGCGCGGGAAGCGGAAGAAGTCGTCCGCCGTGCCGGCCTGGTCGAACAGCTTGGCGCCCAGCACCAGGTTGTCGATGCGGCTCGTGAGGTTGGTGAGGCCGCTGTACCAGGTACCGTCCTGCGAGGTGTCGCCGTAGATGACCAGCGGCGAGGCCGCGCCGCCGCCACCGGTGACGGTGATGCGGTCGCCCACGATGTTGCTGCCGCCCGGCGTGAGGTCGAGGTTGCCGCCGCCATGCACGCTGACCAGCGTGCCATGGCGGGCCGGGCCGCGGTTGGCGCCGCTGCCTTCGTCGGCCGCGTTCAGCGTGCCGGTGATCGTCAGCGTGTCGTTGCCCTGGCCCATCAGCAGGTTCAGCACCTCGATGCCGGACTTGCCCGTCGCGGCATCGCCCCAGCTGATGCCGCCACGCGCCACCGCGGGCTCGCCGAAGGGGTTGGTGCCCAGCGCCAGGTCGGGCGCCATGCCGAAGCCGGTGAGGCCGGTGCTGCTCAGCACGCCGGTCTTGTCTTCCAGACTGGAGTCGTCGTAGATGTTGAGCGTGTCGATCTGCTCGCGCTCGTCGGGCTGGGCACCGATCTGCAGCAGCGGCGCGTTCTTCTCGCCCGGCAGCAGCAGCGCCTGGCCGAGGGGGCGGGCGCCGACGGTGCCACCCACCACTTCGAGCGGGCCGCCCAGGGCGGTCAGCAGGTGCTCGCGCGGTGCCCACACCTTCTGCGTCGTCGCGTCGACCGGCAGCTGGCTGGGATCGAAGGCCGGGTTGGCCTTCACCGTCACCGTCTGCGGCCGGTACCAGTTGCCGGCGTTGAACAGCAGCGAGGCCGGCACGGTGACGACCTGGCCGTCGGTGGTGATGCCGATGGTGACGTCACCGGTCGGCGCCTGGGTCAGGCGCACCGTGTAGGTGTCGGCCACCGACTCGTCGGCCGGTGTGGCGGGGTCGTCCTTGACGACGTTGGTAGAGCCGTCGGACTGCAGGACGATGACGCCAGGGCGGTCGTTGTCGTACACCGTCACGGCCAGTTGCGTGGCCTGGCCGGCATAGAGCGCAGCGCCGGTGTTGGCCGTGACCGCGGCATTGACGAAGGAATGCTTCACGTCCTCGCGCGTGGCGTCGTCCACGGCGGTGACGCTGACGTTCACGCCGGCCAGCCAGTTGTTGACGTCGAACTTGATGGTGGCCTGGCCGTTGCCGAGGTCGGTGACGCCGGCGCCGCCGAGCTTGACCTGCGAGGCGTCGTAGCTGAGCGTGACGGTCACGGTCTGACCGGCGGTCAGGGACTTGCCCAGGCGCAGGTTCACGCTGTCGGCGATGCCCTGCGTGAAGCCCTGCGCATCGGCCACCAGGCTGCCTTCGAGCACGACGGTGGCGCCGTCGGTCTGGGTCAGGATCAGCGTGGACGCGTCGTCGTCGAGCACCTTGACTTCGACGTTGCGCACCCGGGCGAAGTCGAACGTCGCCACCGTGGCGGCCTGAGCGGCAGCCGTGGCGGCAGCGGCATTCGTCACCACGGCACGCACGCTGTGGTTGACGGTCACCGTGCGCTCGCCCTCGGCGAGCTGGTCCTGGGCGCCGTAGACGTAGACAGCCTGCTCGACGTTCCAGTTGGCCGCGGTAAAGGCCAGCACCAGCGCACGGTCGGGCTGCTGAGAGGTGACGCCGTCGCGCGTGACGCTGCGGGTGAAGCTGGCGTTGGCGTGGTCAGCCACCCACAGCGTATCGCCGCCGGCGGCGCTCTCGTTGCGGCTGGAGCGAGCGGCGGAGACAGTGACGTAGATCGTCACGCCTTCGGCCGGCTTGGTGGCCAGGCGCACGAAGTAGTTGTCGACGCTGAGCGATGCGTTCGTGGCGCCTTCCTGCACGACCGTGCTGCCGGCGGTCTCCCGGATGACCACGGCACCGCTGCTGGCCTGCGCCACCGTCGGGTCCACGCCGCCAACGGCCAGGCCGTCATAGGCCGTGCCCGGCGCGGTGACGGTGTGCCCGATGGTGCTGGAGCTGCCTTCGAGCTGCTGCATCACGATGGGCTCGGCCACGTCGCCGCCGACGTTGACGGTGTCGCTGCCCAGTCCGCCGATGATGCGCGTGATGACGCCAACCGGCGTGCCGAGCACGTAGAAGTCGTCGTCCGACTCCAGGCCGTCGATCTCCAGCGCCTCGATGTTGGTGAAGCGCACATTGACGCCGGCGCCGTAGACCCCGTCTTCGGTGATGACGAAGTTGTCCGGGAACTCGGTACCGAGGATGACGACCTTGTCGAAGCCCGACCCGCCATCGACCGACACGGGCGCGTTGATGTTGTACTGCACCGTGTCGTTGCCGTCGCCGGGCCTGACGTTCATCTGCGCGGCGGTGGACACATCGGCCGTGGTAAGCGGCTTGGCCACGCCGTTGGCGTCGAGCACGATGTTGCCCGCGGCGTCCACCTGCGCCAGCGCGAAGGCGCGCACGGTGAACAGGTCATCGCCGGCGTCGCCTTCCAGGCGCAGCTCGGCCTTGTTGCTGTAGACGACGAAGCTGTCGTTGCCGTCGCCGCCCTGGGCCACCAGAGGCGCCGACACGCCGCGGCTGACGTAGCCGCGCGTGGTCGCGATGGTGTCGAAGGCGTCGGCGGCCGGCAGGTTGGCCGGCTGGCGCTGGCTGCCGTAGATCTGGCCGATCTGGAACAGGTCGTCACCGCTGCCGCCGTCGAGCGTGACGATGGTGCTGGTGTCGTCGACCGCGAAGACGTCGTTGCCGCCGCCGCCGAAGACGTTCAGCCGCCCGTTCAGGTTGACGTCGTAGTTGACGCGCTGCACCTGCTGCGGCCGCACCGCGGCATCGCTGCTGGCGGTGCGCGCCTGGTCCAGCGAGCCGTGCAGCAGCGCGACGAAGGCCGGCGCCGTGGCCGCCTCGTCCGGAATGAACGACGAGCGGCGCAGCAGGAAGATGTCGTCGGTGGCGCCGGAGGCCTGGCTGCCGTCGATGCCGTAGACGGCGGCTTCGTCGACGCCGTCGTCCGGCAGGCCGGTGTCGAGGATGTTGACGACGTAGTTGCGCTGCGCGCCCTGGCTGCCGGTGGTGCGGACTTCGTAGAAGTCGGTGTCGGCCTCGCCGTCCAGCGTGAGCGTGTCACCGCTGCCGTCGGCGAAGACGTGCATGGACTGCAGGCGGTCGACGATGAAGCGGTCTTCGCCATCGTCGGCCAGCGTGGCGCTCGTCGGCGACCAGCTGCCATAGGCCGTGGTGTTGGCGGTGAGGAAGGTCTGGTCGAAGGTGAAGGTGTCAGCGTCGTCGTGGCCGAAGAAGCGCGTGAACTCCTTGGAGTTGGTGTTGAAGGCGGCCAGATCGGTCGGCGCGCCGAGGCGGCCGATGGTGCCGCGCAGCGTCATGCGTGTGCCGCGGCCGTCGTCGGACTCCTTCGTGTCGACGCTGTCGGTCTTGCCGACGCGGCGCGTGTCGCCGCGCACGGTGATGCCCAGGCCACCGGCCCCGCCGGCGACGATGCGGCTGCTGGCCGCCGTGGCGACGTTGTCGCCCACCCACAGCGTGGCGGTCAGCGCAGCCAGCACCTCGCCCTGCGGCACCGCGGTGGCGGCCGACTCGAACACCCGCGCCGTGGCGCCGGCGGCGTCGAGCAGCACGAAGTTCTCGGTATCTGCGGCCGAGGTGTCGGGCACCGTGAGCCGCAGCGTGCCGCCCAGCGCGCGCGCTGCCAGCACGTTCAACGCGCCGTTCACCTCGGTGATGTAGACGTCGGTGGCAGCCTGCGCGAACAGGCGACCGCCGGTGCGGGAATCGATGTCGAGGTCGTCGCCTGCCCGGCCGATGCTGCCGCCGCCGCGCGCGTCGAGATCGATGTCGAAGGCGAAGACGTTGACGGCGTCGCGCACGGTGCCGTCGGCATCCTTGAAGGCATTGCCCGCATCGTCGGTATCGCTGGTGTGGCCGTCGACGATGGAGCCGCTGCGCGCCACCAGCGTGGCGTTGCCACCGGTCGAGTAGACGTGGTGGACGCGCAGGTCGCCATCGGTCTCTTCGAGGTAGATGCTCTGCGGCGCATCGGCCTTCAGCACACCGGTCCTGGCGGCGCCGTCCACCTGGTCGAGCAGGTTGGTCTCGACGAAGTTGATGCGCGTGCCGGTGCCGGCGCTGCCGATGCTGCCGGCCACGGCCTTCAGCGTGATGTTGACGCCGGTGACGTCGGCATCGGCGTCGTCCAGCGCGTCGACGATGGACAGCGGCGCGGTCAGCGTCACGTCGTTGGCGGTGGACGTGATGCTGCCCACACGCATGTCGCCCAGTTGCTCGGTGAGCGTGACGAAGCCGTTCGTCAGCACGTCGATGTGGCCGGTGGCGGCGCCGAGGATGTCGGTAATGCCGGTGACGTTGACCTGCGGCGCCGACGGCGCGGCGTTGAAGGCCTTGACGACGATGTTGCCGGTGGTGGGGCTGCCGTCGGCGACCAGGCCGGCGGAATTGCCGTTCGGGCCGTTCGGGTTGACGAAGTTGTAGGTGGCCTTGATGGTGGTGCTGCCACCGTTGCCGCCGTAGAAGCCCGGGTCCAGCGCCGCGCCGAAGGTCGCGTTCGCCGGGTCATCGGGCCGGAACTGGTTGTAGAAGTTGCGGTCGACGGCCGGGCCGGTGGTGGCGCGCACACGCACGCCGCCGGCGTTGCCGGTGGCCGTTTCCAGCACGCCGGCCTGCAGGATCACGTCGTCGCTGCCATTGCCGGTGATGCCCGCGCGAACGAGGTCGATGTTGAAGGTGTGCGGGTTGGGCAGGCCGGCGCCGCCGAGCTGGGCCGCGGGGTCGCGCAGCCGGCCCTTCAGGTCGAGGTAGTCATCGGCACCGGCCTGCGCCACGAGGCGCGTGCCGGCGGTGATGGGGATCTGCGTCGCCCCATGCGTCAGCGTGTGCGTGCCGTTGTCGAGGTTGGCCGGGTCGACCGCGATGGCGATGCCGTTCTGCGCGTTGGCCAGCGAGCTCGCCAGGCGGATGCGCTGGTCGTCGAGGCGGATCACGTAGTAGGTGGCGCCATCCGTGAGGTTGCCCAGCGGCGCGGTGGCGGGGCTGGCGTGGTAGACCACCGTGGCGCCGGTCTCCAGCAGCTGCGGCGTGCTGAACGCGAACAGCGGGCCCTGCACGATGTCCACCGACAGGTGGTTCTTGGCGCCCGGATCCTGCGCGTCGTAGCCGATGGTGCCCTTCTGCGCGTCGAGCGTGAGGTCGCGCGTGCGGATCAGCGTCGTGCGACCGGCCACGGTCTGGTCGCGCTGCGTGGCAGCGACGATGTCGCCGGTCAGCGCGGTGACGCGGGTGGTGCCGATGGGGTTCTCGATCGTGCCGTTGAGCACGATGTCAGGCGCGAAGCCGAGCTGGGTGTTGAGGTTCTCGATCACCACGTCGGTCGGCGCGACCGTGCGGCGCAGGTCGAAGGTCAGGCTGGCCTCGCGGTCGTCGTCGTGCGCCTGCAGGTCGACAAAAGCGTCGGTGGCGCCGCCGACGTTGATGTTGTTGATCTGCAGCCGGCGCGTCGACAGATTGGTGATGGTGATGCCGCTGTAGGTATCGGCGAACTGGAACAGCGCGCGGAAGTCGGTGCCGCTCGGGTCGGCCTGGTCGTTGAGGATCTTGTTCGAGATGAACAGCGCCTGGCCGCCCAGTGCTGCGGGCGTCGGCACGTCGCCGACGATGGCGTCGCCGTTGGCCGCGATGGTCACAGTGGTGCCGATGGCCTTGACGACGTTGCCGTTGGCGTCGATCAGCACTTCGGGGCTGGGGCCGGCGGAGATCTCGACGTCGGCGTCCCAGCGGATGCTGCGGCTCTGGCTGGAGGTGTCGCCGACGTTGACGTCGTCGGCCTGCACCAGCAGCGCCAGCGCCGTGTAGGTCTCGTTGACGCCGGCGCTGGTGGCGCTGGTGTCGCTGCCGTCGATGCGGCGCAGCGGCGTGTTCGAGTTCGCCCGCGGCGCGGTCTGGACGCGCGCGCCGTCCATGGCTCGCACCAGGTCGGTCAGGTTGGTGTTGTTGCCGCCGGTCTCGATCGGGATCGGGATGAAGGCGATCGGGATCGCCTGGGTGTGGCGCTCCGCATGCGTGTCGCGGTGGAAGGCGCCGATGTCCACGCCGCGGGTGCTGCGGATGCGGGCGTCGGCACCTATGAAGGTGGTGACCGTCGACTGGGTGTCGATGTTCGCGTCGGAGATCGCGACCGCGACGAAGCCGCCAGCCAGCGCCTGGCTGCTCGCATAGGTCTTCAGGTGCGACACCTGCGCGTTAAGCGTCAGCGTGTCGGCGTCGATCTGGACGCGCTGCCCGACCATGCTCGCCGTGCCGTGACCGTTGGCACTGCTGTTGTCGACGCTGGTGGTGGCGCTGGCGTTCGAGCCCGCGCCGACGCCGCCGCCCTTGGCCGTGGCGTAGACGTGCGTGTCGATGGAAGAGTCGGACAGGATGGCGACATGGCCGCGCGACTTCAGGATGGCGCCGTCGGCGAGGGTGGCCTTGCTGGTGTTCGTGACGTCAACGCTGCTCTGGTCCTTCATGGCCGAGATGCCGCCGCCGCCGACGGCCGATACATAGGCCGAGCCCCTGCTGACGGAATGCGTGGCGACCGTGATGCCGGTCTCGGCGTCGACGCTGGCGGCGCCGATGGAGGCTTGCACGTCGTTGGTGATCGTGAGGCGGGCCGTGGGCAGGTTGACGGCCACGCCACCGCCGGCGCCGAAGTCGACGCTGGAATGCGACATGCCGTCGCCGGCCGGCGGCGCCAGCAGCCGCAACGAGGTACCGCCCTGCCCCAGCAGCTTGTGGCTGCCGCCGGGCACGGGGCTGGTGAGGTCAATGTGCAGGGACTGCGTGCCGCCCGTGCCGGCGAGCTCGACGCCCGCGCCGCCAAAGGCGTGCGTGCCGCTGCGGCCGGTGTCGTCGACGTTCAGCACCGCGCCGCCGGGCGTGGCCGCGAGCTGGAACTGACTGCCGTTGCTGTTGACGACATAGTAGGTCACGCCGGCCTGCAGCGCGCCGAGAGACTGGCGCACCAACTGGTGCTGCACGCCGCTGCCGCCGGCTTTGTCCGGCGTCAGCGCCAGGGCCGTGCCGCGCAGCGTGGCGGCGTGGTTGGACTCGTTGGCCAGCACGTCGCCGGCGAAGCTGAGCGTGTTGCCGCTGACGCCCAGGATGGTCAGCGTCTTGTTGTTGCTGCCGCTGCCGGAGATGACGATCTGCTGGCCGGCGGCGAAGCCGTCGCTGGCCCAGTTGCCGCCGTCGTTGCGCACGATGGTGTCGGCCGCGTTGTTGACCTGGTTGAAGCTCACGCTGCCCAGCGCCGCATAGCTCGGCAGCAGCTGGATCTTGTTGGCGTCGGTCGCCAGCGTGTAGTAGGTGGCGCCGTTCGCCAGGCCGCCGATGGCGGCGCCGTTGGTGATGTAAGTGACCTTGTTGCCGGTGGTGTAGCCCGAGCCGCCGACGTAGTTGCCGTTGGTGTCGAAGCGGGCGAGGTAGATGCTGTCGTTGTTGACGGTGGTCAGCGCCGGGCTGCCAGACTTGATGTTGCCGTCGCTCTCGCGGGCGCCGTCGGTGTCGACCTGGATGCTGCTGAAGCTGGTCGGGGCCGGCGCGACGTAGCTGACGGCCTGACCGTTGCTGAAGCCGCCGAGGTGAATGACGTTGTCGGAAGTGACGGTGGACGGCGATGCCGAGGGGTCGAAGCCCACCGTCGGCGCGGTGGCGGCGGCCTGGGTGGTGAAGAGCTTGACGGTGTAGTCGTCCAGCACGCGCACGAAATAGGTGGTGTTCGTGCTGAGCCCGATGCCGGCGGTGCTGCCCGGGTCATAGAGCACGGCGTCGCCGTCGGCGAAGCCGTGCGGCGCCGCGAAGCGGATCACGTCGCGCGCCGCATCGACGCCGACGCCCGGGTTGATCAGCGAGCCGGTGTTGGCCGAGCCGGCACCGAAGGTGGCGCCCAGCTGCACGCGGTTGCCGTCGACGACGATGACTCGGTAGTTGCGGTCGGTCTGCAGCGCGCCGCCGGCGGTCTGCACCGGCGTGTTGTTGTTGGGGTCGTAGGTGACGACGTCGCCCGTGCTGAGGCCGTGCGACACGAAGCGGATGGTGTCCGCCCCGGTGTCGACATCGGTGGCGGGCTGGAAGGTGTCGCCAAGCGTGAGGCCGCCGGTGTCGGTCTGCGCCAGGATGTCGGCCAGCACGTCGACGCGGCCGCCGGCGACCACCGTGGCCTTGTCATCGATGGTGGCGCGCACGGTGGGCGTGACGAAGCCGTGGTTGGTGATCGTGCCGACGGCGACACCGCCGATGGACGCGCCATTGGTGGACAGGTTGGCGGCGGCGCGATGCGATTCAGCGTCGAGCTTGACGTCGCCGCCGGCGGTCACCGTGGCGCCCTCGCCGATCGATGCTGTCACCTGCGGTGTCAGGTCAGCGCGCGCCTCGGAACCGACGCCGGCGCCAAGCCCGCCGGAGCCCAGCACGACCTTGACGTTGGCCTGGTTGGTGCTGCCCGCGACGAGGCGGACATCGCCGGCGGTGTCGATGACGGTCTTGTCGCCGACAGTCGCCGAGACGGCGTGCGTGTCGGTCACCCGGGTGTTGGCCTGGGCGCCGGCCACCAGGCCGACACCCACGCTGGTCTCGTCGGACGACAGCGTCGTCGCGGCCACCGCGTCCAGAAGCAGCGAGCTGGCATGCAGCACGGCCCCTTCGGCCACCGTGGCGAGCGTAGCGCCGGCCGTGCTGGCGTCCACCTGGATGATGTTGATGGACAGCCCGGCCACGCTGGCGCCGGTGGCGCTGGCCTTGCTGCGGTCGGTGCTGCTGGCGCGCGCTTCCACGGCGGCACCCTTGTCATTGACGCGGGCCGTGCCGCCGAAGCCGGCCTGCACCGTGGCGCCGTCGGTCACGCGGGAGACCGGCGCGATGCCCACGCCGCCGCCCAGGCCGATGCCGATGCCCAGGGCCTCGGTGTTGGCCAGATTGCCGCCGGTGGCCTTCAGGGCCACCGCCGCGGCGTGCGACACCGTGCCGTCCATGCCGGCCTGCGTGCCGGCGGCCACGGTGGCCTTGAGATTGGAAGCCGCGATGCCGATGGCGCCGCCCGAGCCGACGTCGGACTTGGCATGGGCCGTGTTGGTGGCCTTGGCATCGACCTTCAACGTGCCGGCGGTGGAGACGTCGGCATGCGCGTCGACCAGGGCCGACACCTTGGCGGACGAGGCGATCTCGGCGGTGGCGCCGGTGACGCCCAGGCTGACGCCGGCGGAAATGTTGACCGACAGGTCCACCGCCTCCGCGAGGTTGGTGGCTTCTGCCGAGACGGTGACGTCCGACGCGGCCAGCACGGTGCCGTCCATCGTGGCCGTCGTCGCGCCACGCACATGGGCCTCGGGCAGCATCACCGAGATGCCGGCAAAGGCTCCCGCCGCGCCGCCCTTGGCCGAGGCCTCGGCGATGTTGTTGGCGCTGGCGGCAACGTCGAGCGCGCCGCTCAGGCGGATCCGTGCATCGCGGCCGATGCTGGCCTGCGTGGTGGCGGCCGACGTGATGTCGGCATAGGCCGACACGCCGGCGCCACCGGCCAGGAAGCTGGCGGCGAAGGAGACCACGTCGGCCACGGCCGTGTTGTCGGCGTGGGCGTGGGCGTCGAGACTGGTGGCGTCGATGACGGCACCGGCACCGATGTCCGCACCGGTGTGGGCGCCGATGACGGCCTGCTGCTTGACCGCGCTGACCGACAGCAGGCCCGACAGGGCGAGGCCCAGGGTGCTGCCGTCGACGGTGTTGGTCGCATCGGCGGACACGGACACCTTGCCCGCATTCACATGCGCACCGGCGCCGATGCCGGCCGTGGTGTCCCCGTTGACCGTGGCGTCGACGAGGACGACGTTGATCGCGACGCCGACGCCCGCCGCCACCCCGGTGGTGGAGGCCGTGGCGTGCGACGTGCTCTTGGCGTCGATCGAGACCTCGCCCGTGCCCGAGGACACGCTGGCGTTGTCGCCGACGAAGGCGCGCGTCGAACGGCTGATCAGGCTGCTGGAACGCACCCCCGCGCCGGCCGCCAGGCCGATGGCCACGACGTCGGTTTCGGGGGTGGCGGTGTTGTGCGACTCGGCCAGGATGCCCAGTCCGCTGGACACGATGCTCGACTGCCCGGTCGCGCCGGCCAGCGTCGCGCCGGCGATCGTGACCTCGGAAACCACCGCGGCGACGCCGACGGTGCCGGCGGACGCGCCGACCGTCAGCGCATCGATGTCGGCGCTGGAGCTGGCGTGCACGCTGACGCGGTGGCCAACGGCCGTCAGCGTGGACGCGTCGACCAGGGCCTGCGTGGTGCCGGCGATGGTGGCACGCGACAGGCCGACGGCGGCCGAGGCCGTGGTGGACACGGCGGCCACCGCGCTCTTGGTCGTGACGGTGGGGACGTCATGCGCCGTGACGCTGATGTCGCCACCGTTGGCGGTGACGGTCGAGCGGCCGATCGACGCATTGACGTCGTCGTGGATGTCGTTGTCGGCCACCAGCACGCCGACCGCGATGCCGACGGCACCGCCGGCCACCGCCACCGAGGCGTTCTTCGCCGAAATGGTGGCCGTGTCGTCGGCGAGCACGGTGACGCCACCGGCACTGCGCACCAATGCGGCATCCAGGATGTGGGCATCGACCTGGTTGCCGATGTGGTTGGTGGCGGCCACGCCGGCGCCGGCGATGGCGCCGCTGCCGATGGCGCCGGCGATGGCCAGCGAGGCCGCGACCGACACAGCTTCGATGCTGGCGTTTTCTGTGGCGGTGATGGCGATGTCGCCCTTCAGTGCGTCGACGCTGGCGTCGTCGATATAGGCCGAGACGTGGTTGTCGACCGAGTTGTTGGCCAGGGAAACGCCCACCGAGACGGCCACGGCCCCGAAGGCGGCGAAGGCGCCGGCCACCGCGACCGCCGCGGTGTCGGCGTGGATGTGGGACAGGTCGCTGGCGTGCAGGTCGACCGTGCCCGCCGAGATGCCGGTGGCGCCGCTGCCGTCGATGTAGGCGGCCACGTCAGTGGTGACGCGGTTGTCGCTGGCCACGCCGGCGCCAGCTGCCGCGGCCGAGGCCAGGGCACCGGCGGCGACGGCCACCGAGCCGGTGAGCACGAAGGCGTCGACGATCTGCTGGCCATTCGCCACCATCGACAGGGCACCGCCGGCCAGGATGCTGCTGTCCTCGGCGAAGGCCTTGACCTCCAGCGGTGCGCTGTTCAGGTTGACCAGCTTCCACAAGGTCGCGTCGGCGAAATCACCCTGCACCGCGGTGACCTGCCGCCACAGCTTCAGGTCGGTGTAGTCCTGCGTGGCCAGGCTGCCGGCCGCCAGGGGGCTGGTGCCGAAGTATTCGAACACCGCGTCTTCGGACGCGCCGCCCACACCGGCCAGGCGCTTGACTCGGTCGCCGGTCTTGACCTGGCCGCTGCTGCTGGACGTGGTGAAGTCGTACTTCACTACCAGCGGATCACCGAGGTACTCGTACACGTCGCCGCTGCGCGGGCCGTCGGTGACGAGCACGGTCGCCCCCGTGCCGAGTGCCAGCACGTTGTCGCTGCTGGTGTAGGTGTGGGGCGAGTCGATGTGGTTCTGGGTGCCGATGTAGTTGCGCGCCAGGCCGACGCCGAGCGAGGCGCCGATGCCGCCCACCGAGCCGCCGACGCCCACGCCGACCGCAGCGGAGACGATGATGGCGTCGATGCTGGACTTGTTGTCGGCGCGCAGCGCCACGGCACCGGACGCGGTCAGGCTGGCCTGCGACAGATAGGCGTCGGTGCGGCCGAGGATGACGTTCTCGGCCAGCGCACCGGCACCGGCCACGCCGACGCCCACGGTGCCGGCGGCGCCGATGGCCACCGAGGCCGCGGCCGACACGGCCCGGATCGTGGCCACATCGCTGGCGGCCAGCGTGATGTCGCCATGCTTTGCATGCAGGGTGGCGCCGCTGACCGTCGCCAGCACGCTGTTGTTGATCGTGTTCTCGGCCAGCGACACGCCGATCGAGACGCCCACGCCCACGGCGCCCGCACCAATGCCAACAGCGACCGCGCCGGCGAAGGCGCTGATCGCCGAGCGATCATCGGCCGCCAGCGCCACGCTGGACGCCTCGACCGTGGCGCCAGCGCCGCCGATCGAGCTCTGGACGTTGGCGGCAATGCGGTTCTCGGAGAACACGCCGGAACCGGCGATGCCGACACCCACGGCCCCCGCGCCCACCGCCACCGAGCCGGCGAACACGATGGAATTGATGGCCTGGCGTGCCAGCGAGTCGAGCCGCACGGCGCCGTCCGCGACCACGCTGGTGTCGCTCAGGTAGGCGCGCACCTCCATCGGGGTCGGGTCGGCGCCCGGCTCCCAGCCGATGAAATTGCGCGCCACCGAGACGCCGATGGCCGCGCCCGCGCCCACCTCGCCCACGCCGACGGCGATGGCCAGCGAGACGACCGTGGAGGAGATGCTGGCCGTGCTGACGGCGTTCAACGCCACATTGCCGGCGCTGTGCAGGATGCTGCCTTCGGCGAAGGCATTGGTTTCGCCCAGGATGACGTTCTGGGCCACGGCGCCCGCGCCGGCGACGCCGATGCCGACCGTCCCGAGGCCGATGGCCACGGAGCCAGCGGCGGAGATCGCGTCGATCGAGCCCTTGCTGACGCTGACGACCAGCGGTGCGCCCACGGCGCTGGTGCGCTCGAGCACGAAGGTCTGGCCGTCGGGGGCAACCACCAGCCAGCTGCTGCCCGGCACGGACTCGGACACCTTCAGCTTGTCCACCCTCAGCCAGTGCGCGGCATCGGCGTAGTTCTGGGTGGCGAGGTTGGCGTCCTTGCCGTCGCTGTCGCTGCCGACGTAGCGATAGACGCCGCCGGACGCCTTCACCGTCGTGCCGTCGGTCAGGTTGTACAGGCGCCGCAGTGACTGGCCGCCCGTGCCGCCGGCCGGCGGCGTGAGCGTGATCACCACGGGCACGTCGGCCTTGGCGTTGGCCTCGGACGTGGCCAGCTGGATGACCTTGGCACTGACGTTGACGACGTAGTAGGTCTGCCCGCTGACCAGGCCGCCGATGGCCGGGCCGCCATGGGCGTCGTAGCGGATCTTGTCGCCGGTGGCGAAGGGGTGCGAGGCGTCGAAGACGAGCTGGTTGCCGGCCTGGGCGGCGCCGATGTCGATGAGGCCGCTTTCGGGCGTGAGCATCGCCTCGGGCGTGACCGACTCGGTAACGGCCAGCGCCGGCAGGCCGGCGGCCTGCAGGGCCGCATCCATGGCAGCGCGCAGCCGACCCAGCAGCACCACGTCGCCCTTGGCATCCTGCGTGGCCTCGTTGACCGCCGCCGTCTTATCGATGTCCTGATCGACCGTGGCGGCATCGAGCAGGTCGTCGGCGGTGAGCAGGCCGCCCAGGTTCACGTCGAACAGGTGCCGGCCCTGCTGCAGCGCCGTGATCGTGACGTCGCCGGCGGACGCGACCACGCCGGTGTCGGCATTGCGGATGAAGGCGTCGACGTGGTTGTCGATCTCGTTGAAGGCCAGCGACAGGCCGATGGAGACCGCCAGGCCCACCTCGGCACCGAAGCCGACGGCCACCGAGGCGGCGCCGGCGACGGCGTGGATGCCGGGCGAGTCGTCGGCCACGATGTGCACGCTGCCGGCCTGGATACCGCCGCTGCCGTCACGGTCGATGAAGGCCTGCGTGTCCAGGGCGATCTTGTTCTCGGCGTAGCTGCCGGCACCGCTCAGGGCGATGCCCACTTCGCTTCCGCCGCCGATACCGGCGGCCAGCGCCACCACGGTCGCGTCGATGGTCTCGGTGGAATGGGCGCCGATGGCCAGCTCGCCAGTGGCGCGGATGCTGCTGTTGCCGACGGAGGCCTCGATCTGCGATGCGTTCTTGGCCGCGTTGACCTGCTTCCACAGCCGCGTGTCGCGGTACTGCTGGATGCGCAAGTCGAAGCCCTGGGCTCCCGCGGTGTCGGGGTCGCTGTCGCTGACCTGCGGGCCGACGTATTCGTAGATGTCGCCGGCCAGGGCACCGTCGACGACGCGCACCTTCAGGCCCGGCGTCAGCACGGCCTGCCGCGGCGCGGCCTTGTCGCCCTGGCGCGGCACGTCGACGTCGGCGGTGACGCCCGGCGCGTTCGGATTCCAGCCGATGAAGTTGCGTGCGACGGCGATGCCGACGGCCGCGGCCACGCCGACGCCATCGGTGCCCAGGCCCACGGCCACGGCCACCCCGGCAACGGTGGCGTCGATCTCGGCGGTGCCGGTGGCGTCCACCGTCACCTTGCCCACCTTGTGGGCATCGCTGCCGACGACGCTGCCGTCGATGTTGGCGTGCGTGTGCGAGAGCACGATGTTGGTCGACTCGGACGCGCCGCCTGCCACGCCCACGCCGATGCTGCCGACCGCCACCGCCACGGCGGCCGCGACGGTGACGACCTGCACCGACGATGCGTCGTCGGCCGTGACCACCACATCGCCGCCGAGGGTGTCCACGCGGCCCAGGTTCGTCAGGCTCGCGCCGACGTCCTTCTCGATCGAGTTGTGCGCAAGCGCCAGGCCCAGCGAGACGGCGATGCCTGGGCCGTCCGTGGTGCCACCGATGCTGGCCGCGGCGGCCAGGCCGAAGGCGTGGATGGCGGAGTGGTCGCTGGCCGTCACGCTCAGCTTGCCGTGGGAATCCACCGTGCCGGAGAGGTCGGGGTTCGCGGCGCTCGGCGCGTTGGTGTTGGCGATGCGTGCCGAGACGGTGTTGTCGATGTCGTTGAAGCTCAGCGCCCCGGTGGCAGCAACGCTCACCGCGCTGGCGCCGCCGCTGATGGCCACGGACAGGCCGATGCCGTAGGCGACCGAGGTGATCTCGGCCGCGCTGTCGGCCGAGACGGTGACCATGCTGGCCGACTTGATGTCCGAATCGAGCACCTCGGCGGCGAGGGTGTTCTCGATCTCGTTGACGGTGAGCGAGAAGCCCAGCGATGCCGCGATCGCGGTTTCCTGGCTCACCGCGAAGCTCAGCGCCGCGGCGCCGGCCACGGAGACGATGGACGACTCGTCGCTGGCCGTGACGGCAATGCCACTGCTGCTGCCCGTGCGGTTCTGCAGCACGCTGTCGCCACGCACCCGCGCCTGCGTGTTGTTGCGCACCTTGTTGTAGCCCACCGAGCCGGCCAGGCTGACGGCGCCGACGGCACCGCTGCCGGACGCGCCCAGGCTGCCCGCGGCGCCGATGGCCAGCGACAGGATCTTGCCCGTGCTGTCGGCGTCGACGGTGACGGCACCGCCCGCGGTGACGGTGGAATGATCCACCTCGGCCCAGGTCAGGTTGCCCTCGCCGTCGCCGTCGATGCGGTTGACGGCGAACGAGCCGCCGATCGCGACGGCCGCGGCCGTGCCCTGGGTAGAAGCCCCGAAGGCGATGGCCAGCACGCCGGCGCCGGCGATGATCTCCGCGTCGTTGTGCGCGCCGACCCCGACCGCCCCCTCCGCATTGACGGTGCTGCGACGCACGGCCGCCAGCGTGTCGGCATCGACGTTGTTCACCGAGCCCGAGCCGGCCAGCGCCCCGGCGAAGCCGGTACCCGACTGCTGGGCGGTCGCGCCCCCGAAGGCGCCGGCGACCGTGAAGGCCTTGATACTGCCGTTGGCGACTGCCTGGACCGACACACCCCCGGTGGCGTTCGTGCCCCACAGGATCGAGCTGTCTTCCAGCAGGGCTTCGGTGTCGGTGGCGATGGTGTTGACGGCGATGGCCACGCCGGCCGACAGGGCCACGCTCGTGCTCTTGCCGGTGGCCAGCGCGGCCGACAGGCTGCCGGCGAGGGCGAAGATGTCGGCGTCGTTGGTGGCGCGCACCAGCGCATCGCTGAGCGCCGCCCCGCCGAGCATGGTGGCGTCGCTGTCGGTCATGCGGGCACGCGTGTGCCCGGTGATGAAGTTCAAGGCCACCGAGCCGGCCAGGGAGCCGGCGACGGAAGTGCCGCTGCCCTTGCCGCCGCTGGCCACGGCGCCGGCACCGCCGGCCGCCAGGCTCCAGATGTTGGAGACGTCGTCGGCGGTGACCGACAGGCGGCGCACGGCGGTCTCGACGACGAAGTCCTCGAAGGCGACGCTGCGCAGCGTCAGGCTGGCATCGTCCAGTTGCGCGTCGGTGCGCGCATCGATGCCGTTGTAGCTGAAGGCCCCCGCCAACGAGACGGCGGCGGAGCCCGAATCGGTCTTGGACAGCGCCAGGCCGCCGGTGGCCGAGACGATGTCGTTGTGGTTGACGGCCTTGATGTCGACGGCGTCGGCCTTGACGACATAGTCGGTCAGCGCGGCACGCGTGACGTCGGTGACATGGTTGACGGCCACGGCCGCGGCCACGGCCAAGCTGCTGTTGGCTTCCTGGTCCTTCTGGCCCTGGGTGGGCGCGCCTGCCGCGGGTGGCGGCGTGTTCGTCTGCGAGCCTGCACCTGAGGCAGGCGCATTGCCGCCCGCGTCGGCCTTGGGCTGGTCGGGCGAACCATTGGCCACCGCGCCGGCCACCGTGAAGGCATACAGGCCACCGGCCACGCTGGCACGGGCGGTGACGGCGCCGACGACGTCGATGCCCTGGGGCAGGCTGTGGTCGATGCCGTTGTCGTCCAGCTCGCCGATGAGGGCGCGCGTGTCGCGGTCGATCTGGTTGATGGCCACCGCGATGCCGGCGCCGATGGCCTTGCTCTTGGCCACGCCGCCGGCCCAGTTGATCTGCGTCTCCAGGCTGCCGCCGTAGACGTCAACGCGGCCGCCCGTGATGCGGGAACCTTCGGCGATGTGGGCCAGCGTGTCGCTGTCCTGCTTCAAGAAGGAGAAGGTCCCTCCCACCGCCAGCTTGCCGGCATCGGCGCCGGCCTGGTTGAAGGAGAAGCCCATGATGGCCTCTTCGGCCTTCACGTTCAGGCCCGACTGCCGGCCGCTGTAGAGGTCGACGCCCTTCTCGACGATGGCATGCGTGGTGTTGTTCAGGAAGCGCAGGCTGATGGCGCCGCCGACGCCGCCCTTGCCACCCTTGGTGGGCGTGAGGCTGGCGTCGAACGAGGGGTCGATGTCGTCGATGCCGTTGGCCAGGAACGTGGCCGGGTCGCTGATCTCGAGGCTGGGCAGCTGGAAGGCGAACACGCCGGTCACGCCCATGAACTGCATCCAGTTCGTGGCCTCGATCGAGACGACATGCTCGTCGACGTTGTTGGCGTTGGCACTGTGCGTGACGTTGTCGTTCTTGGTCGGGTCGTAGTGGTCGGGGTCGGTGTAGTAGTTGTCGGCCGGGCGGTAGAACGGATCCTGGTTGAGCTTGGCCCCGCTGCGCACGATGGACTCGGCGACGTTGTTGAAGACCATCACGTTGATGGAGCCGGCCGCCGCGACCTTGTCGGCCGAGGTGGTGCTGCGCGTGAAGGTGTTCATCAACGACTTCAGCCCGCCGGAACCGTCGAGGTAGGTGTTGATGAAGTCGAAGCCGTCGGCGGAGATGCGGTCGCTCAGCTCGCCGGCCGAGACGGGCACGAACTCGTCCGGGCGCACGAGGAAGGGGTAGGTGACACCCGACAGCAGGCGCAGGGCGCGCATCGAGTCCAGCTGCGCGCCGGATTCGACGATGGCACGCGAGGTGTTGTTGATGACGCCCACGGTGAGGGCCGCGCTGACGCTGTAGTCGGCCGAGGTGTTGGGCGTCGCCTTGCCCTGGTCGTCCTTCTTGCCCTCCTGGGCCTCACCCGTGGCCTCGGCGCTGATCGAGAGTTCCTCGGTGATGCCCGAGGTCAGCTCCATGTCGTCGTTGGAGTTGAGGTCGGCGGTGCTCTTGATGATGGTCTGGACGACGTGGTCGGTGTAGCTGAACGCCGCCGCACCAGCCATCTGCAGCGTGGCCTTCCCATTGGCGCCGCCGGCGTTGCTGTTGGTCTTGTACCTGTCCGAGATCTGGTTGAACAGGTTGTCGAAGAAGCTGCTCTTGTAGTCGTAGCCGCCGGAGTCGTCCTTCTTCTTGTTCACGTCCTCGGCTTCCAGCCCGGCCGAGGCGGACGACTTGTCGCTGGCGCCCAGCGCCGAGCCGATGCCGAAGGTGAGGAAGGTGGAGTCGAGGATCTGCGTCGCCGCCAGGCGATAGTGCTGGCCTGCCGGCAGGGCCGTGACGTGGCCCAGCTTGACGCGCGCGATGCCGCCGCGGGTTTCGTTCTCCAGCGCGCCGAGCTGGAAGGTCTGCTGGTCGACCAGACGCTGATCGCCGATCAGGTTGAACTGGTCGGTGCCGGCCATGATGTAGTACAGGCCGCCATGCTCCAGGCCCTCGATCAGGGGCACGTAGATCTGGCCGTCGATGACGCCATCGGGGTCGCGCCAGCGCGAGATCTGGTTGCCGCTGGCATCGAGCTCCGGATCGCCGTTCGGCAGGAAGCTGGCCACGACGCGGTCGTTGTCGTCATGGCCGGGCTCGAAGTAGTTGACGGCCTGGCCCAGTTCGAAGGTGTTGCCGGGACCCTTGACGGTGATCTTGTCGTCGTGGATGTCGTCCTGGGTGAACTGGTTCGAGTTGGTGGTGGGCGAGAAATCCATCGGCCCGTACAGGGCCGTCGCCGCCGCCAGGGCGTTCGCGATGGAGATCGGGTCGGAGGCCCCCGAGGCGGCCACGAACTCGGCAATCGCCTTGGCCTTCGCCTGCGCGGGCGTCAGCAGGTCGATTGCCACGCCATCGATGGCGTTCTGCTCGTTGCGCGCCAGCTTCACATAGCGGCTCTCGTCGACGGCCGTGGTGGGGTCGTCTTCGAGCGCGATGATGGTGTAGGTCTGGCCGTTGGTCAGACCGCCGATGCTGAAGCCGCGGCGCGAGGAATAGTCGGCCGTGTCTTCGGTGACGACGACCCAGTTGTTGGCCTGGTTTTCCTGGTTGTAGACCGAGATGCGGTTGTTGGCGAAGTCGACGTAGCCCCAGGGCTCGGAGGTGACGCGCCACAGCGTCGGGTCGCGGTAGTTCTGCTTGGCCACCGACAGGTCGATGCCGTTGGCGTTGGAGACGGCCGGGCCGATGTACTCGAACACGGTGCCGGCGGGCATCAGCAGGTCGGACCAGCTGGCCGGGTCGGTCGACGACACGGGCACGGCTTCCTTGACCTGCACGGTGTCGCCGACGATGCCGTTGGCGTCGTCGGCGGGCATCAGGCGCTTGACCGTGTCCGCGCTGGTCACGGCCGCCGCCTTGAGCGTCGGGTCGAACTCGAACTTGACGACTTCGCCGCCGTTCGTGTTCATGTCGGCCTGCACCTTGCCGGCTACCTCGGCCAGGATGTTGGCCTTGGAGAACTGCAGCGACAGTGCGACCGCCGCAGTGCCATCGGCGTACAGGCCCGACTCGGCTTCCGCCTCGGACTCGGTCTCGCCCAGGGCGCGGATGTTCACCGTGCGGCCGCCGTGCACGAAGGCGTCGGCCGCCACCGTGGTGGTGGAAGTCAGCCGCGCCAGCGACACGGCCACCGAGGCGGCGAAGCCGGACGACTTCTTGCCCTTCACGCTGCCCTGCTCTTCGCGCGTGGTCTCGGTCGACATGCCGGCCGTGGCGCTGCCGTCGGAGGTGATGTTGACGGCCCCGCCGCCTTCGATCTTGGCGCCGCCCTGCACGTTGATGGTGGCGGTGGCGTCGGCCTGCGAATAGCCCACGCTGAAGAGCTGGCTCTTGGCCTGCGCGGTGGCATCGGCCGAGGCGGTGGCGTAAATGCCGATCACGTCCTTGGCCAGGATCTGCGCGTTGCTGCCGATGGTGACGTTGGCCTCCGAGGCCTTGATCAGCACCTTCACCGGCAACGCGACGATGTCATTGAGGAAGTTCAAGGCCGGATCGACGAACCACTGCTTCTGCAGCGTCGTCAAGCCCAGCTGGGTGGCGATGTCGCGGTCCTCGGCCTGCGCCACCAGGTAGACGCTGCCCGCCGTCAGCTTGGCGCCGGCGCCGATGTCGATGGAGACGGCCTTCGGGATGTAGCCGGAGGGCAGCAGGTTCTCCAGTTCGGGCGTACCGATGCGGCGAGCGCGGAACACGATGTCGTTGTCGGCATCGGCCGCGTTGGTGGCCAGCGTGGACAGCGTCACACCCGGCTTGACGATGATGTCGTCGGCAAACACTTCCAGCAGGCCGCCGTGGGTGGCGACGTTGCCCTCGAAGATCACCTTGTCGTGGCCCAGGTCGGACTCCGGCGTCGGCCGGCCCGGCAGGTTGCCGTAGATCTTCAGGTCGGCCGCGAAACTTGAGTCCAGCGACTGCACGTGGATGATGTCCGCGCCGCTCCAGGTCTTCAGCGTCAGCGACTCGGTCGGCGCCTTGAAATCGAGGGTCGAGCCATAGACCAGGCCGTCGCTGGTGAAGCGCAGGGTGTTGAACAGCAACTGCATCGCGCCGTCGCTCGGCGTGCCGACGTCGCGCAGCACGATGTCATCGTCAAACAGCGTGCCATTGAGGGTGCGATGGGCATCGTCGCCTTCCATCAGGCGGTAGGTGTCCATGCCGGTGTAGACGATGTGCCGACCCTGCAGGTCCACCGCACCGCCCTGCTCCGCGGTCGTCGGGATGAAGACGTCGGTGATGCTGCCGTTGGACACGGCAAAGCCATCCAGCACGGTATTGCCCGCCAGCATGCCGCCGTGCAGCGTGCCGCTGAGCGAGCCGCCCGCCTCGAAAAGGAAGTAGTCGTTGACGTCGTCGCGGCCAAACAGGGTCTCGATGCCACGGAAGGCGACGCCGCCGACATGCCCGGCGTTGGCGCCGTCGATGGTCCAGTTGACCGTCTGGTCGGCGTCGCCGGGACCGATCAGCTTGTCCTCGCCGGCACCACCACTGCCTTCGACCACGTCGATGCGCGAGACCGCCCCCACATCGGTGGCCTGGGCCAGCCCGAGGTCGACCGTGATGGCACTGCTGCGCGTGGCATAGCTGAGCGTGTCGGGCGCCGACTTGCCGGTGTTGCCCACCTCGCGGTCGAGGCCACCATCGACCAGGCTGCTGATGCTGCCGCCGGCAAGCAGGCGGAACTGGTCGCTGGCATCGCCGCCGATGACGGCTTCGATGGAGCTGAAACGCGTGCCGTTGACGCTGCCGGCGTCGGCGCCATCGATCAGCCACAGGTTGTCGGCATCGGGGCCCACGATCGAATCGACACCCAGCGCGCCGCCGTTGCCGCCATCGATGACGCCACTGATGGCACCACCGCTGCGCAGCACGAAGCGGTCGTTGCCGGTGCCGCCCCGCAGGTTCTCGAAGCCGCTGAAGGCACTGATGCCCATGGCCGAGCCGCTGCCCTGGCCGGTGATCTCCCACTCCAGGTTGTCGGTCGGTGCGCTGTTCGAACCCACCAGCGTGTCGGTGCCCGCGCCGCCGTCGATCTCGACGACGATGTCCTCGGGCAGCACCACGGCCATGGTGATGGTGTCGTCGCCGCCGCGGCCGAACACATGCACCTCCTGCACGCCGCCGCCGTCGCTGCCCAACGTCTGCACGTGGCCGCCGTCCAGCCTGACGTCGAGGATGACGCCGCCGCCACTGAAGCTGGGCGACATGGCGAACGAGACCGTGTCGCTCACGTTGCGCAGCGTGGCTGTGAGGATGCCGCTGCTGTACTGCAGCAGCGCGCCGGCAAAGGCCGGGTCCAGCGCCGTCACGTTGACGGTGTCGGCGCCGGTGCCGGTGATCAGCGTCAGCGAGCCCGTGGGGCTGGCGAAGGTGTAGCTGGTGGACGAGCCATCGCTGAAGCTCAGGTTCTGGAACGCCACGCGCGTCTGTCCGGCGACCGGCGAATCGACGATCACGTTGGCGTCGAAGATGGAGCCGGTGAAGACGACGTGCTGGCCGGAGACGCTGAGCGCGTCGTAGTGGTCCATGCCGGTGTAGCTGCCGCCGTGGCCGGTGGCCCCGCTGGCGTCAGCGCCCACGGGCTGGAAGACCGTCAGGTGGCCGTCGGCCGCGAGCGTGGCAAAACCGTCATGCCCGCCGGCGCCGCCGGCGATGGTGCCGCTGATGCTGCCGCCACCACTGAAGACGAACGCGTCGTCGCTGCCGGCCTGGCCGGTGAGGTTCTCGAAGCCGGCGAACGCGGTGCCGCTCACGCTGCCGCTGTTGGCACCGCTGATGTCCCAGCGCGTCTGGTCGAGGAAGGCGGCAGGGCCGACGAGGGTGTCGTTGCCGCTGCCGCCCACGAGCTTCTGGATGCCGGCGAAGGCACCGACGCCGGTGGCGCTGGCCGCCTGCAGGTTGACCGTGACCGACCCGCTGCGGCCGGAGAAGTCCAGCGTGTCGACGGCCGGTGCATTGCTGTCCACCAGGCCGCCATCGACGCGGCCGGATACGGTGCCGGCGCCGCCGAACTTGAAGATGTCGGCCGCCGTGCCGCCGACGAGGTTTTCCATGCCCAGGAAAGCCACGTCGCCGAGGCTGCCGCCGCCCGCGGCGTCCACCGTCCAGAGGTTGTCGACGCTGGCGCCGAACAGGGTGTCCGCGCCCAGGCCGGCATCGAGCTTGCCGTCCAGCGCGCCCGTGGAGGTGAGACGGAACTCGTCCTTGCCGGTGCCGCCGGTCAGGTTTTCTACGTTCTTGAAGACACCGCCGTTCAGGGACCCGGCATTGGCGTCGTTCAGCGCCCAGGCGTTGTCCTGGTTGGCGCCCAAGAGGGTGTCTTCGCCATTGCCGCCGTCGAGCTGGCCGCTCAGCGAAGCGCCCACGACGAAGGTGAACTTGTCGCTGCCGCCACGGCCCGCGACGCTCTCGATGCCGCTGAACGCGGCGATGCCCTGCGCCGAGCCGGCATTGGCGCCGGAGAGCAGCCACTGGGTGTCGGCGTCGGGGCCGATGAGCATGTCCTCGCCGGCACCGCCCGAGATCGTCAGCGGTGCCGTGAGCGCATCGGTGGTGATGCGGTCGTTGCCGGCACCCGTGTTGAGTACCAGGCCCAGAATGCCGTTGGTCGAATCGCCCAGCGTCAGCGACTTCAGCTTGGCACCATCGTCCAGGTAGCTGAGGTTGACGACCACACCACCGTTGGCGGCCACTGCGGTCTGGTGGATCTCCACCACATCGTCGGAGCCCCCGAAATTCACGGTGTAGACGCCGGCGGCACTGCTCGTCGCCGGGTCGGCCGACAGCAGGATGCGCGGCTCCAGGGCTTCCAGCCGCAAGCCTGCATGCTGGCGCGATGGGCGTGTCGCTTTTGCCAGCTGGACGCGGCGCGCCTGTTGCGACTGAAGTAGGCGGCTCGTGAGCTGACGCAACCACTGCATGGCGATCTCTCCTGCGGGGACGCCTGATCTGAAGCGGCTGAACCACCTCCTCCGTACATCCGCGGCATCAGGAGGGCCGCGGGTGGCTAGACGCTATTTGGTATGGGGCGAACTACAGGAAAGGTTCGGCTTCGTGCAGCGTCTTCTTGCATCCAAACCTGGACCCGGGACAGCGGCCAGTAACTGACGAATGTTGCTGAACTTTGCTGGCCCGGGCGACCTTCTTTTTCATCCCCTTCACCCCCTCGTCTGAGGGGGTCCACAAGCGGACGCAGCATCGCTGCCCGTGCATGCGCACGGGCTGGCCTCCAGGCTGGCGCCCCGGTCCGCAGCGGCGCGCTGGAAACCAGGGCGCGGGGCCGGCCTCATGCAGCGTCATCTTCCATGTGCAATCCAGGCCCAGGGGGCGTGCGTGAAGTCATGGATGTTGCTGGCCTAATGCGGAGGCGGCGCCTAGGCGCGGCCGGTGCGGCGCGGCTTCAGGGTCAGCCCGGCTCCCAGCAAGCCGAGCAGCCACCAGGCCGAAGCCGCGCCGCCACCGCCGCCGGAGGACGGCGCGGGCGCTGGAGCCGGCGTCGGAGCCGGTGTGGGCGCCGGTGCCGGTGCCGGTGCCGGCGTTGGTGCCGGCGCCGGCGTGAGCGGGATGGCCGTGCTGCCCTGCGCCTGGCCGCAACGACTCAGGTTGGTGCTCTGCAGGCCCAGCGACGTGCGCACCGGCGCGGTGTAGGTGACGGGCGCCAGCGCGTACCTGACGGCCTCGGCTGCGTCCAGCAGGCCGGCGCCGCCGGTGGTGGTCTGCAGGGTGCAGCGGCTGTTGTTGCCCGTGGTGCAGTAGCCCAGTGCATAGGCCGTCACATGGGGGCGTGCGCTCGCCTTCAGTCCGGCCTCCACCTGCGCCAGCGTCAGGCTGGGGTTGGCCGACCACATCAGCGCCGCCGTGCCCGCGACCTGGGGCGCCGCGAAGCTGGTGCCGCTGACGGCGCCGTAGCCCGCGGTCGAAGGCGTCGTCTTGCCCGTGTTGATCGTCGACACGACGCCGCTGTCCGCCAGCTCGGTGTCGCAGGTGCGCTGGTAATCAGCGTCACCGCCCGGCGCCAGCAGTTGCACCTCGGGGCCGAAGTTGGAGTAGATCGCCTTGAAGCCCTGGCGGTTGGCCGCAGCAACACCGAAGACGCCGCTGCAGTTCGCCGGACGTCCTACCGCACCGCGCAGATTGCCGGCGGCAGCCACGATGAGCACCCCCTTGGCACGCAGTTCGGCGATCGCGTCCTGGTAGAGCCTGGCAGCGGCTGCCACGTCGGGGTTGCTGTCCGTCGCGCTGCAGGAGGTGACGCCGGCAAAGCCGATGACGAGGATCTTGGCCGGGTTGGCATTGGCGGGAACGCCCGCCACGGTCAGGCCCGCGGCCCAGCGCATGCCGTCCACCATGTCGGCGACCGAGGCGCCGCACTTGCCCGACACGCGCACCGGCAGGATGCGGGCATTCCAGTTGATACCGGCCACACCGCCGGCGTTGTTGGTCACCGCACCGAGCTGGCCGGCCACCAGGGTGCCATGCCAGCTGCTGCTGGCGTTGACGAGGCAACCGTCCCACAGCGCCAGGTTGCCATCATGCTCGGCCTGGCTCAGCGCGTCGCCCGGGTCCGCGGCGCCAGCGCTGCGGCCCGTGCCGCCGTTGTTGGCGTACTCGGGCTTGCTGACGAAGTTGTAGCCTGGCAGCAGGTTGGCGTTCAGATCGCCATGCGTGGTGATGCCGGAGTCCAGCACGGCGACGATGGGCGCGGCAGAACCCGTCGTCGTATCCCAGGCCTTGGTGAAGCCGGCAGCACCGGCATTGGTGGTGTCGCTCTGGTCGTCCAGCCACCACTGGCTGGAGGTCGGGTCGGCCGCACTGCGGAACAACGGGTCGTTGGGCACGGCGGCCCGCTGCTCGCGCAGGTCGGGCATGGCGTGGCTCAGGCGTGCATCGGCACGCAGCGTGGCAAGCCAAGCGGCCCTGGCCGTCGCGTCCGCCTCGACGCCGGCCTGCAAGCGCCACCAGCCTGCCCCCAGCGGGCGATCGGCCTTCAGCGGCAGGTCGGTATCCGCGAGGACACGGCGCAGCAGAACCTGCTGCTGGGCGTCGCTGCGGCCGTCGCCGGCCAGCTTGACGATCAGCGCCGTGCCGTGGCCGGACTCGGCCGCCAGCACGGGCTGCACCCGGGCGGCCAGGCCGACCGCGGTAATCCCAACGGTCAGCACCGTCGCGGCTGCAACGAACTGGGTGAAACGAGAGCCGCTGGTGGCGGGCCGGGGGGGTGGGGTCAGGGGTCGTGTCTTCACGGGCGGCACCTTAGGCAGCCGAGGTGAAGCGGCCATGACATGAGCCGACCGGCTCATGGTCACCGTAATTTCCCCTTCATTCACGTCGCGGTCATTGCGGCTTCCTAAGCTGCGCCGCCCTGACCCGATCGGACCATGACCGCCCTGCCCCACCCCTCACGCCTGCGCGGCTTCACGCTGCTGGAACTGCTCGTCGTCATGGTCATCATCGGCCTGCTGGCCGGCTATGTCGGGCCGAAGTTCTTCGGCCAGATCGGCAAGAGCGAGGTCAAGGCGGCGCGCGCGCAGATCGACGCGCTGACCAAGTCGCTGGACCAGTACCGCCTGGACGTCGGCCGCTACCCCAGCACCGAGCAGGGCCTGGCGGTGCTGGTCACCAAGCCGGCCGACGAGCCCAAATGGGCCGGGCCTTACCTGTCCAAGGCGCTCCCCAAGGATCCCTGGGGCAACGACTACCAGTACCGCAGCCCCGGCGAGCATGGCGAATACGACCTGCTGAGCCTGGGCAAGGACGGCCGCCCCGGCGGCGAGGGCGAGGACGCCGACCTCACCTCCTGGTGACGACGACCCCATGGCCGAGTTCGACGTCCGCTACCTCGACGCACGCCGCCAGCCGGCGCAGGCGCGGGTGCAGGCGCCGGACGCCGGTGGCGTCGCGGCGGCGCTGGGGCTCCCGCCGGCCGCGCTGCTCGCCATCGAGCCGGTGCGCGCCGTGCCGCACAAGGCCGGCCGCGGCCGCTTCGCGCGCCGCCAGTTCGCGCAGCAGCTCGCCGTGCTGCTGCGGGCCGGCATCCCCTTGCTGGAAGCCCTGCAGACCCTGCAGTCGCAGGACAACCCGCCCGCCGTCAGCGCGGCGCTGGCAGGCGTCATCGAGCGCGTGCTGCTGGGCGAATCCTTCTCCGCCGCGCTGGCCTCGCAGCCGCAGGCCTTCGATGCGCTCTTCGTGGCCGTCGTCGAGGCCAGCGAACGCAGCGGCCAGCTGGAGCAGGCGCTGTCCGAGCAGGCAGCCTATCTGGGCTGGGTGGAACAGCTGCGCGGCAAGCTCGTGGCCGCCGCCATCTACCCCGCCATGCTGATCGCGGCGGGCACGGCCGTCGTGCTCTTCCTGCTCGTCTTCGTCGTGCCGCGCTTCGCCGGGCTGCTGGAGGGCGTGGGCGGCGAGCTGCCCTTCGCGTCGCGCGCGCTCATCGCGGTGGGCGCCTTCAGCGGCGCGCATCCGTTTGCGCTGCTGCTCGCGGCGGCGGGACTCGTGGCGCTGCCGGCGTGGGGCTGGACGCATGGGTTGCGCGAGGCCCTGCAGTCGCGGCTGTGGCGGCTGCCGCTGATCGGGCCGCGCCTGCATCTGCTGGCGCTGGCCCAGCTCTACCGCTGCCTGGCCATGCTGCTGCTGGCCGGCGTGCCGATCGTGCCGGCGCTCGTGAACGCGCGTGGCGTGGCCGCGGCCCATCTGCGCGCCGCGCTGGACCGCGCGACCGAGGCCGTGCGCCTGGGTGAGCGCCTGTCGGCCTCGCTGCAACGCGAGGGCCTGGTCACGCCGGTGTCGCTGCGCATGCTGAAGGTGGGCGAGCACAGCGGCGAGCTGGGCGCGATGCTGGCGCAGGCCGCGGGCTTCTACGACGAAGAGCTCTCCAGGCTGTCCGAGCTGGTGACGCGGCTGGTGAATCCGGCGTTGATGCTCATCATGGGGCTGGTGATCGGCACGGTCGTCGTGCTGATGTATCTGCCCATCTTCCAACTGGTGGACCAGGTGCAATGAACGCCATCCTGCAGCCCGGCCCCGACGTGCTGGATCGCCTCCCCGCCTCGGACGCGCCCTGGTCGCTCAGCTTCGAGCCCTGGCCCCACGCCGATGCGCAGCGCTGGCGCGCCGTCATGGCCACCTCCGCCCGCGGCCGCCTGGCCCTGCTGGCCGACCGCCCGCTGGAGCCGCTGCTGCGCCTGCGCATCGAGTCGCGGCTCAAGAAGCCCGTGCTGTGGTGGCCCTGCACGCCCGCCGAGATCGACAACCTGCTGGAAGCCGGCGAGGCCGACTACCGCGCGCTGAGCTCGCTGGCCGAGCACTTCGGCGAGGCCAGCGTCGCCGACACCGCCCAGGAACTGTCGGCCCTGAACCTGGCCGAGCAGGCCAGCCCCGTCGTGCGGCTGCTGGACGCGACGCTGTACGACGCGCTGCAGGACGGCGCCAGCGACATCCACTTCGAAAGCCAGCTGCGCGGCATGAAGATCCGCAGCCGCGTGGACGGCGTCATGCTCGACGTGAAGGCCATCGAGGGCGTGCAGGCGGCCGAACAGCTCGTGTCGCGCCTGAAGGTCATGGCCGAGCTGGACATCGGCGAGCGCCGCCTGCCCCAGGACGGCCGCTTCAAGCTGCGCGTGCAGGGCCGCGAGGTGGACTTCCGGCTGTCCATCATGCCCAGCGTGTTCGGCGAGGACGCCGTCGTGCGCGTGCTGGACCGCGCCCAGGTGCAGGCCCAGGGTGCGCTGACGCTGGATGCCCTAGGCTTCGAGCCCGAGGCGCGCGCGCAGATCCGCGCGCTGGCCCGCCAGCCGCACGGCATGCTGCTCGTTACCGGCCCCACGGGCTCGGGCAAGACGACCACGCTCTACGCCGCCATCAGCGAGGTCAACACCGGCCGCGACAAGATCATCACCATCGAAGACCCGGTGGAATACCAGCTGCCCGGCGTCGTGCAGATCCCGGTCAACGAGAAAAAGGGCCTGACCTTTGCGCGCGGCCTGCGCTCGGTGCTGCGCCACGACCCCGACCGCGTCATGGTGGGCGAGATCCGCGACGCCGAGACGGCCCAGATCGCCGTGCAGGCGGCCCTCACCGGCCACCTTGTCTTCAGCACCGTGCACGCCAACAACGCCTTCGACGTGGTGGGCCGCTTCATGCACATGGGGCTGGACCTCTACAACGTCGTGTCGGCACTGAACGGCGTGCTCGCGCAGCGGCTGATGCGCATCAACTGCCGCCACTGCCTAGTGCCGCTGGGCACCACCCCCGAGCAACTGCGCAACCACGGCCTGCCCGGGGACGCCCAGCTGCTGCACGGCCGCGGCTGCACGCACTGCCGCGGCACCGGCTACAAGGGCCGCCGTGCCGTCAGCGAGCTGCTGTGGCTGGACGACGAGCTGCGCGACCTCATCGCCAGCCGCGCCCCGCTCTCGCGCATCAAGGAGATGGCGCGCGGCCGCGGCATGCGCTCGCTACGGGACGCGGCGGTGGCTCTCGTGCTGCGCGGCGAGTCGACGCTGGAGGAACTCGAACGTGTCACGCTCGCGGACTGAACGGCTGCTGCTGGCCGACGACTTCGCGGGCTGGTGCGCGGCGCATGCGGGCGCGCGGGTCGAGCTCTTCGTCGGCGCCGAGCGCATGCACAGCCTGCTCGTGCCCGAGGACCTGCCGCTGCGCGACGAGGCAGAGCTGCTGGGCTATGCACGGCTGCAGTTCGCCCACTACTTCGGCCCGGCGGCCCAGGCCTGGCCGCTGGCCGCCTGGCCGCGCGGCGCCAGCGCCCTGGCCGTGGGCGATCTGGCCGGGTTGCAGGCGGCGGCAGCGGCGCACCGCGTGCGCATCGTGTCGCTGCGGCCGAGCTGGACGCTGGCGCCGGCGCGGGATGGCGACACCGCCGTCCTCGACGACGGCCTGATGACCTGGCTGCGCCACGAGGGCGGGCGGCTCGTCGAGCTGCAGCAGCGCCATGTGGATGAGGCGCTGCTGGGCGAGCTGGGCGGCGCCCATGTCGTGCAGGCCAGGGATCTGCTTGGCCAGACCGGCGGCCAGCCCGGCCCCGACTTCATCGCCCGGCCCGCGCGGGCGCGGCCGCTGATCTGGGCCTGGGCCGCCACGGCCGCCGCGGCCTGTGCCCTCGTCGCCGTCCAGGCCCGGGGCCAGCACGACGAAGCCCGGCGCCTGGCCGAGCAGGCCGCCGTGCTTGACCGCCTGGCCCTCCCGGCAGCAGCGCCCAGGGCTGCGCCGCCCAACCCGGCCGCACGCGGCCGCGCCTGGGCCGCGGCGCGCCAGCTCGACACCGACTGGGCCACCCGCTGGTCCGAGATGGAGCGTGCCCTGCCGCCCGGCCTGCAGCTCAGCGGCCTGGACCTGGACGGCAAGTCGCTGCGCCTCGAAGGCCAGGCCGCCGCGGCTGACGAGGTGACCCGGCTGGTCGACCGCCTCGCCATGCAGGCCGCGCCCGGCGAGGAGGTGGTGCTGACCCGCCTGCAGCGGCCGGACAACGGGGCCGAGCTGCGCTTCGAGCTGGTGCGCCGCGCCGCCGGGGGCCTGCGATGAAGCCCTGGCTGAACGGCGCACGCCGCCTCGGCTGGCCCGCCGCGCTGGCGGCGCTGCTGACGCTGGCTGCCACCGCCGGTGCGCTGTGGCTGCCACGTGAGCAGGCCCGGCTGGACGCGCTGCGCCAGGCGCTTGCCGCGCGCCGCCTCAGCGTGCAGCGCGCACCCGCCACGCCGCCGGCCGACGCCGACGCCTTTGCCCGCAGCCTGCCGCCCGACACCGAGCGCCAGGCGCGCACGGCAGCCCTGCTTGCACTGACAACCGAGCAGGGCCTGCCCTGGCCGCGCAGCGAGTTCCGCTACCAGGCCGACCGCGAGCTGGGCCTGGCCCAGTACCGCATCGCCATGAGCGTCGCCGGCCGCTACGGCGCGCTGCGCGGCTTCGTCGCCGAGGCGCTGCGCCGCGACCCGGCCCTGGCCCTGGAGGCCCTGCGGCTGCGCCGCGAACCGAATGGCGAGCTCAAGGCCGAACTGGCCTGGGTGCTGCACATGCAGGCCGCGAAATGAAGCGGCCCGAGCCACGCCAGATCGCCCTCTTCGCCGCGCTGGGCCTCAGCCTCGCTGCGACGGCCTGGGTCGCCAGCCGCGACGAGCCCGAGGCCGTGGCCCCCGTGCCGCGCCGCGCCACGCTCGCCGGCAAGCCGGCGGCACCCCAGGACTGGCCCGGCCCGGCATCGGCCGCCCGCGCCGCCTGGCCCGAGGCCGACGCCGAAGCGCGCCGCGCCTGGGGCGAGTCGCCCGCGCCACCCGCAGTGCTCGCCGCAGCAACACCGGCGCCGGTCGCCGAGGCCGAACCCGAGCCTGCGGCGCCGCCTTTCCCCTACCAGCTCGTCGGCCGCATGACGGACAGCCGCCCGCGCGTCGTGCTCAACGGCGCGCAGCGCAGCCTCGTGCTCGGCATCGGCGAGGTCATCGACGGCCAGTGGCGCATCGAAGCCATCGAAGCCGGCGGCCTGCGGCTCATGCGCCTGCCCGAGGGCCCCAGCCAGTTCATCGCCTTCCCGCCCTCATGAAGCCCCTGCTCCCCGTTCTCTGCCTGGCCCTGCTGCTTGCCGGCTGCGCCCACCCCGCGCTGCGCGAGGCCGATACCCTGTCGCGCCGTGGCGACCATGAGGCCGCGCTGCGTCTGCTCAGCGACGCCAGCTCGCACGAGCCGCAGGACATCGCGTTGCGCAGCGAACTCGCCCGCCAGCGCGAGCGCACCCTGCTGGCGCTGGCCGGCCAGGCCGAGACGGCGCGCGCGCTGGGCCAGCTCGACCTGCTGGACGCGCTGCTGCAGCGCCTGCGCGCCATAGACGCCGACGCCCCCCGCACCCGCGCTCTGGCCCTGGCCCTGGCACGCGCCCGCACCCACGACACGCGGCTGCGCGAGGCCCAGGTGCAGTTCCAGGCCGGCCAGCTCGACGCCGCCCGCGCCACCGTGCAGCAGGTGCTGGCCGAAGACCCCGGCCAGCCGCAGGCGCTGGCCCTGCAGCAGCAGCTGCGCCAGCGCTACAGCCCGCCGCCCCTGCCCTCGGCGCTGGCCGCGGCATACCAGAAGCCCGTGAGCCTGGAGTTCCGCGACGCGCCGCTGCGCACCGTCTTCGAGGCCATGGGGCGCGGCGCCGGCGTGAACTTCGTCTTCGACAAGGAGGTGCGCGGCGACGCCAAGGTCACCATCTACCTGAAGGACGTGACGCTGGACGAGGCCATGCGCGTCATCCTGGCCACGCAACAGCTGGAACGCAAGCTGCTCAACGACCGCTCTGTGCTGATCTATCCCGCCACGGCGGCCAAGCAGCGCGAGCACCAGGAACTGGTCACGCGCAGCTTCTACCTCAACAACGCCGACGTGAAGCAGGCCCAGGCGCTGGTGCGCATGATGGCCAAGACGCGCGACGTGTTCATCGACGAGCGGCTCAACCTGCTCGTCGCGCGCGACACGCCCGAGGTCATCGCGATGGTGGAGCAGCTCATTGCCGGGCTGGACCTGCCCGAGCCCGAGGTGATGCTGGATGTGGAGGTGCTGGAGGTCAGCACCGACCGCACCGCCGAGCTGGGCCTGCAGCCCGCCACCGACGCGCAGTACGCCCAGCCGGGCGCCCCCGCCCTGGTGCCCTGGAGCAGCCGTGGCAGCTTCGCCACGCTGGTCACCAACCCCATCGTCACGGCGCGCCTGAAGGGCAGCGCGGGTGCCTCCAACACACTGGCCAGCCCCAAGCTGCGGGCGCGCAACCGCGAGAAGGCCAAGGTCCAGATCGGGGACAAGGTGCCGGTGTTCACCAGCACCTCCACCGCCAACGTCGGCGTGTCCACGGCGGTGACGTATCTGGACGTGGGCATCAAGCTGGAAGTGGAGCCCACCGTGCAGCTGGACAACGAGGTCGTCATGAAGGTCAACCTCGAGGTCTCGACGCTGGGCACCAAGGAGAGCTCGGGCGGCCCGCAGCCAGCCAGCGCCTACCGCATCGGCTCGCGCAACGCCAGCACCTCGCTGCGCCTGCGTGACGGCGAGACCCAGGTGCTGGCCGGCCTCATCAAGGCCGAGGACGGCAAGGGCATCAGCGGCGTGCCCTACCTGTCGGAAGCACCGCTGCTGGGCCGCCTTTTCGGCGTGCACACCGACACGCGCAGCAAGACAGAGATCGTGCTGCTCATCACGCCGCACGTGCTGCGCAACCTCAGCCTGCCCGACGCCAGCCGCAGCATCCTGGCCTCGGGCGTTGATGCCAACCCGGGCGCCGAAGGGGCAAGGCTGCGGCCAACGGCCCAGGTGGCGGTGCCCATGGCAGGCGCCGTGCCAGCCGCGGGCGGCAGCGCGGCCGCGCCGGCCATGCTCGACGCGCTGCGGCTGTCGGCTACCGGCGACGTGGTCGTCGGCGACGCGGTGTCGGTGACCGTGCTCAACCCGACGGCCTACACGGCCGAGGGCGAGCTGGCCTACGACCCCTCGCTGTTCGCACCGGCCCAGGCGGGCAGCGGCCAGGGCGGGCGCCTGCGCTTCAAGCTCGGTCCGCGCGGCGGCCAGGGCGTGTTCGTGCTGCGCGCGCTGGCCGCTGCAGCCGGGCAGACGGCCGAGTTCAGCCTCGCCGGCGCCGTCGGCCGCGACGAGCAGGGCACAAGCATCCCGCTGCGCAGCGAGGGCCAGGCCCGTGTCGTCGTCGAGCGCTAGAGGCTTCACCCTCATCGAGATGCTGGCCGTCGTCGCCATCGTCGGCGTGCTTGCGTCCGCCGCTCAGCCGCTGCTGCTGTGGGCGCACAAGCGCGAGAAGGAGTACGAGCTGCGCCAGGCGCTGCGCACCCTGCGCGGCGCGCTGGACGACTACCACCAGGCGGTGCGTGAAGGCCGCATCGGGGTGCCCGCGGGTGACAACGGCTACCCCCGCGAACTGCGCCTGCTGGTGGACGGCGTGCCACTGGCCGGCCAGCCCCAGGGCGGCAAGCGCCTGTACTTCCTGCGCCGCCTGCCGCGCGACCCGCTGGCCGACGCCCACCTGCCCGCCGAGCAGAGCTGGGGCCTGCGCAGCTACGACAGCCCGCCGGACGCCCCCCGGCCGGGCAGCGACGTCTACGACGTCTACTCCCGCTCCGAGGCCCGCGCCATCGACGGCTCGCGCTACCGCGACTGGTGACGGCCATGAAGTCCGCGCGCGGGTTCACCCTCATCGAGCTGATCGTCGTGATGGCAATCGTGGCCCTGCTCGCGGGCATCGCCGCGCCGCGCTACTTCCACAGCGTCGAGCGGGCCCGGGAGAACAGCCTGCGCAGCTCGCTGCGCGTCATGCGCGACGCCATCGACCAGTTCGCCGCCGACCGCGGCCGCTACCCCGACAGCCTTGACGAACTCGTGCAGGCTCGCTACCTGCGCGCCGTGCCCGACGACCCGCTGACCGGCGGGCGCGAAAGCTGGGTGCTGCTGCTGCCCCCGGCCGATGCCGACATCGCCGGCCAGGTCTTCGACGTGCGCAGCGGCAGCGCCGAGAAAGCCCCCGATGGCACGCTGTACGCGGACTGGTGAGGCGCAAGGCGGCTTCACCTACCTGCTGCTGCTGTTCGCGCTCGCGATCGGCGGCATCGGCCTGGCCGCGCTGGGCGAGCAGGCGCGCACGCGCGCGCTGCGCGAGCAGGAGGCCGAGCTGGGCGCGCGCGGCGCCGAGATCGCGCGCGCCATCGCCAGCTACGTGGACGCAGGCCCGGCCGGCAGCCGCGCCCTGCCGCAAAGCGTGGACGAGCTGCTGGAGGACCGCCGCTCGGGCCGCGTCGTGCGGCATCTGCGCCGGCTGCGCACCGATCCGCTGGGGGGTGACTGGGTCTGGCTGGCACCCGGCGAGGGCGGCTGCGCTGCGCCGCCCCCGCGCGCCGCAGCGGCGCGCGGGCTGAGCGCCGTGCGCAGTGCCAGCCCGCGCCCGCTGCTCAGGCGCGAGTCCGACCCGCCCAAGCCGGCCTGCGACCTCGTGTTCCGCCACGAGGCCTACCGCCCGGCAGCCAGCAAGCCTGCTGCAAGCATCGCGCCTCCGCCGTAGGCCGAACGGCACATGCCGTCGCCGTTTCTTCAACGGCGAGTCACGCGGCCGACCTAGCCTCGCGTGCTTCTCGACGGCGGATGCACCACTGAAACGCCAAGGCTTTCCTTCCAGGACGCAAAGTTTTGTCTCCATCCATGTCCCAGAGCCCCACCGACTCGGCACACACCTCGCTCGTGCTGAGTGACAACCACGTCGAGGCCATGGTGAGTTCCGCCGAGGCCGGGCTGGATGTGCGCCGCCGCTACCAGTTCTTCGTCTGGGTGCAGGGCAGCCTGCAGGTCCTGCTGCCCCATCAGCTGGCCATCTGCGGCGCCTACTCGCGTGCCCGCCACGAGCTGCAGTTCGAGGCCTTCAACTCCGTGCCGGTCGACGCCCAGCTGCTGGTCCGCTTCGCCGACACCCACGGCACCCTGCTCGGGCTGCTGCAGGAGATGTGGCTGCGCGCGCGCTGCAAGCCCGTCAGCCTCTTGCTTGCACAGGCGTCGCTGCCGGAGACCCATGCCGAACAGGGCCGGCAGCTGCAGGCCGCCGGCTTCCAGGAGCTGATGGCGCACGGCGTATCGCGCCCGCAGCGGCCCAACGAGATCGAGAGCTTCTTCGTGCTCGCGTCCCAGGGCGCCACCTATTCACCGCGCCACCGGCTCTGCTTCGAGCTGCTGATGCCGCACATGCACAGCACCTGGCAGCGCGTGCAGGTCATCGAGCGGGAGCTGCGCGAGCTGCCGCCGCCCCAGCTCTCGCGGGCCGCCTCGGGCTCGCAGATCACCGACCGCGAGCGCCAGATCCTGCGCTGGCTGCGCGAGGGCCGCAGCAACCCGCAGATCGGCGAGACGCTGGGCATCAGCGCGCTGACGGTGAAGAACCACGTGCAGAAGATCCTGCGCAAGCTCGGCGCGGCCAACCGTGCCCAGGCCGTGGCCATCGCCATCAGCCTGAACCTGCTCAGCAGCTCGGCCCAGCCCGGCGAGCTGACGGGCCGGCGCCGCGAGCCCCCCCAAGCTTGAAGCCCGCGCATGGGCCGGGCGTCATGCCATCCGGGCTCGTACGTAGTCCGATCGGCCTGCCAGACGGGGTGTGACATCTGCACGCATGTCACCCCGCACTGCGACAGTGCTTCTTGTCGCAGGACGACACACGTTCTTTGAATCAGGGACAGCCCCTTGCACCCAGACAGACCGCCGGACGCAAGCACGCGTCTGAGCACGCTGCTCCAGGTGCACGCATCCGCAGCGGCGCCGGTTCGCCGGCGTCAAGACGACACAGAACCTTCCCTACCCAATCTGGAGAGACTGCAATGAAGTTCATCAAGACCCTCGCCGCCGCCGCCGCCCTGGCCGCGATCAGCGCCCCGGCCCTGGCCAGCATCAAGCAGGTCAACAACGGCACGTCGGAACTGTTCCTCGCCGTCGGCGACCAGAACGGCTCCTTCATCCTCGACACCGGCGTCTCGCTGGCTTCGCTGCTGAGCAACCCGTCCAGCTTCAGCCGCGCCGTCGCAAGCGCTGCCTGGACGAGCTACACCGCTGCCGACACCAATCTGTTCGACGGCGCCTCCAACAGCACCACCGGCACGCGCTGGGCCCTGTTCGTCTATGACGGCTCCACCCTGCCCGACTTCGACCAGCAGCGCGTCATCACGACGCTGGGCAGTGGTCTGACAGCCTCGGACGTCAACATCATCGCCGGCACGATGAACCAGGCTGTCGGCGGTACCGGCAACGTCGGCCAGTCCGCCAACAACACCGGCACCCACATCAGCCAGGCCGACGGCACCAGCTACAACCTCAAGGGCACGCCGGGCTATGCCGGCGCCAGCTTCTTCCGCTTCAGCGACGCCAACACCTTCATCGGCAACAAGGTCGGCGACAGCTCCAAGCTCTTCCTGCTGCAGGGCGACGCCACGGACGGCACCGACCCGACGCTGCCCGTCATCGCCACCCAGCTGGGCCTGACCGCCAGCTTCGATGGCGCGACGCTGACCGTCGCCGCCGCCGTGCCGGAACCTGAGTCCTACGCGCTGATGGCCGCCGGCCTGGCCGCTGTCGGCTTCATCGTCCGCCGCCGCCGCAACGCCTAAGCAGGCCTGTCTGGCCGGCGCCTGGCGTCGGCCTTCACCTTCCCGCCTCATCGCGCCTTCACGGCGCGAGGGGCTTTCTCGACCCGACCGGATCCCACACATCATGAAACTGCGCCTCCTCGCCCTCGCCGCCGGCCTCGTCGCCGCCTCCGGCGCCCAAGCCCTGACCCCCGCCGACATCGCCGCCGCCCGCACGGCCGGCACGATCAAGGAGATCTCGATCTCCGGCGCCTCCGCGCTGCGCCTGTCGATCGGCGCCTACGTGCAGGAAATCTGCAACCCCAGCACGCTGCACGTCTACTTCAACGGCACGCTGCCGGTCAGCGGCAGCAGCGGCTCCAACCACCGCGCCTACGCCTGCCAGCTTGGCGCCACGGTCGGCAACTACGCCGCCGGCACGCCCGTCGTCGTCTACAAGCGCGACCAGGGCGGCTCGGGCCAGGGCGTCAACCCCATCGCCCTGAACAGCGCGATCGCCCACCTGAAGATCGCCGACGACGCCAGCTGCGCCGTGACGCCCAATCCGACGTTCAGCGACATTCAGATCCCGAACTACCTGTGCTCGGGCACCGAGAACCGCGTCTCCGACGCCGGCATCTCCGACGTCGAGCCCAACATGCTGAACCAGGCCCCGAACCTGGCTGACACGACCGCCGGCGACCCGACTTCCGGCGTCGTCGCCGCCGTGGACCTGAGCAACGTCGTGTCCGCCCCCTTCGTGCAGGGCATCTTCGGCGTCGCCGTCAACAAGCAGGCCTACCTGGCCCTGCAGAAGACCCAGGGCCTGGACAACGCCGGCGCCATCGACGAGTCCGATGCCAAGCGCCCCAGCCTGCCCACGAGCTTCGTGCGCGCCATGCTGACGGGCGGCCTGTCGGCCACCACCACCACCAAGCGCGGCTGGGGTCTCGTCATCGACGAAGCCGTCGACGCCTCGGTCAACACCAAGGCCTTCAACGTCTGCCGCCGCCAGCCGGGCTCCGGCACGCAGGCCGCGTCCAACATCTACTTCGCCCAAAACCCCTGCGGTGGCGAGGCTGTGGCTACCGTTCTGCGCCAAGCCAGCTCCACGACGCCGACGCATGCCGCGACCGGCAGCTACATCGTCAACGAGCAGTCCGGCACCGGCGGCGTCGAGACCTGCCTGGGCACGACGGTCAATAACATCGCCGGCGCCTATGGCCTGGCCGTGCTGGGCCGCGAGAACAACCCGTTGGCCAATGGTGGCGACAAGGGCTACCGCTACGTGAAGCTGGACGGCATGGAGCCGGTGCGCTGGAACGCGGCAACCCAGAAGGGCGCGACCACCGGCCACTACGACTTCGTGTTCGAGTCGACGATGCAGACCAACAGCGCCAACCCCAACCTCAACGCCGACAAGCTGGCCTTCATCACCGCCATCCGCACCGGTGCGCCCAAGCCTGCCTCCCTGGCCGTGGCCGACGCCGATACCCAGCAGGGTGTGATGTCGCCCTCTGGCGCCTGGTCGGCCCTGGGCCAGTACCCGACGCTCAGCGCCAGCAACAAGCCGTTTGCCTCGCGCGTCACCCGCACTGCTGGCAACAGCTGCACCGTGCTGAAGATGGTTCGCTGATCAACGCCCAAGGACCGGCACGACATTGCTGCTGCAGTCTCGTGCCGGCTTTGCGCCGGGTCGCAGCGCGAGCGCGCTGCGACCCGCTTTGCCTTGCTCCATCGCACCCACCCATGCGCCGATCGGACCATCACCGGCTTCGTGAGGCCTTCACGCAGGCTGTCCACACTGCCGCCAATCGCTTCTGCCGCCTAACGCCATGAAAACTGCATTCCATCGCTGGCCACGCGCCGGCGCGGCCCTCACGCTGCTGACCGCCTGCGGCCTGGCCGGCGCCACCATCAAGACCGGCCCCGGCTTCGAGTTGGTGTTGACGGTGCTGGATCAGACCACCGCCAAGATGAGCTACACGCTGGACCTTGGCATCGACGCCAGCACCTTCTGGGTGCAAGCCCAGCAGGACACCGGTGCGAGCTACTTCAAGACCATCGACCCTGCCACCGACAGCGCCTTCAACACCTTCATCAGCCAGGCCGCGCTCGTCAACACCCGTTGGATGGTCACCGGCACCTATGTCGGCGCACCGTTGCCCTCGGACTTCACCCTCTACACGACCCAGACCAACAACGGCAGCGTCGCCACGCAGACCAAGTACTTCGAAAAGGCGCACGCCGTCAACTCAGCCAACGGGTTCGCCGATTCATTCGGAGCCCTGCAGAACTACTACACCGCAGTGAACACCGCCACCACCGGCGGTGCCATCCTGCAAAGCACACACAGCACGCAGGACAACGGCAGTGCCGTCGCCAGCAAGAACGCCGGCAACAACGGCACCTACGCACAAAAGAGCACCGGCTTCAGCGCGGACGGCGGTGCCGGCGACGGGGACTGCATCATCAGCGCCAACTTCTGCGCCGGCAACCCGCTGGGCACCTCCTCCTGGTTCTACAAGGTCACGCCGGCACTTGTTGACGGCGACGTTGACGCCTCCCCGGTGGTCATCGACGAATTCGACAACCTCAGCGCCGACGGCTACTGGGGCTTCATCAAGGACCCCAACAGCAGCAAGTACATCCTCAGCTACACCCTCAACGGCGCCAACCCCAAGACCCTGGTCAGCACCGACGCCGGCCGTGCGCGCCTGTCCTCGCTGGACTACAGCGCCCAGAGCGGCGGTGCCCGCCTCATCGACGTGCTGGCCAACGACGTGGCCCTGCAGGGGGCTGCGGTCAGCGCGGTGCCCGAGCCACAGAGCTGGGGCCTGATGGCGCTCGGCCTGGTCACGCTCGCCATGCGTCGGCGCGGTCGCCGCGCGTGAGGGGGCCGATCATGAGCAGTTCAACGCCCTTCCCGTCGGCCATCGCCCTGCGCGCCACGCTGGCCGTCGCGCTGGCCGCCGGCGGCTTGCCGGCCCAGGCCGCCGTGCGCACCGACGCCCAGCCCGACCTCGTCTTCGCGCTCTGGGACAGCGCCGCCCGCGTGGCCTACACGCTGGACCTCGGCATCGACGCCAACAGCTTCTGGGCCTATGCCCAGCAGGATGCCGGCTACAGCTGGACCTACACCCTGCCCGCGACCGACACGCGCCTGGCCGCCTTCCGCGCCGCATCGACCACGATCACCAACCAGAACTGGGCGGTGCTCGGCGTGCAGAGCAACGCCGCCTCGCCCACACCGGGCGACAACAAGCTCTACAGCACGCTGCGCCAGGGCCCCGGCGACGGCAGCCTGAACCCCAACTACGCCGACATGACCGGCATGCCGTCGGTGGAATTCCTCAGCACCACGCAGCGCGCCTCAACGCGCTGGTTCCGTGACCTGAACTCGCTGGGCAACGGCGACGACGCCGCCATGAACACGCACGCCACGGTGACCAACGGCAGCGCCTTCCACCGCGGCACCAGCCCACGCTACTTCGCCAACAACGGCACCATCTACGCCAAGCTGAACCCCGGCGCCGACGGCAGCTTCTACGGCGGCATGTTCGACGTCGGCAACGCGGTCAACAAGTCGTCCTGGTTCTACCAGGTCAGCAATGCCGCCAGCGGCAACGTCGTCGTCGACGAGTTCGACAACCTGACCTACAACGGCTACTGGGGCCTGGCCCTGACGTCCACCAACACCTACCAGCTCAGCTTCACGCAGACGGCGGCCAACGTTCCCAAGGCCAGCGCCGCCACGCCGGAAGGCAGCCTGCGCGCGCTGACGACGGACTACGCTTCCTCGGCAGGCTCGGCACGCCTGATCGGTCTGGACGTGGCGGTCAGCGCCGTGCCCGAACCCTCGCAGACGCTGCTGCTGGCCGGCGGCCTGGCCGGACTGCTGGCGCTGCGCCGGTCCCGCCGCCGGCCCTGAGTCCGCCCATCCCGGCGTAGTCCATCCGGCTCACGCCACTTCATCGCCGGTTCACCGCGAACCGGAACACTGAACCCATTGCTCCAGAGAGCCGGCCCGCCGCCAACGCGGGCCGGGCGCCGTCGTGCTGAATCGAGGATTGATTGCTTTGTCGATGGCGCTCGCGCCGCTGCTGGCCGGAGCGCAAGACGCACCCGCGGCAGCGCCGCGCTTTGACATCCTCGAGTTCGAGGTCGACGGCAACACCGTGCTGCCCACCACCGCCGTCGAGCAGGCCGTCATGCCGTTCATGGGCCCGCAGCGCAACCTCGACGACGCCGAGGCCGCCCGTGCGGCGCTGGAGAAGGCCTACCAGGCCGCCGGCTACCTGACCGTCTTCGTCGACCTGCCCGAGCAGCGCGTGGACGGCGGCATCGTGCGCCTCAAGGTCATCGAAGGCCGCATCGACCGCCTGGCCGTGACCGGCTCGCGCTATTTCGACCAGGGCCAGATCCGCCAGCGCGTGGCCGAGCTGGCACCGGGCAGCGTGCCCAACTTCAACGAGGTGCAGCGCCAGCTCGCCACGGTCAACACCGGTGAAGAGCGCCGCGTGCAGCCCATCCTGCGCCCGGGCCGCCAGCCCGGCACCGTGGAGGCCGAGCTGCAGGTGAAGGACAAGTTGCCCCTGTCCGGTTCGCTGGAGCTCAGCAACGCCAACAACGCCAACACGACGGCCGAGCGCGTGACCGCCGGGCTGCGCTACGACAACCTCTGGCAGCTGGGCCACAGCATCGGCCTGACGCTGACCACGGCGCCCACCGAGCCTGCCCAGACCACCGTCGCGGTGCTGAACTACGGCGTGCCGCTGGCGGGTGGCGACAGCCTCAGCGCCTATGCCGTGCACTCCAACAGCAACGTCGACGCGCTGGGCGGCACCCGCGTACTGGGCAAGGGCAACACCGTCGGCCTGCGCTACGGCATCAATCTGGGCGCCACCGAGCGCAGCAGCCAGAGCCTGGCCCTCGGGGCCGACTACCGCGACGTGCAGGAGCAGATCCAGTTCGGCGACCTGAGCATCGCCAAGCCGCTGCGCTACCTGCCGCTGCAGGCCGCCTACACGGCCAGCTGGGCGGATCCGCGCCGCCAGATGCAGTTCAACCTCGCGCTGTCCGTCGGCCTGCGCCCGCTGCTGGCGCGGCGCATCGACGGCTGCGAGCTGGAGGACGGCAGCCTCGGCAACGACGACCAGTTCCGCTGCAAGCGCAAGGGCGCCGACGGCGGCTTCGCGACGCTGCGCTGGGACCTGCGCCACACCGAGGTGTTCGACGCCTTCGCGGTCGCAGCCCGCCTGTCGGGCCAGCTGGCCTCGCAGCAGCTCAGCAGCGCCGAACAGTTCACCCTCGGCGGCGCCGACACGGTGCGCGGCTATCACGAAGGCGCCGCCGCGGGCGACCACGGCCTGCTCGCGTCGCTGGAGCTGCGCAGCGCCAACCTCGCCGGCTGGCTGCAGCGCCACCACGCCGGCTCCGAGGCGCTGGCGGACCTGGGCGAGCTCAGCCTGCTGGCCTTCGTCGACGCAGGCCGGCTGCAGACCATCAATCCCGATGCCGGCCAGAACCGCCGCCAGCCGCTGCTGGGCGCCGGCCTGGGCCTGCGCTTCGCCAGCCGCAGCGGCGTCAACCTGGACCTGCAGGTCGCCGAGGCCCACAAGGCCGTCGTCGGCGCTCCCAAACCAGGCCGCCGCGTGCACGCGCGCATGGCCGTGAAGTTCTAGCCCCGACCGCCATGGCCCGCCCGCTGAACCTGCCTCCCCTGAAGCCGATCCTGGTCGCGCTGGCCGCTGCCATGCCCTGGCAGGTCGGCGCGCAGACCAAACCCGCCGCCAGCGTCGTGCCGCAGGCAGCCACCAGCGGCTGGCGCGTCTATGGCAGCGGCGCCGCGGCGCCCGTCGTCACGCCCAACGCCAGGGGCGGCCAGGACATGAGCGTGCAGCAGACCAGCCAGCGCGCCATCTACAACTGGGCCAGCTTCAACATCGGCGAGGCCAGCGCCGTCACCTTCGACATGCCGGCCGGCGGCGCCAGCGCCCTCAACCGCATCCACGACGCCAACGCCAGCCTCATCTACGGCAGTCTCAAGGCCACCAACGGCGGCGAGCTAATCCTCTACAACCGCAACGGCATCCTGTTCGGCGGCGGTGCCCAGGTCAACGTCGGCAGCCTCATCGCGACGACGCTGAGCCCGCGCGACGACGACTTCAAGGTCGGCTTCGCGGCCAACGTGCTGGGCCCGGACCCAGCCTTCCGCTACAGCTTCGACCCCGAGAACACCGCCGCGCTGTTCGACCGCAGCTTCGTGCGCGTGGACGCCGGCGCCACGCTGAGCAGCGCCGAGGGCGGCCGCATCTTCCTGTTCTCCCGGCAGGTGGACAACGCCGGCAAGCTCAGCACGCCGGGCGGCCAGACCGTGCTCGCGGCCGGCGCCGAGGCCTATCTGCGCCTGCCCACCGACGCCCCCATCGAGCAGAAGGTCTACGCCTCCGAATCCAACCCGGCCGTGCCGGCCCTGCGCGGCCTGCTCGTCGAGGTGGGCCGGGCCGACCTCGGCGCGGCCGGCGACGGCAAGGTCACGAACGCGGCCGGCGGCGAGATCGCCACGCCGCGCGGCAACACGACGCTGGTGGGCATGGCCGTCAACCAGCTCGGCCGCATCTCGGCCACGACCAGCGTGTCGCAGAACGGCTCCGTGCTGCTGCTGGCCCAGGGCGACACGACGGGCAGCCTGACGTCGTCCGACGCACAGTACAAGCGCGCCCGCATCGGCGGCCAGCTGGTGCTCGGCGCGAACAGCGAGATCACGATCAAGCCCGAGGACCTGGGCACCGACGGCAAGCCCCTGACCTCCGACGGCAACGCCGGCTTCACGGCGTCGCGCCTGGCCCTGTCGGGCGCCGACATCCAGCTGCAGGGTGGCGCCAGCATCGTCGCCCCCGGCGCCCAGGCCAGCGTGCGCGCAACGAGCACGCCCGACTACGGCACGGCACCCGGCGTCACGCAGGAGTTCAACCCCGACAGCGGGCGGCTGACGATCGCCAGCGGCGCGCGCATCGACCTTTCCGGCACGACCGACACCAGCGTCAGCGTCGGGCGCTACTTCGTGACCACCGAGCTGCTCGGCAGCAACGACCTGAAGGACGCACCGCTGCAGAAAAGCGGCCTGCTCTACCGCAACAAGGTCACGCTGGACGTGCGCAGCGCCTCCGACATCCTCGGCGACCTGGCCAGCTACCGCAGCGGCCTGCAGCGCAGCGCCAGCGAGCGGCTGTCGGCGGGCGGCACGCTCAGCATCGTGGCCGGCGGCACGGTCAGCGTGGCCGCAGGCGCGCGGCTGGACGTCAGCGGCGGCCGCGTCAACGTCGGCGAGGCCACGGTCAGCCCGACACTGCTGAGCGCCGAGAACGGCCAGGTCTACACGCTGAACACGGCGCCAAGGGACCTGGTCTACGCCGGCATCAGCAACGCCTTCGCGAACAAGAGCGCCTGGAACCGCAACGGCGCCACCGTGGCCTTCGGCCTCAGCGGCAGCGCGCGCGTGGAGGCCGGCTACGTGGAGGGCCGCGACGCCGGCAGCATCAGCATCATCGCGCCGCGCCTGAGCCTGCTGGGCGACCTCGGCGGCGCCAGCACCCAGGGCCGCCGCCAGCTGCTGGGGCTGGACACGCGCGCGGCGCTGGGCGCGCTGAGCCTGGGCGCACCGCGCAACCGCGGCGATTTCGGCTCGACGAGCTACGACAGCGCCGTGCTGCAGGGCCTCGCCATCAAGGCCCGCGCCAGTGACGCGGGCGCCGAGTTCTCGCTGGCCCAGATCGAGCAGGGCGGCTTCGGTCGCATCCAGATCGCCACGCTCTCCGACCTCGAACTGCCCGCCGGCGCCAGCCTGCGCCTGCCCGTGCTCGCCAGCCTGGAGCTGGACTCGCAGGACGGCCGCGTGCGGCTGGGCAGCGACATCCGCCTGCCCGGCGGCAGCCTGCTCGTGCGCAGCCTGGACGGCGGCATCGAGGTCGGCGCCCGGATCGATGCGTCCGGCACCTGGACGAACGCGCAGCTGGACGGCGGCGTCGGCTCGGCCGCGGGCACGGCTGGCGGCAGCATCCAGCTCAGCAGCCGCGGCGCCGTCGCCACGGCCGCCGGCTCGGTGCTCGACGTCTCGGGCGGCGGCTGGGTGGACGCGGGCGGCACGGTGCGCGGCGGCAACGGCGGCAGCCTCGCGCTGGCAGCCGGCACCGCCAGCTTCACCGACGACCGCGACCAGCGCCGCCTGACGCTGGCCGGCAGCTTTGCCGGCTACTCCATGCAGCGCGGCGCGGCGCTGTCGCTGACCACGCAGAGCATCGGCATCGACAGCAGCAGGGCTGCCGACCTGCAGCTGGGCAGCGACTTCTTCAACCGCGGCGGCTTTGCGAGCTTCACGCTGGACGGCCGGCAGTTCCTCGACCTGGGTGCCAGCACGCGCATCGCACCCGTCGTGGCGGGCTGGATCCCGACGGCCGCAGCCCTCAACCTCGCCACCGGCTCGTCCGCCGCGCTGGCCATGCAGGCCGGCCAGGCGGCCAACACGCTGCCTCCCGCCGTCAACCTTGCGCTGCGCTCCAGCGGCCTGGGCGCCGGCCATGCCGAGGGCCGGCTGACGGCCGCGGCCGGCGCCAGCATCCAGCTGCGCCCGCAGGCCAGCCTGCAGCTCGGCGCCGCGACGGCGCTGGCCTGGAACGGCCAGGCCAGCGCGCCCGGTGGCTCGGTCAGCCTTGCCGTCTCGCGCAGCGGCGGCAGCGGCGACGAGGCCATCCCGCAGTACCTGTGGCTGGGCTCGCAAAGCCTCATCGACGTGGCCGGCACGACGCTGCTGACGCCCGGCAGCGACGGCCTGCTGCGCGGCCAGGTGCTGGCCGGCGGCAGCGTCAGCGCGACGGTCGCCGGCGGCCTCGCCGGCAGCCTGGTGTGGCAGCAGGGCGCGCAGATCCGGCTGGACGGCGCCAGCGGCGAGCTGGACGTCCCGCTGCGCGAAGCCGGTGCCATCAAGACGACGCGGCAGACGGTCGCCAGCAGCGGCGGCAGCCTGAGCTTCAGCGGCAACGGCGCGATGCTGCTGGAAGGCCGCTTCAGCGCTGCCGGCGGCGATGCCACCCAGGCGGGCGGCCGCCTCTCGGTCGCGCTGAGTTCCGGCGCCCACGACGTCAGCGGCGCACTGCCCCCCGCGCGCGAGCTGCAGCTGACCGCCCAGGCCGGCCAGGCCAGCGCCACCCTGCGGCCGGAGAACCTGGCCGCACCCACGTCGCTGGACGCTGCCGGCGCCGCCATCTCGGCCGCCCAGATCGGCGCCAGCCACGCAGCCGACCTGCTGCTGGCCGCGCAGGACGGCCTGCGCATCGCCGACGGCGTCAGCCTGAGCCTGGACCGCAGCCTGGTGCTGGACACGCCGCGCCTGGCGCTGGACGGTGCCGCGAGCGCGTCGCTGAGCGCGGCCAACGTCAGCTGGCGCAACCAGCAGGTGCGCCCGGCCGCCAGCAACAACACGCTGCGCGCCCTCCCCGGCGCGCTGGCCGGCGGCGCCACGCTGAACCTCGCGGGCAACAACCTCGTGCTGGCCGACCGCATCGCCACCCAGGGCGTGGGCACGTTCAACGTCACGGCCCGGCAGGACCTGCGCCTGCAAAGCGCCGCCATCGGCGACCCCGACCGCGCCGGCCTGCTGCTGACGCAGGCCGACCTGACGCTGCGCGCCGCGCAGATCTACCCGGCCACCGACACGCCCTTCACGCTCGACGCCAGCGGCCACCGCGTCAGCATCGGCGCGACGAACAGCCCCGCCGACCAGCCCGCCAGCGCCGGCGGCCAGCTGACGATCAAGGCCGCCCGCATCGAACAGGGCGGCGTGCTGCGTGCGCCCTTCGGCAGCCTCAGCCTGCAGGCCAGCGAGGAACTCACGCTGCGGCCCGGTAGCGAGACCTCGGTCAGCGGCGCCGGCCAGACCCTGCTGTTCGGCGAATTCAACGGCGACAGCTGGTCGCCGCCCAGCAACACGGTGCGCAGCACGGACTCGCAGCTCAAGCTGACGACGCCGCTGGCCAAGGCCGTCACGCTCGAAGCGCCCCGCCTGGACCTGCAGGCCGGCGCGGTCGTGGACCTCAGTGGCGGCGGCGAGCTCAAGGGCTGGCAGTTCGTGCCCGGCCCCGGCGGCTCCAGGGACGCCTTCACCGGCAGCGACGGCGCGTTCGCGCTGCTGCCCGGCCGCAAGCTGCAGGGGCTGTGGGACCCGTCGCTTGCCACCTCCACGCCCACGCTGGGCCGCGAGATCATCATCGGCGAAGGCGCCGCCATTCCCCCCGGCCGCTACACGCTGCTGCCGGCGCGCTACGCCGTGCTGGACGGCGCCTGGCTGATCCGCCCTGCCAGCGGCACGCCCGCGGCGCTGGGCACCGCGATCACCCAGGCCGACGGCAGCCAGCTCATCGGCGCCCGCCTGGCCGACGCCGGTACGCCGCTGCAGGCCGCCCTGCCCGGCAGCTGGACGCTGGAAAGCTCGGCCCAGGCACGCAAGCGCAGCGAGATCCGGCTGACCGACTTCGACGCCCAGTTCGCCGCCAACGCCGCCAAGGCCGGCAGCCCCGTGCCCGCCGGCGCGCGCGACGCCGGCCGCCTGGTGCTGGCCGGCCAGCAGATGAACGTCGACGCGACGCTGCGCAGCGCCGTCGGCAGCCTGCAGCAGGGCGCGTCGGCCGCGCAGCCCGGCCGTGGCGCCGAGGTCTACATCGCCGCCGGCCAGATCCAGGTCGGCGGCCAGCGCGCCGCCGGCGACACCCAGACGCTGCTGCTCGACGCCGCCCAGCTCGGCCGGCTCGAAGCGCAAACCCTGGTGCTGGGCGCTCGCCCCGGCACGCCGGGCAGCAGCGCCGACGCGCTGGCGCTGGACGTGCAGGCCGTCAGCCTGCGCGTCGCCGAGGGCGTCACGCTGAAGGCACAAGACCTGACCCTGGCTGCGCGCGACACGCTGGCGCTGGACGCCGGCAGCACGCTGGCCGCCGCCGCGCCCGCCACGCCGCTGGCCGCCGCCACGCCCTGGCAGTACCGCGTCGGCGGCGATGGCGCCGCGCTGCGCATCAGCAGCAACGCCCGGGCCGAACTGCTGCGCAGCAGCCCCCAGGCCTTCAGCGGCCGGCTGGCCATCGGCGCCGAGGTGACGCTGGCCGCAGGCAGCGGCGCAATCACGCTCGACAGCTCGGGCCAGGCCCGCTTCGGCGCCGACCTCGCGCTGCAGGCCGGCGCGCTGACCCTGGGCGCCGGCGCCCTTGGGCTGGGCGGCAGCGACCCGCAACGCCTGCAGCTCGACGTCGGCTGGCTGGCCGGCCTGGGCAGCGGCGCCGACCTGACGCTGCGCAGCTACAGCAACATCGACTTCGCGCCCGGCAACGCGCTGGGCGCCCTGCTGCCGCACCGGCTGACGCTGGACGCCCCGCAGCTGCGCGCCGCCGCCAGCGGCGAAGCCATCGTGCGCGCCGGCGAGCTGGTGCTGACCAACCGCAGCGGCATCGCGCCCGCGCCCACCGACAGCCGCGCCGGGCAGCTCAGCCTGCAGGCCGCAACCACGCTGACCCTGGCCGGCGGCGCCCAGGCCAGCGCCGCCGCAGCGACGACCTGGAGCGCCGGCCAGGCCCTGTGGCTGCTGGGCGCGGGCGAGTACACCGCCCAGGGCGAGCTCACGCTGCGCACCCCGCTGGTGGGCAACGCTGGCGGCGCCGACACGCGGCTGCTGACCGGCGGCACGTTCAGCCTCGCCGGCAACGCCGGCCCCACGGCTGCCATCAGCGCCCAGCAAGTTCCGGGCGGCCGCCTCACCGTGGCGGCCGGGCGCGTCGAGCAGGCCGGCCGCATCGAGATGCACGGCGGCCGCGTGGACCTCAGCGCCACGGGCCTGCTGCACATCGGCACGGGCTCGCTGACCAGCGTGTCAGGCCAGACCGTCCAGGTCGCCGGCAGCACCGTCGCACTGGCCGCGGGCAGCCTGAGCCTGCAAAGCAGCACCGGCGACCTGCGCACCGACGCCGGCTCCATGCTGGACGTCTCCGGCATGACCGGCAGCGACGCCGGTGCCCTGAGCCTCTCGGCGCCTCAGGGCCGCGTCGACATCGGCGGGAGCCTGCGTGGCAGCGGCCAGGGCGCCAGCCTCAGCGTCGACAGCCGCGACGCGACCGACCTCGCCGCGCTCGCCGCGCGCATCGCCGCCGGCGACTTCGGCCAGCTCATCAGCGTGCGCAACCGCGCCGGAGACCAGCAGCTCGCCGCCGGCACACGCTTGGCGGCGAGCGAAATCCGGCTCGTCAGCGACGCCGGCAGGCTCGACATTGCGGGCACGCTGGACGCTGGCAGCAGCAGCGACGCGGGCAGCATCGTCCTTGCCGCCGGCCAGGACCTGACGCTGGTCAGCGGCGCCCGGCTACTGGCCGTCGGCGGCGCGGGCCAGGGCGGCGACGTCGAGCTGCACAGCAGCAGCGGCACGCTGGACCTGGGCGCTGGCGCGCTCGTCGACGTGCGCGGCCGCAGCGCCGCCCAGGACGGCAGCCTGCTGCTGCGCGCCAGCCGCGACGGCATCGCCAGCGACGGCAGTGGTAACGGCAGCGACGTCAGGATCAAGCCCATCGCGGCCACCCTGAGCGGCGTGGCCCTGCTCGACGTCGAAGCCGTCAAGGTCTATCGCGACGTCACCGAGATCGGCCTCGGCAGCGCGCCGGTCGCAAGCCCGCCGCCCAGCCCCGCGCCGGTGCCGACACCAGCACCGGCCCCGACGCCCACACCGCCCGCACCCCCGCCCCCAACGCCCGCGCCTCCCGCGCCGACACCGACACCGACACCGACACCGACACCGGCACCGACGCCGACGCCGACGCCACCGGCGCCCGGTCCCGCCACGCCCGGCGACAACGACAGCACCCGCGGCCAGCTGCCGCCCGCGCCCCCCGTTCCCGCCACGGGCGCGACCGCGCAGGCGCTGACCGCCGACCCCACCCAGCCCTCCGCCGGCAACGGCGACACGACGACGCGCGACCAGCTGCCGCCGGGCTCGGGAACCCCTGCACCTGCACCGACACCCACGCCAGCGCCCGCACCGACGCCCACGCCAGCACCTGCCCCGACGCCCACGCCAGCACCATCGCCTGCCCCGGCGCCCGGCCCCACGCCCGGCCGCTTCGGCACGGCCTTCGTCGACGCCGAGAGCCGGGCCTTCCTGGACGCCCATGCCGAGGACATCTCGCTGCGACTGGCCTCGCTGCAGGCGGGCCTGCAGCCGCGCATGCGCGTACGCGCCGGCGCCGAACTGCAGTCCGGCGGCGACATGCGCCTGGCCGTCGACTGGAACCTGCCCCTGCTCGCGAAGGCCGACCGCGAGGCGATGCCGCACGCGGCCGAGACCTCGATCACGCTGCGTGCGGCCGGCAACCTCGTCGTCGACCATGGTCTGAGCGCCGGCTTCCAGTCGCCCGACAACAACGCCGGCACCTCGCTGGACGAGTGGGTCGCCGTCAGCGGCCGCGCCGGCAGCCTGCGCCTGGTGGCCGGCGCCGACCTCGGCTCAGCCGACGTGCTCGCAACGCGCGCCGACGCGAACGGGCGCCAGCTCGTCATCGGCCGCGCCCCCACCGGCAACGATGCGCCGCCCGCCGTGCCCGTGCGCTCGACGACCGGTGACATCCGCATCGCCTCGGCCGGCGACGTCGTGCTCGCCAACACCGGCGCCAAGGTCTACACGACCGGCCACCCGGTCCTGAGCCAGGAGCCCGAGAACCTCGACGCGCCGCCCAGCCCGCCGCGGCCGCCCGCACCGAGCCCATCGCCCTCGCCCTCGCCCTCGCCCTCGCCGTCCCCCGGGCCTTCGCCTTCGCCGAGCCCGTCGCCGGCCCCGTCGCCGACACCGACACCGCCGCCGGCACCATCGCCAACGCCTTCGCCTTCGCCTTCGCCGAGCCCGTCGCCGGGCCCGAGCCCCGCGCCCGGCCCGGCGCCGACCCCGACCGAGCCCTCCGCCGGCAACGGCAACGACACGACGCGCGATCACCTGCCGCCCGCGCCGCCGGTCACAGCGCCCGCGCCACTGCCCACCCAGCCCTCCGCCGGCAACGGCGACGGCAGCACGCGCGACCACCTGCCCCCGGCCCCGCCCACGGTGCCGCCCACGCCGACGCCGTCCCCAGGTCCGTCTCCCACGCCAGCCCCCGCGCCGACGCCTGCGCCACCCTCGGGCCCGCCGCCGGTGGACACCGGCCACGTGAATCCGCCGACGCCGCCCGGCGTTCCGGCGCCCGTGCCTGCCCCTACGCCGACGCCGACGCCGTCCCCGTCGCCCACGCCGCAGCCGCCCGCGCCGCCGGTCAATCCGCCGACCCAGCCCTCGCCTGGCAACGGAGCCGACACAGGCAGCGTGAATCCGCCGACGCCGCCGGGCGTGCCCGCACCGCCCGCGCCAGCGCCCGTGCCGACACCCCCGCCGCCGCCCGCACCGGCTCCCACGCCGCAGCCGCCCGCGCCGCCGGCCAACCCGCCGACCCAGCCTTCAACCGGCAACGGCTCGGACACCGGCCACGTCAACCCGCCCACGGCCCCCGGTGCAGCGCCGCCGCCGCCACCGGCGCCCACGCCTAGCCCGGCCCCGGCGCCCGCCCCCGTCCCGCAGCCGCCAGCGCCGCCGGCCAATCCGCCGACCCAGCCCTCGCCGGGCAACGGCTCGGACACCGGCAACGTGAACCCGCCTGAACCGCCGGGCGCCCAGCCGCCCGTGTCGGCCGGCAACGGCGACGGCACGACGCGCGGCCGCCTGCCGCCGACGCCGCCGCTGGTACCCGTCGGCCCCGTCGCCCCCACGCCGGCTCCGGCGCCAACGCCAGCCCCCGCACCGGCACCGGCACCGGCACCGGCGCCTACCCCTGCGCCTGCACCTGCACCTGCACCTGCGCCGGCACCTGCACCTGCACCTGCACCTGCACCTGCACCTGCACCTGCACCTGCACCTGCGCCGGCACCTGCACCTGCGCCGGCACCAGCACCAGCCCCGACACCGGCGCCCACCCCGGCACCAGCACCGGCCCCCACGCCTGCCCCTTCGCCTGCGCCAGCGCCTGCGCCGGACCAGCCTTCCAGTGGTAACGGCGACGCCAGCACCCGCGACCAATTGCCGCCCGCACCACCGCTTGCGCCGCCGTCTGCTGCACCGACACCGGCGCCGACGCCGACGCCCGCACCTGCTCCCACGCCTGCTCCTACGCCTGCGCCTTCTCCAGCGCCGGCACCAAGCCAGCCCTCCACCGGCAACGGCGACGCCAGCACCCGCGATCACCTGCCGCCCGCGCCACCTTCAGCCGTTGCGGCTGCCGCCACCGACGGCCGCAGCAAGGCCGCCGACGCCGGCAGCGCGCAGGAAGAAGAGCGCGACCCTTCGGCAGGCAACGGCGATGGCTCGACGCAGGCTCAACTGCCGCCCAAGCCGCCCACCAAGCCGGGCGAAACACCGACGCCCGCCCCTGCGCCGACTCCCGCGCCGACTCCCGCGCCAACGCCGGCACCCACGCCTGCGCCCGCTCCGGCACCCACACCGGCACCGGCTCCGGCACCCACGCCGGCACCGGCCGGCCCCGACCCCATTCCTGCCGCTGCCCAGCTCGGCCTGGACCTGAGCGCGCTGGCGCCCGACCTGCAGCGCGCCGGCCTCAGCCCCTTCCTGAGCCGTGGCGGCAGCATCCGCATCAGCGCCGGCCGCGACCTCCAGGGCGCCGCACTGGGGCGCACGCAGGACGACGTCAGCCAGTGGTGGTGGCGCTCAGGCGTGGACGGCATGTCGCCGACGGCCTGGTGGTCACGCTACGACCTGTTCGGCCAGGGCATCGCGACCTTCGGCGGCGGCAACGTGACGCTGACCGCCGGCCGCGACGCGGTGCAGGTGCATGCCGCTGCGGCCGGCAGCGGCTGGCGCGGCAGCAGCGACGCTGCCGCCACGGCGACCCAGGTTTCGCAGCGCGGCGGGGGCAGCGTCAGCCTGCAGGCCGGCCGCGATGTGCTGGGCGGCCGGCTGTTCGCCACCGGCGAGCGCCTGGACGTGCTGGCCGGCGGTGCCGTGGCGCGCGACGCGGCGGCCACGCAGGTCAGCGTCGACGCGGGCCTGCAGCTGCTGCATGCCGGCACACAGGTGCGTGTGCGTGCGGCCGACGGCGTGGACCTTGGCGCCGTGCGCGACGCCGGCATGACGACGGCCGCGCGCGACAACACGCTCGGCCAGAACGGCGTGCTCGGTGGGCTGTCCGCCGGCGCATCGCTGGACGTGCTTGCCAACACCGGCGACGTGAGGCTGCGCGGCGAGGCCGCACGGGCGCAGGGCCAGCCGGGCTCGCGTGACGCAGCCGAAAGCCTGCTGCCGGAGAAGCTGCAGGTCACGGCGGCCGGCGGCGACGTGCTGCTTGACGCGACGCTGCTGCAGATGCCGCAGCGCGAAGCCCGCACGGAGATCCAGGCTGCCGGCTCGGTGACGGTGTCGGGCCTGCGCGTGGCGGCCCAGGCCGCGCCGCTGGAAGTGGGCCTCTACAGCCGTGGCCGCCTGAACGACGCGCTGGCACAGCCGCTGAGCGGCGTCCGGCCTAAGCGCTTTGCCGACCAGGAGGGCGCGCTGCCCGTCGACACGGCGCCGCAGCTCGATGCCAGCGACCGCTCGCCGGTGCACATTCAGGCCGGCGAGGACGTGTACGTCGCCAACAACATCGTCTCGGCAAGGCCGGTGCAGATCGAGGCCGGACGCGACATCGTGTTCGCCCAGGGCAAGCTCGTCGGCATCCAGCAGCAGGACCACCGCCTCGCCGGCAGCGACGGCACGCCGCTGGCAGTGCGCGAGTTCAGCTGGCTGCAGGCGGGGCGCGACCAGCGCAACGTGGCCGTCGAGATCGCCGGCCCGGGCGACCTGCTGGTGCTGGCCGGCCGCGACATCGACCTCGGCAGCAACAGCGGCCTGGTGGCCCTGGGCGGCACGCGCAACAGCAGCCTGCTGCCGGCCCGGGGCAGCGACATCACCGTCGTCGCCGGCCTGCGCGCCGATGGCCAGGACTACAGCCAGGCCGCGCGCGAGGGCTTCGGCCTGTTCGGCAGCAGCGGCTGGACGGCCGCGCGCCTGGGCTCTCTCTATACCGCGCTGGGCGGCACGCGCAGCGGCTTCGCGGCGCTGGCCGCCCCCGAGCAGCTCGCCGCGCTGCGCGAGCTGCTCGGCAGCGCCGAGGTGGACGCCGGCATCGCCGGCTATGTGCGCGGCCTGCCGGCACGCTCGGACGCGGCCGAACAGCGTCTGCGCATCGCGGCCCTGCTCGGGGTGGAGCCGGGCGATGCCAAGGTCACGGACTACGCGGCCAGGCTCGCCGGCAGCAACCAGCCGGCCTGGAGCGAGCTGGGCGCAGCCCAGGCACTGAAGGTATTCGCCAGCCTGCCCGACGCGCAGCGCGCAGGCGTCGTGCTGCCGCTGCTGACGCAGCGCCTGGGCGGCCTGGACGCGCCGCGCCGCCAGGGCCTGCTCGCCGGCCTGGCATCGGGCGCAGAGCTGCAGGCGCTGGGCAACTACGTGCGCAGCTTCGGCGGCGCCCTGGCCGGCGTTGCCGACGCCCAGGCCCAGGTTGCTTTCGAGGCGCTGCCGCTGACGAGCCAGATCCCCTGGCTGAACCGCCAGCTCGTCGCCGAACTGCAGACCGCCGGCACGGCAGCGGCGGCCCTGGCCGACGACGCGCGCTGGCGTGCCTATGCACCGGGCTACGCCGCCATCAACGCACTCTTCCCCATCGACGGCCTCGCCGGACGGCCGGCGGGCGAGCTGCGCCTGCCCACCAGCCAGATCAAGACGCTGCAGCAGGCCGGCATCACGCTGCTGGCCCCGGGCGGCGGGGCAAACGCGGGCGAGATCGTCGCCAGCGGCCTGCCCAAGCCGCCGACCGAGCTGGGCCTGGTCACCGTCAACGGCGGCGCCATCGCAGCGGCCGTGCGGGACGACTTCGCCGTCAACCAGTCGCGCGTGTTCACACTGGCCAAGGGCGACCTGCTGCTGTGGGCCTCGGCCGGCAACATCGACGCGGGCCGCGGCGCCAAGACCGTCACCGGCGCGCCGGCGCCCGTGCTGCGGCTGGACGACCAGGGCAACCTGGTGTTCGACACCTCGGGCTCGTTCAGCGGCTCGGGCATCGCGGTGCTGAACGCCGACAGCAATCTCTTCCTGTTCGCCCCAGCCGGCGAGATCAACGCCGGCGAGGCCGGCATCCGCTCGCGCGGCAACGCGACGCTGGCGGCCGAGCGCGTCGTCAACGCCATCGACATCCAGGTCGGCGGCAAGACCACCGGCGGCGGCAAGGCGGAGGCGCCGCAGGCAGCCATCTCCGCACCGCCCAACACCGCGCTCGCGCCTACCAGCGCCGGCCCGGCCAGCACCGACGGTGACGACGACGAGAAGAAGAAACGCCGCCGCCGCCGCAACCTGCTGCTGGAGTTCCTCGGCTTCGGCAGCGGCCAGTGATCCACGAAAGAACGATATGCGCAAAGCCCTCACCGCCCTCTGTCTTGCCGCGCTACTGCCGGCCACCGCCCACGCCTGGTGGAACGCCGACTGGAGCGAGCGCGCAAAAATCACGCTGAACACCTCGTCGCAAGGCCTGGAGACCAAGGAGGCTGCCAGCGGCGTGGCCGTCGCGGTGCGCCTGCACTCGGGCAACTTCGACTTCACGGCCGCCAAGGAGGACGGCAGCGACCTGCGTGTCGTCGCCGGCGACGACAAGACGCCGCTGAAATTCAGCATCGAGCGCTTCGACAGCGTCAACGAGCTGGCCGTGCTGTGGGTGCAGCTGCCCAGCGTGCTGCCGGGCACCGACAAGAACCTGTTCTACGTGTACGGCGGCAATGCCAAGGCGGCGGCCGAGGGCGAGGCGAACGGCTTCGATGCTGCCACCGTCATCGCGCTGCACTTCAGCGACAAGCCGGCCGGCGGCGACCAGCTCGGCGCCGTCAAGCCGCAGGGCGCGCTGACGACCGAGGCCAACGGCCTGCTCGCGGCGAGCGCCAAGCTCACGGGCGAGGCCATCGTCTACGCGCTGTCCGACAAGCCTGTTGTCGACGCCGGCAACCAGCTGACGGTGAGCCTTTGGGTCAAGCTCGACGACGTGCAGCGCGCGACGCTGCTGAACTGGGGCGGGCTGACGCTGGGTCTGAGCGGCGGCAAGCTGGTGGCGCGCTCCGACAAGGCCGAGGTCACGGGCGGCGACGTGCCGGCGGCCCGCTGGACGCAAGTGGCGCTGCGCCTGGGTCTGGGCAAGGCCACGCTGTTCGTCAACGGCACCCAGGTGGCCCAGGGCGACCTGGCGACGCCGGCGCTGGGCAGCAGCCTGCGCCTGGGCGAAGGCGCGCGCGGCCTGATGGACGAGGTGCAGCTGGCTGCCGCGCTGCGCAGCGCGGACTGGATCGCCGTGGCCGCGGGCGCGCAGGGGGCCGAGAGCAAGCTCGTCGCCTCGGTACGCGAGTCCAAGGACGGTGCCGCAGCCGAGGGCGGCGAGAGCCACGGCTACATGGGCATCCTCGTCAAGAACCTGACGGTGGACGCCTGGGTCGTCATCGGCATCCTGGCCGTCATGTTCGCCATCGCCGCATGGGTGATGGTGAGCAAGGGGCTGCTGGTGGGCAAGGTGGCCAAGGCCAATCGCAGCTTCGTGCTGCGCTTCCGCGCGGCAGACGGCGAGCTCCTCAAGCTTGAGGAACACGCGCCGCATCCGCACTCGCCCATCTACCGCCTGTACCAGGCCGGCGTGCGCGAGCTGGCCAAGCGCAAGGTGGGCGAGGCCGGCAGCAAGCCCTTGTCGGGCGCGTCGCTGGACGCGGTGAAGGCCTCGGTGGATGCCGACTACGTGCGCGAGAACGCCCAGCTGAACTCCGGCATGGTGCTGCTGACCATCGCCATCTCGGGTGGCCCCTTCCTCGGCCTGCTGGGCACGGTGGTGGGCGTGATGATCACCTTCGCGGCGATCGCCGCCGCGGGCGACGTCAACGTCAACGCCATCGCGCCGGGCATCGCCGCGGCGCTGCTCGCGACGGTGGCCGGCCTGGGCGTCGCCATCCCTGCGCTGTTTGGCTACAACTACCTGGCCGCGCAGATCAAGAACGCGACCTCGGACATGCAGATCTTCATCGACGAGTTCATCACACGCGTCGCCGAGCTGTACGGGGCTCCTTAGCCATGTCCGCCGACATCAAGGGCGACAACCAGCCCTACGACGACATCAACGTCACGCCGATGCTGGACCTGGCCTATGTGCTGCTGGTCGTCTTCATCATCCTGACGACCGCTTCGGTGCAGGGCGTGAAGGTGAACTCGCCGACGACGGCCGCGGCCAACAATCTGGCCAAGCCGCAGACGCGGGCCATCACGATCACCGCGGACGGCGGCGTCTACCTGGACGCCTATCCGGTGGACATGGACCAGCTGCGCACCTCGCTGGCCCAGTACAAGTCCGCCAACCCGGCCTTGCCCGTCGTGCTGAAGGCCGACGCGGCCGCGCAGTACGACAAGGTGATGCAGGTGCTGGAGGTGGCCAAGAAGCTGGACATCACCGAGATCGGCCTCGTCACCAAGCGGGCCACGGACTAGTGCCATGCAGGTCAATCAGGACGCCAAGCCCTACGACAGCATCAACGTCACGCCGATGCTGGACCTGGCCTATGTGCTGCTGGTCGTCTTCATCCTGATGACGACGGCCTCGGTGCAGGGGCTCAACATCACGATGCCCAAGCCCAGCAACAAGCCCAGCACGGAGAAGCACGAGCTGAAGATCGTGCAGGTGATGCCCGACGGCGGCGTGCTGCTCAATGGCGTGGGCGTGAGCCTGGCCGAGCTGGAGACGCAGCTGGGTGCTGCCAAGGCGCGCGACGCGCAGATGTCGGTCGCCATCAAGGGCGATGCACGCACGCAATACGCCAGCGTCATCGCCGTCATCGACCTGTGCAACAAGCTGGGCGTGAACATGGGGCTGGTGACGAGCCGGATCGGTACATGAGCTCGCGCAACCTCAAGCTCCTCGTCGCGGCCGGCCTGCTGGTGCTGGGCCTGGCCGTGTGGTGGGCCGTCAAGAACATCAAGCCCGAGAGCCCCAAGCGCCAGGTGGCCAAGATCGCCATCCTGCCGGACACGCCCCCGCCGCCCCCGCCCCCGCCCAAGGACGAGAAGAAGCCCGAGCCGCCCAAGGACGAGCCCAAGCAGGTCATTCGCGAGGAGCAGATCAAGCAGGCGGAGGCGCCCAAGCCCGCCGAGTCCCTCAAGATGGAAGGCGCGGCCGGCGACGGGCCGAGCGCCTTCGCGGCCGGCAGCGTCGGCAAGGAGTACGCCGGCGGCGCGCCGACGACGCCCGGCAGCGCCGGCCCAGCCGGCACGGCCGCCGACCGCGCCCAGGAGCGCTTCTACGCCAACACGGCGCGCCAGCTGCTGCAGGGCGAGATCGAGCGGCACCTGAAGTCCGACGCCGAGGCGCTGACCGCGACCTTCTCCGTCTGGCTGGCGGGCGATGGCGCCATCCAGCGCTTCGAGCTCAGCCCCAGCGGCAACGACGCCAACGACAGCGCCCTGCGCGCCGCCCTCGACGAGACCCGTCGCCAGTTCAAGCTGCCGCCGCCGCCGGCGCTGGCCCTGTCCCAGCCGTTGCGCTTTCGCTTGAGCGTGCGGCCCCAAGCCTGATTCCCCCTCCCGACATGAAACCCATCCTCGCCCTGCTGACCGCCGCCCTGCTCGCCGCCCCGGCCGGTGCCCAGACGTCCTCCGACAAGGAGGAGCTCGCCCGCCTGCGCGCGACGACGCAGGCACTCATCGACGCCCTCGTCGCCCAGGGCCTGCTGACGCGCGACAAGGCCGAGGCCATCCTGAAGCAGGCCCAGGCCAGCGCCGCCGCACCGGCCCCGCAGGCCCAGGCCGAAGCGCCCAAGGTGCTGCGCATTCCCTACGTGCCAGAAACGCTGCGCCAGCAGATGCGCGACGAGATCAAGACGGAGGTGCTGGCCCAGGCCAAGGGCGAGCGCTGGGGCCAGCCCGACGCGCTGCCGGACTGGGTCGGCCGCATCCGGGTCAGCGGCGACATCCGCGCCCGCGCGCAGAGCGAGTTCTTCGATGACCACAACCTGCCCGCCGAGGTCTACCGCGCCCAGACGGCGACGCCGGCCTGGGCGCCCGACCTGACAAACACGACGACCGACCGCCAGCGCATGACGCTGCGCGGCCGCCTGGAGGTGGACGCCAAGCTCAGCGACCAGGTGCTGGCCAGCGTGCGCCTGGCCACCGGCAGCACCGGCAACAGCGCCACATCCACGTCGCAGACGCTGGGCAACGACTTCAACCGCTACACCGTGGGGCTGGACCGGGCCTACATCCACTGGCAGCCGCCGCTGTTCTCCAACGGCATCTCGGCGGATTTCGGCCGCATGCCCAATCCCTTCTACAGCACCGACCTGGCCTGGCCCGACGACCTCGCCTTCGACGGCGTGGCCACCAGGCTCAGCCACGCCTTCACGCCCCAGCGCTCGCTGTTCGCGACGGCCGGCGTCTTCCCGCTAGAGGAGCTCAACCTCGCCACGCGCGACAAATGGCTGCTGGGCGTGCAGGCGGGCGGCGAGATCGATCTCGCGCGCGGCGTGCAGTTCAAGCTGGGACTGGCGGGCTACCAGTTCCGCCACATCGAGGGCCGGCGCGAGACCAGCCCGCCGCCCAGCGGCCCGCGCAACGGCGCGACGAACTACTTCGCCTCGCAATACCTCGCCAGCCTGCGCCTGAAGGGCAACACGCTCATCAACGTCAACGACCCCACCAGCGCCAGCGCGCCCACCTGGGGCCTGGCCTCGCGCTTCAAGCCGGTCAACCTCACGCTGGGACTGCAGCTCGACGGCGTGCTGCCGGTGCCGGCGGGCCTGACGCTGGACTGGATCAAGAACACCGGCTTCAAGATCAAGGACATCGAGGCCCGTGCCGGCGTCGCCCTGCCCGACCTGCGCGAGAAGACCATGGCCGTGCAGGGGCGCCTGCAGGTCGGTGCGCCCAAGCTCGCGCGCCGCGGCGACTGGCAGGCCTTCGCAGCCCTGCGCCTGGTGGAGCGCGACGCCTGGGTGGACGGCTTCACCGACACCACCTGGCATCTCGGCGGCACGAACTACAAGGGATGGAGCATCGGCGGCAACTACGGCCTGGACCGCGGCTTCTGGCTCGGCGCGCGCTGGACCAGCACACGCAACCTGGACGACGGCGTGCGCTTCCTCGCCGTGCCCGGCGACCCGACCTCGCTCAGCGGCAACCTGAGCAGCGCACCGCTGCGCATCGACGTGCTGCAGCTCGACCTGAACGTGAGGTTCTGATGAAGACGCAACGTCTTGCCGTCGCCTTGCTCGCCGCGGGCCTGGCATTCGGGGCTCAGGCCGAGGACGCCAAGCCCTCCAAGGAGCGCGAGGCCCTGCGCCGGGCCCAGTCCGCGCTGCGCACCGCACAGGAGCAGCAGGGCCAGCTGCAGGCCGACAAGGCCAGGGCCGAGGCCGCCGCCGCCGCCGCGCAAAAAGACGCGGCCTCCGCCAAGTCCCAGGTCGCGGGCAATGCCGCCAGGCTCAAGGCGCGCGAGGCCGAACTGGACGGCCTGCGCGCCCAGCTGCAGGCGGCCAGGCAGGCCCAGCAGGAGGCTTCGGTCCAGGCCACCCAGGCCGCCGGGCGCGAGTCCGCCCTGCAGCAGCAGCTGCTGGTCACCCGCCAGGAAAGTGCCGCACGGCTGCAGGCCAACCAGGCCCTGGCGCAGCTGCTGGAGCGCAGCACCCAGGCCCTGGCCGACGCCGAGGGCAAGAACCGCCAGCTCTACGCGCTGGGCGAGGATCTCGTGAAACGCTGGCAGGGACGCTCGACCCTGGACACCGCCCTGCTGCAGGACCCCGTGCTGGGCCTGGCCGCCGTGCGCTTCGAGGACCAGGCGGAGCAGCTGCGCAGCGAGCTGCGGGCCAGGCGCGTCTCTCCCTGAGCCGGCGCCGGTTCAGGCCGGCGCCGTCGTCAGCGGCGCGAGCAGCAGGTTCAGCTCCGTCGCGCTGAACTTGCCCAGCGCCGCGCCGTCGTCGCTGCCCAGCAGGCCGTCGGCCAGCGCGCGCTTGCGCGCCTGCAGCTCCAGCATGCGCTCCTCGATGCTGCCCTCGGCGACGAGCTGATACACAAAGACCGGCTGGTCCTGGCCGATGCGGTGCGCGCGCGCGCTGGCCTGGGCCTGCACGGCCGGGTTCCACCAGGGATCGACGTGGATGACGGTGTCGGCAGCCGTGAGGTTCAGCCCGACGCCGCCGGCCTTGAGGCTCGCAAGCAGGATGGGCACCTCGCGCGCCTGGAAGCCGCGCACGATGTCGCCGCGCCGGGCCGCGGGGGTCTGGCCCGTCAGGCGCAGGTGGGCCAGCTGCAAATCGTCCAGTTCGGACGCGATCAGGTCCAGCATCTCGGTGAACTGCGAGAACACCAGCAGCCGCCGGCCCTGGGCGACGAAGTCGGGCAGGTGCTCGCGCAGCCAGTCGAGCTTGGCGCGCTCGGTGTGCGGGGCCATCTCCACGCCCTTCACCAGGCGCGGGTCGCAGCAGACCTGGCGCAGCTTGAGCATGGCGTCCAGCACGCTGACAAGGCTGGTGGGCGTGAAGCCGTCGCGGGCCAGGATGCGCCTCACCATGTGGTCGGCTGCCACGCGCACGCTCTCGTAGAGCTGCTTCTGCCGGCCCTCCAGCGTGACGCGCTTGACCAGCTCGGTCAGCGGCGGCAGCTCTGTGGCCACTTCGGTCTTGAGGCGGCGCAGGATGAAGGGCCGCACGCGGGCCGCGAGCAGGCGGGCGCGCGGGCCGTCGCGGTTGACCTCGATGGGCTTGCGCCAGTGGCGCGCGAAGCTGCGCGAGTCGCCAAGGAAGCCGGGCATCAGCAGATCGAACAGCGACCAGAGCTCGCCGAGGTGGTTCTCCAGCGGCGTGCCGGTCAGCGCGAGATGGTGGCGGGCGTCGAGCCGGCGCAGCGCGCGCGCCGCGCGCGCCTGCGCGTTCTTGACGGCCTGGGCCTCGTCCAGGATCAGCAGGTGCCAGGGCTGGGCAGACAGCACCCGCAGATCGCGCCAGACGAGGTTGTAGGTCGTCAGCACGACATCGGCCCCGGCCGGCGGGGCAGCGCTCGCGCGATCGGCGCCGTGCCAGGTCAGCACACGCAACCCGGGCGCGATGCGCGCGGCCTCCTGCTGCCAGTTGAACAGCAGCGAGGTCGGCACGATGACGAGCGCCGGGCGATCCAGCCGGCCAGCCTGTTTTTCGGTGGCGATATGGGCCAGGGCCTGCGCCGTCTTGCCCAGGCCCATGTCGTCGGCCAGGATGCCGGCCAGGTGCTGCTCGCGCAGGTATTGCAGCCAGGCCAGGCCGTGCAACTGGTAGGGCCGCAGCGTGAGTCCCAGACCCGGCGGCTGATCGAACGCTGCAGGTGTGCCGGCTGCCAGCAGCCGACGCCCCAGCGCCTGGATCCCCGCGTCACCGTGGATCTGCCAGCGGCCGCGCGACTCGTCCTCGATGCAGCGCAGGCGGTCGGCGTCCCAGGCGTTGAGCTTGAGCGGCTGGCCTTTCTCCAGCTGCACCGGCTTGAGCAGGTCCAGCAGCGCCAGCATCATGGCCTTGAGCGGCGCCGCGACGGCGTGATAGCGCCTGCCGCCCGGGGCGCGCAGCGAGACGATGGCGTCGTCCTCGATGGCGGCGATGGCCACGGCGTCCAGCCAGCGCTTGTCGCGGCGCAGCAGGTTGGCCATCAGCGGCGCCAGGTCGATGCGCTGCCCCTCCACCTCCAGCCCCAGGCTGACGAGCCAGGCGCCCTGGCGACGCGCCAGGGCGACGCCCTCGACGCGGCGGCTGGGCCGGGGGGAGTCCTCGGCGGCGTCTTCCGTCAGGTCCAGACGCCAGCCGCTGACGAACTGGCTGTGGTGGGCGAAGCCGGGCTCCGTCGTCACCTGCCAGCCCTGGGCCAGCAGCTCGGGCACCTGCTCGGCATGGAAGTCGCCGAAGAACTCTTCCTGGGGAAGCGTCCACAGCGACTCGCCTCCCAGCGGCGGCGGCGTGCCGCGCCATTGCAGCAGGGCCGGGTCCAGGGCCACGGCGCCCCGCTGTCGCAGTGCCTGCTCGGCATCGGCATCGCGCCGCGCCAGTGTCGCCACCGTCACCTGCTCACCGCGCGGCCCGAGCGGCCCGCGCGGACGCAGGCCCAGCAGACCGTCGCCGCGCGTCAGCGTGCGCAGCGTCAGGTGGGGCGGGAGTCCAGGCATCGCGACAGTCTCGCAGAGCCCCGCGACACCCGATGAACCGAACCATGGCAGGCAGACGCCCGGTACCGGCCGCGCCGTGCCCAGGGCACGGCGCCAGAATCAAGCCATGCGCGTCAGCGGTCGACCCTGCGCCGAACCGTGGCCGCGACGCCCAGCGCAGCGGCCGCGATCAAGGCCAGGCCGTCGGGCTCCGGCAACTGGTTGACCAGCGCTCCCTGCCGAAGCGACCAGACACCTTCCAGCGCCGGGCCACGGTCGGAAAGGTTGACGCCCAGGGCAGGCCCATAGGCATAGAAGATCTCGTCGTTCGATCCGCCCGAGACCTGTCGAAACAGCACGAAGTTGTCAAAGCCGCCGGTGCAGACGCCGCTCGCATTGAAGGACACGCAGTCCAGCAGGATGAAATTGTTCTTCGTGGGGTCGGCGCTGACCTCCGCCTCACCGGTCTGCCATCCCGACTCGGTGTACCTGCCGAAGGTCAACGGGCCGTCGAACGCCTTCGCCACGAAGCCGCTGCCGTTCCAGTCGTAGAAAGTCGCCGCGGCGTTGGCCATCCCGTGCAGGTAGCCCGAGGCATCGAAATCGCTGGCCGTGAAACTGCCATCGATGTGTCGTCCGGAACTGCCCGCAAAGGTGAAGCTGAACTCGTAGGCATACGTGGGCGCGGCCCCGCAGGGCGCGGCACCCAACGCTGCGGCAAGCGCCCATGCCCATGACGTCGATTTCATCGCATCCCCCTCGCCACACAAGAACGTGAGGCACTCTATTCAGGCCCTGCGTGACTTGTCCGTCGAAGCGTCGACATGCCCCCTCCCCGGGGGGTGTCCGGCAATCATCGGGGCCGGCCATCTGCGACGGCCCGATGCAGGCGCCGGGTGCGGCACCGGCCCTGTAGAAGGGCTCAGCCCTTCAGCACGCCCTGGATGTGGGCGGCGATGGCATCGTCCTGGCAGTTCGTGAAGAACAGCTCCTGGAACTTCTCGCCCGACACGGCGGCCTTGAGCAGGTCCTGGTCCACGCTCTTGAGCACGGTCAGCATGTCCTTGCAGGCAGCGGCCTTGAGGTCCTTCAGGATGCCGCGGTTCTTGGCCATGATGGCGGCGCGTTCCTTGGGGTAGCCGGCGCCGCGCTCGTTCTCCAGCAGCTTGCGGTAGCAGTCCTGCAGGTTCAGCTCGGCGGCCCAGCCGAAGCCCTTGGCATAGGGCATGGACATGCAGTTGCCGTCGTTGATCTGGCCGAACAGGAAGGCGTCGGTCGGGTCGATGACGAGGCCGCAGAACACGCCGGGCATGCTGTTGCAGGCCAGCATGGAGCCCATGCCGGTGCCGCAGCCGGTGACGACGAAGTCGGCCGCCTTGCTGTTCAGCAGGATGCCGGCCAGCAGGCCGTTCATGACGTAGGTGAGCGAGGCCTTGTCCTCGGGCGTGTACATGCCGTAGTGGTGGACGCTGTGGCCCAGCGGTTGCGCAACGGTCTTGAGCGCGTTGTGGACGATCTCGGACTTGGCGGCCTGGCTGTTCTCGATGATGAGGGCGATCTTCATGGCGGGTGGCTTTCGGGCGAATCTGGACGTGGGCGAGGGGTCTGCGGCTCCGGCCAGAGGGGCCTTGAGCGCGGACCGTCATGCCAGGGGCGTGTTCCCGATCAGGGCGCCGGACTGCATGGTCCGGACGGCCGCCTGGCCAACCGCGCACCGCGAGGTGCTGACGCTGGCGCGATTGTGCCCGTTATTGGAACAACGTTTCAGAAATCGCAATCAAACCCGAGAGCGATGCAGGGTCAGCCTTGCCCGCCCTCGCCTGCCGCTGCCTCCGTCGGCGTGAGCTTGTTGAGCCGTCTTCCCTGGGTCGGCAGTGCCTTGAGGTACTTGAAGGTGCCGGTGGCGTGGGAGCACAGCTTGCCGTCGCCGCCAAAGACGGAGCCCTCGCAGAAGGCCATGGTGGTGGAGCGGTGCAGCAGCCTGGCGTGGCAGCGCAGCTCGCCTTCGCCGGGGCGCATGAAGCTGGTCTTCATCTCGATGGTGACGACGCCCGGCCCCATGCCGGGCTGGTCGCGGTGGACGCTGCGGGCGGCATGGGCCATGGCCACGTCCAGCAGCGTCATCAGCACGCCACCATGAGCCACTTCCCAGGAGTTGAGATGGCCCTCCTGCAGGTCCACCCGCAGCTCGGCCTCGCCGTCTCCCAGGCTGTGCAACTCGAAGCCCAGCTGCTGGACGAAGGGAATGTGGACCGGGAAGTGCAGTGGCGGGGCGGGGCGACGGGTCATCCGTTCAGCCCCCGTGCACCGCGCTGACGCCGCCGTCCACGGCCAGGATCTGGCCGGTGATGTGCTTGCCGGCGCGCGACGCGAACAGCAGGGCGGCCCCCTTCAGGTCCTCGTCGTCGCCCAGGCGGTTCAGCGGCGCGTGCGCGGCCAGCTTGTCCTCGCCGATGCTGGCGAGCAGGCCCTTGGTCATCTTGCTCGGGAAGAAGCCGGGCGCCAGCGCATTGACGGTGATGCCGTAGGCGCCCCACTCGCCGGCCAGCGCGCGCGTGAAGTTCACGGCCGCGCCCTTGCTGGTGTTGTAGGCGATGGTCTTCATCGCGCCGGAATTGCCCGACAGGCCGGCGATGGAGGCCACGTTGATGATGCGGCCGGACTTGCGCGGGATCATGCTGGCCTTGGCCACCGCCTGCGCGAAGACGAAGAGGCTGCGGATGTTCAGGTCCATGACCTTGTCCCAGGCCTCGATGGGGTGCTCCTCGGCCGGAGCCCCCCAGGTGGCGCCGGCGTTGTTGACGAGGATGTCGATCTTGCCCATGCGCTCCATGGTCTCGGCCACCACGCGCTGGGCCTCCTCGGGCTTGGAAGCATCGGCAGCGATCCAGCGCGTGTCGATGCCGCGGGCCTGCAGATGGGCCGCGGCCTCCTCCAGGTCGGCCGCCTTGCGCGAGGTCAGCATGATCTTGGCGCCGGCGTCACCCAGCGCCTCGGCGATCTGCAGGCCCAGCCCGCGCGAGCCGCCGGTGACGAGGGCCACCTGGCCGCTCAGGTCAAACAGGTCTTGCACCTTGGTGCTCATCATCAGTCTCCTCAGAAATATTCGGCCTTGATCTCACGGCACAGCGGCTCGCGGCGGGCGACGACGTCCAGCCAGGCGCCGATCTTGGGCAGCTCGTAGGCGAAGAAGTAGCGGGCCGCGGCGCGCTTGCCCTGGGCGAAGTCGCTGCCTCCCTGCACCGTCAGCGCCACGTCCAGCCACAGCCAGGCCAGCACGGTGTGGCCGAAGGCCTGCATGTACGGCGTCGCGTTGGCCAGCGCCTCCTCGGGCTCGCCGGTGCTCCAGGCCTTCTTCGTGGCGCCACCCACCTGGGCCAGCGCGGCGGCGAGCTGGTTGGCCTGCGGGGCCCAGTCGGTCTGCATGGCGCGCTCGATGGTGGCCTGCACGCGCGCGGCCAGCGCCGCGAGCGACGCGCCGCCCTGCTGCACGACCTTGCGGCCCAGCAGGTCCAGCGCCTGGATGCCGTGGGTGCCCTCGTGGATCATGTTCAGGCGCTGGTCGCGCCAGAGCTGCTCCACGGGGAAGTCTCGCGTGTAGCCATAGCCGCCCAGTACCTGGATGGCCAGCGAGTTGGCCTCCAGGCACCACTCGCTGGGCCAGCTCTTGGCGATGGGGATGAGCACGTCCAGCAGCGCCTGCGCCTCGGCCTTGGCGTCGCCGGTGTGCAGCTCGTCGACGAGGCGGGCACAGTACAGCTCCAGCGCCAGGCCGCCCTCCACATAGCTCTTCTGCGCCAGCAGCATGCGGCGCACGTCGGCATGCTCGATGATGGGTCGCTGGGGGCTGGCCGCGTCCTTGCCGGCGGCTGTCATCGGCCGGCCCTGGGGCCGCTGCTTGGCGTATTCCAGGCTGGCTTCAAACCCGGCATAGCCCAGCATCGTGGCCCCGAGGCCGACGCCGATGCGCATCTCGTTCATCATGTGGAACATGCAGCGCAGGCCCTCGCCGGGCTTGCCGACGAGATAGCCCACCGCGCCCGGCTTGCCGCCCGGCTGGAAGCGGCCCTCGCCGAAGTTCAGCAGGCAGTTGGTGGTGCCGCGGTGGCCGAGCTTGTGGTTGAGGCCCGCCAGCGCGACGTCGTTGCGCTCGCCGGTCAGCCGGCCGTCGGCCCCCACCATCTGCTTGGGCACGATGAACAGTGAGATGCCCTTGGTGCCGGGGATGAGCCTGCCGTCCGGTCCGGGCACCTTGGCCAGCACGAGGTGCACGATGTTCTCGCGCAGCTCGTGCTCGCCGCCCGAGATCCACATCTTGTTGCCGCGCAGGCGGTAGCGCGGGCCCAGAGCATCGTCCTCGTCCTCCAGCTCCGCGCGCGTGACCACGTCGGACAGCGACGACCCCGCCTGCGGCTCGGACAGGCACATGGTGCCGAACCAAGTGCCGGCGAACAGCGTCTTGGCGAACACCTCGCGCTGGCGCTCGCTGCCATGGGCCATCAGCAGATTGGCATTGCAGGTCGTCAACACGGCGTAGGAGCCTGCCGAGACGTTGGCCTGGCTGATGAAGGCGCTGGCAGCCGTCTCGACCAGGCATGGCAGCTGCATGCCACCGATGTCGTAGTCCTGCGCGGCGGCCAGCAGACCGGCATCGACAAAGGCATTCACCGCCTCCAGCGTGGCTGCAGGCAGGTGAACCCGTTCGCCGTCGAAGCGCGGCTCCTCGGTGTCGAGCAGCCGGTAGCTGGGCGCGAATTTCTCCCGGGCGATGCGCTCACAGGTGTCGAGCACGGCGCCGAAGGTCTCGCGCGAGTGATCGGCAAAGCGCTCGCGCGCCGTCAGCTCGACCGCGCGCAGCCAGTCATAGAGGAGAAATTCGAGGGTCTCGCGCATGGGTCAACGCCTGGGTTCGATGATGGAGAAGTTCAGTCGCCAGGCGGTGTCGATGCCGTCCGGGCGCGGATATCGCGCCAGGGCGTCGCGCCCCAGCTTCTCGATGCGGGGCGTGTAGGCGCGCAGCTCTTCGCGAGCCCGGGCCCGCGAGGTGTCGGGCTGCGACCACGACTCGGTGCGCTGAAAGCCCGGTGCCGAGCCACGGATGGCGCCCGCGCCGACGCCGGCGTCCAGGCCCTCCTGCGCCAGCTGCTCCGGCGCCACCAGCCACTGGCCGCTGGCCGGCGCAAAGACCACAGGCAGGCCGTCGCCGCCCGGGGCCGTCACGAACTCGGCGCCCAGCGTCGCCAGCACGCCCACCACGTGGACGCAGCCGTTGAGCCGCTCGGCCCGCCAGCCGGTCAGCGCTGCGGCAAATCGGTCGGCGTCCTGGCGCGCTTCGCTGCCCACGTCGCAGTCGCGCGGCAGCGGCAGGCCGGCGCGCAGGCCCCACCACAGCGCCAGGCCCTTGTCCGGCCCGGCCGCCGGCGAGGCGTACAGGGCCGCCAGCCGCGCCGGTGCGCCAGGCTGCTCCTGGGCGCGCAGGTAAAAGCGCGCGGCACGCTCGACGCTGGGCTTGAGGCACAGGCCCTGCTCGAACATGGAACCGGCCAGCAGCAAGACCTGCGGCGTGGGCTGCGCCAGCGCGGCGTTGAGCGCCTGGGCCGCCGTCGGACAGTCGCCCGCCTCGAGGGCCTTGACGACGGCCGCGGTACCGGCCGGGGCCGGTGCCTGCGCCCCGGCAGCGCCAGCGATCAGGGACAACGCAAGCGCTGCGGAGGTGGTGAGGAATTTCATCGTTGGAGCTCCGGAAATCAGTTCGACTTCCGGACTGTGCCAGCGCGGCATCGGGATGCCATCGCTCACCCCTTCGCCACGGTCACGGCCATCGTGCCGCTGGCCTTGGCCACGAGCCTGCGCTCGTCACCCGCCACCGCGTACACCTCGGCCTCGGTAAAGGTCACCTGTCGGCCGGGCTTCAACACCCAGGCCTCGCATTCCAGCCGTTCACCGCTCGCGCCGCGCAGCAGGCTGGTCTTGAATTCGGCGGTCAGCACCCAGTGGCCGTCGGGGGCCTGGGTCTGGGCTGCGGCGCCCATGCTGTGGTCGGCCAGCGCGGCGATGACGCCGGCATGCACGACACCGGTGTGCTGGCGATGGCGCGGCGCCACGACGAGCGCCGTCCACACGCGCCCGGGCTCGACGGCAGTGGGCTCCACGCCGAGGTCGGCCATGAAGGGCGCCGAGCGGAAGAAGCCGCGCAGCGTGTCGAGGTCGACCTGCATCTCAGTCCTGGGACAGGCGAACGATGGTGCCCTGCGCCAGCGCGCACAGCTTCTCGCCGCCATCCTTCACGACGAAGACCTCGCAGCGGCAGACCGCCTGGGTCTTGCTGACGGCCTGAGCCTCGGCGCGCGCGATCAGCCGCTCGCCCACCGCCGGGCGGACGTAGTTGATCTTGAACTCCGAGGTGACGACGGGTACTTGCATGGCCGTGCCGCCGGCGAAGGTCAGCGCGTTGTCGGCCAGGTAGCTGACGACCCCGCCGTGGGCAAAGCCGTTTTGCTGCAGGTGCTCGGGCTTGAGCACCAGCTGCAGCTCGACCTGGCCCGGCGCCAGCGCCGCCAGCTCCGCACCGAGCAGCGCGCTGAACGGCTGCTTGGCGAGGACGTCCCGGCCCATGGCCAGGAACACCTCCGCAGAGACAGACATCAGAGGACTTCGAACACGCCGGCCGCGCCCATGCCGCCGCCGATGCACATCGTCACGCAGACACGCTTGGCGCCGCGGCGCTTGCCTTCGATGAGGGCATGGCCCGTCAGGCGCTGGCCCGAGACGCCGTAGGGATGCCCGATGGCGATGGCGCCGCCGTTGACGTTGAGGCGGTCCATGGGGATGCCCAGGACGTCGGCGCAATACAGCACCTGCACGGCGAAGGCCTCGTTAAGCTCCCACAGGTCGATGTCGGCCACCGTCAGGCCCAGCTTCTTGAGCACCTTGGGCACGGCGAACACCGGGCCGATGCCCATCTCGTCGGGCTCGCAGCCGGCGACGGCAAAGCCGAGGAAGCGGCCGATGGGCTTGAGGTTGTGCGTGGACGCGTAGTGCTCGCTGACGATGGCGCAGGCACCGGCGCCGTCGCTGAACTGGCTGGCGTTGCCGGCCGTGACGACGCCACCCGGCAGCGCGGTGCGGATGCCCTGGATGCCCTCGTAGGTCGTGCCCTCGCGCAGGCCCTCGTCCTTGCTGGCGGTCACCTGCTTGCTGACCAGACCCATGACCTTGTCGACGGCGCCCATCGTCACCGTGATCGGCACGATCTCGTCGTTGAACAGGCCGGCGGCCTGTGCCGCGCAGGCCTTCTGCTGGCTGCCGGCGCCATAGTGGTCCATGCGTTCCTTGGAGATGTTGTAGCGCTTGGCCACGTTCTCCGCCGTCTGCAGCATGCTCCAGTAGATCTCGGGCTTGTTGCGGCTCAGCCAGCTGTCTTCCAGCATGTGCTGGTTCATCTCCTGCTGCACGCACGAGATGCTCTCGACGCCGCCGGCCACGTAGACCTCGCCCTCGCCGGCGATGATGCGCTGCGAGGCCAGCGCGATGGTCTGCAGGCCGCTGGAGCAGAAGCGGTTCACGGTCAGGCCGCTAACAGAGACCGGCAGGCCGGCGGCCAGCGCGATCTGGCGTGCGATGTTGGCGCCCGTGGCCCCCTCGGGGTTGGCGCAGCCCATCAGCACGTCCTCGACGGCGCCGCCGTCGATGCCGGCGCGCTCGACGGCCGCCTTGACGACGTGGCCGCCCAGCGTGGCGCCGTGGGTCATGTTGAAGGAGCCCTTCCAGCTCTTGGCGAGCGGCGTGCGGGCGGTGGAGACGATCAGTGCGTTGCTCATGTCAGTCCTAATCAGTTGGTGCCAGAGCTACTCGCTTCGCTCGATCGGTCTGGCACACAAGACACTCAGATTTCGTGTGGGCCGGCGATCAGGTGAAGGACTTGCCTTCAGCCACCAGACGCGCCAGCAGCGGCGCCGGCGTCCAGAACGCGCCGTCGTCCATCGGGTTCCTGGCAAAGCGCTTCATCGCCTGCACGACGTTGAAGAGGCCCAGCGTGTCGGCGTAGCACATCGGGCCACCGCGGAAGATCGGGAAGCCGTAGCCGGTCAGGTAGACCATGTCCACGTCGGACGCGCGCTGGGCGATACCCTCTTCCAGCAGATGGGCAGCCTCGTTGACCAGAGCGAACACCAGGCGGTGCACGATCTCCTCGTCGCTGATGTCGCGCTTCTTGGCGCCAATGGCTTCGCGGTGCTTGGCCAGCATCTCGTCGACGACCGGCGAGGGAATCGCGTCGCGCTTGCCGGGCTGGTAGTCGTACCAGCCGGCGCCCGTCTTCTGGCCGAAGCGGCCCAGCTCGCACAGGCGGTCGGCGCTGGCCGAGTACTTCATGTTGGCGCGCTCGACAGCGCGACGCTTGCGGATGGCCCAGCCGATGTCGTTGCCCGCCAAGTCGCCCATGCGGAAGGGGCCCATCGCGAAGCCGAACTTCTCGACGGCCTTGTCCACCTGCTGCGGACTGCAGCCCTCGTCCAGCAGGAAACCGGCCTGGCGGCTGTACTGCTCGATCATGCGGTTGCCGATGAAGCCGTCGCAGACGCCCGACACGACGGCGGTCTTCTTGATCTTCTTGCCAATGGCCATGACCGTGGCCAGCACGTCCTTGGCGGTGGCCTTGCCGCGCACCACCTCCAGCAGCTTCATGACGTTGGCCGGGCTGAAGAAGTGCATGCCCACCACGTCCTGCGGGCGCTTCGTGAACGAGGCGATCTTGTCCACGTCCAGCGTCGACGTGTTGGACGCCAGGATGGCGCCGGGCTTGGCCACGGCGTCCAGCTGCTTGAACACGGCTTCCTTGACGCCGATCTCCTCGAACACGGCCTCGATGATGAGGTCGCAGTCCTTCAGATCGTCATAGCTCAGCGTCGTGCTCAGCAGCGCCATGCGCTGGGCGTACTTGTCTTCCTTGAGCTTGCCCTTCTTGACCTGGGCCTCGTAGTTCTTCTTGATCGTCGCGACGCCGCGGTCCAGAGCTTCTTGCTTGGTCTCCAGGATGGTGACCGGCAGGCCCGCGTTCAGGAAGTTCATCGAGATGCCGCCACCCATGGTGCCGGCACCGATGACGCCGACCTTGGCGATGGTGCGCAGCGGCGTGTCCTCGGGCACGTCGGCGATCTTGCTGGCCACGCGCTCGGCGAAGAAGAGATGGCGCAGCGCCTTGGACTCGGGCGTCAGCATAAGGGCCGCGAAGCCCTCGCGCTCGGCGCGCATGCCGTCGTCGAACTTCAGCTTGACCGCACCGGCCACGGCTTCCAGGCAGCGCAGCGGCGCCGGGAAGTTCTTGCTCATGCCGCCCACCATGTTGCGGGCGAACTGGAAATAGGCCTCGGGGTCGGGATGCCTGGCCTTCAGGTCACGCACTTTGGGCAGCGGACGCTTCTCGGACACCTCTTCGGCGAACTTGACGGCCGCGTCCAGCACATCGGCATCGACGATCTTGTCGAACAGCTTCTGGCCCGGGACCATGGCCAGCATCTGCGCTTCCACCGGCTCGCCGCTGACGATCATGTTCAGCGCGGGCTCCACGCCGAGTGCACGGGGCAGGCGCTGCGTGCCGCCGGCACCGGGCAGCAGGCCCAGCTTCACCTCGGGCAGGGCGACCTTGGTGCCGGTCTGCGCGACGCGGTAGTGGCAGCCCAGGCTCAGCTCCAGGCCGCCGCCCATGCAGACCGTGTGGATGGCCGCGACGACCGGCTTGCTGCAGTTCTCGACGACCGAGATCAGGCTCAGCAGGTTGGGCTCGGCCAGCGCCTTGGGGCTGCCGAATTCCTTGATGTCGGCACCGCCCGAGAAAGCCTTGCCGGCGCCGGTGATGACGACGGCGGTGACGGCCGGGTCGGCCTCTGCGCGCTCAACGCCGGCCGCGCAGGCCGAGCGGGTGGCGAAACCCAGGCCGTTGACCGGCGGGTTGTCGAGCGTGATCACGGCGACGCTGCCGCGAACTTCGTAATGGGCTGTCATGGGCACGACCTCGGTTGACGGGCCATGCCGCGTCTCCTGCAGCCGGCCCAGAAATAGAACGACCGTTCGATTCTAGGCAGCGGTCCTGGCGCAGTCTTGTCCCGGCAGTGACAAGACCTCTCTCATGTCACTCGCCGCGCTTGAGGATCACCGTGTCCTTGAAGGCCTTGGGCGTTTCCCTGGCGGGCGTCGGCTGCATCTTGGATTCGGCGTAGAGCCGCGCCGCTTCGGCCGGGTCCACGGCCGGCTCGGGCGCCGGCGCCGCACGCGGCGCAGGCCGCACGGCCAGGCGCAGCTCATGGTTCTCGCGCTGCAGCTGCTCGATCTGCTTGCGGGCCTGCGTCGTCTGCTGGGCCGACAGCTGGCGCGCCTGTTCGACGTTGTGCACGCGCTGGCGCTCGCGCTTGAGCCGGCCCGACAGCCAGACGTACACCGCACCCGCGGCCACCAGCGCCCCCAACAGGAAGCCGCCCAGCAAGGGCAACAGTTGACCGTCGTTCATGAGTCCTCCCCGACTTCGTTGTCGCCTGCAACTGTACGAGCGCCGCCGCGGCCTGCCCAGCCGGCCAGGGTTTCCCAGGGGGCGCCGGGGTCTTCATGCGGCCGCGGCGGCCTTGGAGGCGCAGCAGCCCGCGGCTAGAGTGCGGGCCATGCTGATTCCGGTCGTCTACCCGCCCCACGATCCCGCGCCGCCGCCGCAGTTTTCCCCGCCGTCGCCTCCACCCCTGCCCGCAGAGCCCAGGCCGCCCGGCCCGCCCGAGCCACCGCGCGCCGCCCCCGCGCCGGAAGGCGACGTGCCCTGGATGCTCTACCTGCTGCGCGTGCTGGGGCTGTGCGCCTTCCCGGTCGGCATCGTCATCGCCGGCGTCGCGGTGCTGCTGGGGCTGGACCAGGCCCAGGAGACGCTGCTGTCGCTGGAAGTGGGCAGCACGCAGACCGCCATCCTCCTCTTCGCCTTCGGCCTGTGGCTGCTGCTGGCCTGGTACACCTGCCGGCTGCTGCTGGACCGGCGCTTCAAGCCCGACACCCTCGGCGAATGCATGAACCCGCGCTTCGCGCAGGCGCTGCGGCGCTGGCTGCCCCGCGGACTGATCCTCGGCGGCGGCCTGCCCATCGCGGCCTTCTTCCTGCTGCAGTCGCGCGAGCGCCTGATCGGCATCGGCCTGCTGGCCGTGACGACGTGCCTCTACCTCTTCGCCTGGAAGCGCCGTGCCTGGCTGCTCAAGCTCGGCGACGGCTCGCTGCCCGCCCGCCTGCTGTGCCTGGACGGCCGACGCGAGGCCATCGCGCAGATGGCGCGCGAAGACCGCATGAGCACGCCGTCGCGCGTGCTGGTCGCCCTCGTGCTGCTGCTGCAATGGGGCGTCTTCAGCGCACTGCTGGCCTGGCCGGAGGCGACGGCGCGCGCCATCGGCTCGCCGGCGCTGGTGCTGCTGGCCATGGGCAGCTGGACCGTCTTCGGCGGCATCCTGCTGACCTATGTGCCCAAGGTGCTGATCCGCGTACCGCTGACCGCCCTGCCCCCGCTGCTGTTCATCGCCTTTGCGCCGCTGAACGACAACCACCGCGTGGCCACGCCCGAGCTGAGCGCACGCAGCGCCAACGCCCCCCGCCAGCCCGCCGACGCCTGGGTGCAGACCTGGCTGCGCACCGTCGGCGCCGATGGCAAGCGCCCTCTGGTCCTCGTCGCCGTTGCCGGCGGCGCCTCGCGGGCGGCCTACTGGGGCAGCGCCTCGCTGGCCCGACTGCAAGACCTCGGCGAGCAGCAGGGCGTCAACTTCGCCGACTCCGTCTTCGCCATCAGCGGCACCTCGGGTGGCGCGCTGGGCGCCGCCAGCTTCGTCGCTGCGGTCGATGCGCGCCGCCAGGCCACCGACGCAGCCGCCTGCACGCCCTGGAAGCTGGTGCGCGACTTCACCGGCCGCGACCACCTCGCCACGCCGGTGGGCTACATGCTCTACCCCGATCTGGCCCAGCGCTTCCTGCCGCTGGCCTTCGCTGGTGCCGACCGCTCGCTGGGGCTGGAACAGGTCTGGACGCGCGACTGGCCCAAGGCCCTGGCCAGCCAGTGCCCGCTGCGCCCCACCGCCCACCGCAACCCCTGGGCTGAACCGCTGACGGCCCTGCATGCCCGCGCCACCGAGGCCGAATGGCTGCCGCTGCTGGCGCTGAATACGTCGGCACTGTCGCGCGGCCAGCGTGTCTACCAGGCCGACTTCGTGCTGCCCGGCGGTGACGGCATCGACCTGCTCGACCCCGCCCTCGGGCTGGACGTCGAACGCCTGACGCTGGCCCAGGCCGTGCACAACAGCGCGCGCTTCCCCTACATCAGCCCGGCCGGTGCTGTCGTCTTCCAGGAGGCGCACAAGGACAGCGAGGCCGGCGACGTCGGCCGCATCTGGGACCGGCTCGGCGACGGCGGCTACGTGGAAGCCAGCGCGACGCTGACGCTGTCCGACCTGCTGCGCGACCTGGAGGCCGCGGGCCGGCTGAAGGCCTGCAAGCCCGAGGACGACTGCGCCCGCCACGGCATCCTCGACCGCGCACGGCTGCGCCTGCTGCTGCTGGCCAACACGCCCTCGCAGGTCGACGACTGGCTGTGCCGCGACGCGCCCACGGCCCCCGATGCCCTGCCGCTGGACGGCCGCCGCTACCGCGCCACCCACATGGGCCTGAACGAGGTCGTCGCGCCGCCCCAGGGCATCCTGAACGGCAACGGCGCCCGCGGACGGGACTCGGCCGTCGAGCTCATCAAGCGCATTGGCGGCTGTGGCCAGGTGGCGGAGCTGCGCCTGCCGGCGGTCCCGGGCCAGCGCCCGCCATCGATGAACTGGATGCTGAACTCGGCCTCACGCGAGCAGATCGACGCAGCCCTGCTGGAGAAGCAGCCCATCACCGACCCGACCGTCGGCCCGGCACAGGCCCAGCTGGCCGCCCACCTGAGGCAGGCCAAGGGCTGGATGCTGCAGATGAAGTGAGGGACCAGGCAGTCATGCGGGCCGGCCACAATGCGGCCCCGCCATGCCCCGCCTGATCCAATACGCCACCGCTCCCGAGCAGCGCCGCCTGTGGCGCGCGCTGCTCGTGCTGCTGTTCTTCTCGGTCACCTACCTGGCCCTGGTGCCCCACCCTCCCAAGGGCATCAGCACCGGCTGGGACAAGTCCAACCACCTGCTGGCCTTCGCTTCGCTGGCGTTCTGCTGCGTCTGGGCGCTCTGGCCGAGGCCGCGGCAGTGGTGGCTCATCGTCGTGGCCCTGCTGGCCTACGGCGTCGGCATCGAGATCGCCCAGCATTTCCTGCCGCCGCGCAGCGCCGATGCCCAGGACGTACTGGCCGACGCCGCCGGCATCGCGCTGGGGCTGCTGCTCGCCTGGCCCTTCACAGCCATCGCAGCACGCCCACGCTGACAGCGGGCACGAAGAGCAGCAACAGCAGCCGCAGCACGTCGCTGGCCAGGAAGGGCATGACGCCCTTGTAGGTCTCGTTCATCGGCACCTCGCGCGCCATGCCGTTGACGACGTAGACGTTCAGCCCCACCGGCGGCGCCAGCATGCCGATGCCCACCGTCATCAGCACCAGGATGCCGAACCAGATGGCCTTGGGCTCGGCCGCGAGGCCGAAGATATCCAGGCCCATCACCGTGGGGAAGATGACCGGGATGGTCAGCAGCAGCATGGACAGCTCGTCCATCACGCAGCCCAGGACGACGTAGAACGCCAGCACGCCGGCCACGATGGCCAGCGGCGGCACGGCCAGGCCACCCACCCACTGCGCCAGATGTGTCGGCATCTGCGTGAGGGCCAGGGCCGAATTCATCATGTCGGCGCCGAGGAAGATCATGAACACCATGGCGGTCGTCTCGGCCGTGCCGAGCAGCGCCCGCTTCAGGCCCTCGCCGCGCAGTTCGCCGGACAGCAGCCCGCTGGCCAGCGTCGCCAGCGCACCGACGGAGGCGCCCTCGGTCGGGCTGAACAGGCCGCCGTAGATGCCGCCGAAAACGACGACGAAGATGACCAGCAGCGGCCACACGCCGAGCAGTGCCCGCCAGCGCTCGCCCCAGCCATGGCGCCGGCCGGGCACGGCCAGCGCGGGACGCAGCCGGCAGGTGATGGCGATGACGGCCAGATAGCCCGCCGTCGCGATCAGCCCGGGGATGAAGGCCGCCGCAAAGAGCTTGGCGATGTTCTGCTCGGTCAGGATGGCGTAGACGATCAGCGGCACGGAGGGCGGGATCAGGATGCCCAGCGTGCCGCCCGTGGCGAGCACGGCGGTCGAGAGCCGGCCGTGGTAGCCCGCCGCCTTCATCTCGCCATAGGCCACCTGGGTGATGGTGGCGCAGGTGGCCACCGACGAGCCGCAGACCGAGCCGAAGGCGGCCGAAGCCAGGATGGCCGCGAACGCGAGCCCGCCGCGCCAGTGCCCGACCCAGGCCGACGCCGCGCGGAACAGCGCCCTGGACAGCCCGCCCTGGGTGGCGAACTGGCCCATCAAAAGGAACAGCGGGATGACCGACAGCTCGTAGACCGTCAGCCGCGCCACTGCCGAACCCTTGATGAGATTGAGCAGCGCGGCGTCGCTGCTCATCCAGGCGTAGCCGAGGGCGCCGGGGATGAACATGGCGGCCGCGATGGGCACGCGCAACGCCATCAGCACCAGCATCAGGCCGAAGATGGCCAGGCCGATGCTCATCGCTTCACCGCCTGCACGAGCGCGATGACCGCTGTCAGGGCCAGCCCGGGCGCGAGGATGGCGTAGGCCCACCACATCGGCAGCCCGAGGATCATCGTCTGCTCGCCGGCCTCGTCGACGGCCATGGCGCCCATGCCGCTGCGCCACGCGAGCAGGCCCAGCATGACCGCCAGCAGCAGCGCGCCGAAACGGTCCAGCGCGCCGTTGAGCCGCGCGGGCGCAGCCTGGGTGAAGAAGTCCACGATGATGTTGCCGCGCCGCAGCTGGCACCAGGGCAGGCACAGCGCGATGGCCAGCGCGATGCCCGTCTGGCTGAGCTCGATGTCGCCACGTACCGGCGCGGCGAACAGGTTGCGCCCGGCGACGCTCCACAGCGTCATGCACGCCACCAGCAGCGCGCAGACGCCGCCCAGCAGCGCGAACGCCGCCGCCAGCCTCTCAAGCCACTTCACTTGCGGTACTTGGCCAGCAGGGCCTGCGCCTCGGCCAGCATCTGCTTGCCCGGCAGGCCGCGCTTGTCCATGTCGGCGGCCCAGTCGTCGTACAGCGGGTGACTGGCCTTGATCCAGTTGTCCACCTCGGAGGCAGGCACCGTGTAGAAGACATTGCCGCGGTCCACGGCGTGCTTGCGCGCAGGGGCCTGGCTGGCGTCCCAGGTGCGGCCGGCCTGTTGCGACAGCGCGGCGCCGGCGTTCCTCTCGATGACGGCCTTGAGGTCGGCGGGCAGGCCGTCGAAGCGCGCCTGGTTCATGGCCAGCACGAAGACGGCGCTGTACAGCGCCGGCCGGCTGTGGTCGGTCTCGGTGTGGTACTTCACCATCTCGTGCAGCTTGACCGACGGGATGACCTCCCAGGGCAGCGCGAAGCCATCGATGGTGCCCTTGCTGACCGCATCGGCCACCGCCGGCAGCGGCATGCCCACGGGCGATGCGCCCAGCGATGCCAGCAGCCTGTTCGTCTGCCGCGTCGGCGCCCGCAGCTTCAGGCCCCTGAAGTCGGCCAGCGTCCTGATCTGCCTGTCGCGCGTGTGCAGATAGCCCTCGTCGTGCGTCGCGAACATCAGCGGCTTGATGCCGGGGAACTCCTTGGTGGCGTACTTGCCGTAGAAGTCCCATGCGGCACGCGAAGCGGCCTCGGCCGAATTCGTCATGAAGGGCAGCTCGAACACCTCCATGATGGGAAAGCGACCGGCCGTGTAGCCCGGCAGCGTGAAGGCGATGTCGACGACACCGTCCTTGACCTGGTCGATGAGCTGGGCCGGCGTGCCGCCCAGCTGCATGGCCGGGTAGACCTGGCACTTGAGGCGGTTGCCCGAATCGGCCGCGATCCTGTCGCACCACGGCGCCAGGATCTGCGTCGGCGGCATGGCGCCCGGCGGCCAGAAGTGATGCACCCTGAACGTGATGGGCTCCTGGGCCTGAACCGCCGTGGCGGCCAGCAGGGCGGCGATGAAGGCGAGTGCTTTCATGCCCGGTCTCCTTGTTGTGTGCCGGCGATCCTAGGGGAACCGGAACCCCGGGCATCCCCGCACCCACCCTAGGGGGAGGCGTCCTACACCCAAAGCCCCTGCACTGACATACCGTTGGCAGCAGTTTGCGCTACGGTGACACCCATGTTGACCGACCTGCTCCGCGCCACGCGTGCCCGCACGCTGGCCCTGGCCGCGCCCCTGTCGGACGAGGACGCCCAGTTGCAGTCCATGCCCGACGCCAGCCCCGCCAAATGGCATCTGGCGCACACGACCTGGTTCTTCGAGACGCTGGTGCTGGCGCCGTATCTGGCCGGCTACCGCGTCTTCGACGAGCGCTGGCCGCGGCTCTTCAACTCCTACTACGAAAGCCTCGGCCCGCGCCACGCACGGCCGCAGCGCGGCCTGCTGAGCCGGCCGTCGCTCGCCGAGGTCAAGGCCTACCGGCGACATGTGGACGCTGGGCTGGCCGACCTGCTGCCTCAGTTGAAAGATTCGGTGCCCGCCGAGGCGCGGGCCCTGGTCGAGCTGGGCTGCCACCACGAGCAGCAGCATCAAGAACTGCTGCTGACCGACATCCTGCATGCCTTCTCCTGCAACCCGCTGCTGCCGGCCTATGACCCGTCCGCGCCCGCCCGAGCCGTCGCGCCGCAGCAGGCCTGGCTGAGTTACGCCGGCGGCATCGTCGACATCGGCCACGGCGGCGACGGCTTCGCCTTCGACAACGAAGGCCCGCGCCATCCGGCGCTGCTGGCCCCGTTCGAAATCAGCAACCGCCTCGTCACCTGCGGCGAGTACGCCGACTTCATCTCCAGCGGCGGCTACCGCGAGCCCCTGCTGTGGCTGTCCGACGGCTGGGCCACCGTGCAGGCCCAGGGCTGGCAGCGGCCGGCGTACTGGCTGGAGGACGGCAGCGTGTTCGGGCTGCATGGCGTGCAGGCGATGGACCCGGACGCCCCCGTCATGCAGCTGAGCTTCTACGAGGCCTGCGCCTTTGCCGAATGGGCCGGCGCGCGGCTGCCGACCGAGTTCGAGTGGGAGGCCGCGTCGGCGCTGCAAGGTTTCGAGCAGGCGGCCGACCAAGCCTGGCAGTGGACGCGCTCTGCCTACGCCCCCTACCCCGGCTTCAGGCCGGCGGCAGGCGCGGTGGGCGAGTACAACGGCAAGTTCATGGTGGGGCAGCAGGTGCTGCGCGGCGGCAGCTTCGCCACACCGTGCGGCCACGCACGGCCAACCTACCGCAATTTCTTCCCGCCGGCCGCGCGCTGGCAGTTCAGTGGATTGAGGCTCGCACGATGAAACCAGGAATCGAATGGCGCCAGCCCCGCCCCTCGGCCGACAACGAGCAGTTCGCGGCCGACCTGCACGCGGCGCTGTCACGCACGCCCAAGGCCATCTCGCCCAAGTACTTCTACGACGAAGCCGGCTCCAGGCTCTTCGAGCAGATCTGCGAACTGCCCGAGTACTACCCGACGCGCACGGAGCTGGCGCTGCTGCAGCGGCATGCGCCCGACATGGCGGCCCAGTTCGGCGCCGGCGTGCAGCTGGTGGAGTACGGTGCCGGTGCGCTGCGCAAGGTGCGACTGCTGCTGGACGCCATGCCGCGCGACAGCGTTCAGTTCGTGCCCGTGGACATCTCCGGCCCGCACCTGCTGGCGGCCTGCGACGGCCTGGCGGGCGACTACCCCGGCCTGGCCATTCAGCCCCTGGTGGCCGACTTCACGCGCCCGCACACGCTTCCGCCCTGCCCGGATGGCAGCCGGCGCGTGGGCTTCTTCCCCGGCTCCAGCATCGGCAACTTCACGCCCGCCGAAGCCGACGGCTTCCTGCGCCTGGCTGCCAGCGAACTGGCCGGTGGCGGCCTGCTGATCGGCATCGACCTCGTGAAGGACCACGACGTGCTGCACGCGGCGTACAACGACGCGGCGGGCGTGACGGCGGCCTTCAACCTGAACCTGCTGCACCGCGCACGCCGCGAACTGGGCGCCGAGTTCCCGCCCGACGGCTTCGAGCACCTGGCCTTCTACAACCCGGCCCACCAGCGCATCGAGATGCATCTGCGCGCCACCGGGCCGCTGGAACTGCGGCTGTGCGGCCAGGTCTATGCCTTCCACGAAGGCGAGACGCTGCACACCGAGCACTCGCACAAGTACACCGTCTCGGGCTTCCAGGCCCTGGCCGAGCGCGCGGGCTTCAAGCCGGGCAAGGTGTGGAGGGATGAGAACGGGTGGTTTGCGGTGCTGTGGCTGGAGGCTGCAGCAGCCTAGGCTCGTCGGTGCAGAAACATGCACCACAGGGTTGCACTGCCCATGCGGCCCCGGGCGGTTTCCTCGAAGCCGGCACGCTCGTAGAAACGGACGTTGGACGGGTTGGCCGTCTCCAGGTAGACGCCCCTCGACAGCGGGTCGGCCGCCGATAGCTCGCAGAAGGATTGGAGCAACTGCAAGCCGATGCCGCGGCCCTGCAGGGCTGGGTCCAGACCGAGCACGCCGAGGTAGTAGTGCGGTAGGGCCGGCTTGGCCTTGTCGGCAATCTCGTCATAGGCCGCCATGCGCTCGCTCAGTCCGGGAATGGCGCTCTCGAATCGCTCCCAGTCATCGGCGAAACGCTTCGGCCACTCGGGTCGGACCGTGGTGTAGCCCATCGCGCCGCCGTGGATGCCGGCCGAGCCCCGAGCGACGAGCACCGGCATGCCCAGGGCCAGCCGGGCGCCCATCAGCAGCGAGAAGAACTGCGTCACGCGCTCGCGGTAGCCGGCGCCGGTCTGGAGCAGGAATCCCGTGATTGGATCGTCTGCGAAGGCCGTGACCAGGCTGCTTACGGCGGGCTCGATGTCAGATGGGGTCGCGGCGGTGATTTGCATGAGGCCTCGGCAGCAAAGGGATCACGACTCTGCCTGAAGATCCCAAAAAGACGGCTCGGCGGCAAGAACCGCGTGGAGCTTGGCACCCGCCTCTTCCAGCAGCCCCATGGGCACGGGACGAAACAGGCCCATCAAGCCGTTCATCGGTCGCTCATACGAGATTCCCACCCGCCACTGCGCATCCCCCTGACCGATGGGATCGTCCATGCCGCCAATGGAGACAGTGAAGGTCTTTCCTGCTTCCACTGCGACCAGGCACCAACCCCAGTCTTCCTGGATCGGCTCCGATACTTCCATCTCCGCCTGGATGAGCTTGCCCTGCAACCAGGACGCGAAGTCTTCACCGAAGCAACGCTCGTTGATGAAGTTCGGCTTGGTCTCGGTGGCATTGAAGCGATTCGTCCGCAGAACGAAGGCATGTTCTTGCATGGTCTGTGGCGTCCAGATTTGCCGCAGCCGAATCTGCCATTCGACCCATGCAAGCGCAACGATGCGTTCTGACCCCGCCAGCAAAACCGTTGGGTCTGCCGGGAATCAGATCGCCAACCGCACCCTCACCCCATCCGCCACCATATCCTTGCCCCGCCCGCGCATGACAATCTCACCGCGCTGCATCAGCAGGTACTGATCGGCCAGCTCTGCAGCGAAGTCATAGAACTGCTCCACGAGCACCACCGACAGGCCCTTGTCGTGCGCCAGATGCCGGATGACGCGGCCGATGTCCTGGATGACGTTGGGCTGGATGCCTTCGGTGGGCTCGTCCAGCAGCAGCACCTTCGGCCCCGGCGCGAGAGCGCGGGCGATGGCGAGCTGCTGCTGCTGGCCGCCGGACAGATCGCCACCACGGCGGCCGCGCATCTTGTCGAGCACGGGGAACAGCTCGAAGAGTTCCTTCGGCAGCGGCGTGCCGGCGGGCTGGCTGGCCAGGCCCATCTGCAGGTTCTCCATGACGGTCAGCCGCCCGAAGATCTCCCGGCCCTGGGGCACGTAGCCGAGGCCGGCGCGCACGCGCTGGTGGGTACGCAGCTTGCCGATGTTCTCGCCCGCCAGCGTGATGCTGCCGGACGTGACGGGCACGACGCCCATCAGGCTCTTCAGCAGCGTCGTCTTGCCGACGCCGTTGCGGCCCAGCACGACGGTGATCTCGCCGGGCTTCAGGTCGAAGCTCAGGCCGCGCAGGATGTTGGAGCCGCCGTAGTGCTGCTGCAGGTTTTCAACCTTCAGAATCTCATCGGCCAAGGTACACCTCGATCACTTTCTCGTCTGCCTGGACCGCGGCCATCGTGCCTTCGGCCAGCGTCTTGCCTTCATGCAGCACGGTGACCGTGCGGTGCGCACCCGCCAGCGTCGCCACGAAACTCATGTCGTGCTCGACGACAACGAGGGAATGCCTGCCCTCCAGGCTGAGGAAGAGCTCGGCCGTGCGTTCGGTTTCCTCGTCGGTCATGCCGGCCACGGGCTCGTCAAGCAGCAGGAGCTTGGGGTCCTGCGCCAGCAGCATGCCGATCTCCAGCCACTGCTTCTGGCCGTGGCTGAGCAGGCCGGCGACACGGTCGCGCTCGTCGGCGAGGTGAACGGTCTTGAGCAGCTCGCCCAGGCGATCGCGCTGCCCGCCGCTCAGCTTCGCCCGCATCGCAAAGCGCGCACCGCGGTTGCCGGCCAGCGCCAGCTCCAGGTTCTCCGTGACCGAGAGCGCCTCGAACACGGTGGGCTTCTGGAACTTGCGGCCGATGCCGGCGCGGGCGATCTGCTGCTCGCTCATCAGGCGCAGGTTGAGGTTGCTGCCGAAGAAGATGCGGCCGCTGTCGGGCCTCGTCTTGCCGGTGAGGCAGTCCATCGTCGTCGTCTTGCCGGCGCCGTTCGGGCCGATGACGCAGCGCAGCTCGCCGACGCCGACCGTGAACGACAGGCCGCCCAGCGCCTGGAAGCCGTCGAACGCCACCTTCAGGTCTTCGACATAGAGGGCCACGCCCTGGTTGAAGATGGGCTCGCCGGCGGTGGCGATGCGGGTCAGTGCGCGCGCTCGCGCTTCGGAGCCGGCCTCGAGAAGCTCTGGCGTCATTTCTTGAACCTCCTCGCCAGCCCCATCAGGCCTTGCGGCAGGAACAGCGTCACCGCGATGAACAGCCCGCCGAGGATGTAGAGCCAGCCCTCGGGCCACCAGGCCGTGAAGACGGACTTGGTGCCGTTGACGAAGAAGGCGCCCAGCACCGGCCCGATCAGCGTGCCGCGGCCACCCACGGCGGCCCAGATGGCCATCTCGATGCTGGCCGCAGGGCTCATCTCGCCCGGGTTGATGATGCCGACCTGGGGCACATAGAGGATGCCGGCCAGGGCGCACATCACGGCCGAGATGACATAGGCGCTGAGCTTGAAGGCGACGGGGTCATAGCCCAGGAAGCGCACGCGACCCTCGGCATCGCGAATGGCCTGCAGGATGCGGCCCCAGCGGCTCTGCGTGAGCCACCGGGCCACGAGGTAGCAGGCGATCAGCGCGACGCCGCTGGCGATGCACAGGCCCACCTTCATGACTGGCGTGTTCAGCGGCATGCCGGCAATGCGCTTGAAGTCCGTGAAGCCGTTGTTGCCGCCGAACCCCGTCTCGTTGCGGAAGAACAGCAGCATGGCCGCGACGGTCAGCGCCTGCGTGATGATGGAGAAGTACACGCCCTGGATGCGCGAGCGAAAGGCGAACCAGCCGAACACTGCGGCCAGCAGGCCCGGCACGGCCAGCGCCAGGAAGACCTGGCCGGCCAGCGAATCGCTGAGCGCCCAATGCCAGGGCAGCTCCTTCCAGTTCAGGAAGACCATGAAGTCGGGCAGGTCCGACTGGTACTGCCCTTCGCGGCCGATCTGGCGCATCAGGTACATGCCCATGCCGTAGCCGCCCAGCGCGAAGAACAGGCCGTGGCCCAGCGACAGGATGCCGCCAAAGCCCCAGATCAGGTCCAGGGCCAGGGCGCAGATGGCAAAGCACAGGAACTTGCCGAGCAGGCCGACGTAGAACTCGCTCAGGTGCAGCACGTGGCCGGGCGGGAAGGCCAGGTGCAGCAGGGGCACGAGCAGCAGCAGGGCCGCGACGGCGATGAGCAGCGTCTTCTTCATTCGACGCTCCGGCCCTTGAGGGCAAACAGGCCTTGCGGCTTCTTCTGGATGACGAGCACGAGCAGCATCAGCAGGGCGATCTTGGCGAGCACCGCCCCCTGCCAGCCCTCCAGCAGCTTGGACAGCACGCCCAGGCCGAGGCCCGCGTAGACGGTGCCGGCCAGCTGGCCGACGCCGCCGAGCACGACCACCATGAAGGCGTCGACGATGTAGCTCTGGCCCAGGTCGGGGCCGACGTTGCCGATCTGGCTCAGCGCGCAGCCGGCCAGGCCGGCAATGCCGGAGCCCAGCGCAAAGGCCAGGGTGTCGACCTTGGCGGTGTTGACGCCCACGCAGGCGGCCATGCGCCGGTTCTGCGTGACGCCACGCACCATCAGCCCCAGGCGCGTCCTGGAGAGCAGCAGCGCCATGCCGCCCAGCACGAGGGCCGCGAAGGCGAGGATGGCCATGCGGTTGTAGGGCAGCGTCAGGTTGGGCAGCAGCGCCCAGCCTCCAGACAGCCAGGCGGGGTTCTCCACGGCCACGTTCTGCGCGCCGAACAACGTGCGCACGGCCTGCATCAGCACGAGGGAGATGCCCCAGGTCGCCAGCAGCGTCTCCAGCGGTCGGCCGTAGAGCCAGCGGATGACGGTGCGCTCCATCGCGGCACCGACGAGGGCCGCGGCGAGGAAGCTCACCGGCAGCGCCACCCACAGGTAGTAGTCGAAGGCTCCCGGTGCCCAGGCCCGGAAGGCCTGCTGCACGCAGTAGGTGGCGTAGGCGCCCACCATCAGCAACTCGCCATGCGCCATGTTGATGACGCCCATCAAACCGTAGGTGATGGCCAGGCCCAGCGCCACGAGCAACAGCACCGAGCCCAGGCTGAGCCCGGAGAACAGCAGCTGGGCCCGCTCGCCCCAGGCCAGGCGCTCGCCGATGTCGGACACGGCCTTCTGCATGGCAGACCTGGCGGTCGGGTCCGTCTCTGCCGCCAGCTTTTCCAGCAGCAGGGCCCGCGTGGCGGGGTCGGCGCTGCCGGCCAGCTCGGTCGCCGCGACGCGGCGCTGCGCAGCGTCGGCGGACGACAGCTTGGCGCCGGCCACCAGGGAGTTCAGCTGTGCACGCAGCCCGGCATCGCTCTCGGCGGCCAGCGCCTTCTCGAACAGCGCGAGCTTGGACGCATCTGCGTCGTCGCGCAGCGTCGCGAGCGCCTTGGCACGCGTGTCGCGGTCCCGGGACAGCAGGTTCAGCCCTGCAAGGGCCGCATCGATCTCGCGGCGCATGCGGTTGTTCAGCATGGGCTCCTCGGCATCCGCCGGCGGCGTCGCGCCTTCGGCAAGGACGAGGGCCTGGCCGCCCTTCACGCGGACACGGCCGTCCTGCAGAGCGCGAAGGAAGGGGCCTAGCGAATCGTCACCCGCCGCCAGCGCCTGCTGAAGCGCTGCGACACGGTCGTCGCCCTCGCCCGCCGCGATGCGCGACGCCAGCTCCGGCGGCAAGGCCCAGGCCGACGCTGCGCCGAGCACGAGCAGCCATCCCAAAAGAAGTCGTTTGATCATGACGCCCCAGGCGAATGCAACCAGCGCCGTGCGAAGCACGCGCGCCCCTCCAGCGGCCGCCGTGGATCTGGCTTTGCCAGTCCACCAGCGGCGCCCCCTCGAAGGGGGCCGCGGCTCCGCCGCGGCAGGGGGTGAGCCTTATTTCGCCGGCTCGTCCTTCTTGCCCTTGTTCTCGGGGATGTAGGGGCTCCACGGCTGGGCCTTGACGGGGCCCGGCGTCTTCCACACCACGTTGAACTGGCCGTCCGCCTTCACCTCGCCGATGAAGACCGACTTGTGCAGGTGGTGGTTCTTCGCGTCCATCGTGGACGTGATGCCCGACGGCGCCGTGAAGGTCTGGCCGGCCATGGCGGCGATGACCTTGTCGGTGTCGGTGCTGCCGGCCTTCTTGACGGCCTGGGCCCACATGTTGATGCCGATGTAGGTGGCTTCCATCGGGTCGTTGGTCAGCGGCTTGTCCTTGTGGCCGGCGATGCCCTTGGCCTTGGCGTAGTCGCTCCACTTCTTGATGAAGGCGTCGTTGGCCGGCGCCTTGATGGACATGAAGTAGTTCCATGCGGCGAGATGCCCTTGCAGCGGCTTGGTGTCCACGCCGCGCAGCTCCTCCTCACCCACGGAGAAGGCCACCACCGGCACGTCCGTCGCCTTCAGGCCCTGGTTGCCGAGCTCCTTGTAGAAGGGCACGTTGGAGTCGCCGTTGATGGTCGAGATGACGGCTGTCTTCTTGCCCTCGGCGGCGAACTTCTTGATCTTGGCGATGATGCTTTGATAGTCCGCGTGGCCGAAGGGGGTGTAGTCCTCCATGATGTCGGCCTCGGGGATGCCCTTGCTCTTCAGGAAGGCGCGCAGGATCTTGTTGGTGGTGCGGGGGTAGACGTAGTCGGTACCCAGCAGCACGAAGCGCTTGGCGCCGCCACCGTCCTTGCTCATCAGGTATTCCACCGCGGGGATGGCCTGCTGGTTGGGAGCGGCACCCGTGTAGAACACGTTCTTGCTGAGCTCCTCGCCCTCGTACTGCACCGGGTAGAACAGCAGCGAGTTGGTCTGCTCGAACACCGGCAGCACCGACTTGCGGCTCACCGAGGTCCAGCAGCCGAAGACGACCGCGACCTTGTCCTGCGAGATGAGCTGCTTGGCCTTCTCGGCAAACAGCGGCCAGTTGGACGCCGGGTCCACCACCACCGGCTCCAGCTTCTTGCCGAGCAGGCCGCCCTTGGCGTTGATCTCGTCGATGGCCATCAGCACCGTGTCCTTGAGCACGGTCTCGGAGATGGCCATGGTGCCCGACAGCGAATGCAGCACACCGACCTTGATGGTGTCGGCGGCAAAGGCTGCGGGAGTAAACAGGCTGGCGGCAGCGGCCAGCGCAAGGGCGGAACGGCGAAGCATCGGGGAGTCCTCCGGGTTGGGATGAGGGAGTCGAGTAGCCGGAAGGCAAGAGCGCAAGCCTCGTGCCAGCTTCGTGCAGTTCGTCACACCCGCAGACATCCCAACAGCCGCACGGTTATGGGCTATGACAGCCCTGTCAAGGTGCGATTCGCACCGTTGGTGTACCGCAGCATTTGCCTGTCGCACGGAAACGGGGCCGCTCGCGCCCCGCTTTGTGGCTGCCTAAGCCGCCAGGCCGCGCAAGACCTGGGACCGGCTGCGACTGACCATGAGGCCCCGGCCGTCCTTGAGCTCGGCACTCAACTGCCCATTGGCCAGGCGCCGAAAGCGCGCCACCGCGTCAAGGTTGATGATGCAGCCCCGGTGGATGCGCACCCAGCGCCCGGCGTCCAGCCTCTCCTCCAGCCGCGCCAGCGCCAGATGCAGCAGGTGCTCGGCACCGCCGACGTGCACGGCCACGTAGTCGCCCACCGCCTCGAAGTGGCTGACCTCGGCGACCGCCACCGGCACGATGGCCGCGCCGCTGCGCACGAACAGGCGGGTCAACGGCCCCCGCCCCAGCAGCTCGGCCATGCGCTCCAGCGCCGGCGGGCAGGGCTCGCCCAGGGCGGCGCGCACCCGCTCCAGCGTCGCGTTCAGGCGCTCGGCACCGAAGGGTTTGAGCAGGTAGTCCAGTGCACCCAGCTCGAAGGCCGTGATGGCGTGCTCGGCATGGGCAGTCGTGAAGATGACCAGGGGCGGTGTGCCGGACTCCGCCAGGCGGCGCAGCACCTCGGTGCCCAGCAGGCCGGGCATCTGTATGTCCAGGAACACCAGCTCGGGCTTCAGGCGCTGGATTTCGGCCAGGGCCACCGGCCCGTCGGCCGCCTCGCCCACGCAATGCAGCCAGGGCAGGCCGCGCAGCAGATGGCGCAGGCCGGCCCGGGCCACGGGCTCGTCATCGGCGATCAGGGCGGTGACGGCAGCCTCGCTCATTCGTCGCCGTCCTTCAGCGGCAGGACGAGCTCGGCGCGCAGGCCCTGGCCGGGCGCGCTCTGAACCACCAGTGAGGCACTGCCGCCATACAGCCAGCCCAGGCGCTCGCGCAGGCGGCGCAGGCCGGTGCCACCGGCTTCCAGCGCCGCGGCTTCGGCGCCCGTGCCGTTGTCTTCGACACTGAGAAGCAGTCGATCGCCCTGGACGCTGGCGCGCAGCTTCACCGTCGTCGCGTCAACACGCGGCGCGGCCCCGTGGCGCACGGCGTTCTCCACCAGGGTCTGGAGCGCGAAGCTGGGCACCAGTTCGTCCAGCGCTGCGGGATCAAACCCGGTCTCGACGACCAGCCTGTCGCCGAAGCGAATGGCCTCGATGTCGAGATACAGCTGCACGACCTTCCACTCCTCGCGCAGCGTGACCTGCTCGCGCGGGTTGTCGACGCTGGCCCGCAGCAGGGCCGCGAGCTGCTCGGCCGCGCGCGAGGCGCGCTCGGGGTCCAGGGGAATCAGCTGCACCACGGTGTGCAGCGCATTGAACAGGAAGTGCGGGTGCAGCTGGGCCCGCAGCGCGGCGAGCTGGCTGCGCGCCTGCAGGGCTTCCAGCTGCGCATTGCGGGCGGCAGCCCTCTGGGCGTAGGCAACGCCGGCGATCATCACGTAGAACCACACGCCGGTGACCAGATAGGCCGCCACCCCCGGCCCGACGACGAGGACGAGGTGACCCACCACCAGGCTCTCGACCACGCTGTTGGCCAGCACCCAGGCCAGCGCATAGACCGCAGCACCGAGCGCGTGCTTCGCCACGAAGCCCAGCCGCATCGGGTGCGGCCAGGGCCAGCGCGCCGTCAGCCGATGCACGGCCAGGCCGAGCAGGGCCGCCGTGGCCATCAGCCGCAGCGAGTAGTGCAGCGCCGACGCAAAGCCCGCGCCATGCACCGTCATCATCAGCACCGCGAACAGCGCGGCTACCGGCAGCCAGCCGATCAGCCATTGCACCCAGACCCAGGCTCGACCCATCGATGTCCTCAACGGCTGGCTTTACGCGACATGCGCTTGGCGACGATGGTCAGCGTCCCCTCCTCCCAGCTCGCGCCATTGTCATGGGAGCGATCCTGGCGCATCTTGAATCGGTCGGCCGAGATCTCCATGAAGCGCGTGCGCGTCAGCATGGGCTTGCCGTCGTTGGTCTGGCCGCTGCCTTCGAGGCGCATCTCGCCGTCCTGCCAGACGCCGCTGCTGCTGCCGAAGCGGGCGCGGTAGACATCCAGGCCGCTGACCAGCCAGCGTTTGCTCCTGGCGTCGAAGATGCGCTGGGCGTGGCTCAGCGACATCGGGTTGCCCGAGGCGTCGACGATGCGCAACTCGTCGTCCAGGCCGTAGCCGTCGAAGGCCTTCCAGGCCTTCCAGCTGCCCACCAGCTTGGGCGCTCCGTGGATCATGGCCGCCAAGCCGCTGACCTTGGGCGTGACCTCCAGCTCCCACTGGCCGACGAGGAAGTCGAACTGCGCCGCCTCGGCAGGCAGGGCAGCGGCCGCGGCGGCCGCAGCACCATGCTGGGCATGTGCCATGCCGCACAGGGCAAGGGCGAACGAGAGGACGAGGGCTTTCATGGCATCTCCGAAAGGGAAGGGATGCCGCCAGCATCGCCACGCCCGCGCCCGCTGGCGAGGCCCGATTCGCCGAGTGGCAGAACCAGGCCGTCGAACGGTGTGCGCCAGGACCGGCCGCTTCCTACATTGGCCGCCATGCAAAGCCCCACACCCCTCATCCGCCTGCGCGGCGTCGGCAAGAGCTTTCCCGTAGCGGGCGGCGACTTCCAGGCCCTCAGCGACCTCGACCTCGACATCCATGCCGGCGAGTTCGTCGCCGTCGTCGGTGCCTCGGGCAGCGGCAAGTCCACGCTGCTCAACCTGCTCGCCGGCATCGATCGCGCCGGCGGCGGCGAGCTGAGCGTCGCCGGGCAGGACCTGCGCGCCCTGCCCGAGCGCGCGCTGTCGCGCTGGCGCGGCCGGGCCGTCGGCGTGGTGTTCCAGTTCTTCCAGCTGCTGCCCACGTTGACGGCGCTGGAGAACGTCATGCTGCCGATGGACTTCTGCAACCGCTGGCCGGCCGCCGAGCGGCCCGGGCGCGCCAGGGCGCTGCTGAAACGGCTGGGCGTGGAAGACCAGGCCGACAAATTCCCCAGCGCCCTCTCGGGTGGCCAGCAGCAGCGCGTGGCGCTGGCGCGCGCGCTGGCGAACGCGCCGGCGCTGATCCTGGCCGACGAGCCCACGGGCAACCTCGACTCGGCCAACGCCGCGGCGCTGCTCACGCTGCTGGACGAGCTGGCGCGCGAACAGGGCGTCACCATCGTCATGGTCACGCACGAGGCCGCGGCGCTGGGCCAGGTGCAGCGCAGCCTGCGCCTGCGCGACGGCCGTCTCGTCGAGGACCGCCGCCATGCTTGATCGCCGCGCACTGAAGACCTGGCGCGACCTCTGGCAGCACCGCACGCGCAGCCTGCTGGTCGTGCTGGCCGTGGCCCTAGGGCTGACGGCGGCCGGCACCGTCCTGAACGCCTGGGCGCTGGTGGAACGCGCCACCGACGAGGGCTTTCGCGCCAGCCAGCCGGTCTCGGCCACCCTGGTGCTGGACCGCGCCGACGCCAGGGCCCTGGCCATCGCGCAGGCCCAGCCCGACATCGCCGCCGCGCGGCTGCGTCGCAGCATCGGCGCCAGCGTGCAGGCCAACGGCCGCGCACGCCATGCCGTCGTCGTCGCGCTGGACGATTTCCGGCGCCCGGACATCGGCCGGCTGCGTGCCGAGTCTGCTGCCTGGCCGCCGCGTGGCGACGGCCTGTGGATGGAGCGCTCCTCGCTGGACTTCTCCGGCGCCGCCGTCGGCGAGCCGGTCTCGCTGCGCCTGGCGGGCGGCGAGACGCAGGCGGTCGACATCCGGGGGCTGGTCCGCGACGTCAGCCAGGCGCCGGGCTGGATGGAGAACCTCGTCTACCTCTACGGCAGCGAGGCCACGCTGACCCGCCTGGGCGCGCCGGCCGGCCTCAACGAGCTGCAGCTGCGCCTGCGCGCCGAACGGTTCACGCGGGACGAACTGCGCCGCAGCGTGGCCGCGCTGCGGGCACGGCTCACTGCCGCCGGCTACGCGGTCAAGAGCGTCGACATGCCCGAACCCGGCGAGCACATCCATGCCGCGCAGATGGACTCGCTGCTGATGACGCAGGGCGCCTTCGGGCTGCTGGCACTGACCGCCTGCGGCTTCCTCGTCGTCAACCTCGTCAACGCCATGCTCGCCAGCCAGACGCGCGAGATCGCCGTCATGAAGGTGCTGGGCGGCTCGCCGCGCCAGATCGGCGCGATGGTGCTGGCGCAGGCCGGCGCCCTGGGCCTGCTGGCCTGCGCCATCGCGCTGCCGGCCGCCTGGTGGCTGGGGCGCAGCTACGGCGGGCTCAAGGCCGAGCTGCTGAACTTCCCGCTGGACAGCGTCGCCACACCGGTCTGGGGCCTCGCGCTGCAGCTCGCCGTTGGCCTGGCCCTGCCGCTGGCGGCCGCCGCCCTGCCGGTGCGGGCCGCGCTGCGCCGACCCGTCGGCGAGGCGCTGCGCGACATCGGCATCACCCGCGACGGCCAGCCCCTGGGCCTGCAGCGCGGCGCCCTCGCGGCACGCCTGGTGCCGCTGCTGGGCGGCTGGGCGCGGCCGCTGCTGCTGGCCGTCGGCAACGCCTTGCGCCGCCGCCAGCGCATGCTGCTCACGGTGCTGGCCCTGGCCAGCGGCGGCGCCGTCTACCTGGGCGCGGCGAACCTGCGCAGCGCCGTGCGCGGCTCGGTTGACGAGCTGTTCGCGGCCCAGCGCTTCCAGCTGCAGCTGCGCATCGGCGCGCCCACGCCGGCGGCGCGCCTCGAAGCCCTGGCGGCGGAACAGCCCGGCATCGCCGCCGCCGAGGCCTGGCGCGGCCTGCGCGGCCAGCTCGGCGGCGAACCGCTGACGCTGCTCGGCGTGCCGGCCGACGGCCGGCTGCTCCAACCACGCATGCTGGAGGGGCGCTGGCTGGCCCAGGGCGGCGGGCAGGAGCTGGTCGTCACGCGCCTGCTGCTCAGACAGCAGCCTGCGCTGGTGGTCGGCAGCCGCCACCGCATTGCCGACCGCGACTGGACCGTCGTCGGCCTGGTCGACGGCGGCCCGCAGGCGCTGGCCTACGCCGCACGCGCCGCGCTCGACGCCATCGCCGGCAACGAGCTCGCCACCAGCCTCGCGCTGCGCCTGGAGCGGCCCGACTCGCCCGTGGCGCTGCTCGATGCCGCGCGGCAGCTGCGCGAGGCCTTCACCGAAGCCGGCATCGACGTCACGGGCAGCCAGTCGCAGGCGGAGAACCGCCGCGTCGTCGAAGACCACCTGCTGATGGTCGTGGACTTCCTCGGCGCGATGGGCCTGGTGATGATCGCCGTTGGCGCCATGGGCCTGGCCTCGACCATGGGGCTGGCCGTGCTGGAGCGCCGGCGCGAGATCGGCGTGCTGCGGGCCATCGGCGCGAGCGACGCCGCCATCCTCGCGATGGTGCAGGCCGAGGGGCTGACCCTGGTCGTGCTGGCCTGGCTGGTGTCGCTGCCCCTGGCCCTGCCCCTGAGCGCCCTGCTCGAAGCGGCCTTCGGCCGCATCATGTTCAGCGTGCCCTGGCGGCTCGTTCCGGGTGCCGCGACGGCCCTGGGCTGGCTGGGCCTGATGGCGCTCATCTCGCTGCTGGCCTGTGCATGGCCCGCGCGTCGCGCACTGCGCGTGCCGGCGGCGCAGGCCCTGGCCTACGCCTGAGCCAGGTCGATCAGCGCGCGGCGGTGATCTGGCCGTCGCAGGGGCCAAAGCCGATGCGACGGAACCCGGGCTTGTGCGCAAAGGCGCGCAGGCCGAGCTGGTCGCCGTCGAGCACGAAAGTGCGCTGCTCGCCATTGGGCAGCGTGATGGGCTGCTTGCCGCCCAGGGTCAGCTCCAGCAGCGAGCCGGCCTCGTCCTGCGCCGGGCCGCTTATCGTGCCGGTGCCGAGCAGGTCACCGGGCTGCAGATTGCAGCCGTTGCTGGCGTGGTGGGTCAGCATCTGCGCGAGCGACCAGTAGGCGTGGCGCAGGTTGGAGCGCGACAGCCGTGTCGGCTCGGCCATGGCCGGCGTCTTGAACCAGACCTCCAGCTCGATGTCGTAGGCCGCGTTGGCGCGGTGGGCCGGCGAGTCGAGATAAGGCAACGGCTGTGGGTCTTCGGCCGGCCGCGTGAAGGGGATGCGGAAGGGTTCCAGCGCCTCCATCGTCACGATCCACGGCGAGATGGTCGTGCCGAAGTTCTTGGCCAGGAAGGGGCCCAGCGGCTGGTATTCCCAGGGCTGGATGTCGCGGGCGCTCCAGTCGTTGAGCAGCGTCAGGCCGAAGGCGTGTTCATCCGCCTCGTCGATGCCGAAGGGCTCGCCCAGCGCATTGCCCGGGCCGACAAACAGGCCCAGCTCCAGCTCGCAATCGACGCGGGCGCTGGGCTTGAACACCGGCACCTCGGCGTCAGGCGGCTTGACCTGCCCCCTGGGCCGGCGCAGCGGCGTGCCGCTGACGACGATGGAGGAACTGCGCCCGTGGTAGCCGATGGGCACCCACTGGTAATTGGGCAGCAGCGGGTTGTCGGGGCGGAACAGGCGCCCGATGGCACGGGCGTGGTGGATGCCGGTGTAGAAGTCGGTGTAGTCGCCGATGCGGCAGGGCAACGTGTACTCGGCCACAGCCTGCGGCACGAGCTCGATCTCGGGCGCGCCGGCCTTCAGCGTGTCGAACAGGCGATGGCGCAGCGCGCGGCGCTCGCTGCCGGGACGGGCCATCAGCGCGTTCAGGTCGGTAATGCCCCAGCCGCTCAGGTCCAGGATCTGGTCGCCGATGCCCACGCCCACGCGCCAGGGCTCCAGCGTGCCGGCGCGGCGGAAGCTGCAGAACGGCAGGTTCTGCAACGGGAAGTCGGTGGCCGGGTCGTTGGCCGATGCGACCCAGGAGAGGGCCGCGGCGTCATGGGTGTGGTCGATGCTCATGCTTTGAATTCGTCCTTCAGGCCCTGCCAGCAGTCCGCATAGCTCGTCTCCAGCGGCGCACCCTTCAGCGCCCAGGTGGTGGGCTTGAGCGGCCAGCGCGTCTCGAACATGAAGGCCAGCGTGGCGTCCAGCTTGTGCGGCTTCAGGTCGGCATGGCTGGCCTTGTCGAAGGCCTCGGTGTCGGGGCCGTGCGGCACATAGCTGTTGTGCAGGCTGGCGCCGCCGGGCTTGAAGCCTTCGGGCTTGGCGTCGTACTGGCCCAGCACCAGGCCCATGAACTCGCTCATGACGTTGCGGTGATACCAGGGTGGGCGGAACGTGTCCTCGGCCACCATCCAGCGCGGCGGGAAGATGACGAAGTCGACGTTGGCCCAGCCAGGCGTGTCGCTGGGGCTGGTGAGCACCGTGAAGATGCTGGGATCCGGGTGGTCGAAGCTGACGGTGTTGATCGTCATGAAGCGCGCCAGGTCGTAGCGGCAGGGCACGAGGTTGCCGTGCCAGGCGACGACGTTGAAGGGACTGTGCGGCTGGCGCGCCCGCCAGAGCTGGCCGCCGTGGCGCTTGACGATCTCGTACTCGCCGGCCTCCTGCTCGTACCAGGCCGCGGGCGCCTCGAAGTCACGCGCATTGGCCAGGCCGTTGGAGCCGATGGGGCCCAGTTCGGGCAGCCGGAAGGCTGCGCCGTGGTTCTCGCAGACATAGCCGCGCGCGGGCACATCGAGCGGGTCGACCTTGAAAGCCATGCCGCGCGGCAGCAGCGCGATGAAGCCGGGCGCCACGACGAGTCGACCCAGCTCGGTGGTCACGAGCAACCGTCCCTGCTGGGGCACCAGCAGCATTTCGGCATCGGCATTCACCAGCGCACGACGGCCCATGGCGCGGGTCGCCACATAGGCCAGCGCGGCCATGCCGCCGATGCCGGGCTCGCCGTTGACGGCGTAGCTGCGCAGGCCGTCGACGAAGTCGCCCTCGCCGTCCAGCGGCGTCGGGCCCCAGCGCAGCGGGTCGGGCGGCGAGACCTCGCCCTGCGCGGCACCGCTCTTCCACAGCGGATGCGGCAAGGCCTGGTAGCCGCCACAGACGACCGAAGGCTGGCGCCGGTAGAGCCAGGTGCGGTGGTTGTCCACCCGGGGCGCGGTGAAGGCGCTGCCGGACAGCAGCTCGGCATAGAGCCCGTGGGGCGCGCGTTGCGGGCTGTTGCGGCCAATGGGCAGCGCGCCGGGAAGCGCCTCGCTCTGGTGCTGGTTGCCGAAGCCGGCGAGGTAGTGGAGTTCAGTCATGGGCTTGTTGGCCATCGCTGGCGTGGGCATCGCGCGCAAGCGCGAAGGCTTCGCGCAGCACCTCGCGGTCGCCGATGTGGTTGCACAGGATCAGGGTCAGGCGCGCCAGCCAGTCGGCCGCGGCCTCGTCGGGCAGGCCAGCCTGCGCGGCGATGAGCTCGGCATAGAAGGCATCGGCCTCGCCGCCGAAGTTCGGGGTCAGGTTCAGTTTGCTCATGCGGTTCTCCCGAGAGCGCGAGCCAGCGCCGCATGGACTGCGCCGGCATCGAAGCGGTGCCAGCGCGCCGCGACGATGGCATCGGGCCGGATCAGGTAGACGCTGCCGGGCCGCGCACCATAGCGACTGGCAGCCAGCCCCTCGGCCGGCAGCGTGAGGACGGGCAGAGCCTCGGCCTGGACGCGCCAGCCGAAGGCGAGCAGCGCAAAGCCGCCGGCCAGCGTTTCGAGCAGCCAGCCGCCCTCCTCCAGCGGCGCATCGGGCGCAGCGCAGCCGGGGCCGGGGCCGGCCGCCCAGGCCTCTTCGTCGGGCGTGCTCAAGGGCGAATCCACATGGTCGGTCGGCAGCGAGAGCCGGCCGCTGTTGACCAGGGCCTTGGCGAAGTCCGTGCGTGCAGCCAGGTCCAGCGCGGCGCGGCGCAGCCGGCGGCTCAATGCGCTCTTGGGGCTGATGAAGTCGGTCGCGCGTGTCGAGTGGCCGATGTTGTCGTCGGCCGCCTCGATGCGCTCGAACTCGTAGGCATCGAGCAGCCCGTCGCCCCCCTCGCCCTTGAGGACGGCGGCCAGCTTCCAGCCGAGGTTGTCGACGTCCTGCACGCCGCTGTTGGCGCCGCGCGCACCGAAGGGAGAGACCTGGTGGGCGGCGTCGCCGGCCAGCAGCACGCGCCCGACCCTGAATCGTTCCGCCCGCCGGCAGGCGAACTGGTAGATGGACGACCAGGCCAGCTCGAAGGGGGCGCCGTCCAGCATCGCGCTGACGCGCGCCTTGACGCGCTCGGGCTGCTTCTCGGCCTCGACGTCCGCATCGCGGCCGAGCTGGAAGTCGATGCGCCAGAGACCGTCGGCCTGCGCATGCAGCAGCACCGACTGGCCGCGGTGAAAGGGCGGGTCGAACCAGAACCAGCGCTCGGGCTTCTCGGGGTCCAGGCCGCGCGGACGGGCGCCGGGAGCCAGCGTCACGTCGGCGATGAGAAAGCGGTCCTCGAACACCTGGCCGCTGAAGCCCAGGCCCAGCAGCGCCCGCGTCGGGCTGCGCGCACCATCGCAGGCGACGACCCAGTCCGCGCGCATGTCGAACAGGCCGTCGGGCGTGCGTACGTTGAGCGTGACACCCTGGTCGTCCTGCTCCAGCCCGATCAGCTCATGCTTGCCGCGCAACTCGATGCGCGGGTCCTGTTGCACCGCACGGACGAGCCGCGCCTCGACCTGGTCCTGCTGCAGGTTGACCATGGCCGGCATCTTGTGCCCCGCCTCGGGCAGCAGATCGAACCCGTAGGCCTCGCGCTCGCCATGGAAGACGCGGCCGCGCTGCCAGCGCACGCCCTCGCGCGCGACGGCCACGCCAATGCTCTCGGGTTCGGCGAGACGGTCAAACACCTCCAGCGTCTTCTTGGCCCAGCAGACCGCCCGCGAGCCGCTGCCGATGTGGTCGTTGTCGTCGATGACGACGACGGGCACGTCGCGCCGGGCCAGGTCCAGCGCCAGCGTCAGGCCCACCGGCCCGGCACCGACGATGACGACCGGCCGGCGCTGCTGCTGGCCGGAGCGCTGCTCCAGGCTCTGTTGGTAGGGGTAGCGTGGCAGATCCATCAGGCGCCTTCGAGGGCTTTCCACATGTCGACATCGCGTTCGGCGGTCCAGATGCGCGGGTGGCTGGTGCCGGCGGCCTCGTCGTAGGCGCGCGTCACATCGAAGGGCATGCAGTGGTCGAAGATGACCCAGTGGCCGTACTTCGGCCGCAGCGCGGCCATGGTGCGCTGATAGACGGATTTCAGTTCCTCGCCCGCCTTCACGCCGGCCTGCACGGCCGCGTAGAGCTCGCTGACGAAGGCGCGCGTGCCGTTCAGGCCGGCAGCCACCTGCTCGGCGCCCTTGAGCGCCGGGCCTCGGCCGGGCACGAGGGCGGCGGCATTCAGCTGCGTGATCACGTCCAGCGTGGCCGGCCAGTCCTGGAAATGGGCGTCGCCGCAGTACGGCGTGGCATCGAACTCGACGAGGTCGCCGCTGAAGAGCACGCGCTCCCCGGGCAGCCAGGCCACGGTGTCGCCGGCCGTGTGGCCGCGGCCGGGCGAGAACATCTCGACCTTGACGCCGCCCAGGTCCAGCGTGAGCCGGCCGCTGAAGGTCAGCGTGGGCCAGGTCAGGCCAGGCGGGACGGACTCGACGTTACGGAACAGGCGCGGGAAGCGGCCGATCTCGCTGGCCTTGTCCTGCTCGCCGCGCTCCTTGATCAGGGCCAGCGTGCCTTCGCTGGCAATGACCTGCTCCAGCCCCTCGGCCTTGAAGGCGGAGGCGCCCAGCACGCGCACGGCGTGGTAGTGGCTGAGCAGCACGTACTTGATGGGCACGCTCGAAACGGAGCGGATGCGGCGGATGACGTCGGCCGCCATGACCGGCGTGGCCTGGGTGTCGATCACCATGGCCGCATCACGGCCGATGACGATGCCGGTGTTGGGATCGCCCTCGGCCGTGTAGGCCCAGGCGTGTTCCGAGAGGCGTTCGAAGCTGACCTTCTTCTCTTCCAGGTCGGCTTGCGAGGCAAAGGCTTTGATCGTCATGCGGGTCTCCAACATCGAAGCCGAAATTTATCCTATTCCGAATCAATTCAGCAATATAGAATTTTGCGCATGGATGAAGCCAAGAGCCCACGGGGCATCCAGAGCATCGAAGTCGGCGGCCAGCTGCTGCTGGCCCTGGCCCACCAGGGCCGGCCCATGGCGCTGAAGGACCTGGCGCGAGAGGCCGGCATGACGCCGGCCAAGGCCCACCCCTATCTGGTGAGCTTCATCAAGCTGGGCCTCGTCGAGCAGGAGGGCGGCAGCGGCCCCTACGGTCTCGGGCCGCTGGCGCTGCAACTGGGCCTCATCAGCCTGCAGCAGTACGACCCTGTGCGCCTGGCCACACCCGTCATCGAGGAGTTGGCCCTGCAGTTGGGCCATACCGTGGCGATTGCCGTCTGGGGCACTCGCGGGCCCACCATCGTGCGCGTGGCCGAAGGGCCGACGCCCGTCCACGTGAGCATGCGCCACGGCACCGTCATGAGTCTGGCGGGCACGGCCTCGGGCCGGCTGTTTGCGAGCTGGCGGACGGGGGAAGCCAAGGCCCTCGGCGAAGCCCTGCCCGACGACGCCACGACAGCGGCGGTGCGGCGCGACGGGCTGGCCACCTCGCGCGACGGCGTGGTCGCCGGCGTCAGCGCCGCGGCGGCACCGGTCTTCGATGCGTCAGGCCGGCTGGTGATGGCCTTGACCGCCATCGGTCCCAGCGCCAGCTTCGACACGGCACCTGAAGGGGCGGTGGTCGGCCCGCTGCGCGACGCCGCGGCGCTGTTGTCACGCCGCCTGGGTCACTGAAGCCGCGCCCGCCTGCCGCCCGACAGACCGGCGACAGCCAGTTTCCCGAGAAGGCACGCAAACTGTTTTTGCAGTTCGGGAGCATTGCTTCCAGAATCACCCGCAAAATCTGTTATTTCTGATTTAAAACATATTGATGCAAATCATATGTCGTCAAATCAGAAACAAATTTCCCTTTAACACCTCCCAGGCTTCCACTTGGTGAAGCAAGGTGAAGATGGGTCGCAGATGGCTGGACTGCAGCATCCAAGCCACACCTTGCGGGCACGCGGATTTCGTCGAATTCCAGTCACATCAAGGACTTGCATTCGGTACTGGCAATCCGTCCTCCATGTTTCAGGGGAGGCTAGGGGTTTTCCCAAGTCAGCCCGAATTTCAGGGGCTCCGAAAATTTGCCCCAGCCACCGCCCGACCGGGCGGATTGTCTTTTGGCTGACCCATTTGGCAACACACCCGCTTGCCAATCTTTTCTGGAGCAGTGATGCATAAGCAAACCAAAATCGCCGCCGCGGTCCTGTTGACCGTCGGCGGTTTCAGCGCTTGGGCCCAACAGGCCGAGCCGCAGCAGATCGAACGCGTGACCGTCACCGGTTCCGCGATCAAGCGCATCGACGCTGAGTCGGCCGTGCCGGTCACCATCGTCAAGATGGCCGACCTGCGCAACGCCGGCGTGACCTCGGTCGAACAGATCATGGCCAACCTGACGGGCGTGCAGTCGTCGGTCAACGCGGCCCAGTCCATCGGTTCGGGCAGCGGCGGCGCATCCTTCGCCGACCTGCGCGGCATCGGCGCCGACAAGACCCTGGTGCTGCTGAACGGTGAGCGCATCGCCAACAACGCGGTCGACGGCTCGGCCCCCGACCTGAACATGATTCCCTTCGCTGCGATCGACCGCATCGAAGTGCTGCGCGACGGCGCCTCGGCCCTGTACGGTACGGACGCCATCGGCGGCGTGATCAACTTCATCACGAAGAAGAGCTACAACGGCGCCACCATCACGCTGGGCTATGACTCGCCCAAGCATGCCGGCGGCAAGGCCAAGAGCGGCAACGTGGGCTTCGGCTTCGGCGACCTGGCCAGCCAGGGCTTCAACGTGCTGGGCTTCTTCAGCGTGAAGAAGGAAGACGCCATCGCCGGCAACGAGCGCGGCTTCAACAAGCGCATCGTCGGCGGCCTGTCCAACAGCACCGACCCGGCCAACTACACCCAGGACTTCAGCAAGCTGTACAACCCGGCTGCCCCGACCTGCTCGGGCACGGCGCTGATCCCGTTCGCCGGTGGCACGCAGTGCAAGATCGTCACGCCCAACTTCGTGGACTTCGCGCCCAAGTCGGACACGGCCTCCGGCATGATCAAGGGCACCCTGCGCGTCAGCGACTCGCTGGAACTCGGCGCCGAAGCCTTCATGACCCAGAACAAGGTCACGACGCGCATCGCCCCCGTGCCCTACGGCGGCTACTACATGAACCCGACCATGCCCAATGGTCAGAAGAACCCCTACTTCCCGACCGCCCACGTCGACCCGACCTTCGACGACGGCTCGGCCGGCACGAAGCCCTTCAGCCCTTCTTCCGCCTTCGCCAACCCGGTGGCCGTTCAGCCGGGCTTCGTCTACGTCTTCTGGCGCGACTTCCCGAACGGCTCGCGTTCCCAGCGCAACGACAACAAGCAAAGCCGCATCGTGCTGTCCGCCGACGGCAATGCCGCCAACTGGGACTACTCGGTCAAGTTCTCCGCCAACAAGAACACCGTCGACCAGAACCTGGTCGGCGGCTACGGCGACGGCGACATGATCGGTGAAGGCCTGCTGGAAGGCGTCATCAACCCCTTCGGCGCCCAATCCGCTGCCGGCACCGCGCTGCTGGAAAAGGCCGCCCTGAACGGCAAGCTGCAGACCGCCACCGGCAAGGTCAACATCTTCAAGATCACCGCCAGCCGTGAACTGGGTGACTGGCTGGGTGCCGGCCGTGCGTCGCAGGTCGCCGTCGGCGTCGAGCGCCGCCACGAGGACTTCATCTCCGCGGCCAACAAGGACTTCGCGAAGCTCGTCTCCGCCTCGACCGGCCTGGATCCGGACTTCGTCGCCAAGGGCACCCGCAACGTGTCGGCCGTCTACGGCGAGCTGAACGTGCCGGTGAACAAGATGCTGGAAGTGACCGGCTCGCTGCGCTACGACAAGTACAGCGACTTCGGCAACAGCACCAATCCCAAGCTGTCGTTCCGCTTCCAGCCCAGCAAGGAAATGCTGTTCCGCGGCTCCGCTTCGACCGGCTTCCGCGCCCCCACGCTGTTCGAGCTGTATGGTTCGCAGGCCTACACCAACACGGCCGGCAACTTCAACAACCCGATCAACTGCCCGGGCGGCACCGCCATCCCTGGCGCGTCCTCCGGTGCGAACTGCTCCACGCAGTTCCAGGTCCTGACCGGCGGCAACACCAACCTGAAGCCCGAGAAGTCCAAGGGCTACACGCTGGGTGCCGTGTTCGAGCCGATGGCCGACATGAGCCTGGGCATCGACCTGTGGGCCATCAAGATCACCAACGCGATCTCGACGCTGCCGCAGTCCACGCTGTTCTCGAACTACCAGCAGTTCCAGCAGTACTTCCACTTCGCCCAGCCGGGCAACCTGCTGTCCATCACCAGCAACTGCCCTGGCACGAAGTGCGGCTATGTTGACCAGCTGAACCAGAACCTGGGTGGCACCAACACCAACGGTATCGACCTGAGCGCCCAGTACCGCCTGCGCTCCAGCATCGGCCAGTTCGACTTCTCGCTGAACAGCACCTTCGTCAACAAGTACGAGTACCAGGACTACCAAGGTGGTGCCTGGAACCAGAACGTCGGCGTCTATGTCGGCTCCGGTCCGGTCTTCAAGTGGCAGCACAACCTGACGGCCAACTGGAGCCTGGGCAGCTTCGCCCTGGGCACCGCGGTCCACTACAAGTCGGGCTACGTGGACTTCATCCCGACGAACCACGTCTCGGCCTTCACGACGACCGACCTGTACGGCAGCTGGTCGCCCATCAAGGGCGCGTCCCTGGTGCTGGGCGTTCGCAACCTGTTCGACCGCGACCCGCCGTTCACCAACCAGGCCGACCTGTTCCAGGCCGGCGGCTGGGATTCGCGCTACGCCAACGCAGCCGGCCGCACCTACTACGTGCGCGGCACGTACTCGTTCTAAGCGTTCATTCGCAAAGCGAGGGGCCCTTCGGGGCTAGCCGGTGGCTCAGCGTGTTGACGCCACCGAGCTGATTCGATGAGTGCCCTCCGCAGACCAGTCGGTCTCGGGGGGCATTTTCTTGGCCAAGATTTCTCCTTCGGGTCACAGGGCCCCTGCCCCTACGAGTGGTTCTGGCCGACGAGGCGGCCATTCCGTAATCGACCCTAACGCGAGCAAGAGCCGGCGCTGAAGTTCGCACGAGTTCGCATCGCACATGCGAACTTGCCGCTAGCTCACAACGAGCACTGAGCTGTCAGTGCGAGATGCCGACGCTCAATGCGATGACGGCGGTTACTCATTCAAAGGCCGCCGGGCTCAGGGCTTGAGCCAGTCGTGCTCGAAGACTTTTGCCCAGTCGTCCGGCCGAGAATCAGCATGCCGTTCGCTGTGCTTGAGAAACACACGGCGCCAGTTGGCGCGAACGTAGGTCGTGGTCTGCTCTACGACTGCCCAGGCAGCTGCTTCTTCGAGCCCCGCAAGCTGCTTCCCGGCCGCCAAGAGATTCGCGCGGGCCACCGCTCCTGCGTTTGCGGGTTTACCGTCCACCTAAAGACCGGGGCGCGACGAGTCATGGCGAGGCCTTCTTGCGACGCGACGAGAAGCGCGGCAGGTTGCTACGAGCCGCCTCCTGGAAGGCAGGGTCTTGTGCAGCGGCCGCCATGGCGGTTTGCAGGCTCACGTCGTCGAGGGCCCACAGCAGTCGCGCGACGTCGACGAACCGGGAAGACAGGGCACCAGCCTCGATAGACATGAGGGTGAGGCGGCTGATGTCGGCCCGCTCGGCCAGCTCGGCTTGAGTCAAACCCCTAGCTAGCCGCATCAATCGAACACGCGCGCCCACCTCAGCCACAAACTGGGTGACTTCGTAAGGCTCGGCGGACGGGTCTCGACGTCTCATAGAAGTATGCAAGAATAGACTTCGTCGCGCTTAATGTCTATTTATGTCTACTTAGCAGCTTGCAGGAATGGCTTGCGCAGGTCGCGCAGACGGTTTCTCGCGGAGCGGGCTACGGCCGCACCCCGAAGCTGCCAGTTGACGTTCCGGCTCCGTTCGCCGACGAGGCAGGTACCGCCAGTACCGATGGAGATACCGACGACGGTGCGGGGTAAAACTGGCGCCTCTTGCCAGCAAAAACTGGATACCCACACAGCGTTTCGGACGAACAAGCATTCGATGCCGTGAGCATGGACCGAGCCACCGAAGTCAAGCGACATCCAGAACTGACCCCCAGCACCTCGCCCTGCTGAGTGCGAACGCGATCCGCTGGTCAGTGAAATTGCTCTTCCTCATGGCATGAACTCCTGACCCCTTCCAGGGCCTCTTCATGCCGGTCCATTCTGTTACCGAACGGTACGGGAACCTGGGACAGGGTCACGAGTGTGATGCGCTGCCGGCGGGCCGCGTCGCCATGCCGCGCTATCACGACGTCAACCGCACGCCCACCGAGATCTCAGCCAAGATGAGGGGCGACTGGAGGGTCTACATGCTGGCGCTGCTAGGCCATAAGCCCGATGCCAACAGGGCGCACACGCCCGGCTCCGGCCGCACCGTTGCCGTGTAGCCGGTGCCTCGCCGACGAGCAAGGCGTTGCGCGCCTGGTCGAACGTGAGGCGCATCCCCTCTCAGCGTCAGGCGCTGTGACGTCGTCGTCGGTGGCCGGGCCGATCACCCCCCTGTCGCGGCGAAACGATCGCGCAGCGGGTCCAGCAGCAGGCCGTAGCGCTGTGCCGGCGTCGACGCGGCGCGCATCGGCTGGCGCACCTGCAGCGAGCTCGGCGTGCGGATCGCGCGCGCCGTCTCGTGGAAGCGCAGGCAGGCCGGCTCGAAGTCGAGGCCGCAGGCGGCGAGCAGCGCGTGGATGCCGGCACTCGGGTCGGCGACGAGGTCCTCGTACCGTTGCAAGACGAAGCGGCCCGGGTAGCGCTCGGCCCAGAAGCGGGCGAGCGCGTCGTAGGCGCGCCAGTACGCCGCGAGCCCGTCGAAGCTGTAGGTGAAGTGCACCATGCCCGGCCCGAAGAGCTGCTTGTAGCAGGACCATGCGGTCTCCACCGGGTCGCGGCGGCAGTCGACGATGCGAGCCCCGGGCAGCATGCGCAGCACGGCGCCGGCATAGAGCCAGTTCTCGGGCAGCTTGTCGGTGGCGATCGGCTTGGCCGCACGCCAGCGCGCACTCGCCCGCAAATAGGCCTCGCCGAGCCGCCGCCAGTCAGCGTCGCTGGCGTCGGCGACCCAGGCCGGGAACGGCTTGCCGCGCCGGCGAGATTCGTCGTGGAGCAGCTGCGGCAGGTAGGGCAGCTCGCTCGCGCCTTCGACCTGCGAGTGGCTCGCGAGAATCTGCTCGACAAGCGTCGTCCCCGACCGCGGCAGTCCAACGAGGAAGATGACCTCGCGCCCCGGCCCGTCCTGCGGCGGCGGCGGCGCGCCGGCGAACGCGGTGCGGATAGTGTCGACGTAGCGCGCGAACGCCGCGGAGTCCCACGGCCGCGACGCACGTGCCGCATCGTTCGCCGCGCACAGGACCCGGAACGCGTCGGCGTGCCGGCCCGCGCTCTCCAGCCCGTGGCCGAGGGCGAAGCTCAGGAGCAGCCGTTCCTCCACCGGCATCGTCGCCGGCGGCGCGGAGGCCTTCGCCTCGAGCTGCGCCAGCTCATCGGCGGTCATCGGCACGAGCTTCAGGTCGGCCAAAGTCCACCACGCATGCGCGACGAACTCGCCGCGCGCGATCAGGTGCCGGCAATCCGAGGCCGCGACATCGCCATGGCCGAGCGCCGTTGCGCAGCGTGCGCGCTGCAGCCGGGCGAGCGGCGCCGCCGGGTCCAGCGCGACGGCGCGCTGCACGGCGCCGTACGCCGCCGCCGGCTCGCCGGCGTTGTCGTGCTCGAACGACAGCCCCAGCCAGTCGGCCGATGTAGTCGCGTGTGCCTCGCCTTCGCGCAGCGTCGCGACCACCGCAGCGTGGTCGTGCGCGTGCTCCTGCGCGGCCGCGAGCTGCGAGCGGAGGTCGAAGTCCCCGGGCCGCTGAGCGAGCGCGCGCGCGAGGTCCTGCGTTGCGCCTTCCCAGTCGTCGTCGCCGGCACGGCAGACCGCGCGCAGGCGCAAGACCTCCGGGTGATCGGGCGCGCTGCGCGCCAGATCGAGCAGCAGCTGCGCCGCGTAATTGCGATCGCCCGCCTGCAGCGCCTGCATGGCGCGGCGCAGCTGCTGCGCTTCGGCAGGCGTCAGCCCGCTCAGCGGATCGCTCGCCGTCTCGGCGCTCGGGCTCGACACGGGGCCCGTCATGCCGGTCTCCCGACGAGACGCACCGCCGACTGCCCTGCGGCGCGCAGCCGGCGGCACACCGCCTGTGCGATCGTGGACTTGACGGCACCGGGCAGGCCGGTCAGCCAGAGCACTGCGGCGCGTGGCGACGGTTTGCCGCCGCGGTCATCGGGCATGGGTCGAGACATCATGCAGCGGATTGTGGGGCCGCGCGGCGGGCTCGGCGGCTGTCGCCACGATGCGCCCCGCCCCTGCGCGCCAGCGATGTCATGACCCGCCCCTGAGCCTGCCAACCAGCGCGATGCCGGCCAGCACCAGCAGGCTGCCGGCCACGAAGCTGAGCGCCAGCGACCCGGTCGGGACCGGGTGACGTTGCTCCCGTGTCGCTGGACGGGTAGATCGGTCCTGACCATGTCCGCCAGGTCATCGCGGCGATCGTTGCGACGCTGGATCTCGCGGCGCCGGGGCTCGAGCCAGGCGAACCGGGCCCGCGGCTCCAGAGCTGTGCCAAGTCGTCATTCGGCATGGCCCGGGGCAACGCAACGGATGCCACAGTCCGGAGATTATTCGTGAGCGTCCAGCCGCTCCACCTTGACTCGGTCTGGAAGCGGCGCTATCTCGCCGCAGAGGCGGATCCGACGAAGG
>NZ_JBWKUV010000008.1:0-326016 GCF_059421025.1 Roseateles sp. GW821-FHT03B02
CCGCCGTATGCCTGTCACGATGCCCGGCCACTGGCTCATGGCGTGAGCCCGTCACTACTTAACGGGCAAAGAGCCATTGATTTCCCATTTTTCCCAAAATAGGGAAAATAGGCGCATTGCCGTCACGGAGCACCCCATGTCCGCCGTCCTCGAACAAGCCCTTGCCGACCAGCTGCCCAGCGTGTCGGCCACGCAGCTGGTGGCCGGCATCCAGAAAGTCGGCCGCACGGTGGCGGCCCATGGCGCGGTTCTCATCACCAAGCACGACCAGCCGGCCTTCGTGCTGATGTCGGTCGAGCGCTACCGCGAGATGCAGCGTGCGGCCGAGCCCGACCTGGGCGCGCTGGGCGGCGAGTTTGACGCGATGCTGGCGCGCATGCAGGGTCAGGGCGACGCGCTGGCCGATGCCTTCGCGATGGTGCCCGAGGCGATCGGTGCGGCTGCCGTGAAAGCCACCAAGCCCCGCCGCAAGGCCGCCTGACCCTTGCCGGCGCGACTTTTCGTGCTGGCCGGCGTCAACGGTGCCGGCAAGAGCTCTCTTGGCGGCGCGGCCATCCAGGCCGGCGGCGCCGAGTTCTTCAACCCCGACGTGATGGCCGCGCGGCTGCGCGCGCAGCAGCCGGGCCTGTCCGCGAGCCAAGCCAACGGCCTGGCGTGGACGCTGGGGCGCCGCGGCGTGGAGCAGGCGCTGGCCGAAGGGCTGACCTACGCCTTCGAGACCACGCTGGGCGGCAACAGCATCGCCCGGCTGCTGCTGGAAGGCGCGCGCGGCGGCGCCGAGGTGAACGTCTGGTACGCCGGCCTGGCCACGCCCGAGCTGCACCTGCGCCGCATCGCGGCGCGCGTCGCGGCCGGCGGGCACGACATCCCCGAGGCCAAGGTGCGCGAGCGCTTCGATGCCAGCCGCAGCAACCTCGTCAAGCTTATGCCGCAGCTGGCCAGCCTGCGCGTCTACGACAACAGCTTCGAGGCCGACCCTCGGCTGGGGCGCCGGCCCCAGCCGGTGCTGCTGCTGAAGATGCAGGCCGGGCGTGTGATTGCGCACGCGCCGCTGCGCAGCGTGCCCGCCTGGGCCAAGCCTTTGCTGGCTGCGGCCCTGCGTTGAATATCATGCCGCCGCGGTTCAACGAGGAGGGGTGATGAAGGTCTTGCTGGTCGATGGTTTTCCGATGGTGCGCGCCGCGCTCACCGGCCTGATCGAGCAGCATTTCGCCGGCGCCCAGGTGCAGGGTGTCGACAGCGTCGCCGCGGCGCTCGCGGCGCTGGAGCATGGCGTGCCCCGCCTCGTGCTGCTGGATCTGCGTGTGGATGGCGGCTTCGAGCTGATGCAGCAGATCCACCGCGATCACCTGCTGCTGCCCGTCGTCGTCATCTCGGGCAGCGACGACACCGAGGACGCGCTGCAGGCTCTGGGGGCCGGCGCGATGGGCTATGTGCCCGAGCGCAGCGACCTGAACACGCTGGTACAGGCCCTGCATCTGGTGCTGGCCGGCGGCACCTATGTCCCGCCGCTCAAGCCGCGTGTGGATGACGCGCCTCCTGCAGCGGCCGCACCCGTGCCCGACTGGGCCGAACTGCCGCTGACGCCGCGCCAGAAGCATGTGCTGCACCTGCTGACACAGGGCCTGTCCAACAAGCTCATCGCCCGCGAGCTGGGTGTCAGCGTCGACACGGTCAAGGACCATGTCGCTGCCGTGCTGAAGGCGCTGGGCGTCAGCTCGCGCACCCAGGCCGTCGTCGCGGCAACCCAGAAACGGGGCTAGAGACGCTTGGCGATCTCGGCCTTGAACCACCCCGATTCGAGATAGGCGTACAGGTTCCTGCCCGGGCAGACGGTCTGGCGGCTGTAGTCCTTGTGGCTGGCGATGGCGGTCAGGTCCAGGTGGTGCTCGCGCGCCAGCCAGGCCGTCAATTCGACGGCTGCATTCAGCTGGGCCGGCGTGGGCTGCTGCTCCTCGAAGTTGCCCACCAGCATGACGAGGGCATGGCCATGCGGGTCGTACTCGGTATTGGTGTCGCCGGCCTGGCTCAGCGGCCGCGCCGCGTAGATGCGGCCATCGGGGGCGATGACGTAGTGGTAGGGGATGTCGGCCCAGCGCCTGGTCAGCCGCGACCACTGCTGCAGCCGGCGCAGATAGGCCTCGGGGTCGGTGCCTTCCTTCCAGATCTGGCCCTGGTGGTGGAGGGTGATGCGGCTGATGTGCTGGGGCTCTTCGCGCGCCGTCGGCGGGCTGCCGCCCCAGGCGTCGACGCTGACGATCTGCGGTGCCTGCAGCGGCCTGCTGGCGCAGCCGACCAGCGCCAGCAGCAGGGCCAGGGCGGCAGCTGGCCTCATCGCACGGCGTCGATGGCGGCCAGCACCGCTTCGGCCGTGGCCGGCGCGCGCAGCGGCGGGTCGCTGCGCGCGGGGCCGCAGGCCGCGCAGGCGTCCTTGATGGCCAGCAGGGCCGCGAAGCCCAGCAGCAGCGGCGGCTCGCCGACGGCCTTGCTGCGGTGGATGGTCTCGCTGGCGTTGGCGATGCCGAAGAGCTCGGTGCGGAACTCGGGCGGGCAGTCGTTGGCGGTCGGGATCTTGTAGGTGCTGGGCGCGTGCGTCGTCAGCAGGCCGGTGACGGGGTGCCAGACCAGCTCTTCCATCGTCAGCCAGCCCATGCCCTGGATGAAGCCGCCCTCGATCTGGCCGATGTCGATGGCCGGGTTCAGGCTTTGGCCCACGTCGTGCAGGATGTCGGTGCGGGTGATGCGGCTTTCGCCCGTCAGCGTGTCCACCAGGGCCTCGCAGACGGCACCGCCCCAGGCGTAGTAGTAGAAGGGGTGGCCCTGCAGCCGGGTCTTGTCCCAGTGCAGGCCAGGCGTGGCGTAGAAACCGTCGCTCCAGAGCTGGATGCGCTTGAGGTAGGCCGCGCTCACGAGGTCCTTGAAGCTGATGCTCTGCCCGCCGCCGCTGACCTGGCCTCCGTCGAAGGCGATCAGCCCGGCGGAGCAGCCGAAGCGCTCTGCTACGAAGCTGGCCAGGCGCGCCTTGATCTTGCGGGCCGCGTCCTGGGCGGCCTTGCCGTTCAGGTCGCTGCCGGTCGACGCGGCCGTGGCCGAGGTGTTGGCGACTTTGCTGGTGTCCGTGGCCGAGCAGCGCACGCTGCGCAAGGGCAGGCCCAGCTCGTGCGCAACGACCTGGGCGACCTTGGTGTTCAGCCCCTGGCCCATTTCCGTGCCGCCGTGGTTCACCAGCACCGAGCCGTCGGTGTAGACGTGGATGAGGGCCCCGGCCTGGTTCAGGTGGGCGACGTTGAAGGAGATGCCGAACTTGACCGGCGTGAAGGCCAAGCCCTTCTTGAGCACCGCGCTGGCGGCGTTGAAGGCGGCGATCTCGGCACGGCGTTCGGCGTAGCGGCTGCTGGCGAGCAACTGTTCGGTCAGCGCCTGGGCGTGCAGTTCCTCGACCTGCTGGCCGTAGGGCGTCATGTCCCGGCCGGCGGCGTAGAAGTTGCGCTGGCGCACCTCGGCCGGGTCCAGCCCTAACTGGCGGGCGATGCCGTCCAGGATCATCTCGATGGCAATGGCCCCCTGGGGTCCGCCGAAGCCGCGGAAGGCGGTGTTGCTCTGAGTGTTGGTCCTGGCGCAGTAGCCGTGCATGGCGACGTGCGGCAGCCAATAGGCATTGTCGAAATGGCAGAGGGCCCGGGCCATGACGGGCGCGGACAGGTCGGCGCTGTGGCCGGCGTTGGAGACCAGGTCGATCTCGGCGGCCAGGATGCGGCCGTCGGCGTCGAAGCCCACGTCCCAGCGGTAGTCGAAGCCGTGGCGGCGGCCGGTGACGAGGAAGTCGTCGTCGCGGTCGACGCGCAGCTTGACCGGCTTCTTCAGCTTCAGCGCCGCGATGGCGGCGACGCAGGCGAACAGCGCCGACTGCGATTCCTTGCCGCCGAAGCCGCCGCCCATGCGCCGGCACTGCACGGCCACGCGGTGGGCCTGCCAGCCCAGGCAATGGGCCACGAGCTGCTGCATTTCGCTGGGGTGCTGGGTCGAGCAGTGCACCAGCAGGCCTTCGCCGCCTTCCTGCGGCACGGCCAGGCTGATCTGGCCTTCCAGGTAGAACTGCTCCTGGCCGCCGAGGCTCCAGCGGCCTTGCAAGCGATGCGGCGCCGTGGGCAGATGCTGGTCGGGCTCGCCGCGTGTGAGGTGCATGGGCGGCAGCACGTACTGGCCCTTGGCGTGGGCGTCCAGGGCCGTCAGCACGGGGGGCAGTGGCTCGGCCTGGATGACCTTCCTGGCCAGGCCAGCGGCGCGGCGGGCCAACTCGCGGTTCGTCGCGATGACGGCGAAGACCGGCTGGCCGACGTAGCGCAGCTCGCCGGCCGCCAGGATGGGGTCGTCGTGCAGCAGTGGGCCGCAGTTGTTCTCGGCCGGGATATCGGCGGCACTCAGCACGGCGACGACGCCGGGCATCTGGCGGATGCGCCCCAGGTCGAGGCCGGTCAGCTTGCCGTGGGCGATGGGCGACAGACCCAGGGCCGCGTGCAGGGTGCCGGCGGGCTCGGGCAGGTCGTCCGTGTAGGGCGCAGCGCCGCTGACGTGCAGATGGGCCGACTCGTGCGGCGTCGATTGGCCGACCACGGTTTGCGGCGCGTGCAGGGTCTCGGGCTTGTTCATGCCGTGGCCTCCTGCATCGACGGCCAGATGCCTACGGCGAAGGCGTCGGTCGTCTCCAGCCACAGCTTGGTGAAGAGGTTCTGTGCGACCTTGAGCCGGTAGTCGGCGCTGGCGCGCATGTCGGTCATGGGCTTGAAATCCCGGGCCAGCGCTGCCGCTGCGGCCTTGGCGGCGGCTTCGGTCCAGGGCTGGCCGACGACGGCGGCTTCGGCAGCCGAAGCGCGCTTGATGATGGCCGCCATGCCGCCGAAGGCGAAGCGGGCCTCCTGCACGACACCTTCATCCAGTCTCAGGGCCAGCACGGCGCAGACGGCCGAGATGTCGCTGTCATGCCGCTTGGCGATCTTGTGCGCGCTGAAGCGCCAGTTGGCCGAGGGCAGCGGGACGTGCATGGCTTCGACGAACTCGCCGGGCTGCAGGTCCTTCTTCATGTAGTCGAGATAGAAGTCCTGCAGCTTGACGCGGCGTTGCAGGGTGCCGAGGCGCAGGATGACGTCGGCACCCAGCGCGATCAGGGCCGGGGCGCCGTCGCCGATGGGGGAGCCGTTGGCGATGTTGCCGCCCAGCGTGCCGGCATGGCGCACCGGCGGCGAGGCGAAGCGCAGCCACAGCTCGCGCAGGCGCGGCACGGCGGCGGTAAGGGCGGCCCAGCTGTCTTCCAGCGAGGCAGCGGCGCCGATCCTCAGGCTGCCGTCTTCCTGCCGGATCTCGCGCAGCGCCGCCACGCGGCCGGTGTAGATGACATCGCCCAGGTCGCGCAACTGCTTGTTGACCCACAGGCCCACGTCGGTCGAGCCGGCCAGCAGCGTGGCCTGTGGGTAGGTCTCGCGCAGCAGGGCCAGGTCGGGCACCGTCTGCGGTGCGTGGAAGCGGGCGCCGCCGTGGCTGTAGTCCAGCGGCTCGTCGCTCGCCAGGGCCTGTAAGGCTGCGGCGATGGGCGTGCGGTCCAGGCAGCGGGCGGGGCCGTCGAACATGCGCTCGCCGGCGTCCAGGATGGGCCGGTAGCCGGTGCAGCGGCAGAGGTTGCCGGCCAGCGCATCGGCCAGTTGCTGGCGCGTTGGTCGGGTGCCGGCCGCCTGGTGGGCCTCGTAGCAGGCCGTCAGGCTCATGACGAAGCCGGGCGTGCAGAAACCGCACTGTGAGCCGTGGCAGGCTATCAGGGCTTGCTGGGCGGGGTTGAGTTGCGCGGTGCTGCCCATGTCTTCCACGGTCAGCAGTGCGCGCCCGTCCAGCGTCGGCAGGAACTGGGTGCAGGCGTTGACGTTGCGCAGCTCCAGCCGGCCGTCGGCGGCCAGCTCGCCCTGGATGACGGTGCAGGCGCCACAGTCGCCTTCGGCGCAGCCTTCCTTGGTGCCGGTACAAGCGGCATGCTCTCGCAGGTACTGCAGGACGGTGGTCGTCGGGGGCAGGTCCGCGACCTCGACGACTTCGCCACGGTGGAAGAAACGGATGGGGCGGGTATTCATGCTGCTCTGGATTGTGGGCTGTTGGTTCAGAATTGCCACATGAGTTTTACTAACCAGGAAAAATTGTCAAAAGAAGGCCCGCGCCGATGGGCTTTGCGGGGCGATCTGCTCGACTTCACAGCCGCACCGCGCTGGGGCGATACGGAGTCGCCCGCGGTGCGCTTCGACCGCGACCACTGGCTGCTGATCGAGGACGGCCGCATCGTGGGTCGTCAAGCTTCGGAACCCGACGATTCCTGGGTGCGCAAGGACCATGCCGGCCAGCTGGTGCTGCCCGGCTTCATCGACACGCACGTTCACTGCCCGCAGCTGGAGGTCATCGGCTCCTACGGTACCGAGCTGCTGGACTGGCTCAATCGCTACACCTTCCCCGCCGAACGCGCCTTTGCCGACCCGGCCCGCAGCCGCGCCGGGGCCGAGGTCTTCCTGGACGCGCTGTTGACCAGCGGCACGACGGCGGCCGTCGTCTTCCCGACCGTGCACAAGGTGTCGGCCGAGGCCCTGTTCGAGGGCGCCGCGGCGCGCGGCATGCGGCTCATCACCGGCAAGGTGCTGATGGACCGCCACGCGCCGGACGGGCTGCGGGACGACGTCGTGCAGGCCGAGAAGGACTGCATCGACCTGATCGACCGCTTTCACGGCAGAGGCCGTTTGGCCTATGCCGTCACCGTGCGCTTCGCGCCGACCAGCACGCCCGAGCAGCTCGCCATGGCCGGCGCCCTGTGCCGGGCCGATGCCAGCCTCTACATGCAGACCCATGTGGCCGAGAACCGCGCCGAGGTGGCCTGGGTGGCGGAGCTTTTCCCCGATGCGCGCAGCTACCTGGACGTCTACGAGCGCGCCGGCCTGGTGCATGAGCGCGCGGTGCTGGCCCACGGCATCTGGCTGGACGCCGCCGACAGGCGCCTGCTGGCCGACCGTGGCGCCCAAGTCGCGCATTGCCCGTCCAGCAACCTTTTCTTGGGCAGCGGCCTGTTCGACTGGTCGGGCGCGCCTTTCAACGTCAGCCTGGCCTCGGACGTCGGCGGCGGCACGTCCCTCAACCTGCCCCGCAACATGGGCGACGCCTACAAGGTCCAGGCCCTGCGCGGCGAGCGCCTGACGGCCTGGGCGGCCCTGCATGCTGCCACGCGCGGCGCGGCCGAGGCTCTGCACCTGGGGGATGAGATCGGCGGGCTGTCGGTCGGCCAGACGGCCGACATCTGCGTGTGGGACTGGGCGGTCGGCCCGGTGGCCGAAGCCCGCGACGCGGTCGCCCGCGAGCTGCACGAGCGCGTCTTTGCCTGGATGACGCTGGCCGACGAGCGCAACCTCGCCGCCTGCTATGTGGCCGGCCGTCAACGCGGCTGAACCGCCTGTCCCCCGAATCCGCCGCTTCGTCACAACCCTGATGGGGAGGGCGCCGCGGCTGGCTAGAGTCTGCCCACCCATTTCAACGGAGACTCCATGAGCCGCCCCCTGCTGACCCTCGTTGCCTCGCTGGCCCTGCTGGCGAGTGCACCCCAGGCTGCCGTTGCCGCCAACCAGCCGGCTGCCGCCGCCCAGGCGCCCAAGCCGGCCAAGCGCTACACCATCGAGCAGTTCATGGCCACCGTCAACATCGGCGGTGCCAGCTTCTCGGCGGATGAGGGCCGCATCCTCTTCCACAGCAACGAGACCGGCATCTTCAACGTCTATGCCATGCCGGTGGGCGGCGGCAAACCCGTGCAGCTGACGAACTCCAAGACCGACAGCCACTACGCCGTCGGCTTCTTCCCCGGCGACGACCGCTTCCTCTACACCCGCGACCAGGCCGGCAACGAGCTCAACCACCTCTATGTGCGCGAGCTCGACGGCAGCGAGCGCGACCTGACGCCGGGCGACAAGCTCAAGGCGTCGTTCGCCGGCTGGAGCGGCGACGAGACGGCCTTCTACGTCACCACCAACGAGCGCGACCCGCGCTTCTTCGACCTCTACCGCTTCGACGCGAAGACCTACGCCCGCACGCTGGTCTTCAAGAACGAGGCCGGCTGGGAGGTGGCCGACATCAGCCGCGACGGCCGCTGGCTGGCCCTGGCCAAGGTCAACACGACGGCCGATTCCGACGTGCACCTCGTCGACCTGAAGAGCGGGGAGATCAAGCACATCACCAAGCACAGCGGCGTGGCCCAGTACGCGCCGCAGGATTTCACGCCCGACAGCAAGGAGCTGCTGATGACGAGCAATGACGGCGGCGAGTTCACCCGCGTCGTCGCCTACGACATCGCCAGCGGCGCCACCCGAGAGGTCGAGCGCGCGGACTGGGACGTGGCCTACACCGCCTTCTCCAGGGACGGCCGCCACCGCGTCACCGGCGTCAATGCCGACGCCAGCATCGCGCTGCGCCTCTACAAGGACGGCAAGCCCATCGCGCTGCCCAAGCTGCCCGGCGGCGAGGTGCGCGGCGTGGCCTTCTCGCGCAGCGGCAAGCGGATGGCCTTCTACGTCAACGGCGACCGCTCGCCCAACAACCTCTTCGTCGCCGATGTCGGTTCCAACGCAGCGCCCCGGCAACTGACGCAGAGCCTGTCCAAGGACATCGACCCCGCCGAGCTGGTGGACGCATCCATCGCCCGCTTCAAGAGCTTCGACGGCATGGTCATCCCCTCGGTCTTCCTGCTGCCCAAGGAGGCCTCGCCGACCCACAAGGTGCCGGCCATCGTCTGGGTGCACGGCGGCCCCGGCGGCCAGACCATGCGCGGCTACTCGGCGCTGATGCAGTACTTCGCCAACAACGGCTACGCCGTGCTGGGCATCAACAACCGCGGCAGCTCGGGCTACGGCAAGAGCTTCTTCACGGCCGACGACGGCAAGCATGGCCGCGAGCCGCTGTGGGACTGCATCGAGGCCAAGACCTTCCTGGCCGGCACCGGCGTCATCGACCCCGAGCGCATCGGCATCGTCGGCGGCAGCTATGGCGGCTACATGGTGCTGTCGGCCATGGCCTTCCGCCCTGAGGCCTTCAAGGTCGGCATCGACATTTTCGGCGTCAGCAACTGGCTGCGCACGCTGGAGAGCATTCCGCCCTACTGGGAGAGCTTCCGACAGGCCCTCTACCAGGAGGTGGGCGACCCGGTGAAGGACCGTGACTTCCTGGTGGCCACCTCGCCGCTCTTCCACGCCAATGAGATCAGGAAGCCGCTTATGGTCATCCAGGGTGCCAACGACCCGCGCGTCATCAAGCCCGAGAGCGACGACATCGTTGCGGCGGTGAAGAAGAACGGCGTGCCGGTGGACTACCTGGTGTTCGACGACGAGGGCCACGGCTTCTCGAAGAAGAAGAACACGCTGGTTGCCAACCGCCGCATGGTCGAGTTCCTCGACAAATACCTCAAGCCCGGCGTGACCGCGCCGGCCAAGTAAGGAGCTCGGCGATGTTCAGCTTCCTGCTCTGGTGCATTCTGTTCGTGATCTGCTGGCCACTGGCCCTCCTGGCGCTGCTGCTGTGGCCGCTGGTCTGGCTGATCACGCTGCCCTTCAGGCTGCTGGGCATCGCGGTCGATGGCGCCTTCGGGCTGCTGCGCGCCATTGTCATGCTGCCCGCCCGCGTGTTGGGCGGCCGCTAGCCGCGGCGCTTGGGCATGCGGCCCGGTGCGGCTTCGAGCGCCGGCGTGGGCTCAGAGATCGCGCAGCAGCGCGGCGAGGTCGACGAGCAGCAGCAGGCGCTGGCTGTCCGCCGCGTCGAGCTGAGCCAGGCCGACGATGAAGTCCACGTCCACCTGGGCGCCCAGCGCCGGGCGGGGCTGGATCTGCTGCGGCGCCAGCGCCACGACGTCGGCCACCGAATCCACCACCAGGCCCACCGTGCGGCCGCCCACGACCACCACCACCGTCACCGTGTTCGCGCCGTTCTCGGCCGGTAGGCCCAGCAGGCGGCGCAGGTCCACGATGGGCACGATGACGCCGCGCAGGTTCATGACGCCCAGCAGATGGCTGGCGGCGTTGGCGATGCGCGTGGGCGCCTCGTAGCGACGGATCTCCTGGACGGCCAGGATGTCGATGCCGTATTCCTCGGCGCCGAGCCGGCAGGTGAGCACCTCGCACGGTGCGGCGGCTTCGATGGCTTGGTGTTCGATGAGGGAGAGGGCAGTCACGGAGCTTTGCTTTTGAATCAAGTGATATATTTGATAGTAGATTGGCCCGCTTGACCCATTTGGCCCGGTTTCAGGCCTGTGATCTCGTGAATTTTTTCGCCGGCGATGCGTCGTCTTGCTGAATTTGCCGTGTTTGAGAGCGGTTCAGGCGCATGTCGGTCCGCACTCGCGCGTGACGGGGTGCCCATGAAACAGTGCCGCCGTACCGGCCAGGCGCTGTCAGGCGCGCAGGCGCGGCAGGCTGGCGGGGCGCTATCCCCCGGGGCCGCGGCCGATGCCGCATCCCACCGCGCCCGAACGAGAACTTTTCCTGCTCTGGCGACGAAAGATCGCGTCACCCTCTGGCGTCTTTAAACGATAAAACTGATAATCTTCATCATTCAATCTGATCGCGGAAAGCGCAGCAATGAGAAAGATCCTGATCGTCGACGACCATGCGGACATCCGCCGCCTGATCCGCATGACGCTGGAGTTCGAGGACTACGACGTCCGCGAAGCCGCGGACGGCGAGGCCGCCTTGCTGATGGCCCGGGAGTTCCAGCCCGACCTCGTGCTGCTGGACGTCATGATGCCGGGCTCGATCAACGGGCTGGACGTCTGCCGCCGCCTGCGCGACGGCATGGTGGGCGGCGAGGCGCCGCGGGTCATCATGCTGAGCGCCCGCGGCCAGGCCAGCGATCGCGAGGCGGGTCTGCAGGCGGGTGCGGACACCTACCTCGTCAAGCCATTCAGTCCGCTGCAGTTGATCAGCTGCATCGGCGAGTTGTGGGCGACCGTCTGATGATGGCGATGAGCATGGCGAGCGTCGCCGACCCGCATGTCGCCGACCGCAGCTTCGACGACGCCGCGTCCGCACAGATGGAGCGCATCGTGCAGGACCTGGGCCGCATGTACCACGAGCGCAACGAGGCCTTGCGCGAAGTGACGCGTGCCCATCACGAGGCGCTGCTGCGCCTGGCGATGGCGGCGGACTTCCGCGACGACGACACCGGCGTGCACATGGTGCGCATCGGCTATCTGGCCGAGGCGCTGGCGCTGGCGCTCGGCCAGTCGGCCGGGTTCGCGCGCATGCTGCGCCGCGCGGCGCCCATGCACGACGTCGGCAAGATCGGCATCCCCGATGCCATCCTGAAGAAGCCCGGCAGCTATACGCCTGAGGAGCGCGCGCAGATGAACCAGCACGCCGCGATGGGCGCCGACATCCTCGGCCGCTCGCGCGTGCCGCTGTTCCAGCTGGCCGCCGAGGTCGCGCTGACCCACCACGAGCGCTGGGACGGCGGCGGCTACCCGCGTGGCCTCGCGGGCGAGGCCATCCCGTTGTCGGGCCGCATCGTGGCGGTGGTGGACTTCTTCGACGCGCTGACCATGGACCGCTGCTACCGCAAGGCCTTCGCGGACGACGTGGCCCTGTCCATGCTGCGCGAGCAGCGCGGCGCAGCCTTCGATCCGCACGTTGTCGACACCTTCGTCGCCCACGTCGCGACCATGACGGCGCTGCGCGAAAGCATCAACGCCAAGCCGCCCACCTTCGAGCAGCTGGCGGAGCTGGCATGACCTCTGCGAACCTTGGGAGCCCCTTCATGAGACTGATTCGTGGACTCGCGCTGACGCTGGCCGGTTTCCTGATCGCCGCCCAGGCCCCGGCCCAGGCGCAGACGCTGGAGCGCGTGCGCGCCGCCGGCAAGCTTCATGTGTGCATCTGGCCCGACTACTACGGCGTCACCTACCGCAACCCGCGCACCCAGCAGCTGGGCGGCATCGACATCGACCTGTCGGCCGAACTGGCCCGCGAGCTGGGCGTGGCACTGGAATACGTCGAATCCTCCTTCCCCCAGTTGGTCGCCGACCTCAATGGCGGTCGCTGCGACGTGGCCATGTTCGCCGTCGGCATTCTGGCCAGCCGCAAGGAGCAGCTGGCCTTCACCGAGCCCTATCTGCAGAGCGACATCTACGGCGTCACCAACCGTGCCAGCCGCACGGTGCGGCAGTGGGCCGACATCGATCAGCCCGGCATCCTCGTGGCCGTGCAGGCGGGCACCTTCATGGAGCCCGTCATGCGCGACGCGCTAAAGCAGGCCAAGATGGTCGTCATCCGCCCGCCGGTCACGCGTGAGCAGGAGCTGGAGGCCGGTCGCGTGGACGTCTTCATGACCGACTACCCCTACAGCCGCCGCCTGCTGGACAACGCCGACTGGGCCCGTCTCGTCGCGCCGCCCAAGCCCTTCTTCGTGCTGCCTTACGGCTACGCGGTCAAGCGCGGCGACGCGCGCTGGCTCGCGCGCCTGGACGAATTCGTCGCCGCCATCAAGCGCGATGGCCGCCTGCTCGCGGCGGCCAAGCGGCACGGCCTGGCGGACATCGTCGTCGCGCGCTGACGCATGAGCTCCGTCCCTGCGGCGCCGCGGCCGGCACGGCCGCCGCTCGGTCGCGCCGGTCGGCTGGCCAAGCTGCTGTCGGCCCTGCTGGCGCTGGTGGTGCTGACGGTGCTGACGACGCTGGCGCAGTACGAGAGGCACGAGGTGCTGGCGAATGCGCAGGACCGCGCCGGGCTGATCGCCCGCACGCTGGAGGATCACGTCACCCGCACCGTCGAGTCGGCATCGTTGATCCTGCGCACGCTGGGCGAGGGCGTCGCGCGCCAGACTGCCGCCGAGCCGGCGCGGCTGCAGCCGCTGCTCGGCCGCAGCCTGCTCAACGGCCTGCCCTTCCTGCGCGGCGTCGCCGTGCTGGACGAGCAGGGCCGGGTGCTGGCCAGCTCCATCCCGTCCGAGCAGGGCGTGCGCGTGTCGATGGAGCGGTTCGGCCCGCTGCCGGGCGAGGGGCGGGAGCGGCTGCTGCCGCTGCTGCCGGGCCGCAGCCTCGCCGACCTCGGGCCGGCCGCGGCCACGCCGCGCGCAGCCGGCGTGGGCATGCTGCCGCTGCTGCGCGGCCTGAGCGGCCCGGGGGGAGAGCGGCTGCTGCTGGTGGCCCTTATCAACCCCGGCGCGCTGGCCAACTTCCAGCAGGGGGCGCTGTCCGAAGAGGGCGGCGTGGCCCTGCTCGGCAGCCTGGACGGGCAGCTCATCGCCGCCAATGACGGGCTGGCCACGGAGCCCGGAATGCGCATCGCCGGACACCCGGTCTTCGAGCGCTGGCTGCCGGCCCGCGAGCATGGCGAATACCTCGGCGACGGCGCCCAGCCGGGGCGTCAGGTGGTGGCCTTCCGCGCCTCGCGCACCCGGCCCCTGGTGGTCGTCGTCGAACTGGCCGAGCCGGTGGTGCTGCAGGCCTGGTACGGGCGGGTGCGCTGGCTCTGCGGCATGGGGCTGCTGGCGCTGCTGGCCGTCGCCGGTGGCCTGGCCGCGCTGCTGCGCGAGATGCATGCGCGCGAGCAGGCACGCCAGGCGCTGGACGGGGCCCACGAGCGCGTCGCCCTGCGCGAGCGCGAGATGAGCGTGCTGCTCAAGAGCGTGCAGGAGGTGATCTTCCGCACCGATGTCGACGGCGCCATCACCTTCGTCAACGCGCGCTGGGCGGCGATCAGCGACGCGGGGCTGGAGGCCGCCTGCGGCCGGCGCTTCTGCGAGCTGGCGGCGCCCGCCGACCGCGAGCGCACCGCGGCGCTGTTCCGCCCGGACGACCGGGCCGGCGTGCGCCAGGGCCAGATCTGCATTCCCGCGGCCGACGGCCGGCCCCGCCACTTCCTGTTGGCGGTTGTGCCCCTGCATGGCGAGGGCCGCATCGTCGGTTTCGCGGGCAGCGCCGTCGACGTGAGCGAGCGCGTCGCCTCCGACGAGCAACTGCAGCACCAGCTCGCGTTCACGGGCCTGCTGCTGGAGATCAGCCCGCAGCCCGTGTCCATGTTCGACGCCGGTGGGCGCTACGTGATGGTCAACCAGGCCTGGGAGGAATTCGTGGGCCGCCCGCGCGCGGACGTGATCGGCACCCATGTTGGCGGCTTCCTGTCGCCGGCGGATGCCGGGCTGCATGCCGAGCAGGAGGCGCGGCTGATGGCGCACGGTGGCCGCCTGCGCTACGAGACGCAGGTCGTGCACCGCGACGGTTCGCGCCGCGACATGGTGGTCACCAAGGTGCTGGTGCCCGGCGGCCAGAGCGGGCCGGCGGGCATCCTGTGCACGTTGATGGACGTGAGCGAGTTCCGCGACGCCGAGCGCGCCACCCGCGAGGCACGCGACGCAGCCGAGGAGGCCTCGCGCTCCAAGTCCGAGTTCGTCGCCAACATCAGCCACGAGTTGCGCACGCCGCTGCAGGCCATCCTGGGCTTCTCGGAGCTCGGCTTCACGCGCGGCCGCGACACACCCAAACTGGCCGGCATGTTCAGCGACATCCACAACTCCGGCCAGCGCATGCTGGCGCTGGTGAACGACCTGCTGGACGTGTCCAAGATCGAGAGCGCCGTGGGCACCTTCGATCTGGAGCGCTGCGACCTGCGCACGCTGGTCCAGGGCGTGCTGCGCGAGCTCGATCCGCTGCTGGCCAAGCGCGGCCTGCGATTGGCGCTGCAGCTGTCCGACGCGCCCCTCACGGCCAAGGTCGACCCCTCGCGCATCCACCAAGCCATCCGCAACGTCATCGCCAACGCGATCAAGTTCTCGCCCGAGGGCGGGTTGCTGCAGGTGCAGGCCATTGCCACGGCGTCGGACGAGTGCACGCTCAGCGTGGCCGACCGCGGGCCCGGCATCCCGCCAACGGAGCTGGAATCCATATTCGAGGCCTTCGTGCAGTCCAGCAAGACCAAGGACGGCTCCGGCGGCACGGGCCTGGGCCTGGCCATCAGCCGCAAGATCGTCGAGGTGCACGGCGGATCCATCACCGCCGAGAACCGCGCCGAGGGCGGCGCCATCTTCCGCATCCGCCTGCCGCTGCGCACCAGCGGCGACTCCCATCTGCTGACGTCATACTGACGCTGCCCTGCGCCGGAACGGTGCAAGAATGCCTGTCAGCCCCTAACGCATCCAACGCGCCGACGCCGTGACGCACCAGCACATTGCCGTAGTCGACGACGAGACCGCCATCACCGAGCTGCTGGCCCACTACCTGGCCAGCCATGGTTTCCGGACCACCCAGCTGCACTCCGGCCGCGCGCTGATGGAGCTACTGCCCGTCGACCCGCCCGAACTCGTGCTGCTGGATCTTGGCCTGCCGGGCGAGGACGGCTTCGCCATCGCCCGCCAGCTGCGCGAGCACTGGCGCTGCGGCCTCGTCATCATCACAGGCCGTGGCGACTCGGTTGACAAGGTCGTGGGCCTGGAAGTGGGCGCCGACGACTACGTCACCAAGCCCTTCGACCTGCGCGAGTTGGTGGCCCGCATCAAGGCTGTGCTCAGGCGCATCGAGCCCGCGCCGCCCGCCGTGGCGGCAGCGGCCGTTGCCGCCGCACCGGCGCCCGCCGCCGGTTCGCGCCTGGGCTTCCTCGGCTGGCGGCTGGACCTGGCCGCGCGCCGCCTGGACGACCCCGCGGGCGCCGAGGTCAGGCTCACGACCGGTGAGTTCGAGTTGCTGGCCACGCTGGTGCAGCATGCCGGGCGCGTGCTGTCGCGCGACTTCCTGCTGGAGCAGACGCGGGGCCGCGAGGCCGCGCCCTTCGACCGCACGATCGACGTGCAGGTGGGCCGGCTGCGCAAGAAGCTGGAGGCCGATGCGGAGAACCCGCAGATCATCAAGTCGGTGCGCGGCGCCGGCTACATCTTCATCCCGCCGGTCGGCCCGGCTGCCTAGATGAACGAGGACCAGGCTCCCGCGCCGCCACCGGTCGTCGACGACCTGGGCGTCTATCGCTCGCTGTTCTCCGCTGCGGCGGACGGCCTGCTGCTGGTGGACGCGCAAGGCCTGATCGTGCTGGCCAACCCGGCAGCGGCGGCGTTGCTGGGCTACGCGGCTGCGGAACTGGTCGGCACGCCCGTGGACGCGCTGGTGCCCGACAGCATCCGGCCGCGCCACGCCGCCTACCGCCATGCCTACGGCCAGGCCCCGCGCGCGCGCCCCATGGGCACGCAGATGGAGCTGGTGGCCAGGCGGCGCGACGGCAGCGAGGTGATGGTCGAGATCGCGCTGAGCCCCTTGCAGAGCCACGGCCTGTCCTACGTTGTGGCGGCCATCCGCGACATCGGCGCCTACCCGCGCGTGAAGCAGGCCTTCCAGCGCGCCCGGCACAGCGAGCACTTGGCCGCGCTCGGCCGCATGGCCGTCGACGAGCGCGATCCGCAGCAGCTGCTGATCCGCGTGCCCGAGCTGGCCGCCCAGGCGCTGGAAGCGGAGTTCTCCAGCGTGCTGCTGCTGGAGGCCGACCGGCTGGAGTTCCGCGTCGTCAGCCGTTTCGGTGACTTCGCCTCCCTGCCCCTGGGGGGGCGTGTGCCCAACAGCCCAGATACGTCGGCGGGCCATGTGCTGGCGAACGGCCAGCCCCTGGTGGTGGGCGACCTGGCGCGGGAGACCCGCTTCGTAGTGCCGCAGGCCGATCTCGACGCCGGCATGGCCAGCCTGCTGGCGGTGCCGCTGTTCGACCGCGGGCGCATGACCGGCGTGCTGTGCGTGCGCTCGCGCGTCGCCGACCGCTTCGGCGACGACGAGACGCGTTTCCTGCAGTCGCTGGCCAATCTGCTGGCCACCTGCCTGCAGCGCGCCCAGAGCGAGGAGGCGCTCAACCACGCGCAGCGCCTGGAGAGCGTGGGCCAGCTGACCGGCGGCATCGCCCACGACTTCAACAATCTGCTGACCGTCATCCAGGGCAATCTGCAGGTGCTGGAGGAACTGCCGGCCCTGGCCGGCGACGAGTTCGGCCAGCAACTCGTTGGCGCGGCCACGCGTGCGGCAAGGCGCGGCGCCGAGCTGACGGCCAAGCTGCTGGCCTTCTCGCGCCGCCAGGTGTTGCAGCCCAGCACCGTGGACGTGGGGGCGCTGCTGCATTCGCTCGCCGACATGCTGCGCCGCACGTTGGACCAGCGCATCGCGATCAGCGTCGAGCTCTCTCCCGACGCGGCCGCGCTGGCCGTGCTGGCCGACCCGGGCCAGCTGGAGGCGGCGCTGCTCAACGTCGCCATCAACGCACGCGATGCCATGCCCGACGGCGGCTCGCTGCGCTTCAGCGCCGGTCCGGCCGGCGCGCTGCCGGCCTCGGTGCGGCGCGGCATCGACGACCCCAGCGCGCAGGACGAGCGCTTCCTGCGCATCGCCATCGCCGACAACGGCTCGGGCATGCCCGAGGAGGTGAAGGAGCGTGCCTTCGAGCCCTTCTTTACGACCAAGCAGGCCGGGCGCGGCACCGGGCTGGGGCTGAGCACCGTCTACGGCTTCGCCAAGCAGTCGCGCGGCGCGGTGGCCATCGAGTCGGCACCGGGCGCGGGCACGACGATCTCGCTGTACCTGCCACGGCCCTGGGGCCAGCAGCCGACCCGCGAGGACGCCGCGGGCGAGGCCGGCGCGCTGCCGCCGGGCCTGAAGGTGCTGATGGTGGAGGACGACACCGAGGTGCGAGCCGTGGCGCGGCAGTTCCTGGACGCGCTGGGCTGCGAGGTGACCGCCTGCGCCAGCGCCGAGCAGGCACTGCTGCTGCTGACGCAGGACGCCGTCTTCGACCTGCTGCTGACCGACATCGCGCTGGGTTCCGGCATGCGCGGTACCGAGCTGGCGGCGCTGGCGCAGCAGCGCCTGCCGGGCCTGGCGGTGCTGCTGATGTCGGGCTTCTCGGCCGAGCTGCTGGAGGCCGACCAGGACGCGCCGCCCGGCTGGGAGCTGCTGCAGAAACCCTATTCGCGGGGCGAGCTCGCCCAGGCCATCGCGCGGGCGCTGTCAGGCGGGAACTGAGTCGGCCTGCCGGGCCAGCATCGTTTGCAGCGCCTCGGCAGGCGCTGGGCGGCCGAAGTGGTAGCCCTGCATCTCGTCGCAGCCCTGGCTCAGCAGGTGGGCGCGCTGCCTGTCCGTCTCCACGCCCTCGGCCACCACGCGCAGGTGCAGGCGGTGGGCCAGGCCGATGACGGCATCGACGAGCGCCTCGCCGTCGGGCACCTCGCCGATGCGGCGCACGAAGGACTGGTCGATCTTCAGCGTGTCGATGGGGAACTGGTGCAGATAGGCCAGGCTGGAATAGCCGGTGCCGAAGTCGTCCAGCGAGATCTTGACGCCCAGGTCGCGCAGGCGCTGCAGCGTGGCCGTGCCCAACTGCGGGTTGCTCATCAGCATGCCCTCGGTCAGTTCGAGTTCGAGGTGGCGCGCCGGCACGCCATGGCGATGCAGCGCATCGGCGACGACGACGTCCAGGTCGCCGGCAGCGAACTGCCGCGCCGCCACGTTGACGGCGATGCGCACGACCGGCTGCTCAGCGTCCATCCAGGCGCGGATCTGCCGGCAGGCCGTGTCGATGACCCAGGCGCCGATGTCCAGGATCAGGCTGCTCTGCTCGGCCAGCGGGATGAACTGGCCCGGCGGCACAAGCCCGGCGTCGCCGCGCTGCCAGCGCAGCAGCGCCTCGGCACCGACGACTTCGCCGCTTTGCGCGGCCACCTTTGGCTGGTAGTGCAGCAGCAGCTCGCGGCGCTCGATGGCGCGGCTCAGCGCGGCCTCCATCTCCAGCTTGGCCATGGCCATGACCTGCATGTCGACGGTGTAGAAGCAGAAGCGGTTGCGGCCCAGCTCCTTGGCGCGGTGCATGGCCGCGTCGGCATCGCGCAGCAGCTCCACGGCGGTGGGGCTGCCCGACTCCGGGAACAGGCTGATGCCGATGCTGGCCGTGAGGTAGGCGTCGCGCCCGCAGGACAGCGCGACGGGCTCCGACACGGTGGCCAGCACCTCGCGCGCCATGGCGGAGACGGCCTCGGTGTCGGCGCCGTTCTCGACGATGAGGAGGAACTCGTCGCCGCCAAGGCGGCCCAGGCAGTCCTTGTGGCGCAGCTGCGCCTGCAGCCGCTCGGCGATGCAGACGAGCAGTTCGTCGCCGGCCGGGTGGCCGAGGCTGTCGTTGACGGTCTTGAAGCCGTCCAGGTCGATGACCATCAGCGCCGGCCGGGCCTCGCGGCGGCGGGCGCGCGCCAGCACCTGTTCGAGCCGGCGCTGCAGCTGCATGCGGTTGGGCAGGCGGGTCAGCGAGTCGTTGTGGAACAGCCAGTCGGCCTGCGCCTCGCTGTCCTTGAGGCGGCTGACGTCGGTGAACACGCCGACGTACTGCATCACGGGGCCGTCCTCCTCGCGCACCGCGCGGATGGTCAGCCATTCGGGGTAGATCTCGCCGTTCTTGCGGCGGTTCCAGATCTCGCCCTGCCAGTGACCGGTCTGGCTGAGCAGCGCCCACATCTGCTCGTAGAAGGCCTTGCCGTGGCGGCCGGAGTGCAGCAGCTTCATGCTGGCGCCGATCGCCTCCTGCGCCGAGTAGCCGGTGATGAGGCTGAAGGCACCGTTGACCGACTGGATGTGGCCCAGTGCGTCGGTGACGACGACGCCATCGCGGATGTCCTCGAAGGCGGTCGTCCACTGGCGCATGCGCCGCTGCAGGTCGCGGCGCGCGGTGATGTCGCTGGAGACGCCGTAGACGCCGATGACGCGGCCGTCGCCGTCCACCAGCCGGCCCTTGGTGCAGGCGTAGACGCGGTCGCCTTGCGCCGTGGCGAGCCGGACCTCGATGCTGACGGGCTTGTCCGAGCGCAGCACGCCGGCGTCGTCCTCGAGCAGCCGGCGCACCTGTTCGGGCGGGAACATGCCCTGCGAATCCGAGCCGATCAGCTCGTCGGCGCTGTGCCCCAGCACGCGGCACAGCTCGCGGTTGGCGAACAGGTAGCGTCCCTGCATGTCCTTGGCGAAGATGACGTCGGTCGAGCTGTTGGCGATGGCGTCGGCAATCTTCCACGCGCGCTCCTTCTCGGCGTGGTCGGCGGCCATGCGCGCGGCCGCGTGCATCTCGCGGCGGCGCAGCGCGACATAGACGACCGCCCCGGTGGCGAGCACGGCCAGCACGTTGACGAGGGACAGCGCCGCCGCCCCGGCCGCGGCACCGTCGCCATGCAGCATGTCGCGCGGCAGCTGCACGGCCACGTACCAGGCGGAGCCGGGCAGCGCCACTGCCACGGCCGTGGTGGCCTCGCTGCCATGCGCCAGACCGGCCACCACCGTGTCGGCCAGGGCCGGGTTGGCCGCCAGCGCGCCGAGCGAGGGCTCGGGGGCATCGCCGCCGGGCCCGGCGTTCGGCCGCATCACCGGCGTGTCGCCGGCACCCAGGCCGATGACGAGCAGGCCCTGCGTGCCAGGGCGCAGCAGCAGCGTCTCGGGCGCGCCGATGGCCGAGCCCGCCAGCAGCTGGGGCAGCAGCGTGCGCTGCGGCGCGGTGCGCAGCACCAGCACGGCGTCGGGGCGGCCGTCGGCGCCGAGCAGGGGGATGAAGAGGTCGAAGCGCAGGCTGGCCGGATCGCCCGCGATGGCCTGGAAGTCGCCGCTGCCGACCAGGCCGCGCCGGTAGGCGGCGATGGCGCCGTCGGCCAGGGGGCGGTCGATGTCCGGCGAGCCCTCGTCGGCGTTCATCAGCAACTGCGCCCGCTCGCCAACCAGCAGGGCGCCGGTGTAGCGGCCTGAGGCCAGCAGCAGGTGCAGCTGCCGGCGCAGCTGGGTGGTCGCGGCGTCGTCGGGGCTGCGGCGCCAGCGCAGCAGGCCGGCGCGCAGCGTGGGGTCGGCGGCCAGCTGGCGGGCCTCGTCCATGCGCCGGTCCGTCCAGCCCTGCACGATGCCGGCCTTGAGCTGGGCCTCGCGGCGCAGCTGGCCGACATGCTGCTCATAGGCCTGGCTGGCCGAGCCCGAGTAGCTGACGAGGCCGGCGACGATGATGGCCGCGCACAGGACGGCGAACACCCACATCAGGCCGCCGGTGCGGTCCTCGGCGGCCGCTGCCGCGGCGGCGCGGACGGGCCGCCGGGCGGCCACGAGGTAGATCAGTCCGCTGGTGACCAGCACGAAGGCGACGCCCTTGCCCTGGCCGAGGGCCGACAGCGTCGCCATGTCGGGCGCGATGGATTGCAGCAACCGGTCGGACAGCAGGATCCACAGCATGCCGAAGGCCGCATAGACGAGGGCCAGCGCCAGTGGCGTGGCGAGGAACTGCCGCAGGCCGGAAGGGGCGGTGGCGTCGTTGGCCGTGTTGTTCAATCCGGGATCCCGGCGATGCGCTGCAGCCATCTTTTCTTTCTTGCGGCGTCGTCGACGTCGCAGGGCTCAGTGCAGGCCGGCACGGGCGTCGCGGCGCTCCACATAGGCCGACAGGGCGTGGAAGTCGGGGATGCAGATGTCGCGGCGGCTCTTCTCGTTGAAGGCGATCAGCTCGGCCCGGGCCAGCCGGGACAGCACGCGGCTGACGGTCTCCAGCGTCAGGCCCAGGTAGTTGCCGATCTCGGCGCGCGTCAGGCGCAGGCTGAACTGGTCGGCCCGCAGGCCGCGCACGGCCAGGGCATCGGCCCAGTAGTGCAGGAAGGTGGCCACGCGAGCGTCGGCGGGGAGCGTGCAGATGGCCATCAGCGAGTCGCGGTCGCGCATGATCTCGTTGCTCATGGCTTCGTGCACGACGGCCATCAGCGCGGGGTGCTGGGCGCAGGCCTGCAGCAGGGTGTCGTAGCGCACAGTCCAGACCTCGGCGGTGTCCAGGGCGATGGCGTCGCAGCCGTAGTTGCCCTGGGAGATGGCGCTGAAGCCCAGCCAGTCGCCGCGAAAGCGCAGGCCGACGACCTGCTCGCGGCCGTCGCTGGACATGCTGATCAGCTTGAAGAAGCCCGAGTTCAGGATGTGCAGCTGCTCGAAGCGCTCGCCGGCGCGGTAGATGACGTCGCCGGCATGCACGATGCGGCGCTTGGGGCTGAGCACGGCGGCGATCAGCTTGAGGGTGTCGGCGATGCGCTGGCCGGTGCCGGCCCGAGCGTCGTCGCGGCTGCCGAGGGTGGCCGGGCGGGCCAGGGCGATCGGGGCGATGGGGTGGGCGACGGGCTGCGGGACGATGGGCTGCATGCGGTTCTCCGGTGGGGGGCGTTCAATGCAGGTCATCCTAGGACGCGTGCGCCAATGCACGAGCAATGCGCGACGTCGCTCGGTAGCGCTGCGTAACGGCACGTGAACAGACGGTGACGATGGGCTCAACAGCAAAGGAGATTCGGTGGCGTTGACTTTCATCAAGGCCCACGCAATTCGCTTCGGTACGCTGCCGAGCCATGTGTTCCCATGCCCGCGAAGGCGCCGTCGGTGCCGACTTCTCCAACCCCGCCGAGGCGGCCGCGCTGTTGCGCCAGGCCCGTGCCCTGGCCCGGGCGGGGGCGGTGGGGGCGCAGCTGATGGCGGGCAAGCAGCTGGCGCTGCTGTCGCCCGACTGCGGCGACGAGGGGGCCATCGAGTTCATCCAGGCCGCCCGGGCCCTCGGTGCCCATGTGTCCTTCGTGCAGGCTGGCCTTCACGAAGGCAGCAGCGAGCCGCAGATCGCGGCGATGGCCCGCGTGCTGGGCCAGCTCTACGACGCGGTGGAGTGCCAGCACCTGCCGGCCGACCTCGTGCGGCGCATCGCGCGCGGCGCGGGCATTCCCGTCTTCGCCGGCTTGGCCACGCCCGCTCACCCGACGGTGGCGCTCGTGGAGCAGCTCGACGGCGAGGCGCCCGCTCAGGTCAAGCGCCGCAGCGTGCTGCAGGCGGCCCTGCTCGCCAGCGTGACCTGAGTCCCGCCGGCAGCCTCTAGGACGCCGTGACGGGCCGGTCCACGCCCCAGCGGCGGTAGAGCTCGGCGGCCGAGCCGGTGCGCAGCCACTGCTCGAAGGCCTGGTCGTAGCGCTGCGACAGGGCTTCGCCGGCCGCGCTGCGTGCGAAAGCCATGTGGCCGTGCAGCACGTCCAGCGGCGGCGAGCAGCGTGCGACGGCGTCCGCCAGGCCCAGGCGCTGCAGCACCGGCAGGCAGTTGCGGTCGTTGGCCGCGAACAGCTCGACGCGGCGCTTCGTCAGCATCTGCAGGCCGGCGTCGACGCTCTGTACCCAGGTCAGCTGGTTCATCGAGGTCTTCATGCGCTCGAACCGGCTGCCGTAGGCCCAGCCACGCACGGCCGCCACCGGCGTCTGCGCCAGCTCGGCGAACTCGCCCGTCCAGCGCGCCTCCTCGCCGCGGCGGGCGTACCAGACCATGGCATCCGAGTAGAAGGAGCGCACGCTGAACAGCATGCGGGCCTCGCGCTCCGGCGTGCGGTAGGGGCCGATGAGGATGTCGGCCTCGCCCTGTTCCAGCATCAGCTGGGCGCGCGACCAGGGCAGCCACTCGCAGCGCACGCCATCGCCGAACAGCATGCCCAGCAGGTCCACCGCCAAGCCCCTGGGGGCCTGGCCCTCCGCACCCTCGAAGATGCGCGCGAACTGAGAACCCACCGCCCGCCAAGGCACCGCGTGGGCCGGCCCGCTCAGGCCCAGCCCACCCATCCAACCCAGCCCTGCCTTGCACCACACGCGCCGTGTCTGCATGCTCAGCTCCCTCCGTTGGAGACGGAACCGATGATGCGCGCCGGCCGCGCGTGGATCAAGGAATGTCGAGCTCGTGCAGCCCGTAGACGCCGTCGCGGCGGCGGTCCTCGAAGAAGCAGCGCAGCGTCTCGCGCGTCGTCTTGAAGGCGATCTCGTCCCAGGGGATGTCGTCCTCGTCGAAGAGGCGGGCCTCCAGCGACTCCGGCCCGGGATCAAACTCGGGCGAGCGCAGGCGGGCACGGTAGAAGAGGTGGACCTGGCCGACGCGCACGACGTTGAGCACGGTGTACAGCGGCCCCATCTCCACATCGGCGCCGGCCTCCTCCTGCGTTTCGCGCAGGGCGCCCTCGGCTGTGGTCTCGTTCAGCTCCATGAAGCCGGCCGGCAGCGTCCACAAGCCATGGCGCGGCTCGATGGCACGCCGGCACAGCAGCACGCGGCCGTCGGGCTCCCAGACGGGCAGCGTGCCGACCACGTTTAGCGGGTTCTGGTAGTGGATGGCGCCGCAGCCCGGACAGACCGCGCGCTCGCGGCTGTCGTCGGCGGGAATGCGGTACTCCACGGCGGTGCCGCAGGCAGGGCAATGTCTGAGCGGGCTGGGGAAAGGCATGCAGTCAGTTTAGAGGCGCTAAATTAAGGCCATGAAGCTCTACAACTACTTCCGCTCCTCGGCCTCCTGGCGCGTGCGCATCGGCCTCGCGCTGAAGGGGCTAGACTATGACTACGCGTCCATCCACCTCGCCAAGAACGAGCAGTTCGCCGAGCCCTTCGCCAACCAGCAGGTGTCGCACCTGGTGCCGGCCCTGGTGCTGGACGACGGGCGCTGGCTGAGCCAGTCCATGGCCATCCTGGAGTACCTGGACGAGACGCATCCCGAGCCGCCGCTGCTGCCGCGCGATGCGGTGGCACGCGCGCAGGTGAGGGCGCTGGCCCAGGACATCGGCTGCGACATCCACCCGCTGAACAACCTGCGCGTGCTGCGCTATTTGAAGAGCGATCTCGGTCAGGAGCAGGACACGGTGGACCGCTGGTACCGCCACTGGATCGCCACCGGCCTGGCCATCGTCGAGCAGCGCCTGAAGGCGACGGCGGGGCAGTTCGGCTTCGGCGACGCGCCGGGCCTGGCGGACTGCCTGCTGGTGCCCCAGGTCTACAACGCCCAGCGCTTCGAGTGCCCGCTGGACGACTACCCGACCGTGCTGCGCGTGAACGCCGCCTGCCTGGCCCTGCCGGCCTTTGCCAACACGCACCCGAGCGTCTGCCCCGATGCGGCCTGATCCAGCCTGGCTCCGGCCCGAATGGCCCGGCGTGGCGGCCTTCATGACGACGCGTGGCCCCAACTTCGGCCGCAAGGCAGGCGACGCGGACGAGGTGCGTGCCAACCGCGCCGGCCTTGCGGACGTGCTGGGCGCCCGACCGGTCTTCCTGGACCAGGTGCATGGCGCCGGCGTCGTGCGCCTGCGTGCCGACTGGCACGACGACAACGCGCCGCGGGCCGATGCGGCGGTGTCCACCGACCCGGAGCTGGCCGTGGCCATCCTCGTCGCCGACTGTCTGCCGGTGCTGTTCGCCGCGCCGGGCGGCGTGGCCGGCGCGCACGCCGGCTGGCGCGGCCTCGCGGCCGGCGTGCTGGAGAACACGGTGGCCGAGCTTTGCGCCGCCGCGGGCTGCGAGCCGCGCGACCTGAAGGCCTGGCTGGGCGCCTGCATCGGCCCGCAGGCCTTCGAGGTCGGGCCGGAGGTGGTGCAGGCCTTCGGCCGCGAGCCCGTCGGGCGCGACCAGCCGGGCTTTCTCTACCGGCCGAACCCGCAGCCTCGCTGGCGCGCGGACCTGCCCTTGCTGGCTCGCGAACGCCTGGAGGCCGCCGGTGTCACCCAAATCAGCGGCGGCGCCTGGTGCACGCTGACCGATGATTCACGTTTTTTCTCGTTCCGGGGCGAGGCTCTGGGCCGGCCCCGTGGCCGCATGGCCGCCTGCATCGGCCTCGGCCGCTGACTCGGCCGCGCGCCGCCTGCGCTTGCGGCCCGGCGTGCCGAGGATGTAGAGCAGCAGGCCCAGTGGCAGCACGCCGTACAGCATCAGCGTGACGAAGGCGCCGAACAGCGTGCCTTGCGGGCTGGTGGCTTCGGCGGCGGCCATCATCAACGCGACATAGGCCCAGGCGATGGCAACGAGGTACATGAGAAGAGTGTCATTGGCGCGTCAGCGCGCAGGGTTACAAAGCCGGGTCAGCGGAATGTGGCAAGCTTATTGCAACGGACCAAGACAACACCGCTGAGGCGGGAGCTCCGAGGAACACATGGCCACTCGCAAGAAGAACGATGCGCCCCCCGCGGCGGAGGGGCAGCCCTTCGCAGACCTGATGCAGCAGATGGCGCATCTGCCGCAGATCTCGCCAGCAGCGCTGGCCCAGTTGCAGGCCGACTACCTGAAGCAGGCCTCGGCGCTGTGGAACACCTCGCTGGGCCAGGGCGAAGCACCCGTCGCCGGAGACCGCCGCTTCGCCGCGCCCGAGTGGCGGGCCAACCCGGCGGCCCATTTCCTGAGCCAGCTCTATCTGCTCAACGGCCGCACGTTGTCGCGCATGGCCGAGCAGGTCGAGGCCGACGACAAGACCAAGGCGCGCATCCGCTTCGCCGTGCAGCAGTTCGTCGATGCGGCCTCGCCCAGCAACTTCCTGGCGCTGAACCCCGAGGCCCAGAAGCTGGCGCTGCAAAGCAAGGGCGAGACGCTGGCCCGCGGCCTGCAGCATCTGTGGGGTGACGTGCAGCGCGGCCATGTGTCGCAGACGGACGAGAGCGCCTTCGAGGTCGGCAAGAACGTGGCGACGACGCCCGGCAGCATCGTCTTCGAGAACGAGCTGTTTCAGCTCATCGAGTACGCGCCGCTGACCGCCGAGGTGCATGCCCGCCCCTTCCTGCTGGTGCCGCCCTGCATCAACAAGTTCTACATCCTCGACCTGCAGCCGGACAACTCGCTGATCCGCTACGCGGTGGCCGAGGGCCACCGCGTCTTCGTCGTCAGCTGGCGCAACCCCGACGAGTCGGTGAAGGCACTGACCTGGGACGACTACATCGAGCAGGGCGCCATCCAGGCCATCCGCGTCGTGCAGGAGATTTCGGGGCAGGACAAGATCAACGCCTTGGGCTTCTGTGTCGGCGGCACCATCCTGGCTACGGCCCTGGCCGTGCTGGCCGCGCGCGGCGAGCAACCCGCCGCCAGCCTCACGCTGCTGACCACGCTGCTGGATTTCGCCGACAACGGCATCCTGGACATCTTCGTCGACGAGGCCAGCGTGCGTCTGCGCGAGGCCACGCTCGGCCCCGACGCCCCGCAAGGGCCGCAGCTGCTGCACGGCAAGGAACTGGCCACCACCTTCAGCTTCCTGCGTCCCAACGACCTGGTCTGGAACTACGTCGTCGGCAACTACCTCAAGGGCGAGGCCCCGCCGGCCTTCGACCTGCTGTACTGGAACGGCGACTCGACCAACCTGCCCGGCCCCATGTACTGCTGGTATCTGCGCCACACCTATCTGCAGAACGAGCTGAAAGTGCCGGGCAGGCTGACCGTCTGCGGCGAGAAGCTGGACCTCGGCGCCATCGATTGCCCGGTCTACATCTACGGCTCGCGCGAGGACCACATCGTGCCCTGGCAGGCCGCCTACCGGAACACGCAGATCTTCAAGGGCAAGAAGCGCTTCGTCATGGGCGCCTCGGGCCACATCGCCGGCGTCATCAACCCGCCGGCCAAGGGCAAGCGCAGCCATTGGATTGGCAAGGGCACGGCCCTGCCGGCCGACCCGGAGGCCTGGCTGGCCGGTGCGACCGAGCACCCGGGCAGCTGGTGGACCGACTGGTCCGCCTGGCTGGCCTCGCATGCCGGCCCCAACAAGCCCGCGCCCAAGGCGCCGGGCAACCGCAAGTTCAAGGCGATCGAGCCCGCGCCCGGTCGCTACGTCAAAGTCAAAGCCTGAACCTTCGAACGGAGACTCACATGAGCCAACAAGACATCGTCATCGTCGCCGCCGCGCGCACCGCCATCGGCAAGTTCGGCGGCACGCTCGCCAAGACGCCCGCCAGCGAACTCGGCGCCGCCGTCATCCAGGACCTGCTGCGCCGCACGGGCCTCGCGGGCGACCAGGTCAACGAGGTCATCCTCGGCCAGGTGCTGACGGCCGGCGTGGGCCAGAACCCTGCCCGGCAAGCCGTCATCAAGTCCGGCCTGCCGCAGGCCGTGCCCGCGATGACGATCAACAAGGTCTGCGGCTCGGGCCTGAAGGCCGTGATGCTGGCGGCGCAGGCCATCCGCGACGGCGACAGCGAGATCGTCATCGCCGGCGGCCAGGAGAGCATGAGCCTCAGCCCCCACGTGCTGCCCAACTCGCGCGACGGCCAGCGCATGGGCGACTGGAAGATGATCGACACGATGATCGTTGACGGCCTGTGGGACGTGTACAACCAGTACCACATGGGCATCACCGCCGAGAACGTCGCGAAGAAGTACGGCATCACCCGCGAGCAGCAGGACGCGCTGGCGCTGGCCAGCCAGCAGAAGGCCGCCGCGGCGCAGGACGCCGGCCGCTTCAAGGACGAGATCGTGCCGTTCAGCATCGCGCAGAAGAAGGGCGATCCCATCGTCTTCGCCGCCGACGAGTTCATCAACCGCAAGAGCAACGCCGAGGCCCTGGCCGGCCTGCGCCCCGCCTTCGACAAGGCCGGCAGCGTGACGGCGGGCAATGCCTCGGGCCTGAACGACGGCGCGGCCGGCGTGGTCGTCATGACGGCTGCCAAGGCCGCGGTCCTGGGCCTGACGCCGCTGGCCCGCATCGCCTCCTATGCCTCTGCCGGCCTGGACCCCGCGCTGATGGGCATGGGCCCCGTGCCCGCCGCGCAGAAGGCGCTGGTGCGCGCCGGCTGGAAGGCCGCCGACCTGGACCTGCTGGAAATCAACGAGGCCTTCGCGGCCCAGGCCTGTGCCGTGCACAACGAGATGGGCTGGGACACCAGCAAGGTCAACGTCAACGGCGGCGCCATCGCGCTGGGCCACCCCATCGGCGCCAGCGGCTGCCGCGTGCTCGTCACGCTGCTGCACGAGATGGTCAAGCGCGACGCCAAGAAGGGCATCGCTTCCCTGTGCATCGGCGGCGGCATGGGCGTGGCCCTGACCGTCGAACGCTGATACTCACCCCACCACAACAGGAGACATCCAATGAGCCAAAAAGTTGCCTACGTCACCGGCGGCATGGGCGGTATCGGCACCGCCATCTGCCAGAAGCTGGCCAAGTCTGGCTTCAAGGTCATCGCCGGTTGCGGCCCCAGCCGCGACTACCAGAAGTGGCTGGATGAGCAGAAGGCCCAGGGCTACACGTTCTACGCCTCGGTCGGCAACGTGGCCGACTGGGACTCGACGGTGGAGGCCTTCCAGAAGGCCATCGCCGAGCACGGCGCCATCGACGTGCTGGTCAACAACGCCGGGATCACCAAGGACCGCATGTTCCTGAAGATGACGCCCGAGGACTGGAAGGCCGTCATCGATACCAACCTCAACTCCATGTTCAACGTGACCAAGCAGGTCGTGCCGGGCATGGTGGAAAAGGGCTGGGGCCGCATCATCCAAATCTCGTCGGTCAACGGCGAGAAGGGCCAGGCCGGCCAGACCAACTACTCGGCCGCCAAGGCCGGCATGCACGGCTTCACCATGGCCCTGGCCCAGGAACTGGCCGCCAAGGGCGTGACGGTGAACACCGTCAGCCCGGGCTACATCGGCACCGACATGGTCAAGGCCATCAAGCCGGAGATCCTGGAGAAGATCGTCGCCACCATCCCCGTCAAGCGCCTGGGCACGCCCGAGGAGATCGGCTCGGTGGTGACCTGGCTGGCCGGCGAGGACAGCGGCTTCACGACCGGCGCGGACTTCTCCTGCAACGGCGGTCTGCACATGGGCTGATCCCGGCTGCTTGTGCCTCGCTGAAGGCCGGCTGCTGCGCAGTCGGCCTTTTCTTTTGCTCGAACCGGGCGGCGCCCTTCACTATGATCCGGCCCGTTTTTCCCAGCAGGAGAGCCGCATGGCCATGGATGTAGTCGACTTTGAAATCAAGGGTGCCGAGATGCAGTTCGTCGAGATCGAACTCGATCCCGGCGAGGCGGCCATCGGCGAGGCCGGGTCGATGTTCTTCATGGACTCGTCCATCGGCATGGATGCTGTGTTCGGCGACGGCTCGGCCAGCCAGGGCGGCTTCCTCGGCAAGCTGCTGGGCGCAGGCAAGCGGCTGCTGACGGGCGAGTCGCTGTTCACGACGGTCTACACCAACCATGGCAGCGGCAAGCAGCGCGTAGCGTTCGCTGCGCCCTATCCCGGCAAGATCATCCCGATGGATCTGCGCGCACTGGGCGGCACGCTGATCTGCCAGAAGGACGCCTTTCTGTGCGCGGCGCGCGGCGTGAGCCTGGGCATCGCCTTCCAGCAGAAGCTGTCCACCGGTTTCTTCGGCGGCGAGGGCTTCATCATGGAAAAGCTCGACGGCGACGGCATGGCCTTCGTGCATGCCGGCGGCACCATCGTGCGCCGCAGCCTGCAGCCCGGGCAGACGCTGCTGGTCGACACCGGCTGCGTGGTGGCCTATACGCCCGACGTGAACTTCGAGATCCAGTACGTCGGCAAGATCAAGACGGCACTGTTTGGCGGCGAAGGGCTCTTCCTGGCCAAGCTGACCGGCCCGGGCGAGGTCTGGCTGCAGAGCCTGCCGTTCTCGCGCCTGGCCTCGCGCATCTTCGCGGCGGCGCCGCAAATGGGCGGGCACAAGGAGGAGGGCTCGGTGCTGGGCGGCTTTGCCGGCGGCGGCCTGCTGGGCGGGCTGCTGGGTGGAGATGACGAGTAAGTCGGGCGGGGTTTGACCTGGGACAGGGCCGGCGCAGGCCGGCCGTTTAAACTTCTGTGGGTAGAGGGCGGCAACGGGCCGCCCTTTTTACTTGGAGTGCTTGGGATGTTGCGCAGTTGGGCATGGGCCTTGGGATTGGTGGCAACTCTGGGGGCGCAGGCCCAGCCGGCGCGCCCGCCGATCTTCGTGCTGAACTCGCTGGACGCGGACATCTCCGTCATCGACCCCGTCAGCTTCAGCGTCGTCAAGCGCTTCCCGACCGGCAAGGAGCCACACCACCTCTACCTGTCGCCCGACGAGAAATCCCTCATCGTCGCCAACGCGCTGGGCGACTCGCTGACCTTCATCGACCCGCGCACGGCCGAGGTGCAGCGCGTGGTGCGCGGCATCTCTGACCCCTACCACCTGCGCTTCTCGCCGGACATGAAGTGGTTCATCACCGCCTCCAACCGGCTGGACCGCGTGGACCTCTACCGCTGGCAGGGCAGCACGGCCCAGGAGCCGCTGCAGCTCGTCAAGCGCATCTCGGCGCCCAAGACGCCCAGCCACCTGAACATCGACACCAGGAGCACCACGCTCTACGTCAGCCTGCAGGACAGCGACGAGTTGCTGGCCATCGACCTGGCCACGCAGGCCATCAAGTGGAAGCAGCCGGTCGGCAAGATGCCGGCCGACATCTACCTGTCGCCGGACGACAAGTTCCTGCTCGTCGGCCTGACTGGCGACAAGTTCGTCGAGGTCTGGGACGTCAGCGGTGCCGCGCCCAAGCTGGCCAAGCGCATCCAGACCGGCGACGGCGCCCACTCCTTCCGTGCCTGGGGCGACAAGCGCCACGTGCTCGTCAGCAACCGCGCGGCCAACACCATCAGCAAGATCGACCTGACGAGCATGAGCGTCGTCGACCAGTTCCCCGGCCCGGCCGGCCCGGACGACATGGAGCTGCTGACCGACGGCAAGACCCTGCTCGTCACCTCGCGCTGGGCCGGCAAGCTCACGCAGATCGACACGACCACGCGCAAGGTCGTGCGCCAGGTGAAGGTGGGCAAGTCGCCGCACGGCATCTGGACGCTGGATCACCAACCGCGTCTATGAAGGCTTTCGCCCTGCTGCTGGCTGCCACGGCGGCCGCAGCCCAGCCGGCTTGCGACAAGCCGGTCTACCTCACCTTCGACACCGGCCACATGGGCGTCGCGCCGCTGATCGCCGAGACGCTCAAGCGCCATAACGCCCGCGCGACCTTCTTCCTCGCCAGCGAGCCCACCAAGACCGGCGGCACGACGCTGGATGACAGCTGGGCGCCCTGGTGGCGCGAGCGGGTGGCCGAGGGGCACGACTTCGGCGCCCACACCTGGGATCACGACGTCTTCCTGGAAGACCTGCCGGACGTCGATGGCAGGGTGACGCGCTTCAAGGTGCGTACCCAGGCCGGCGTCAACCCGCCCGTCGTGCGCGAGTTGAGCGCCGAGCAGTACTGCGCCAGCCTGAGGAAGGTCGGCGAGCGCTTCGTGGCGATGACGGGCCGGCCGCTGGCGCCGGTGTTCCGCGCGCCGGCCGGACGCACTTCCACGGCGCTGCTGAACGCGGCCAAGGCCTGCGGTTTCACGCACGTGGGTTGGAGCCGCGCGGGCTTCCTTGGCGACGAGCTGCCCAGCCAGACCTACCCGAACGCCCAGCTGCTGGAGAAGGCGCTGCGCGACGTCAGGCCCGGCGACATCCTGCTGGCCCACCTCGGCATCTGGGAGCGACAGGATCCCTGGGCGCCGGCGGTGCTGGAGCCCTTGATGACAGGGCTGGAGCAACGCGGCCTATGCTTCGCTCCGTTGCGCGAACATCCGCGCTTTGCCCCGCTGTTCAACAAGCCGTGATCGACTGGATTTCCAACGCCTTCGACAGCCTCCAGCTGGCCCTCTACGAGAGCCTGGTGCAGCCCGTGGTCTTCGGCCTGGGGCTTGGCAATCTGCTGGAGGACGCTTTCGATGCGACAGGCTGGCTGCTGTGGGGGCTGATCCAGATCGCCGTGCTGCTGCTGGGCATCGGCCTGCTGGAGCGCCGCTGGCCCGTGGAGCCGGTGACCGACCATGCCGCCGTGCGCACCGACGTGGTCTACACGCTGATCCATCGCCTGGGCTTGGTGCGGCTGACGATGTTCTTCAGCATCCAGCCGCTGTGGGACGGCATCGCCGGACAGCTGAGGATGGCCGGCATGCCCACCTGGCAGCTCGACGCCCTGTGGCCCGGCGTGACCGACATCGCCTGGGTGAGCTTCCTGCTCTACCTCGTCGTGTTCGACTTCGTGAACTACTGGCTGCACCGCGCCCAGCACCAGTTCAACTGGTGGTGGGCCCTGCACAGCCTGCACCACAGCCAGCGCCAGATGACGATGTGGAGCGACAACCGCGTGCATCTGCTGGACGACGTCCTCCTCGCCACCGCCTTCGCGCTGCTGGCGCGCTTCATCGGCGTCGAGCCGGGGCAGTTCGTCGCCATCACCGTCGTCACGCAGCTGCACGAGAGCCTGCAGCACGCGAACGCGCGCATCAGCTTCGGCCGCATCGGCGAGCGGCTGCTGATCAGCCCGCGATTCCATCGCCTGCATCACAGCATCGGCATCGGCCACGAATCCGGCGGCCGCGGCACGCTGGGCGGGCACAACTTCGGCGTCCTGCTGCCGCTGTGGGACATGCTGTTCCGCACGGCCAGCTTCGAGAACCGCTTCGACGCCACCGGCGTGCGCGACCAACTTCCCGAGGAAGGCGGCCGCGACTATGGACGAGGTTTCTGGCGCCAGCAATGGCTGGGGCTGACGCGGCTGGCCACCTCGTTGCGGAAGCCCGCCTGATGCAAGGCCTCGTCGATTCCTTCTGGCGCGCCGCCGCCTACTGCCTGCACCCGCGTGTCATCGCGCTGTCGCTGCTGCCGCTGGCCATCGCGGGCGTGCTGGTGTTCGGCTTCATGTTCTTCTTCTGGGAAGGCGCCATCGCCGCGGTGCGCGCCACGCTGGAGAGCTGGCGCCTCATCGAGAGCCTGCTGCAGTGGCTGGACGCGATGGGCCTGCAGGCCTTTCGCAGTGCGCTGGCGGCCATGGTCGTGCTGGCGGCGGTGCTGCCCGTCGTGCTGCTGCTGAGCCTGCTGCTCGTCGCGCTGTGCATGACGCCGGCCATCGTCGGCCTGGTTGCGCAACGACGCTTTCCGCTGCTGGAGAAGAAGCGCGGAGGCACGCTGCTGCAGAGCGCGGCGGCGTCGCTGGGCGCCACGCTGCTGGCCCTGGTGCTCATCGTGCTGTCCATGCCGCTGTGGCTGATCCCGCCGCTGGTCATGGTGCTGCCGCCGCTGATCTGGGGCTGGCTCACCTACCGCGTGTTCGGCTTCGACGTGCTGGCCGAACATGCCTCGGCCGACGAGCGCCGCGTGCTGCTGAAGGAGCATCGCATCCCGATGCTGACGATGGGTGTCATCTGCGGCTACCTCGGTGCCGTGCCGTCGCTGATCTGGGCTGTCTCCGGCGTGACCGGCGTCATCTTCGCCCCCTTCGTTGTGCTGGTGGCGATCTGGCTGTACACCCTGGTGTTCGCCTTCTCCACGGCCTGGTTCGCGCACTACGCGCTGGCCGCGCTGCAGGCTTGGCGAGCCGCGGAACCGGTGGCCGAATCCGCCGTCCTCATCGAGAGCTGACCACCGATGCGCGTTGGGCTTTTCATCATCGGCGACGAGATCCTGTCCGGCAAACGCCAGGACTCGCACCTGGCCAAGTTCATCGAGCTGCTGTCCGAGCGCGGCATGCAGCTGGCCTGGGCGCAGTACCTGGGCGACGACCGCGAACTGCTGAGCGCCAAGCTGCGCGAGGCCTTCGAGAGCGGCGACCTCGTCGTCAGCTGCGGCGGCATCGGCGCCACGCCCGACGACCACACGCGCCAGGCCGCCGCCGCGGCGCTGGACCGCCCGCTGGCCCTGCACCCCGAGGCGCGCGAGCTGATCTGGCAGCGCATCCAGCAGATGGCCGCGGAGCAGGGCAGGACCGTGACGGCGGATGAGCCCGACAGCCTGCGCCGCTTCGAGATGGGTGTCTTCCCCGAAGGGGCGGGCATCATCCCCAACCCCTTCAACAAGATCCCCGGTTTCTTCGTCGGCAAGGTTCACTTCGTGCCGGGCTTCCCCGTCATGGCCCATCCGATGATGGCCTGGGTGCTGGATCGCCATCCGCAACTGCACCGCAAGCTGGGCGTCGTCGAGCGTTCGCTGATCGTGCAGGGCGCGATGGAAGCCAGCCTGACGCCTCTGATGGAGGCTGTGGAAGCCGGCTTCCCCGGCATCAAGGTCTTCAGCCTGCCGAGCGTCGATCACCCGCAATGGGGGCGGTGCATCGAGCTGGGCGTGAAAGGCGAGGCCGACAGCCTTGTTGCCGCCTATGACGCCCTCAAACAGGGCGTGATCCATTTTGGTGCATCGATCAGCACTGAGCTGGTGCGATAGTTCTCGCACCCTGATCGGCGCCGTCACATAATGCCCGGCACCGCCGGGGGCAACCCATGTCGGTGCATCTGGCATGCAAACTGCTTTGAATTCCCCCGTGGCCGCTGGCGCGCGTGTGCTGGCGGCGGCAAACCACCCCTGACCGATCCCGCTAGGAGCTTTTGATGGCCAAGACCGTCGCCGACGTGATGAACATGGTGAAGGAGAACGAAGTCAAGTTCGTCGACTTCCGCTTCACCGATACCCGTGGCAAGGAGCAGCACACGACCGTGCCCGTCTCCCACTTTGACGAAGACAAGTTCGCTTCGGGTCACGCCTTCGACGGCTCCTCGATCGCCGGCTGGAAGGGCATCGAAGCCTCCGACATGCTGCTGATGCCGGACCCGAACACGGCCAACATCGACCCCTTCTTCGAAGAGCCGACGCTGATCCTGTCCTGCGACGTCGTCGACCCCGCCGACGGCAAGGCCTACGAGCGCGATCCCCGCTCGCTGGCCAAGCGTGCCGAGGCCTACCTGAAGGCCTCAGGCCTGGGCGACACCGCCTACTTCGGCCCGGAACCCGAGTTCTTTATCTTCGACAGCGTGCGCTGGGGCAACGAAATGTCCGGCTCGTTCTTCAAGATCGAGTCCGAAGAAGGTGCCTGGAACTCCTCCAAGGAATACGAGCACGGCAACAGCGGCTACCGTCCCACCGTCAAGGGCGGCTACTTCCCTGTGCCCCCGGTCGACAGCGGCCAGGACATGCGCTCGGAGATGTGCTTGATCCTCGAACAGATGGGCATCCCGGTCGAAGTGCATCACCACGAAGTGGCGAACGCCGGCCAGATGGAAATCGGCACCAAGTTCAGCTCGCTGGTCCAGCGTGCCGACTGGCTGCAACTGCAGAAGTACATCATCGTGAACGTCGCCCATGCCTACGGCAAGACGGCCACGTTCATGCCCAAGCCCCTGGTGGGCGACAACGGCAGCGGCATGCACGTTCACCAGTCCGTCTGGAAGGACGGCAAGAACCTGTTCGCCGGTGACGGCTACGCTGGCCTGAGCGAATTCGCGCTGTACTACATCGGCGGCATCATCAAGCACGCCCGCGCGCTGAACGCCATCACCAACCCCGGCACCAACAGCTACAAGCGCCTGGTTCCCGGCTTCGAAGCCCCGGTCAAGCTGGCTTACTCGGCCAAGAACCGCTCGGCCTCGATCCGCATCCCCTACGTCAGCAACCCCAAGGGCCGCCGCATCGAAGCGCGCTTCCCGGATCCTTCCGCTAACCCCTACCTGGCCTTCAGCGCGCTGCTGATGGCCGGCCTGGACGGCGTGGAGAACAAGATCCACCCGGGCGAAGCCGCCACCAAGGACCTGTACCACCTGCCGCCCGAGGAAGACGCGAAGATCCCGACCGTCTGCCACAGCCTCGACCAGGCCCTGGAGTATCTGGACAAGGACCGCGCCTTCCTGACCAAGGGCGGCGTGTTCACCGACAGCTACATCGACGCCTACATCGACCTGAAGATGCAGGAAGTGACCCGCTTCCGCATGGCCACGCACCCGGTCGAATTCGACATGTACTACGCGCTGTGATGGTCATGGGCAGCAAGCACGCTGCCTGTGTCATCCCCATGGAAGGGGGCCGCTGGCGCGGCCCCTTTTTTGTTGGTTGCGCTGAGCCACAATCCCGCCATGCTGAATCGACTGCTGGCACCTTTGCTTGTCCTGGCCAGCCTGGGCGCGCAGGCCCAGGGCACCGTCTACCGCTGCCCCGGCCCACCGGTGCTCTACACCGACGCGCTCTCCGCCAAGGAGGCCGCCGAGAAGGGCTGCCGCACGATCGAGGGCACGCCCATCACCGTGCTGCAGTCGCCCAAGCCGCGCCCCGGCGCGGCGGCCGCACCTGCCGCCGAAGGCTCGCGCAGTGGTGACAACCGCGTCGATGCCGGCCAGCAGCGGGTGCGCGACGACGAGCGCCGCCGCGTGCTGCAGACCGAACTGCGCCAGGCCGAGGACCGCCTGGCCAGTGCGCAGAAGGAATTCAACAACGGCCAGGGCGAGCGTCGCGGCGACGAGCGCAACTACCAGAAGTACCTGGACCGCATGGCCGAGCTCAAGGACAACATCGCCCGCTACGAGGCCGATGTGCAGGCGCTCAAACGCGAGATCGCAAAGCTTCCCTCCTGAGGCCTCCGGCGCCGCGGGAGGTTTTTCCCAGCGCCATGACTGACACTTCTTTGCTGCCGGCCGAGTTCGCCGGCCTGGACTTGCTGGCGACCATGGTCATCGTCGCCAGCGCCGACGGCGAATGCCTGTTCGCCAACGCCGCCTTCGAGAACATCATGCGGCTGTCGCGCCGCACGGTGCAGAGAGCCCCGCTGCCCGACTGGTTCGACGATGCGCAGCGCCTGACCGAGACCCTGGCTGGCGTGGCCGCCAACCATTACTCCAGCAGCCGTTTCGACGCGCTGCTGCGCCGCGGCTCCTGGGCGCACGAGGACGGCCTGCCCGTGCACGTCATCGTGTCGCAGATGGACGCCGGCGACGACGGCGAGCCTCGCGTGCTGGTGGAGCTCATCGAGATCGCCCAGCAGGCCCGCCAGGACCGCGACGAGCGAAGCCTCGACCAGGTCCAGGCCACCAAGGAGCTCACGCGCAACCTGGCCCACGAGATCAAGAACCCGCTGGGGGGCATCCGCGGCGCGGCCCAGCTGCTCGCGCTGGAGTTGCAGGACGGCAACCCCGAGCTGACCGAATACACCCAGGTCATCGTGCACGAGGTCGACCGCCTGCAGAGCCTGGTCGACCGGCTGCTGGCGCCGCACCGCAAGGCCCAGGTGGTCGGCGACGTCAACATCCACGAGATCTGCGAGCGGGTGCGCGCGCTGGTGCTCATCGAGCACCCCAAGGGCCTGGTCATCCAGCGCGACTACGACACCTCGCTGCCGGACTTCCGCGGCGACCGCGAACAGCTCATCCAGATGGTGTTGAACATCGTGCAGAACGCCGCTCAAGTGCTGAGTTCGCGCATCGCGGCTGGCGACGCCCAGATCGTGCTGCGCACACGTGTCGCTCGCCAGGTGACGATTGGTAAGCAGCGCTGGCGCTTGGCACTGGAATTGCATATCGAGGACAACGGTCCCGGCGTCCCTGCCGAGATCCGAGATCGCATCTTCTTTCCCCTGGTCTCAGGGCGGGAGGGCGGCTCGGGCCTCGGACTCACGCTTGCGCAGACGATCGCCCAACAGCACCAGGGCATGATCGACTGCGAGAGCGAGCCGGGCCTGACGAATTTCCGAATCACGCTGCCGTTGCCCTGAGTCCACAAGACGAGGGGCGCGGCTGAGGAACCGCATGAAATCCATCTGGGTTGTTGACGACGACCACTCGATCCGCTTCGTGCTCGAGAAGGCGCTGGCGCGCGAAGGCCTGCCGGTGCGGTCTTTTAGCAATGCGCGCGACATGCTTGCCGCGCTCGACGACGATTCACCGCAAGTGCTGGTCTCCGACATCCGCATGCCGGGCGGGTCGGGGCTGGAACTGCTCGCCAAGGTCAAGGCCAAGCTGCCGGCGCTGCCGGTCATCATCATGACGGCCTACTCCGACCTGGACAGCGCCGTGTCGGCCTTCCAGGGCGGGGCCTTCGAGTACCTGCCCAAGCCCTTCGACCTGCCGCGCGCCGTGGAGCTGATCCGCCGCGCACAGGAGGAGAGCCAGCGCGAGGCCGGCGAACAGGAGGCCGCCGCACAGGTGCCCGAGATGCTGGGCCAGGCACCGGCCATGCAGGACGTGTTCCGCGCCATCGGCCGCCTCTCTCAGAGCAACGTCACGGTGATGATCACCGGCGAGAGCGGCTCGGGCAAGGAACTGGTCGCCCGCGCCCTGCACAAGCACAGCCCGCGCGGCGAGGGCCCGTTCGTTGCCATCAACACCGCGGCGATCCCGAAGGACCTGCTGGAGAGTGAGCTCTTCGGCCACGAGCGCGGCGCCTTCACCGGCGCCCAGGCCTCGCGGCGCGGCCGCTTCGAGCAGGCCGACGGCGGCACGCTCTTCCTCGACGAGATCGGCGACATGCCCTTCGAGTTGCAGACACGGCTGCTGCGCGTACTCTCCGACGGCCAGTTCTACCGCGTCGGCGGCCACAGCCCGCTGCGCAGCAATGTGCGCGTCATCGCGGCCACGCACCAGAACCTGGAAGAGCGCGTGCGCCAGGGCGTGTTCCGCGAGGACTTGTTCCACCGCCTCAACGTCATCCGCCTGCGCCTGCCCCCGCTGCGCGAGCGCAAGGAGGACGTGCCGGCCCTGGCCCGCCACTTCCTGCAGCGCAGCGCTACCGAACTTGGCGTCGAGCCCAAGCGTCTGAGCGATGCGGCGCTGGCCGTGCTCACCAACTTCGAGTTCCCCGGCAATGTGCGACAGCTGGAGAACATCTGCCACTGGCTCAGCGTCATGGCACCCAGCCAGGTCGTCGAGCCCAAGGACCTGCCCGACGAGTTGCAGCCAGGCTATGTGCCCGCGCCCTCCACGACGGCGATGACCGGCCCGGCGCCGGTCCAGCCCAGCGCCGCGGCGCCCATGCCGGCCGCCGCGCCGGCAAGCACCAGCAGCGGTGAAGGCTGGCTGGCCGACATGGCCGCCGACGCGCGCGCCCGGCTGCTGGCGGGTGACCCAGAGGTCTGGGACGCGCTGACCAAGCGCTTCGAGGCCCAGCTCATACTGACGGCGCTCGACATCACGCGCGGCCGCCGCATCGAGGCGGCGCAGAAGCTCGGCATCGGCCGCAACACCATCACACGCAAGATCCAGGAGCTGGGCCTGGACGTCTAGCGGCTAGCGCCCCGTCACGCGCAAGCCCAGCAGCACCAGCGTCGACAGCCCGAACAGCAGCGTCAGCCCGCGCCAGAACAGCAGCGGGTGGCGCTGCTGCAGCGGCGTGCGGTCGCGGTCCATGAATTCGGAGCCGGGGGCGTGCAGGTCGTGCACGAACTCCGACAGCGCCTGCTGGCGCCGCAGCGGCTGTGGCTGCAGGGCCTTGCGCAGCACACGGTCCAGCCATTCGGGCAGGTCGGGGCGGCGGGTGCGCAGAGGCACATACTGCAGCTTGTGCAGGTCGCGCGGGCTGCGCACCTGAGTCACCTGCAGGCCGTAGGGCAGGGCGCCGGTCAGCATCTGGTAGGCCAGCACGGCCAGCGAGAACAGTTCGGACAGCGGCGTGCCGCCGTCGCCGATGAAGTATTCCGGCGCCGTGTACTGCAGCGTGCCGGCGATGGCGGTGGCGCGGCTGTCGCCCAGGCCTTCGCTGAGGCCCGCCACATGGGCCGAGGCCAGGTCGATGAGGACGACGGTGCCCTGGCGGTCGATCATCAGGTTCTCGGGCCGCAGGTCCTGGTGCAGCATCTCCTTGCGGTGCAGGGCCTGCAGGCCGCGGGCGATCTGGTCGACGAGCTGGCGCACCTCGTCCAGGCCGGGCCCGGGATGGTCCGTCATCCACTGCGACAGCGTCTGGCCGGCGATGAACTCCATCGCGGTGAAGAGGTGCTCGCGCCGCTTCTCGGCCGGCGCGGCCTTGATGACGTTCGGGCTGTCGACGCGCCGTGCCACCCATTCCTCGATGGCGAAACGGTCCAGGGCCTGGCCGTCGGTGCCCAGCTCGGCGGAAGGTAGCTTCAGCGCCCACTCGCGTCCTTCGTCGTCGACGGCCAGCACGACCTGGCTGCGCGCGCTGGCATGGAGCTCGCGCACGACACGGTAGCCCTCGAACTCGATGCGCGGCGACAGCCGCGGCGGCAGGCGTAGCCGTTCGCGCCGTACCGGGGGGGCAAGCCGGTCGGGCAGGGACTCGACACGGGCCAGCATGACGGTGGCGTTGTCCCGGCTGCCGCGCGCCAGCGCCGCAGCGACGAGGTCCTCGGCGGCACCCTGCAGATCCTGCCCGTGGCGGGCCAGCGTGTTGATGACTAGTAGCGCATCCAGATGCTCGTAGGCGCCGTCCGTGGCGAGCAGAAAGGTTTCGCCAACCTCGGTGGGCCAGCTGGCGTGGTCCACCTCCAGGTGCGGGCTGATGCCCAAGGCGCGGCCCAGGTAGGTCTGGCCGCCGTCCAGCCGCACGCGGTGGTCCTGGCTCAGCTGCTCCAGCGCGCCGGGGTGGACGCGGTAGACGCGCGTGTCGCCGACGTGCAGCAGATGCACCTCGCGGCCCTTGAAGACCAGCGCGCTGAAGGTGCAGACATGGCCGCGGTCCTTGTCGAACCGGCCATCGCCTCGCTGCGTCTGCGCATGCAGCCAGCCGTTGGTGGCGGCCAGCACGCACTGCGCGGCGCGGCGCACCGTCCAGGCCTCGGAGGTGCCGTAGTAGTCCTCCAGGAAGCCGCGCACCGCGGCGGCGCTGGCGACCTGGCTGACCGGGCTGCTGCTGATGCCGTCGGCAATCGCCAGCGCGACGCCGCGGGAGCGGCGCTGCTCTTCGGTCGGCAGGGCCGCGCCGTGGAAGTCCTGGTTTAGCAGCTTGGGACCAGCCTCGGAGTGCTGGCCCAGAGCGAGCTTCAGGGCTGCGCCCATGCCGGTTTCAGGTCAGGGCGCGCTTCGGGGCGGTCTTGTAGTGGGTCGAGTACAGCGACAGTCCGACGAAGGTGATGCCGCCCACCAGGTTGCCCAGCACGGTCGGGATCTCGTTCCAGATCAGGTAGTCCATGATCGTGAACTTGCCGCCCAGCATCAGGCCCGAGGGGAACAGGAACATGTTGACGATGCTGTGCTCAAAGCCCATGTAGAAGAACACCATGACCGGCATCCACATGCCGATGGCCTTGCCCGACACCGAGGTCGACATCATCGCCGCGACGACGCCGGTGGAGACCATCCAGTTGCACAGCACGCCGCGAATGAACAGCGTCAGCATGCCGGCGGCGCCGTGGGCCGCGTAGCCCACCGTGCGGCCTTCGCCGATGCTGCCGATCTTCAGGCCGACCGCGTTGGGCGCCTCGCTGAAACCGAAAGTGAAGATGATGGCCATGAAGACGGCCACCGTCAGCGCGCCGGCGAAGTTGCCGAAGAACACCAGCGTCCAGTTGCGGAACACGCCGCCCCAGGTGGCGCCCGGGCGCTTGTCCAGCACGGCCAGCGGCACCAGCGTGAACACGCCCGTCAGCAGATCGAACCCCATCAGGTAAAGCAGGATGAAGCCGACCGGGAACAGCACGGCGCCCAGCAGCGGGTTGGCCGTGTTGACGCTGACCGTCACCGCGAAGGCCGCGGCCAGGGCCAGGATGGCGCCGGCCATGTAGGCGCGGATCAGCGTGTCCCGCGTGGACATCAGCAGCTTGGATTCACCCGCGTCCACCATCTTGGTGACGAACTCGGTGGGTACGACATAGGCCATGGTTTGTCTCCTCTCACGCCTTAAGTTATTCAGTTCAATGCGACCAGGACTCGACCGTCCTGCACCTGCACGGCATGGGCTCGCACCGATTGCTCGGGCGCTTCCAGGCATTCGCCCGTGGTGAGGTCGAAATGGTTTTTGTAGAGGGGCGACGCGACGACGATGCGCTCACCCAGGTTGCCGACGAGGCCGCGGGCCAGCACGCTGGCGCCGGAGCGCGGGTCGATGTTGTCGATGGCATGGAAGCGCTCGGCGCCGATGCGGAAAACGGCCACGTGGCGGTCACCGACGCGGGCGGCGACGCCGGTGTCGGGGAGGATGTCGTCGACGCTGCAGATGGGGGTGTAGGTCATGGTTGCTGCTGCTCCATTCAAACGGTGGCCTCGTCGCGCTCTTCCGCGCGGGCCGGGCGGATCTGGCCGCGCTCCTTGACGAAGACGATCTGCTCGTCCGGCGTCTCGCTGTTGACGAAGGAGCGGAAGCGCTGGCGCACCTCGGGCGTCTCGACGGCCGTCTTCCACTCGCACTGGTAGGTGTCGACGACGGCCTGCATCTGCGCCTCCAGCTCGGCGGCGAGGCCCAGGCTGTCCTGGATGAGCACATCCTTCAGGTAATCCAGCCCGCCCTCGAGGTTGTCGCGCCAGGTGCTGGTGCGCTGCAGGCGGTCGGCCGTGCGCACATAAAACATCAGGAAGCGGTCGATGAGCTTGAGCAGCTCGGCCTTGGTCAGGTCGCTGGCGATCAGCTCGGCGTGGCGCGGCTTCATGCCGCCGTTGCCGCAGACGTAGAGGTTCCAGCCCTTGTCGGTGGCGATGATGCCGACGTCCTTGCCCTGGGCCTCGGCGCATTCACGCGTGCAGCCGGAGACGCCAAACTTGATCTTGTGCGGCGCGCGCAGGCCCTTGTAGCGGTTCTCGATCTCGACGGCCAGGCCCACCGAGTCGTCCACGCCATAGCGGCACCAGGTGCTGCCGACACAGCTCTTCACCGTGCGCAGCGATTTGCCATAGGCATGGCCGCTCTCGAAGCCGGCGGCGATCAGCTCCTCCCAGATGAAGGGCAGCTGCTCGACGCGGGCGCCGAACATGTCGACGCGGGCGCCGCCGGTGATCTTGGTGTAGAGGCCGTACTTCTTGGCCACCTGGCCGACGGCGATCAGGCCGTCGGGCGTGACCTCGCCGCCCGGCATGCGCGGCACCACCGAGTAGCTGCCGTCCTTCTGGATATTGCCGAGGTAGTAGTCGTTGCTGTCCTGCAAGGCGGCCAGCTCGGGTTGCAGCACGAAGTCGTTCCAGCAGGACGCGAAGATGCTGGCCGCGGCGGGCTTGCAGATGTCGCAGCCCAGGCCCTTGCCATGCTTGCCGAGCAGGTCGCTGAAGGTCTTGATACCGCCAACGCGGATCAGGTGGTACAGCTCCTGGCGCGAATGCGGGAAGTGCTCGCAGATGTGGTTGTTCACTGCCATGCCGCGCTTGCTCATCTCCAGCTTCATCACCTGGGTGACCAGGGGCACGCAGCCGCCGCAGGTGGCGCCCGCCTTGGTGCAGGCCTTGATCGCGCCGATGTCGGTCGCTCCCTCGCCGACCGCGGCGCATATCCGGCCCTTGCTGACGCTGTTGCAGGAGCACAGCTGGGCGCTGTCGGGCAGGGCGTCAGCGCCCAGGCCGGGCTTGGCCTTGCCATCGCTGCTGGGCAGGATGAGGAACTCGGGGTCGGCCGGCAGCTTGATGCCGTTCAGGGCCATCTGCTGCAGCGTGCCGTACTCGGCCGCGTCGCCCACCAGCACGGCGCCGAGCAGGAACTGGCCGTCCTCGCTGACGACGATCTTCTTGTAGACCTGCTTGCGCTCGTCGACGTACTGGTAGCTGCGGCAGTGCGGGGTCTTGCCGTGCGCGTCGCCGATGCTGGCCACGTCCACGCCCATCAGCTTGAGCTTGGTGCTGAGGTCGGCACCGGGGAAGGCTGCCTCGGCGTCGCCGGCGATGTGACGGGCGGCCACGCGGGCCATCTCGTAGCCGGGGGCGACCAGGCCATAGGTCTGCTCGTTCCAGGCGGCGCACTCGCCGATGGCGTAGACGTTGCGGTCGCTGCTGCGGCAGTGGTCGTCGATGACGACGCCGCCGCGCGGGCCGATGGCCAGCACGCACTGGCGGGCCACCTCGTCGCGCGGGCGGATGCCCGCGGAGAAGACCAGCATGTCGGTTTCCAGCCAGGTGCCGTCGGTGAAGACCATGCGGTGGCGGGCCGTCACGCCGTCGGTGATCTCGACGGTGTTGCGGTTGGTGTGCACCTCGACGCCGAGGGCCTCGATCTTTTCGCGCAGCACGCGGCCGCCGGTCTCGTCGATCTGCACGGCCATCAGCCGCGGCGCGAACTCGACGACATGGGTGTGCAGTCCCATGTCGCGCAGGGCTTTGGCGCATTCCAGGCCCAGCAGGCCGCCGCCGATGACGACTCCGCTCTTGCTGACCTTGCCGCTGGCCTGCATGCCCTCCAGGTCCTCGATGGTGCGGTAGACGTGGCAGTGCGGCCGGTCGCGGCCCGGCACGGCCGGCACAAAGGGGTAGGAGCCGGTGGCCAGCACCAGCTTGTCGTAATGGACCACCTCGCCATTGGCCAGCGTGATGGTGTGGTCGCGGCGCTCGACGGCCACGGCCTTGGCGCCCAGGCGCAGCTTGAAGCCGGTCTTCTCGAAAAAGCCCTCGGGCACCAGCGACAGGTCCTCGGCCGACTTGCCCGAGAAGAACTCGGACAGGTGCACGCGGTCATAGGCCGGACGCGGCTCCTCGCACAGCACCGTCACCTGCAGGTCGGCGGCAGCGGGGCCCTCCGCGAGGGACTCGAGAAATTTCTGGCCCACCATTCCGTGGCCGATGAGGACGATGTGCATGTCTGTTCGAGCGAAGCAGGCTGCGCCGACCGGGCCGTTCGGGCCAGGTCGGAGCCACCAGTAAGAAGGCCCCGAGAGCAGCGGTCTGCTCGGTCGGGGCCGGAAGATGAGGTTCGCCGCCTTTGGCGATGCTGGAGTCAGCAGAGGGCCGCTTCAGCGCGGCGCCTCAACCCACATACCGCAAGAGCCATGCCTGCATCGGAAAGCGGGCCGCGCCCAGGCGCAGACGGGCACCGTGGCGGGGTGGCACAGGTGCGGTGCGGTGTGGTGCACCGAGGCGGGGCGCGTCGCCCCGTCAGCGGGCCGGGCGGTCCAGCCAGACTTCCAGGCCCTGCGCGTTCAGCTCGGCGTCCAGGCCCAGCCAGTCCGATGCCTCGGCATCGCCCGCATGGCCATGGGCGCGCAGCCGGGCCAGGTAGCCGGCCAGCAGGGCGGCCTTGAGCTGCTCGTGGCGGTCCGGCGCGTCCTTCAGCGACGTGGCCAGCGCCACCATCTCGTCCACTTGATCCAGCATCAGCGAGGCCAGGCGGCTTACCTCCTCGACCGTGCCGCCCACGCGGCCGTAGTGTGTCACCTGCATCGCCAGCGGTTCGGCGGCCAGCAGGCGGGCGACGGTGGCCTTCAGGACCTCGGGCTCGAACTGCACCGGCGTGCTGGTCGGCAGGATCCAGGCGCGGCCGGCCACGTCGAAGGCGCGGTAGGACAGGCCGAAGGTGTCGCCCGTGAACCAGCTGCGGCTGCGCTCGTCCCAGATCGCGTGGTGGTGCCTGGCGTGGCCAGGGCTGTCAATGAAACGCAGCGGCCGACCGGCCAGGTGAACGATCTGCTCGTCATGCGTGGCCTCGGCGCGTTCGGCCGGCACCGGTACGAGCTTGCCGTAGCTGCGCTGCATCTCGGCCTCGCCGTAGACGGCTAGCGCGCCCAGCCATAGCGCCTTGGGGTCCACCATGTGGCGCAGGCCGCGCGGGTGGACCAGGGCCCTGGCCCGCGGCAAGGCCTCCATCAGCAGGCCTACGCCGCCGGCATGGTCGAGGTGGACATGGGTGGGAATGACCCAATCCACGGCGTCGGTGTGCAGGCCCAGCGCGTTCAGCGCCGCGAGCAGGCGCGGCACGGCGTGGTTGGTGCCGGTGTCGATGAAGGCGGCACGGCTGTCCTCCACCATCAGGTAGGCCGCGTCGAAGCGCGGCCGCTGGAAGCCGGTGTCGATGGCGTAGATGCCGTGGCCGAGGTCTTCGATGAAGTCGAGCATGGGAGGTGTTTCTAGAATCGGCCGACGATAGCCGAAGGAGGCCCGCTTGGCCGTTCACGAGATTCTGAAGATGGGCGACCCGCGCTTGCTGCGCGTCGCCCAGCCGGTGGCCGAGTTCGGCACGCCCGAGCTGAAGGCGCTGATCGCCGACATGTTCGAGACCATGGCCGCCGCCAACGGCGCCGGACTGGCCGCGCCGCAGATCGGAGTGGACCTGCGGCTGGTCATCTTCGGCTACACGAAGAATGTCCGCTACCCGGACGCCCCGCCGGTGCCGCCGACCGTGCTGATCAACCCGGTGATCGAGGTGCTGGACGGCGGCCGCACCGAGGGCTGGGAAGGCTGCCTGTCCGTTCCTGGCCTGCGCGGCGTCGTCGAACGTGACGAGCGCATCCGCTACACCGGCTTCGACGCCGACGGCCAGCCGATCGACCGCATCGCCGATGGCTTCCACGCCCGCGTCGTGCAGCACGAGTGCGATCACCTGAACGGCATCCTCTACCCGATGCGGGTCAGGGACTTCACCCGCTTCGGCTACACCGCCGTGCTTTTTCCCGAGCTGGACCCGGCCGCCGACGACGATTGAGATGGAAAAACTTGTAAGCGCGGTGCACCGCACCCCCGTCTGGCGCGTTGCGCAGGCACCAAGGAGCATCGGCTCATGACCACGCCCACCGAATCCAAGCTTGTCCTGACCCGCCGCCGCTGGCGCATCCTGGCGCTGACCCTGCTCGTCGCCCTCGCTCCCGGCGTCAAGGCCCAGGACGGCGACCGCGATCCGCCGACCCGTGCGGCCCGTGTCGTCGACGTCATCGGCGATGCCTGGCTGTTCGATCACGACACGCGCGAATGGACCCGCCTGACGCGCAACCAGACCATCGGCGAAGGCGACCGGCTGCGCACGGACGAGCGCGCTCGCGTGAGCCTGCGCGCCGGCTCGACCTCGATCTGGGTCGACGAGCGCAGCGACGTCGAGCTGAGCCAGCTCGACGAGGGCCAGACCCTGCTGCAGATCGACCGCGGCGACGTCGCGCTGCGACTGCGTTCGCCCGAGAACGCGGCCGAGACGCGGCTGCGCACCCGCGAGGGCTCGGCCCAGCCCGAGCGCGAAGGCCTCTACCGTGTCGAGCAGCTCGACCGTGGCAGCAAGATCTACGTCTGGCAGGGCCGCATGCGATTCGAGTGGGCACGTGGCGCGTCGCCGGTGGTGATGGGCACCGGAGAACAGGTGGAGCTGTGGTGGCCCGACGGCCCGCGCGCCGAGCGGGGGCCGCTGTACAGCGACGGCTTCGGCGACTGGGTGCTGGCCGAGAGCCGCGAGGAGGGCGACCGCCCGGTCGCGCGCTATGTTTCGCCGGAGATGACCGGGGCCGAAGACCTGGACCGCTACGGCCGCTGGGAGACGGCGCCGGAATTTGGCACCGTCTGGATTCCCACGGCGGTCGTCGTTGCCGACTGGGCACCCTACCGCTACGGCCACTGGGCCTGGTCGCGCCACTGGGGTTGGACTTGGGTGGACGACGCGCCCTGGGGCTTCGCCCCCTTCCACTACGGCCGCTGGGTCAGCTGGGGCGGGCGCTGGTGCTGGGCGCCAGGCCCCTATGTCCATCGGCCCGCCTATGCGCCGGCGCTGGTGGGCTGGGTGGGCGGCGGCGCCGTCAGCGTGGGCATCAGCATCGGCAGCCGTCCGCCGCCGCCGCGCTATGGCTGGTATCCGCTGGCGCCGCGCGAGGTCTATGTGCCGGCCTACCGCCACAGCCCGCGCTACGTGAACCGCATCAATGACCCGCGAGACGTGCGCGACCCTGTGACCGTGCAGCGCCCGCACCGCTACCGGGACGTGCCGATGGCCGTCAGCACGTTGCCGGCGCCAGGCGCAGCCATCCAGCCGATGCCGGTCCGCGGCCCCGATCGCAAGGCCGAACCTGGCTGGGCGCGGCCGTTGCCGACGGCGCCAGGTCGCGGCGACTTCGCTGCGGTGCTGCCTGCGGCGCCCACCCGGCCGGCCGAGGGCGAGCTGCCGCGCCGCAACCCGCGAGCGCCTGACGCCAACATGGGCTGGCGCAGCGAGGGCCAGTTGCCCGTGCGGCGCGACAGCCGTGGCCCGGACGCGCAGCCACAGCTGCCCATGCCGGCCGTCGTGCAGCCGCAGGCGCCGCAGCAGCGCCCGGGCTTCGAGCCGCAGCCTCAGCGCGGCGGCGACAACATGCCCTGGCGCGCTCAGCAGCAGCGGGATGCGCAGCAGCAACAGCAACTGCAGCAGCAACGAGAAGCGCAGCAACGTGAAGCCCAGCAGCGTGAGCAGCTGCAGCGCCGCGAGGAATTGCAGCAGCGTGAGTCCCAGCAACGGGAAGCCCAGCAGCGCGAAATCCAGCAGCGGGAGCAGCAACGGGACATGCAGCAGCGCCGCGAAGAGCAGCAGCGCCGGGAGGAGTTCCAGCGCCGCGAGGAACAGCAGCGCCGCATACCGCAACCCGAGCCCCAGCGCCAGGCCGAGCCGCCGCGTGTGCAGATGCCGCAGCCTCAGCCGCAACCCCAGGCCCAGCCGCGTGCCCAGCCTCGTGACGACGGTCCCCAGCGCGGCCGTCAGGACGGCCCACCCGTCCGCGGCGACAAGCCGCGCGACCCCAAGCAGCAGGAGCGCTGAGCGGCCGCGGCCTACAGCAGCGGCCTGAGCGCCGGCCAGACGTTGTCCAGCATCTGCGGATGGGCCTTGGCCAGCGGATGGATCCGGTCGGCCTGGAACCAGTCCATCGCGTCAGCGCGGTCGGCCACGCCCCTGAGCAGGAAGGGCACGAGGCCGGCCTTGGCCTGTCGGGCCACATCGCCGAACAGGCCCTCGAAGTCCCGCGCGTAGCTGCTGCCGTAATTGGGCGGGACCTGCATGCCGACGACGACGACCCTGGCGCCCGCAGCCTGGGCCGTGCGCGCCATCGTCAGCAGGTTGTCGCGCGTGCTGGACAGCGGCAGGCCGCGCAGCGCATCGTTGCCGCCGAGCTCGAGGATGACGATGGCGGGCTCATGCGTGCGCAGTGCCGCGGGCAGGCGGCTGCGGCCACCGGCCGTCGTGTCGCCGCTAATGCTTGCATTCACGACGCGATGCGGCTTCTTCTGCTCGGCCAGGCGCTTCTGCAGTAGCGCCACCCAGCCGTCGCCCGCTTTCAAGCCGTATTCGGCGGACAGGCTGTCGCCGACGACGAGGATGACGGGAGGCTGCGCCGCCGCCATGACCCCTGACGTCCAGCCGGCCAGCAGGCCCAGGCTACAGTGCGCCACCATTGCCCGCCGACGCAGTCCCGACATGCCCGAAGTCCTTGTCCAAGTTGATCAGATCACCAAGCGCGTGCATGACGCGACCGGGGAGCTGACGATTCTGCATGACATCAGCTTCACGCTGACCGCCCGGGAGTCGGTGGCCATCGTCGGCGCCTCGGGTTCGGGCAAGAGCACGCTGCTGGCCATCCTGGCGGGCCTGGACACGCCGAGCAGCGGCACGGTCCGCCTGCGCGGTCAGGACCTGTTCACGCTCGACGAGGACCAGCGCGCCGCCGTGCGCGCGCGTGAGCTGGGCTTCGTGTTCCAGAGCTTCCAGCTGCTGCCGAACCTGACGGCGCTGGAGAACGTCATGCTGCCGCTGGAACTGCGCGGTGAGCGCGAGGCGCGTGACCAGGCTGCGGCCATGCTGGCCCGCGTCGGCCTGGCCGAGCGGCTGGGCCACTACCCGCGCGTGCTGTCGGGTGGAGAGCAGCAGCGCGTGGCCCTGGCGCGCGCCTTCGTGCAGCGCCCGGCCCTGCTGCTGGCCGATGAACCGACCGGCAGCCTGGACTTCGCCACCGGCGCGGCGGTGATGGAGCTAATGTTCGAGCTCAACCGCGAGGCGGGCACGACGCTGGTGCTCGTCACCCACGACCGCGAGATCGCCGCGCGCTGCGAGCGCCAGCTGCGCATCGAGGCCGGGCGCCTGGCGGCATAAAGAAAGCCCGCCTGGTGGCGGGCTTTTCTTGCTGCAGCAGAGCTTACTTGCTGAAGGTGTAGTCCGTCTTGGCCTTCTTGATCAGGCCGTCCTGGAACTCGGCCATCTTCTGCTGCTCGATGCGCTGCTTGATCTGGGCCTTGACGTCGTCGAAGGCCGGGAACTGCGCAGCGCGGGTGTCTTCGAGCTTGATGATGTGGTAGCCGAACTGGCTCTTCACCGGCTCCTGCGTCATCTCGCCCTTCTGCAGCGCGACCATGGCCTTGCTGAACTCGGGCACGAAGTTGTTGGGGTTGGCGAAGTCCAAGTCGCCGCCGTTGGCTGCGGAGCCGGTGTCCTTGGAGTTCTTCTTGGCCAGTTCCTCGAAGTTGGCGCCGGCCTTGATCTGGGCGATCAGGGCCTTGGCGTCCTCTTCTTTCTCGACCAGGATGTGGCGCGCGCGGTACTCGCTGCCGGTGTTGGCGGCCTTGAACTTGTCGTACTCAACCTGGGCGTCGGCATCGCTCACGGGGTTCTTGGCCTTGAAATCTTCCATCAGGCCGCGGATCAGCAGCATCTGACGGGCCAGTTCCATCTGGGCCTTGTAGTCGGCGCCCTGCGGGACGCCGCGCTTCTCGGCTTCCTGCATGAAGATCTCGCGGCGCACGACTTCGTCCTTGACCTGGGCTTCCAGTTCGGGTGAGCGCTGCTGCTGGCCGCTCTTGGTGACCTGCTGGATCAGCGTCTCGACGCGCGCCTTGGGCACGGGCTTGCCGTTGACGGTGGCGACGTTCTGCGCGGTTGCGACAGCCGGCACGAGAGCCGAGATGGTGGCCGCGACGACGGCGGCAAGCGCAAACTTCTTCATGAGGGGTGGGTGTGAATCAGGCTAAAAAAATCGCGCCCGGTCTGGGCGCGTGGTTCGATCACGCTCGACCTGATCAGGGTTCGCCCGGGGCCCGGGCGTCGATGGCCAGCGCGTGAATCCCGCGCTGCATCAGGTCAGACAAACAATGATAAACGAGGCGGTGGCGGGCCAGTCGTTGCAGGCCCGTAAAGCGGTCCGACACGACAGCCACATGAAAGTGGCCGCCCTCGCGGGCACCGGCATGGCCGGCGTGGTCGGCGCTGTCGTCGCGGATGCTCAGCTCGCTCGGCGCGAGTGCGGCGCGCAGCCGCGCTTCGATTTCTGCGGCGATCACGACGGCTTGTCCTCTTCGGGGGGCAGGTGCTTGCCGAGGTAGAGCCCCTGGGCCAGCGTGAACAGCACGATGAGGCCAGTGACGCCGAAGACCTTGAAGTTGGCCCAGGCCGAGGTGGTGAAGTGATAGGCCACGTAAAGGTTGGCCACGCCCATGACGGCGAAGAACAGCACCCAGGCGCGGTTCAGGCGCAGCCAGACGGCGTCGGGCAGGTGCAGTTCGGCGCCCAGCATGGTTTGGATCAGGTTCTTGCCGAACCAGGCCTGGGAGATCCACAACGTCAGCGCCATGGCCCAGTGCAAGCCAGTGGGCTTCCACTTGATGAAGGTCTCGTTGTGGAACCAGACCGTGGCACCACCCAGCACGACGACCAGCACCAGGCTGATCCACAGCATCAGGTCGATCTTCCTGCCGCGCAGCTTGAGGATGGCGGCCTGGGCCAGCGTGGCGATCATGACGACCAGCGTGGCCAGCAGCACCGGCGCCTCCTGCGGGCCGACGACACCGCCCGAGACAAGGAAGCCGAAATGCTCGCTGGCGAAGGCCGCGGCCGCGTCGGCATGCCCTTCCGCACCCTTGAAGACGATGAAGAAGAGGATCAGCGGCAGGAAGTCGAGCAACAGTTTCATGGGCAATCAGGCATGGGCGGCGCGAGGCGCGGCGCCCGGGCGGTCTGCGACCGAGGTCACGGATTGTCTTTCACGAAGTCGATGGCGGCCGAGTTGATGCAGTAGCGCTCGCCGGTCGGCTCCGGGCCGTCGGGGAAGACGTGGCCGAGGTGCGAGCCGCAGTTGTTGCAGCGCACCTCGATGCGCACCATGCCGTGGCTGCGGTCGACGATGCGTTCGATGACCTCGCTGTTCACGGGCGCCCAGTAGCTCGGCCAGCCGCAGCCGGCGTCGAACTTGGTGTCGGACTCGAACAGCGGCGTGCCGCAACCGATGCAGTTGTAGTGGCCGTCCTTGAAGTGGTCCCAGTACTTGCCGGTGAAGGCGCGCTCGGTGGCCGCGTGGCGGGCGACCTGGTATTGCATGGCGTCGAGCTGCTCGCGCCACTCGGCGTCGGTCTTCTGGACGGGGTAGGTCTTGCTGGTATCGGGGCTCATGATGAACAGGAGACTTCGAGGGTGGAGGCCCAGTCGGGCGGCAGGGCCGCGTCGGCGGGGAGAGCCGGTTCGTCGAACGGCCGGCTCAGAACTTTCAGCAGCCGGGCTATTTCAGTGAAATCGCCCTGCCGGGCAGCGCGGATGGCGCCTTCGGCGAGGTGGTTGCGCAGCACGACGGCCGGGTTGACGGCCAGCATGCGGGCCTCGGCACCGGGTGTGAGGCGGGCACGCCAGCGCGCCAGCCAGGCGTCCAGGGCCCCGCGGTCGATGAAGAGGTCGCGCAGCGGCTCGGGCGTGGTGAGCGCGCGGGAGAGCCGGCGGAAGCTCTGCGTGAAGTCGGCGCGCGAGGCGGCCATCAGCTTCAGGAAGTCGTCGGCCAGGGCCTGGTCGCCGGCATCCTCGCCTTCCAGACCCAGCTTGGCGCGCAACCGGCCCAGCATCTGGCCGGCGAAGCGCTCACGGTAGGCCTCCACGGCCTCCAGCAGTCGCTCGCCGGCCGCCTCCTGCTCGCCCTCCAGCAGCGGCAGCAAGGCCTGGGCCAGCGCATGCAGGTTCCAGAACGCCACCGCCGGCTGACGCGCGTAGGCATAGCGGCCGCGGTCATCGCTGTGGTTGCAGACGTGGCCAGGGTCGAAGCCGTCCATGAAACCGAAGGGGCCGTAGTCCAGCGTCAAGCCCAGCATGGACATGTTGTCCGTGTTCATGACGCCATGGCAGAAGCCGATGGACTGCCAGTGCGCCATCAGGTCGGCCGTCTGCAGGGACACCTTGCGCAGCAGCGCGACGGCGGGCTCGGGCGCGGCGGCGCATTCGGGGGCGTGGTGGGTGATGAACCAGCCGGTCAGGCGGCGCAGCGCGTCGAGCTGGTCGTGGTGGGCGAAGTGTTCGAAGTGGCCGAAGCGGATGAAGCTGGGTGCGACGCGGGTGACGACGGCGGCCGTCTCGACGCTCTCGCGGATGACGGGCAGGCGCGAGCCGGTGATGCACAGCGCCCGCGTCGTGGGCACGCCCAGCGCTGCCATGGCTTCAGAGCACAGGAACTCGCGGATGGACGAGCGCAGCACGGCGCGACCGTCGCCGCGGCGGGAGTAGGGCGTCAGGCCGCCACCCTTGAGCTGCAGCTCCTGCGGGCCGGCGGGCGTGTCGATCTCGCCCAGCCACAGCGCGCGGCCGTCGCCGAGCTGGCCGGCCCAGACGCCGAACTGGTGGCCGCTGTAGACGCTGGCCAGCGGCCGCATGCCCGGCCAGGCGGCATTGCCTGACAGTGCAGCGAGGGCTTCGGGCCGGGCCACCCAGTCTGCCGGCAAACCGAGCAACTGGGCGCAGTCGGGGCTGTGCGCCACCCAGTGCGGTTCGGGCAGGCCCTGGGCCGGCAGCTCGGTGAAGAAGTCGGGCCCCAGGTCGGCGAAACGGTTGGTCCAGGCAAGACCGTCGAGCGGGTTCATTGCTGCAGTTTAGTGAGAGGGTCTTTGGCCCTGTCGGCCTGGGTGTTTCCCCGGGGTGCGAGGGTCGCGGTTGTGACGTTCCTCTCATGAAACCGCGGGCTAGACTGGGTCGATAAGACCGCCAGGAGACAACCATGGCATTGATGGGCCGGATGATGTCGGAACCGCTGCTGATCTCGTCGCTGCTGAAGCACGCCGAGCGGCATTCAGGCGAGACCGAGATCGTCAGCAAGCGGGTCGAGGGCGACCTGCATCGAACCAATTGGCGCGAAGTGGCGCGCCGTTCCCGCCAGGCCGCCCAGGCCTTTGCACGGCTGGGCTGCCAGCCCGGCGACCGGGTCGGCACGCTGGCCTGGAACGGCTACCGCCACCTGGAGATCTACTACGGCGCTTCGGGCTCGGGCCTGGTCTGCCACACGATCAACCCGCGGCTCTTTCCCGAGCAGATCGTCTGGATCGCCAACGACGCCGGCGACCGCGTACTCTGCTTCGACGCGACCTTCCTGCCGCTGATCGAGAAGATCGCGCCGGCGCTGAAGACGGTGCAGCATTTCGTGCTGATGACCTCGCGCGCCCACATGCCGGCGAGCACGGGCATTCCCAACCTGTTGTGTTTTGACGACCTGCTGGACGCCGAGGCCGGCGACTACGTCTGGCCGCAGTTCGACGAGAACACCGCCTCGAGCATCTGCTACACGTCCGGCACCACGGGCAACCCCAAGGGGGCCGTCTACAGCCACCGCTCGACGGTGCTGCACGCCTACGCCGCGGCGTTGCCGGATGCGATGGATTGCTCCGGCCGCGACGTCATCCTGCCCGTCGTGCCGATGTTCCACGTCAACGCCTGGGGCTTGCCCTACAGCGCCGCCATCGTGGGCTGCAAGCTCGTCATGCCTGGACCGCACCTGGACGGTAAGAGCCTCTACGAGCTGTTCGAGGGCGAGAAGGTGAGCTTCAGCGCCGGTGTGCCCACCGTCTGGCTGGGCCTGCTGAACTACGTCAAGGCCAACAATCTCAAGTTCTCGACCTTCAAGCGCACCGTCATCGGCGGCTCGGCCTGCCCGCCGGCCATGATGAAGTCGCTGCAGCAGGACTACGGTGTCGAGGTCATCCACGCCTGGGGCATGACGGAGATGTCGCCGCTGGGAACGCTGTCCAAGCTGACCACGCGCCAGCTCGGCCTGCCGGCCGAGCAGCAGCAGCGCCTGCTGGAGAAGCAGGGCCGTGTCATCTACGGCGTGGACATGACCATCATCGACGACGACGGTCGCTCCCTGCCCTGGGACGGCGTCGCCTCGGGCAACCTCGTGGTGCGCGGTCACTGGGTCATCGCCCAGTACTTCAACCACGACGAGTCGCCGCTGGTCAGCGTGGACGGCGAGCCCGGCTGGTTCCCTACGGGCGACGTGGCGACCATCGACGCCGACGGCTTCATGCAGATCACCGACCGCAGCAAGGACGTCATCAAGTCCGGCGGCGAGTGGATCAGCTCCATCGACCTGGAAAACATCGCGATGGCCCATCCGGCGGTGCACGAGGCCGCCGTCATCGCGGCCAAGCACCCCAAGTGGGACGAGCGGCCGCTGCTGGTCGTCGTCAAGAAACCCGATGCAACGCTGACCCGCGAGGAGTTGCTGGCCTTCTACGAGGGCCGCATCGCTAAGTGGCAGATCCCGGACGACGTGGTCTTCGTCGACGAGATCCCGCACACGGCCACCGGCAAGGTGCAGAAGCTCAAGCTGCGCGACCAGTTCCTGAACCACAAGCTCCCCAGCGCCTGAGCGGGTAAGCCCGGGACCGCGGCGCGGCCCGGCTGCATTAACTTTCGTTCACATTCAGTCCACCACAGGAGACAAGCATGTTCGACATCAACTCGACCCGCTCCCCGCTACGCCTCGTCGCCGCTGCTGCACTGGCGCTGGCCGCCACCGGCGCGCAGGCGCAGAAGGGCGAGACGGTCAAGCTGGCCTACATCGATGCGCTCTCCGGCCTGATGGGCCCGGTGGGCCAGAACCAGGTCAAGACCTTCCAGTTCCTTGGCGAGAAGTTCAACAAGAGCAACCCGGCCGGCGTGAAGTTCGAGCTCGTCACCTTCGACAACAAGCTCAGCCCCGCCGAGTCGCTGAACCTGCTGAAGGCCGCGGCCGACCAGGGCATCCGCTACATCATGCAGGGCAACGGCTCCAGCGTGGCGCTGGCTCTGAGTGACGCCGTCACCAAGCACAACGAGCGCAACCCGGGCAAGGAAATCCTCTACCTGAACTACTCGGCGGTGGACCCCGACCTGACCAACAGCAAGTGCAGCTTCTGGCACTTCCGCTTCGACGCCGACACCTCCATGAAGATGGAGGCGCTGACCACCTTCATGAAGGACCAGCCCGACGTCAAGAAGGTCTACCTGCTGAACCAGAACTATGCCCACGGCCACCAGGTCGCCAAGTACGCCAAGGAGATGCTGGCCCGCAAGCGCCCCGACGTGCAGGTGGTGGGCGAGGACCTGCACCCGCTGGCCCAGGTGCGCGACTTCGCGCCCTATGTCGCCAAGATCAAGGCCAGCGGCGCCGACACCGTCATCACCGGCAACTGGGGCTCCGACCTTGCCCTGCTCGTCAAGGCTGCCAACGAGGCCGGCTACAACGGCAAGTTCTTCACCTACTACACCGGCGTGACCGGTACGCCCACGGCGCTGGGACAGGGCGGTGCGGGCCGCGTCTTCCAGGTGGCCTACAGCCACTACAACATGGGCGGCGAGGCGCAGAAGAACGCCGAGGAATACAACAAGAAGTTCAACGACGACATGTACACGCTCAGCGTCCAGCACATCTACACGATGCTGAGCCAGGCGATGGCCAACGCGAAGTCGACTGACCCGGTCAAGGTCGCCAAGGCGCTGGAAGGCCTGACCGTCAAGAGCTTCAACGGCGAAGTGACCATGCGCAAGACCGACCATCAGCTGCAGCAGGCGCTGTTCATCTCGGTCTGGCAGAAGGCCGATGCCAAGTACCCGTACAGCCCCGAGAAGACGGGCATGACGCTGGCGCCGGTGAAGCAGTTCGAGAGCTATGTCTCGTCGACGCCCACCTCCTGCGAAATGAAGCGTCCGGGTTGATTCGTCTGGCTGCTGCGCGGGCCGATCTCGGGCTCGTGGTGCTCGCCGTACGGGAGTACGGCTGCGCGCCTCGAACCCGACCTCGACCCGCTCGCGACGCCATCCGAACCAACCCGGCGGGCGGTCTATCGAGGGTCAGGTCTTGGATCAAGTCTTCATCAACCTGCTGAACGGCCTGTCGTCCGGCCTGCTGCTCTTCATGCTGAGCTCGGGCCTGACGCTGATCTTCAGCATGATGGGCGTGCTGAACTTTGCGCACGCCAGTTTCTACATGGTGGGCGCCTACGTCGCGTACTCGCTGGTCGGCATCCTCGGCTTCTGGCCGGCGCTGCTGCTGGCGCCTCTGGCGGTCGGGGGGCTCGGCGCGGGCTTCGAGCGCCTGGCCCTGCGCCGGGTGCACAAGTTCGGCCATGTGCCTGAGCTGCTGATCACCTTCGGCCTGTCCTATGTGATCCTGGAACTGGTGCAGCTGATCTGGGGCCGCACGGCCGTGCCGTTCACGCCGCCGGAGGCGCTGCAGGGCTCGGCCTTCACCATCATCTCCTCGCCCGCGCAGGGCCTGTCCTTCGCCCTCGGCAAGGCAGCGCCCGAGCTGTGCACGGCGGCGCTGTGCTCCACCTTCCCGCTGACACGCGCCTTCATGATGCTGGTCGCCCTGCTGATGCTGCTGGCCCTGTGGCTGCTGCTGACGCGAACCCGGGTCGGCCTCGTCATCCAGGCCTCGCTGACGCATCCCGAGATGGTCGAGGCACTGGGCCACAACGTGCCGCGGGTGCTGATGCTGGTGTTCGGCAGCGGCTGCGCGCTGGCGGCGCTGGCCGGCGTCATAGGTGGCATCACCTTCGTCACCGAGCCCAACATGGCGGCCATCGTCGGCTCCATCATCTTCGTCGTCGTCGTCGTGGGCGGCATCGGCTCGCTGGCCGGGGCCTTCGTCGGTTCGCTGGTCATCGGCCTGCTGCAGACGCTGCCGCTGACGGTGGACGCCTCGCTGGCATCGGCGCTGACGTCCATCGGATTCACCGTGACGCCGCAAACCCCCGGCTATCCGGTGCTGCGCCTCGCGCTGAAGGACGTTGCCCAGATCCTGCCCTACCTGCTGATGGTGCTGATCCTGATCTTCCGGCCCAAGGGCCTGCTCGGCACGCGAGAAGACTGATGTCCAAGGCCACCGAGTTCCATTTCAAGCCCTTCAACGTCGGGCGCTGGATCGTCTGGGGCTTCTTCGCCCTGATCCTCTTCGTCGCACCGCGCATCTGGACCAGCGGCCTCGCGCAGACCATGCTCACGCAGATGGGCATCGGCGTCATCGCCTGCCTGGCCTACAACATGCTGCTGGGCCAGGGCGGCATGCTGAGCTTCGGCCACGCCGTGTACAGCGGCATGGGCGCCTTCCTCGCCATCCATGCGCTGAACATGGCGGGTGCGGGCACGCTCGGCCTGCCCGTCAGCCTGATCCCGCTGGTGGGCGGCTTCGCGGGCCTCGTCTGCGCCGCGCTGCTGGGCTATGTGTCGACGAAGAAGGCCGGTACACCCTTCGCGATGATCACGCTGGGCATCGGCGAGCTCGTCTTCGCGCTGGCGCTGATGCTGCCGGAGTTCTCCGGCGGCGAGGGCGGCGTGTCCAGCAACCGCGTCATTGGCAAGCCCCTCATGGGCATCACTTTCGGCCCGCAGATCCAGGTCTACTATCTCGTCGCCGTCTACTGCTTTATCTGCACGGCCGCCATGTTCGCGCTGACGCGCACGCCGCTGGGCCGCATGCTGAACGCCGTGCGCGACAACCCCGAGCGCGTCGAGTTCGTCGGCTACAACACCCACTGGGTGCGCTTCATGGCCTTCACGATCTCCGGCTTCTTCGCCGGCATCGCGGGCGGCCTGGGCGCCATCAACACCGAGATCGTCAACGGCGAGGTGCTGCACGCCTCGCGCTCCGGCGCCTACCTGCTGTTCACCTTCCTGGGCGGCGCGACCTTCTTCTTTGGGCCCATCATCGGCGCGGTGCTGATGGTCATCTGCGGTGTGCTGCTGTCGGAGCTGACCAAGGCCTGGCTGCTCTACCTCGGCCTGATCTTCCTCTTCATGGTCATGTACGCGCCGGGCGGCTTTGCCAGCCTCATCCTGATGAATCTGCGCGTGGCCGCCTTCGGCAAGCTGAAGAAGCTCTGGACGTCCTACCTAGCCCTGGGCGGCACGGCGCTGGCGGCGCTGGTCGGCGCGGCGACGATGATCGAGATGGTCTACCACCGCCAGCTCAACGAGGCCCTGGGGCCGGAGCTGAAGTTCATGGGCGCAACGCTGAACAGCGCGGGGCTGGACGCCTGGTTCGGCGCCGGCTTCCTGGTCGTCGTCGGTGTCGCCCTGTTCGAACTCGTGCGGCGCCAGTACGTGCACGAGTGGGGCGAGATCCAGGAGGACATCGAGAAGGAAATCAAGCGAAGGGAGGCGCTGTGACCGGTACAGCCTATGCGCTTGAGTTGCGCGACGTGCGCAAGAGCTTCGGCAAGAGCGAGATCATCCGCGGCGCCAACCTGGCCGTGCAGGCCGGCGAGCGTGTCGCCATCATCGGCCCCAACGGCGCGGGCAAGAGCACGCTGTTCAACCTCATCAGCGGCCGTTTCGCGCCCACCTCGGGCGAAATCCAGCTGCACGGGCGGCGCATCGACGGCAAGAAGCCCTTCGAGATCAACCGCCAGGGCCTGTCGCGCAGCTTCCAGGTCTCCAACCTGTTCACGCGGCTGTCGGTGTTCGAGAACATTCGCTGCGCCGTGCTGTGGAGCCTGGGCCACCGCTATGCCTTCTGGAAGTTCCTGGCCGACCTGGACGATGCCAACGACCGCACCGAGCAGATCCTGGAGATGATCAAGCTCGACAAGCGCCGCGACGTGCTGGCCATGAACCTCACCTATGCCGAGGCGCGGGCGCTGGAAATAGGCATTACCATCGCGGGCGGGTCCAGCGTCATCCTGCTGGACGAACCCACGGCCGGCATGAGCAAGAGCGAGACCAAGCGCTTCATCCAGCTGATCCGCGACGTGACCGTCGGCAAGACCCTGCTGACCGTGGAGCACGACATGGGGGTGGTGTTCGGCCTGGCCGACAAGATCGCCGTGCTGGTCTACGGCGAGGTCATCGCCTTCGACACGCCCGATGCGGTGCGCGCGAACGCGCGGGTGCAGGAAGCCTATCTGGGTTCGGTCCTGGCAGAAACTCAAGCGGCGGCGGCATGAGCTCGGGACGCATCCTCAAGCTGGACAACGTCCACGCTTTCTACGGCAAGAGCCATGTGCTGCACGGCGTCAGCATGGAAGTGAAGCCCGGCGAGATCGTGAGCCTCCTGGGGCGTAACGGTGCCGGCCGCTCCACGACGGTCAAGACCATCATGGGCCAGGTCGATGCCAAGGGCTCGGTACGCTGGGGCGATGTCGAACTGGTGGGCCGCAAGGCCTACGAGATCGCCCACCTGGGCCTGGGCTATGTGCCCGAGAACCGCGACATCTTCCCCAAGCTGACCGTGCACCAGAACCTGATGTTGGGCGAGAAGTCGGGCGCGACGAAGCCGCGCTGGAGCTTCGAGGACATGTACAAGATGTTCCCGCGGCTGCGCGAGCGCCAGCACACCGAGGCCGGCGTGCTGTCCGGCGGCGAGCAGCAGATGCTCACACTCTGCCGCACGCTGATGGGCGACCCCGACCTCATCATGATCGACGAGCCCACCGAGGGCCTGGCGCCCAAGATCGTCGAGCTGGTGGCCCAGTACCTGAAAGAGCTGAAGAACCGCGGCATCGCGGTGCTGCTCGTCGAGCAGAAGCTGGCCATCGCGCTGGAGATCTCCGAGCGCTGCTATGTGATGGGCCATGGCCGCATCGTCTTCGAGGGCAGCCCGGCCGAGCTGCGCGCCAACGCCTACATCCGCAAGGAATGGCTGGAGGTGTAGCGGGCCACCGCCGTCATCAGCCGCCCTGCCTCAGCGCCAGGCTGTGGCGGGCGGCGTCGGCGAGCTCGGTGCCCGTGGGGCCGCTATCGGGGAAGACAGCCTCGCCCATGGCCACCGACAGGTAGGCCAGCCGGCCTTCCAGCTCGTAGGCGCCCGTGAGCGTGCGCTGCAGCCTGAGTGCCACCAGGCCCGCCTCCGCGGAGCCGGCGCTCGGCAGCAGGACCGCGAAGCCCTGCTGGCCCACCTGCACGACCTCGTCGGTGCCGCGCACGCGGTTGCGCACCCGCAGGCTGGCCGTGCGCAGCAGTTCGGTGCGCTGCTCGCCGGCGTCGGGGCGCGACGAGGGCAGCGGGTCAAGCTCGATCCACAGCATGGCCAGGCGCTCGCCGGCGCGGCGGCAGCGCGCCAGGCGCCGCGACAGATGGGGCGCGAGCTCGGCCAGCGAGCCCACCTGGGGCAGGGCGGGCGCGTAGCCGTTGCGGCCGGTGGGGCCGTCGTCTTGCGGGACGAGATGGGTCACGGACATGGGCAACTCCAGGAAAAGCCTGGCCTTGCGGCTGCCCGGGGGCGGCGCAGCGAGGCCTTCCCAACCCAGAACGCGGCCCGGCGCCCGGACCCGACATCGGCCCGCGAAATTTCTTGGCTGCGCTGGCGAAACCGCGTTTGTCCTGCCCGGCCGGGCCCGCGCCGGCCGGTAGAGTGCGGCCGGTGCAAGAGATCACGGAACTGCTGAGGGCGGCCCAGGCCGGCGACCGGGGGGCGGCCGACCAGGTCGTGGCGCGTCTGTACGCCGACCTGCAGCACCTCGCGCGAAGCCGGCTGCGCCGCTCCGGCGACCTGACCCTGCTCGACACCCAGGCCCTGGTGCACGAGGTCTGGCTGCGGCTGGACGGCGTGCCGCAGGCCGACTTCCCGGACCGCCGCCACTTCCTGGCCTATGTGTCGCGCGCCATGCGCAGCGTCGTCATCGACCTCGTGCGCGCCCGCCAGGCCGAACGGCGCGGCGGCGGCGTGCAGGCGCTGACGCTGAACACCGCCGTGGCCGAGCTGGCGCCCCAGGACGAAGGCCATGTGCTGCGCGTGCACGAGGCGCTGGACGAGCTCGCCCAGCTGGAGCCGCGCCTGGCCCAGGTCGTCGAGATGCGCTACTTCGGCGGCCTGCTGGAGCAGGAGATCGCCCAGGCCCTGGGCGTGACGGACCGCACCGTGCAGCGCGACTGGCAGAAGGCCAAGCTCTTCCTGGCCATGGCCCTGAGCTCATGAGTGCGCCCGCCCGGCAACGCTGGCTGGTGCTGAGCCCGCTGCTCGACGAGCTGCTGGACCTCGATGCCGAGGCCCGCGCGCGGCGGCTGGACGCGCTGTGGGCGCAGGACGCCGCGCTTGCCGACGAACTGGCCACCCTGCTCAGGCAGGAGCAGGCGCTGAGCGACCAGGGCCTGCTGGACCGCCCCGCGGCCGAGGCGCTGCAGCTGGGCGGCCCGCCCCCGGCCGAGCTGGCCGAGGGCATGCTCATCGGGCCCTACCGGCTGGAGCGCGAGCTGGGCCAGGGCGGCATGGGCAGCGTCTGGACTGCGCAGCGCGCCGACGGCCGCTTCGATGGCCGCGTCGCGGTCAAGTTCCTGAAGAGCGGGCTCTTCGCCGCGGGCGACGCGGGGCGCTTCGCCCGCGAGGGGCAGATCCTGGCGCGGCTGTCCCACCCTCACATCGCGCGGCTGCTGGATGCCGGCGTGGTGCAGGGCCAGCCCTATCTCGTGCTGGAGCATGTGGACGGCCAGCCCATCGACAGCTGGTGCCGCGAGCGCGGCCTGGACGTCGAGGCACGGGTGCGCCTGCTGCTCGACGTGCTGGCCGCCGTGGGCCATGCCCATGCCCGGCTGATCCTGCACCGCGACCTCAAGCCCAGCAACATCCTCGTCACCCGCGAAGGCGAGGTGAAGCTGCTGGACTTCGGCATCGCCAAGCTGCTGGACGATGCCGGCCAGGAGGCCGCCGGCACCGAGCTCACGCAGCTCGCCGGCCATGCCTACACACCCCAGTACGCCGCGCCCGAGCAGGTGCAGCAGCTGGAAGTGACGACGGCGACCGATGTCTATGCGCTGGGCGTGCTGCTGTACCAGTTGCTCGGCGGCGGCCACCCGACGGCGGGCGAGACGCAGACGCGGCTGGATCTGCTCAAGGCCGTCGTCGAGCAGGTGCCGCGCCGGCTGTCCGAGGCGGCCGCGCGCGGCGACGACCCGCCGCTGGCTCGCCAGGCCCGCCGGCTGCGCGGCGACCTGGACACCATCGTCGCCAAGGCGCTGAAGAAACAGCCGGCCGAGCGCTACGTCAACGCGCAGGCCCTGGCGGACGACCTGCAGCGCTGGCTGGCGCACGAGCCCATCGGCGCGCGGCCGGACAGCCGCTGGTACGTCGCCGGCCGCTTCGTGCGCCGCCACCGGCTGGCGGTGACCGTGTCCAGCCTGGCCCTGCTGAGCCTGCTGGGCCTGACCGGGCTGAGCCTGCTGCAGGCCCGCCGAGCCGAGGCTGCCGAGCAGCATGCCGAGCAGCGGCGCCTGCAGTCCGAAGAACTGCTGACCTACATGCTGGGCGACTTCGCCGACAAGCTGCGGCCCCTCGGCAAGCTGGAACTGCTGGACGGCATCGGCGGGCGGGCGCTGGACCATCTGGCCGGCGAGGCGCCGACCCATGCGGCCGAGAGGCTGAACCGGGCCAAGGCCTTCATCGTCATTGGCGAGGTGCGCGTGACGCGCCGCGAGCTGGCGGCGGCGCTGCAGGCGCTGGCGGCAGCGCGGGAGCTGCTGGCGGGCGCCCCCCCGGAGCGCGCGCTGGCCCCGGCCTGGCGCAAGGCGCAGGGCCTGGCCGCCTTCTGGGCCGGCCAGGCCCACAAGCTGCAGCGCGAGCTCGATGCCGCCCGGCAGGACTGGGAGGCCTATCGGGCGGCCAGCCAGGCCTGGCTCAAAGAGGCGCCGGACGACCTCGAGGCGGTGCTGGAGCTGTCCTATGCCCACACCAACCTGGGCGTGCTGGCGCTGGACCGGGGCCACGTCGCCGACGCTGCAAGGGCCTTCGACGAGTCCAGCCGCCTGCAGCGCCGCGCCTTGCCGGCCATGCCCGCCGCCAAGCGCGACCAGGCGCTGTCCGACCTGGCTTCCAGCCTCAGCTGGCTGGGCCAGGTCCGGCTGTGGCAGGGCGAGGCGGGGCCGGCGCTGGCCACCTTTCGGGATGCGCTGGACACGCTGGCGCCGCTGCGCCAGGCCCAGCCGGACGACGCGCCCTCGGCCAACCGCGAGGCCATCCTGCACCGCTGGCAGGGCGAGGCCCTGGCCGCACTGAGCCGGCCGGCCGAGGCGGCCGAAGCCTTTCGCGCCGCGCAGGCGGGGTTCGGCCAACTCGTCGCGCGTGACCCGTCCAACCGCGCCTGGCAGGCGGAGGCCCTGGTCACGCAGCTGCTGGCGCTGGAGGTGGCACCGCTGCCGCGCCCACAGCTGCAGCAAGCCCTGTTCCAGCTGGGCCAGCAGCTGGACCAGCTGGAACAGTCCGGCGGCGCCGCCGGCCGCGTGACCCGGCTGCCCGATCGGGCACGCTGGGCTCTGTTGACGTGGGCATCGGCCGCGCCGGCCGGCAGCCCGGCCGCGGCCGCGGAGGTCGGCCGCGTGCGTGAGCAGCTCAGGACCGCGCTGAAGTCGCGTCCCGGGCAGCTGCGCCTGGGCCGGGCGCTGGCGAGGATCGACGACGCCTTGCTCCACGCGGCCGCTGCCCGGTGGCTGACGGACGGCGACGCCTGCGGGCACGTGACGGAGGATCTGGCGCTGCTGAAGGGGCTGGTCGACGTCGACCACCTCGTCACCGGCGTGTGGCAGGCGGCGGCCCGTTGCAGAAGCGCGGAACCGGGCGCGCCCGTGGCAAATGTCCGCGAAGCGGCAACTGCCCGGCCCTGAGGCGCCGGAGTCCGTGGAGATTGGCTGCTAGCTTTGCGGTCCCAGCCACTTGCCACTCGCTCCGATGACCACGACCTACTACGTCAAGGCCGAACCCAACGGCCAGTTCGCGGCCTGCAGCTATTTCGCCGATCCCGCCTGCACCCAGCCCGTGGCCTCGGACGCGCTCATCGTGCCGCCCACGGCCCCGGCCTGCGAGATCGTCGAGGCGCAGGGGTCCGGGCTGAGCCTGCTGGGCGCCAGCTACAAGACGCTGGGCCATGCGCCGGTCATGTCCGACCACAACTTCTGCGCAGCGGACGCGGGCTCCGTCAGCGTGGTGATGCCGACCACCCAGACTGTCTCCAAGGGTGTGGTGCTGATCTTCTCCAACCGCGGCGCGGTGGCGTCGCTCTACCCCAGCAGCGACCCTGTCGTCACCAACGGCGAGGAGTGCCCCTGAGCCGGGCTAAGCCAGGCGCTGATGGCGCTTGCGCAGGAAGTCCGCCGCCAGGTTCGCGTCGCCGCCGACGCGCTCGCCGATGTAGAGCTCCTGGCGGCGCTCAGCGATCTGCGCGCGTAGCCGCGCGGCCATGATGTCCAGCGGCCGCATGCCGCCCACCTCGGCGCGCTCGACGGCGATGCGCAACTCGTGCATCTGCTGGGCCTGCAGCAGCGCTGTCTGGGCCTGCACGATGCGGATGCGGCCCTGCACCATGTGCTCGCACAGGCCCAGCCAGGCGCGCACCGCATCGGCCGGGCCGCCGATGACTTTCTCGGGCAGTTCGCCGGCCGCCAGCAGCAGGCTTTCGAGGCGCGCGCGGTCGCTGCTCGCATAGGCGTCGTTGACGATCATCATGCGCTGCTCGCAGACCTCTCGGTCCGGGCCGGCCGGTGCCAGGTCGGGGTGAAAGCGCATGGCTGCGCGCCGGTACAGCGTCTTGAGGCTGGGCGGCGGCAGGTCGGTCAGCGGGCCGGTGGGCTCGGGCGGCAGCGGCGTGGCTTCGGGCAGGGCCGGCACGTCGGGCCAGGCCTTGGCGCGGGGTGAAGCTGGCGTGGGGGCGTCCACGCCCTGACGCTTCAACGCCTCGGACAGCAGGGCGGTGGCCTGATGGAGCTGGGTCTCGAGTTCGTCGAGCTCGCGCATCAGCGGGCCCAGGGCTTCGAGGTAGCGCTGGCGGAAACCCAGCAGCTTGGCGCGGGCGCCGTCGTGGTCGGCCTCCAGCACGGCCAGGTAGCGCCGCAGATCCTGCAGTTGCTCGCGCCGCCGCGTCAGATCGTGCCTCGTGATTGCCATGCTCGCCATGAGCGGCAATTCTGCCTGGGCCGGACGTGAAAACAGCCCGCGAACGGGCTGTTGTGCACCGGATTTACCTGGGTGTTACTGCGATGCCGCCGAGGCCGGCGCCTCGATCGAGCTGGCCGCGGGCGCTGCCGGTGCGGCAGCCTGCGTGGCCGCCACGGGCTCGGGCGCCTTGCTGCCAGCCGGCAGCGGCAGCAGCGGCACGATGAGCAGGGCCACGATGTTGATGATCTTGATCAGCGGGTTCACGGCCGGGCCGGCGGTGTCCTTGTAGGGGTCGCCCACGGTGTCGCCGGTGACGGCGGCCTTGTGCGCCTCCGAGCCCTTCTTGTGGATTACGCCCTTGTCGTCCTTGAAGCCTTCCTCGATCAGCTTCTTGGCGTTGTCCCAGGCGCCGCCGCCGGTGCACATCGAGATGCCGACGAAGAGGCCGGTCACGATGGTGCCCATCAGCAGGCCGCCGAGGGCCGCGGGGCCCAGCGTCAGGCCGACGATGATGGGTGCGGCCACGGGCAGCAGCGACGGCACGATCATTTCCTTGATGGCGGCGGTCGTCAGCATGTCGACCGCGGCGCTGTAGTCGGGCTTCCTCTTGCCGGCCATGATGGCGCCGTCGGCGAACTGCTTGCGCACCTCGACGACGACTGCGCCCGCTGCACGGCCCACGGCCTCCATGGCCATGGCGCCGAACAGGTAGGGGATCAGGCCGCCGATGAAGAGGCCCAGGATGACCTTGTGGTCGGACAGGTCGAAGCTGATGTGCGCGCCGCGGGCTTCCAGCGCGTGGGTGTAGTCGGCGAACAGCACCAGGGCGGCCAGGCCGGCGGAGCCGATGGCATAGCCCTTGGTCACGGCCTTGGTGGTGTTGCCGACGGCGTCCAGCGGGTCGGTCACGTCGCGCACGCTGGCGGGCAGCTCGGCCATCTCGGCAATGCCGCCGGCGTTGTCGGTGATAGGGCCGTAGGCGTCGAGTGCCACGATGATGCCGGCCATGCTCAGCATGGAGGTGGCGGCGATGGCGATGCCGTACAGGCCCGCCATCATGAAGGCCGAGTAGATGGCCGCGCAGACGAAGAGCACGGGGAAGGCCGTGGACTTCATCGACACGCCCAGGCCGGCGATGACGTTGGTGCCGTGGCCGGTGGTGGAGGCCTGCGCGACGTGCTGCACCGGGTGGTATTGCGTGCCGGTGTAGTACTCGGTGATCCAGACCATGGCCGCCGTCAGAACCAGGCCCACGGTGCAGGCGCCGAACAGGGCCATGGCGTTGGTCTTGGCGCCGCCGGCCAGCTCGATTTCACCGGGGAACATGGCCTTGGTGACGAAGAAGAAGGCGATCAGGCTCAGCACGCCGGCCACGATCAGGCCCTTGTAGAGGGCCGGCATCACGTTCTTCATGCCGGCGCTGGCCTTGACGAAGTAGCAGCCGATGATGGACGCGATGATGGACACGCCGCCGAGCGCCAGCGGGTAGACGACGCCGGCCTGGGCCGAGCCGCCCACCACCATCAGTGCGCCCAGCGCCATCGCGGCGATCAGCGTGACGGCGTAGGTCTCGAACAGGTCGGCAGCCATGCCGGCGCAATCGCCGACGTTGTCGCCCACGTTGTCGGCAATCACGGCCGGGTTGCGCGGATCGTCCTCGGGGATGCCGGCCTCGACCTTGCCGACGAGGTCGGCACCCACGTCGGCGCCCTTGGTGAAGATGCCGCCGCCCAGGCGGGCGAAGATGGAAATGAGGGACGAGCCGAAGGCCAGGCCCAGCATGGGTTTGAGCGCCGTGCTGTCATGCCCGCCGCCGATGGCCATGTAGAAGCCGCCCACGCCCAGCAGGCCCAGGCCCACCACCAGCATGCCGGTGATGGCGCCGCCCTTGAAGGCCACGTCCAGAGCCGGGCCGATGCCCTTGGAGGCGGCCTGCGCGGTGCGCACGTTGGCGCGCACCGAGATGTTCATGCCGATAAAGCCGCAGATGCCCGAGAGCACCGCGCCGATGACGAAGCCGATGGCTGTCGTCGTGCCCAGACCCGACACCGCGATGGCGATGGCCAGCACGACGCCGACGATGCCGATGGTGCGGTACTGCCGGCCCAGGTAGGCGGCGGCACCTTGCTGGATCGCCGTGGCGATCTCCTGCATGCGGGCGTTGCCGGCGTCCTGACTCAGGATCCAGCTTCGTTGGATGAAGCCATAAAGAACGGCCGCGAGGCCGCAGGCCAGCGCGAAATACAGCGCCACTTCCGTCGACATGTATGAGTCTCCTGTTGAGCGTGTCATCTATGGCCCGTGCGGACTGCGGCCGGGCTTGCGCGGCGGAGCTTAAGTGCGGGGTCGGCGCTGTCAGCTGAGCGTTTACCAGCAAACCTAGAATGCGGGTTTTCCTTAGCACCTAAAACGACGACCATGAGCCTGCACAACGTGACCCCCGGCGCCAAGGCGCCCGACGAGTTCAACGTCATCATCGAGATCCCGATGAATGCCGATCCGATCAAGTACGAGGTGGACAAGGAAACCGGCGCGCTGTTCGTCGACCGCTTCCTGACGACGCCGATGTACTACCCGTGCAACTACGGCTACATCCCGCGCACGCTGGCCGACGACGGCGACCCGGTGGACGTGCTGGTCATCACCCCGTTCGCGCTGACGCCCGGCGTCGTCGTGACCTGCCGCCCCCTTGGTGTGCTGATGATGGACGACGAGGCCGGTGGCGACGCCAAGCTGCTGGCCGTGCCGACCAGCAAGATCCTGCCGATGTACGACCACTGGCAGCAGATCGAGGACGTGAACCCGGCCCGCCGCGCCGCCATCCAGCACTTCTTCGAGCACTACAAGGACCTGGAAAAGGGCAAGTGGGTCAAGGTCAAGGGCTGGGAAGGCGCCGACGCCGCCAAGCGCGAGATCACCGAAGGCATGGCCAACTACAACAAGGCCTGATCCTTCTCGCCCCGTTCAAGACGCCGCATCCGCGGCGTCTTTTGCTTTGTAAGGGGCGTGTTCGTTCAGCTCGTCGATGTAGCCCGACATCGCCTCGCCCTCCCGGGCCAGGAAGTCGTTGACCGCGTCGGCGAAGGACGGGTGGGCCAGCCAGTGGCTGGACGCCGTCGGCGTGGGCATCAGGCCGCGTGCCATCTTGTGCTCACCCTGCGCGCCGCCCTCGAAGCGCTGGTAGCCGTGGGCGATGCACCAGGCCAGCGGCTGGTAGTAGCAGGCATCGAAGTGCAGGTTGGGGATGTGCTCGGTCGCGCCCCAGTAGCGGCCGAAGGCGGCGCGGCGCTCCGGGTCCAGCGCGATCAGCGATGTGGCGACGCGCTCGCCATCTCTTCTTGCGGTGAACAGCAGCCAGTTCTGCGGCATGTCACCGGCCATGCGGGCGAAGAAGTCGCGACTCAGGTAGGGCTTGCTGTGGTGGGCGCGGTAGGTGAGCTGGTAGCAGCGGTAGAAGAAATCCCAGTCCTCGGCCGTGAGGTCGGCGCCGGTGCGGGCTTCGAAGACGACGCCCGCCTCGCGCACGCGGCGCTGCTCCTGCTGGATTTTCTTGCGCTTGTCGCGTTGCAGCCGCGCCAGGAAGGCGGCGAAGTCGGCATCGCCCTCGGCCGTCCAGTGGAACTGCACGCCGGCGCGGGCCATGCAGCCGGCCTCATGCAGCGCGGCCTGGTCGGCCTCGTCGCCGAACAGCACGTGCAGCGAGGAGGCCTCGGTCTCACGCGCCAGTGCCCTCAGCGCCTGGGCCAGCAGTGCGCGCGCCTTGTCGTCCACGGCCAGCAGCCGGCTGCCGGGCACCGGCGTGAACGGCACGGCCACCAGCAGCTTGGGGTAGTAGGCGAGGCCGTGGCGGTGATAAGCCTCGGCCCAGGCCCAGTCGAACACGTACTCGCCGTAGCTGTGGGCCTTCAGCCAGGCCGGGCAGGCGGCCAGCAACGTGCCGCCGCGCCACAGCGAGACGAACTGCGGCTGCCAGCCGGTCTGGGCTGTGGCGCTGCCGCTGGCATGCAGGGCGCGCAGATAGGCCAGCCGCATGAAGGGCGTGGGCCGGGCCTGGGCGGAGAGCAGGGCGTCCCAAAGGTCTTCGGACAGGGCTTCGGGCGAGTCGTCGACCCGAATGACAATGCTGCTCTCGTCGTTGCCTGAATCGCTGTCGCTCATGCCCTCGCCCCTGAAGATTGCCCTGGCCCAGATCAATGTCGTCGTCGGCGATCTGGCGGGTAATGCGGACCGCATCATTGCCCAAGCGCGCCAGGCGCACGCGGCTGGGGTTGATCTGCTCGTCACGCCAGAGCTGGCGCTGTGCGGCTACCCGCCCGAGGACCTGCTGCTGCGCCCCGCCTTCCTCGCCGGCTGCGAGGCCCAGCTGCAGCGCATCGCGTTCGAGCTGGCAGCCTTGCCGGGCCTGCACGTCGTCGTCGGTCATCCGCGCGAGCGCTCGGGTGGCGTGGCCCGCGAGCGCAGCTGGTCGCTGCCGCCTTGCCTGAACATGGCCTCCGTGCTGGCCGACGGCCAGGTCGTCGCCAGCTATGCCAAGCGGGAGCTGCCCAACTACCAGGTGTTCGACGAGCGGCGCTATTTCTACTCCGGCCGCGACGCAGGCCTGGAGGCCGTTGTCGTCGACGTGAAGGGCACACGCGTGGGCCTGCTGATCTGCGAGGACGCCTGGTTCGACGAGCCCGCCGCCGCTGCCCAGGCGGCCGGCGCCGAGCTGCTGTGCGTCATCAACGCCTCGCCCTTCCACGTCGGCAAGGTCGAGGAGCGCGAGGCCCGCATGGCCGAGCGCGCCCGTGCGGTGGGCCTGCCGCTGCTCTATGCCCACCTGGTGGGCGGGCAGGACGAGATGGTCTTCGATGGCGCCTCCTTCGCCGTGCAGCCCGATGGCAGCCTGGCAGCGCGCGCGCCGCTGTTCGAGGAGGCGCTGGCCATCGTCGAGCTGGACGCCGGCTGCCTGCATGGCGACATCGCGCCCCTGCCCGAGATGGAGGCCCAGGTCTGGCAGGCCCTGGTCTGCGGCGTGCGCGACTACCTCGGCAAGAACGGCTTCCCCGGTGCCATCCTCGGCCTGTCGGGCGGTATCGATTCGGCGCTGGTGCTGGCCATCGCCGTCGATGCGCTGGGCGCCGACAAGGTGAGGGCGGTCATGATGCCCTCGCCCTACACGGCCGACATCTCCTGGATCGACGCGCGCGACATGGCCGAGCGCCTGGGCGTGCGCTACGACGAGATGAGCATCGTGCCGATGTTCGATGCCTTCAACGCGACGCTGGCCGAAGAATTCAAGGGCCTGCCGCTGGACGCCACCGAGGAGAACATCCAGGCCCGCATCCGCGGCACGCTGCTGATGGCCCTGTCCAACAAGTTCGGCAGCATCGTGCTCACGACCGGCAACAAGAGCGAGATGGCCACCGGCTACTGCACGCTCTACGGCGACATGGCGGGCGGCTTCGCGGTCATCAAGGACGTGGCCAAGACGCTGGTGTTCCGGCTGGCGCGCTGGCGCAATGCCCAGGGCGCGGAGATCATCCCCGACCGCATCATCACCCGCCCGCCCTCGGCCGAGCTGCGTCCGGACCAGAAGGACGAGGACAGCCTGCCGCCCTACCCGGTGCTCGACGCCATCCTGGCCCGCTACATGGAACAGGACGAGTCCATCGCCGAGATAGTCGCGGCCGGCTTCAAGCCCGAGGACGTCGAGCGCGTGACAAGGCTTATCAAGATCAACGAGTACAAGCGCCGCCAGGCGCCGGTGGGCATCCGCATCACGCACCGCGGCTTCGGCAGGGATTGGCGCTACCCCATCACGTCCAGGTTCCGTGCGTAAACTTGGGCCAAGCAACCGGAGCCCGTCATGAAGCAGATCACCGCCATCATCAAACCCTTCAAGCTCGACGAGGTCCGCGAGGCGCTGGCCGAGGTGGGCGCCTCGGGCCTGACGGTCACCGAGGTCAAGGGCTTCGGCCGCCAGAAGGGCCACACCGAGCTCTACCGTGGCGCCGAGTACGTCGTCGACTTCCTGCCCAAGGTCAAGGTCGAGGTCGTCGTGAAGGACGATGAGGTCGACCGCTGCATCGACGCCATCCTGAAGGCCGCCAAGACCGGCAAGATCGGCGACGGCAAGATCTTCGTGGTGCCGGTCGAGCAGGTCATCCGCATCCGCACCGGCGAGACTGACGAAGCCGCGGTCTGAGCGAACTCAGCGCTGCGTCAACGCCAGCTTTGCGCCCAGGGCCACGAAGGTGGCCGCAAAACTGCGCCTGAGCCAGGCCATCGCCGTCGCGCTGCCCAGCACCCGCTCGCGCATGCGCGCCGCAAAGGCGCCGTACGCCGCGAACACGGCGAAGGTCATGGTCATGAAGATGGCGGAGAGCTGCAGCATGGCCTGCGTGGGCGCCGCCTCGTCCCGAGCGATGAATTGCGGCAGGAAGGCCAGGAAGAACATCGACAGCTTGGGATTGAGCAGGTTCACGAGCACGGCATGCCGAATGACCTGCCCGTCGGTGTGGCGCGGGTCGGCGGCCTCGACGGCCTCGACGGCCAGCATGCCCTGCTCGCGCCAGGTGGCCCAGGCGATGTAGAGCAGGTAGGCCACGCCGGCGAACTTCAGCGTCTCGAAGGCCAGGGCGCTGGCGTGCAGCAACGCGGCCAGGCCGGTCACGGCGGCCAGCATATGGGGCACGATGCCCAGGGTGCAGCCCAGGGCCGCGACGATGGCTGTGCGCCTGCCGCGCGACAGGCCGGCGGCGATGGTCACCGCCGCGCCTGGGCCCGGCGAAGCCACGACGAGCAGTGAGACGGCCAGGAATTCGAGATTCATGAGGGCACTCCGGTTGCGAATTGCCATCGTGGCCGGAGCTGCCGCCTGCCGTCTTGAACGAAATTTCAGCCGGCGAACTGCGCGATGCCGTGGCCGAGGGACCAGTTTTCCCTGGCGGCCTCCAGCACGTTGATGAATACGTCCTGCGGGCGGATGCCGGGGCTTTCGCCCAGCAGCTCGGCCGCGCGCTGGAACAGCGCCTTCTTCTGCGCGGCCGTGCGGGTGTCGAACACCGTGACCCGGATGTAGACGAGGTCGTCGCTGCGGGCGATGCCAAGGTAGGCGCTGCCGTAGCGGAAGTTGGCCGGCTCGTGCTCGGTGATGGTCATGAACTGGTCGTCCTCGGGCACGGCCAGGGCTTCGCGCAGCGCGCGGTAGAGGCTGTCGAAGATGGCCTGGCGATAGGCCGGCGGCTTGCCGGCGCGCAGCGAGATGTGGATCAGCGGCATGGGGGGCTCCAGGTGGGGCGGGTCGCCATTGCAGGGCGTGGTGATGATTTCGACAAGATATCAATGCAGATATCAGAAATAATCAACCGTAATGAATGACCGCCCGCTCGATCTCGACGCCGTCCAGGCCTTCGTGCGCATCGCCGAGCTGGGCAGCTTCACCCGCGCGGCCGAAGCCCTGCAGACGACGCAAGCGGCCGTCAGCCTCAAGCTCAAGCGCCTGGAGGCGCGCCTGGGCATGCGGCTGCTGGAGCGCACGCCGCGCCATGTGCAGCTGTCGGGGCAGGGGGCGACCTTCCTGCCGCACGCGCACGAGTTGCTGGCGGCCCACGACCGTGCCCTGGCCACCCTCGCCACGACGCGTCAGCGGCTGACGCTGGGCATCAGCGACCACGTTGCCGGCCCCGAGCTGCCGGCGCTGATCGCCCGGATGAACGCTCGGGACCCGCAACTGCTGATCGAGATCCGTATCGGCTCCTCCGGCGATCTGCTGCAGGCCCACGACCGCCGCGAGCTCGATGCCGTCATCACCCGTCTGCACACCGACAGGGGCGATGGTGAACTGCTGGCCGAGGAGCCCTTCGGCTGGTTCGCCGCGCCGCACTGGCAGCATCGCGCCGGCGAACCCCTGCCCGTGGCCACCATGGCCGAGCCCTGCGGGGTGCGTGCTCTGGCTGGGCAGCTGCTCGACGCGGCCGGACTGCCGTGGACGCAGGCTTTCGTCGGCGGCGGCGTGGCGGCCGTCGTGGCCGCCGTCATGGCGGGCTTGGGCGTGGCGGCACTGGCGCCGCGCATGCTGCCGCTGGGCGCAGTGGACGTCGGCGCGAGACTGGGGCTGCCCGAGCTGCCCCGGCTGCCCATCCTGCTGCACGCCCGCACACGGGGCGGCCGGGCGGGCGATGCCCTGGCCGGGCTTGCGGCAGCGTTCAGGAGCGCGGTGCGGGGCTAGCCTCCGGAGCGGCGTCAGGTGCGTGCGAAGGCGCCGGGCGTCAGGCCGAAGTTGCGTACGAAGCAGCGCGTCATGTGGCTCTGGTCGGCGAATCCGCTCGCGGCCGCGGCATCCGCGAGCGGCATGCCCGAGCGCACGAGCTGGCGCGCATGGCGCGAGCGGCGCTGCAGCAGGTAGGCATGCGGCGGCAGGCCGGTCAGCCGCGTGAAGGCGCGCAGGAATTGATGGCGGCTGAGGCCGGCCTCTGCAGCCAGGGCGGCCAGCGTGGGCGTGGTGGCCGGGTCGTCGTCCATGCGCTCACGCGCTGCCATGACGCCGGCGACCAGGGCCGGGCGCCCGATGGGCACCGGCTGCAACAGCCTCGCGATGAGGCCCAGCAGGGCGGCTTCGGACTGCAGGGGCTTCACGCCGTCGGCGGTTGCCGTGCTGAGAAGCGTGCGAAATCGCTGCACCAGCACCGGGTCGCGCAGGACCGGTGCCGTGAACTCGAAGCAATGGCCGGGCGACAGGTCGGCGGCCGCATCCTGCAGGCGGGCAGGATCGACGTAGAGCATGCGCCAGCGCCGCCCCGAGGCGTCCAGGGGCTGGCCGTCGTGCACCTCGCCGGGGTTGACGGTGATCATGTCTCCGGCGCCGGCCTCGACGACGCCGCGGCCGCTGGCCGACTTCTGTGCGCCACGCTCGATCAGGCCGATGCCGAACTGCTCGTGGGTGTGCCGGCCGAAGGCATAGGCCGAGTCCGCCGCAACGATCTCCACGCCGGCCATCCCGGATGGCAGCAGTTGAAAGCCTCGGGCTGCCGTCATGGGCCCGAGTGTCGTGCGGTCAGCGCAGGTGCTGCCAGATGGCCGCACCCCAGATGCCGGCGGCCAGCACCAGGGCCATCAGCACGGCGGCGCTGGCGATGTCCTTGGCGCGCTTGGACAGCTCGTGCCGCTCGAAGGACACGCGGTCCACGACCGCCTCGACGGCGGAGTTCAGCAGTTCGACGATCAGGATTAGCAGCAGCGAGCCGAGCAGCAGGGCGGCCTGCTCCCAGGTGTTGGCCAGCCAGTAGCTCAGCGGCGCGGCGATGACGCACAGCCAGGTCTCCTGGCGGAAGGCGCTTTCGCCGGTGTAGGCGGCCTTCAGGCCGGCCCAGGAATAGCCGGCGGCATGGATGATGCGATCCAGGCCGGTGCGGCCCTTGTGGGGGTTGCTCATGAACGCTGCGGAAGCTGGGTGATGACACGCGAGCCGCAGATCGCGTCGTGCAGGAATTGTCGCTGCGGATGCAGGCGCGCGACCAGCGCATAGGCCGCGATGCCGGCGATGAGGCTGCCGACGATGGCGCCACCGCCATGCAGGCCCAGCGCCCAGACGCTGACCAGGGCAGGCAGGAACCACAGCCAGCTCAAGACATAACGCAGCACGGCGCGGCCCCAGCCCAGCGGCCGGCCGGCAGCGTCGACGACGCGCAGATGCCAGGTCTTCATGGCCAGGGTCTGGCCCGAGCGTGTCCAGAAGCCGACGAAGTACAGGCCGATCACGAGAAAGAGCACTAGGCCCATGCCCGTGCGGCCCTGCATCGCGTGCTGCTGGCGCGTCAGCACCGAGTACAGGAAGCCGGTGAAGAAAACCACGCCGAAAAGCAGCACGCCTTCGTAGAGGAAGGCCGCGAGGCGGCGCGCCAGGCCCGGGGGTGGGGCAGCGGTGTCGACCGCCGCCGTCATGTGCGCGGTGCGGACGCGGCGGGCGCCTTCAGCGACTTGGGCAGCAGGGTCTTGGGGTCGACCAGGGCCGGATCGGCCACGACCTTTGACTCGCCGGCCGCGTGGTGGCTGGGCAGGGCGAGGCCGCGCGTGATGAGCACGGTGGTCGCGCCGGGCTTGGCCTGGATGAGGCTGCCGGCCACCGGGATGGGGGCGACGAGCTTGGGCGGCGCGGGCACGATATTGGACTTGGGCGCTGCGGCCAGCGGCCTGGGTGCCGAGCCTGTGGCCTTGGTCTGGGCCTGGCGACGGGCGGCGGCCTTGTCGGCGAGTTCCTGGCGCTGCTCGGGTGACAGGGCCTGGTAGGCCTCCCACTTGGCCTGACGCTGCTCGGCGTCGACCTGTTTGGCAACCTGGAAGCTGATGCGGGCGTTGGCGCGCTCGCTGGGCGTGAGGTGAGCCCAGTCGCGCATGCGCTCGTGCAGGCGTGCCAGTTCGGGCGCCGGCAGGGCGGCCAGGCGCGGCGTGGCGTTCAGCCATTTGCTGCGCTGGTTGGGGCCGAGCTTGTCCCAGTCGCCGGCCAGGGGGGCGAGCAGGTCGCGCTGAATGGGCGTCAGGGCCTGCCAGGTGGGCGCTGCGGCCAGCGCGGACACGGGCGGCAGTACCGCCGCCGCGGGCCGGGCGACAGTGGCGGGCGCCGCCGCCACGGGGGCGCTGGCCACGGTCGCTTCAGGCGCGGAGGCGGCTTCCGGGGTCTGCGCAAAAGCAGAAAACCCCGCCGCACCAAGCAGCAGGGTAATCAACAGACGGGTCGGGGAGGCAGCTGGCGTCAGCGCGGCTCGGGTCATGCGCATCCGTTCATTCTTGTCCGTCCCTCAGGAATTCCGCAAAGCCGGGATCGCTGAAGGCGGCGGGGGGCAGGTTGTCGCTGAGCAGGGCGGTGTCGACTTCGGCTGCGGCGACGATCTGCTCGTGAATCTGGCCTTGCTGCATCAGCAGCAGGCCGGCCAGCAGGGCCAGCAGCGGCAGTGCGGATACCAGCTTGGCCCACAGGCCACCTTCGCCACCGCTGCCGTGCGCTCCCTTGGGGCCGCCACTCAGGGCCAGCGTGGCGCCCATCTGCACCATGGAGGGGCTGGCGTGCACGGCTGCGCTCGCTGCGCGTGCCTGGGCTGCACGGGCCAGGGCCTGCTCGCGAGCAAAGCGCAGACGCTCGGTCACGTCATGGGGCAGCGCGGCGCTGCGCTCGTTCAGGCTGGCGGCAACGCGCAGGCCAAAGCGTGCGACGCGTGCTTCCAGGTCAGCAGGGAGGGAGGAATTGTTCGGCGACTTCATAGCGTGATCCCCTTGGCCTTGAGCGACTTCGCCAGCGCATGGACCGCCCGGGAGCAGTGAGTCTTGACACTGCCTTCGGAGCAACCCATCACAGAGGCGGTCTCTGCAACATCCAGTTCCTCCCAGTAACGCAGCAGGAAGGCTTCGCGTTGACGCGCCGGCAATTCTTCGACTTCCGCTTCAATACGCTGCAAGATTTGCGCCCGACTGACCTCGTCGGCCGCGCTGGAGGCACCCATGGCGCCGTCCTGGGTTTCGAGGATCTCCAGCAGGTCGAAATCGCCGTCGCCATCGCCGCCCTCGAAGTCAGACATATTCGTCATGACCGCGTTGCGTGTCTTCTGGCGACGGAAGTAGTCCATCGTCGCGTTGGACAGGATGCGCTGGAAGAGCAGGGGCAGTTCAGCCGCGGGGCGGTCGAAATAGTTTTCGGCCAGCTTGATCATGGCGTCCTGCACGATGTCGAGAGCGGCATCGTCGTTGCGGACCACGTAGGCCGTGCGCTTGAAGGCGCGGCGGTCCACGTTGCGCAGGAAATCGTTGAGTTCTTTGTCGGTGGCCAAGGCTAGGGAAGCGGGTCCGGACGGCAGCGCGGATTATGGCATTCGTCTGATACGAAGGCTTAACGGTTTTTGCTCGGCATAATGCTACTTCGCACAAAGAGTCAAAGCTCTCACCATGGCCGCCCGACTGGGGCCCCATCGGTTGATCGCGCAGGTTCCGAATCCGCTTCACGAGAGCGAGAAGAGGGGCACCAATGGTTTTTCGTTAGAGAAATTCACAAAGGTTCTAAAAATGGACATGTCTGCCGCGGATATCAAGCGCGCCGCCCTGGCGCAGCCTAATTCCCAATCCCCCAATTCCTCCACCTCGGAGCTCAACGGCTCCGAGATCCTCGTTCGCTGCCTGCAGGCCGAAGGGGTGCGCCATCTCTGGGGTTACCCCGGCGGCGCGGTGCTCTACATCTACGACGCGCTCTACAAGCAGGACAGCATCCAGCACGTGCTGGTCCGGCATGAGCAGGCTGCCGTGCATGCCGCCGACGGCTTTGCCCGCGCAAGCGGTGAAGTCGGCGTGGCGCTGGTCACTTCGGGCCCGGGCGTGACGAATGCCGTGACCGGCATCGCCACCGCCTACATGGACTCGATCCCGATGGTCATCATCACGGGTCAGGTCCCCACGCCCGCCATCGGCCTGGACGCCTTCCAGGAGTGCGACACGGTGGGCATCACCCGTCCCATCGTCAAGCACAACTTCCTGGTGAAGGACGTGCGCGACCTGGCGCTGACGTTGAAGAAGGCCTTCCACATCGCTCGCACCGGCCGTCCCGGCCCGGTCGTGGTGGACATCCCCAAGGATGTGTCGCTCGCAAAGACGACCTTCAGCTACCCGGATCGCATCGAGATGCGCTCCTACAACCCGGTGAAGAAGGGCCACAGCGGCCAGATCCGCAAGGCCGTTCAGCTCCTGCTGCAGGCCAAGCGGCCGTACATCTACACCGGCGGCGGCGTCATCCTCGGCGAAGCCACGGCCGAACTGCGCCAGCTGGTCGACCTGCTCGGCTTCCCCTGCACGAACACGCTGATGGGCCTGGGCGCGATGCCCGGCACCGACCCGCGCTTCCTCGGCATGCTGGGCATGCACGGCACCTACGAGGCCAACATGACCATGCAGCACTGCGACGTGCTGCTGGCCGTGGGCGCGCGCTTCGATGACCGCGTCATCGGCAACCCCAAGCATTTCGGTTCGGTGGAGCGCAAGATCATCCACGTGGATATCGACCCCTCGTCGATCTCCAAGCGCGTGCGCGTCGACATCCCCATCGTGGGCGACGTGAAGGACGTGCTGCAGGAGCTGATCGCCCAGCTGAAGGAGGCGCAGGCCAAGCCCGATGCCAACGCCGTCAACGCCTGGTGGAACCAGATCAACGAGTGGCGCCGCAAGGACTGCCTGGTCTTCAAGGACTCGACCGAGGTCATCAAGCCGCAGATGGTGGTGGACACGCTGTGGAAGCTGACCCGCGACCGCGACACCTACATCACCAGCGATGTCGGCCAGCACCAGATGTGGGCCGCGCAGTACTACAAGTTCGACGAGCCGCGCCGCTGGATCAACTCCGGTGGCCTGGGCACGATGGGCGTGGGCCTGCCGTACGCGATGGGCATCAAGCTGGCCAAGCCGGAGTCGGATGTGTTCTGCATCACCGGCGAAGGCAGCATCCAGATGTGCATCCAGGAGCTGTCGACCTGCTTCCAGTACAAGACGCCGGTCAAGATCGTCTCGTTGAACAACCGCTACCTGGGCATGGTGCGGCAGTGGCAGGAGCTCGACTACGAGGGCCGCTACTCGCACAGCTACATGGATGCGCTGCCCAACTTCGTGAAGCTGGCCGAGGCCTATGGCCACGTCGGCATCCTGGTCGAGAAGCCGAGCGATGTGGAGGGCGCGCTGAAGGAAGCCATGCGTCTGAAGGACCGCACGGTCTTCCTCGACATCCGCACCGATCCCACCGAGAACGTCTGGCCCATGGTCAAGGCGGGGAAGGGCATTTCGGAGATGCTGCTGGGTTCGGAAGACCTGTGACCGTCTGAAGCCGCGGGTTTTGCTGCGCGTTACCGCGCGCATCGACGTCAGCGGTGGAAGACGAACACAGCCGACCAAGGCAGTCCCTTTTAACGATTCGAACCCGCAGCCAAGGTCCGGCGGTTACCGCCGCCGGCACTGAAGAGCGCGAAGGACGAGATCCTATGAAACACATCATTGCTTTGCTCATCGAGAACGAGCCGGGTGCGCTGTCGCGCGTCGTGGCGCTGTTCTCGGCCCGTGGCTACAACATCGAGAGCCTCACCGTCGCGCCGACGGAAGACGCCTCGCTGTCGCGCATGACCATCGTGACCACCGGCTCCGACGAGGTTATCGAGCAGATCACCAAGCATCTGAATCGCCTCATCGAGGTCGTCAAGGTCGTCGACCTGACCGAGGGCAACTACACCGAGCGTGAGCTCATGCTCATCAAGGTGCGCGCCGTCGGCAAGGAGCGCGAGGAGATCAAGCGCACTGCCGACATCTTCCGTGGCCGCGTCATCGACGTCACCGAGAAGACCTACACCATCGAGCTGACCGGCGACGCGAGCAAGCTCGACGCCTTCATCGACGCGATCGACCGCGCGTCCATCCTCGAAACCGTTCGGACGGGTGCCAGCGGCATCGGCCGCGGCGAGCGCATCCTGCGCGTCTGATCCGTCTCACACCCCCAACACCACAGTTTTTTCCTGGAGCGACCCATCATGAACGTCTACTACGACAAGGACGCCGATCTCAGCCTCATCAAGGGCAAGAACGTCACCATCATCGGCTACGGCTCACAAGGCCACGCCCACGCGCAGAACCTGAACGACAGCGGCTGCAAGGTCACCGTCGCCCTGCGTCGCGGCGGCGCGTCCTGGTCCAAGGCCGAAGGCGCCGGCCTCAAGGTCGCCGAGATCGCCGAAGCCGTGAAGTCGGCCGACGTGGTCATGATCCTGCTGCCTGACGAGCAGATCGCCGACGTCTACAAGAAGGAAGTCGAGCCCAACATCAAGCAAGGCGCCTCGCTGGCCTTCGCCCACGGCTTCAACGTCCACTACGGCCAGGTGCAGCCGCGTGAAGACCTGGACGTCTGGATGGTCGCTCCCAAGGCCCCCGGCCACACGGTGCGCAACACCTACCGCCAAGGCGGCGGCGTGCCCCACCTGATCGCCGTCTACGCCGACAAGACCGGCAAGGCGCGTGACCTGGCCCTGAGCTATGCCGCAGCCAATGGCGGCGGCAAGGCCGGCATCATCCAGACCAGCTTCCGCGAAGAGACCGAGACCGACCTGTTCGGCGAGCAGGCCGTGCTGTGCGGCGGTGCCGTCGAGCTGATCAAGGCCGGTTTCGAGACGCTGACGGAGGCCGGCTACGCCCCCGAGATGGCCTATTTCGAGTGCCTGCACGAGCTCAAGCTCATCGTGGACCTGATCTACGAAGGCGGCATCGCGAACATGAACTACTCGATCTCGAACAACGCCGAGTACGGCGAGTACGTGACCGGTCCGCGCGTCGTCACCGAAGACACCAAGAACGCCATGCGTCAGTGCCTGAAGGACATCCAGACCGGCGAGTACGCCAAGTCCTTCATCCTCGAGAACAAGGCTGGCGCCCCGACCCTGATCAGCCGCCGCCGCCTGACCGCCGAGCACCCCATCGAGCAGGTCGGCGAGAAGCTGCGCGAAATGATGCCCTGGATCAAGGCCAACAAGCTGGTCGACAAGGCCAAGAACTGATCGTCCCTTTCGGGCGATTCAAGGGCCGGCGCATGCCGGCCTTTTCGTTTCAGGGCTGGTGGTTGGCCCGGAGCGCGTCCACGGCGGCCTCGGGAAGCCACAGCAGCGTGTTCAGATAGGTGTCCAGGCAGTCCACCAATTCCTGCCGCGGGCCTTCACGCCAGACGGCGGAGCCGTAGAAGGCGTCCTGCTGGGCCACGAGCTGTTCGCGGCTGTCGAAGGCGCGGACCAGGAAGAAGCTTTCCTCCTCATGGTCTGAGCGCCCGAATGCGACGACGTCCATGCCGCTGGTGCGTACCAGCGGCAGCGCGAGCCTCACTGCCGCGACGAAGCGCTCGGCGCAGTCGGGCTTGAGACGGTAGGTGCGGACTTCGATGAGCTTCATGGCCGTCGTCTCCTGTCGTTTCCGACATGCTAGGAGCGGCAATTGCAGGGATCTGTCAGCTATCCTGCGGGGCTATGACCCCTGATCCCATCGAGGACGACGAGCCCAGCACGTCCATCCGCCCTCGCCGCAAAGGCATTTACGCCCTGCCCAACGCCATCACGCTGGGCGCGCTCTTCAGCGCCTTCTACGCCATCGTCATGGCCATGAACGGCCGCTTCGAGGTGGCCTGCGTGGCCATCTTTGCCGCCGCCATCCTCGACAGCCTGGACGGCCGCGTTGCGCGCATGACCAACACCCAGTCGGCCTTCGGCGAGCAGATGGACAGCCTGTCCGATATGGTCGCCTTCGGCGCCGCGCCGGCCCTCATCGTTTACATGTGGGCGCTGAAGGACATGGGCAAGCCGGGCTGGATTCCGGCCTTCGTCTACATCGCCGGTGCCGCGTTGCGTCTGGCGCGTTTCAACGTCAACATCGGCGTCGTCGACAAGCGCTACTTCCAGGGCCTGCCCAGCCCGGCCGCGGCGGCGCTCGTCATCGGCCTGATCTGGGCCGTCGTCGACCAGAAGGATTACAGCGGCGTGCGCCAGGGCAGCTGGGAGGCCTGGGCGGCCTATGGCATCACGCTGTTCGCTGGGCTTTCGATGGTGACGAATGCGCCCTTCTACAGCTTCAAAGTCTTCGACCGGCGGCGCAGCGTGCCCTTCGTCGTGCTGGTCATCATCATGCTGGGCATCGGCCTTGCCGCGCTCGACCCGTCGCGTGTTCTCTTCGGTGCCTTCTGCGTTTACGGCCTGTCGGGCTATGTCATCTACGGCTGGCGCAAGGCCAAGGGCAAGCCGGTTTCAGTGATCTCCACCAGCACCGACGAGCCCGACGAACGTGGCTTGCACCAATAGGTATTCGTGCTAGATTCCCGACCCATGAGCCGCACCACGCGAATTCAACTGCTACTAGCTCTAGAGGAACCACGGGTTCGCTAGTCAGTCGCGCACGCACGCTCATCCCCTGACCCCAACGGCCCGTTTGCAACCGCAGCGGGCCGTTCGTGTTTTCAAAGGCTGCTGGTTGCGCCACCCCCTCGGATGGAAGACCCATGTTGAAGCAACCGCAGCTCAAGTACCGCCCCTTCGCCCCCGTCGCCCTGCCGGACCGCACCTGGCCCGACGCCGTGCTGACGCGCGCGCCGATCTGGCTGAGCACCGACCTGCGCGACGGCAACCAGGCGCTGATCGAGCCCATGGACATCGAGCGCAAGCTGCGCATGTTCCAGCAGCTCGTGAAGATCGGCTTTAAGGAGATCGAGGTCGGCTTTCCGTCGGCCTCGCAAACCGAGTTCGACTTCGTCAGGCTGCTCATCGAGGGTGGCCATATTCCCGACGGCGTGAGCATCCAGGTGTTGACGCAGGCGCGCTCCCACCTGATCGAGCGCACCTTCGAGGCGCTGGACGGCGCGAGAAGCGTCATCGTCCATGTCTACAACGCCGTCGCGCCCATCATGCGCCGCGTGGTGCTGGGGCAGGACGAGGATGGCATCGTCGAGCTCGCCAGTTCGCATGCCCGCCAGATCAAGGAGCTTGCCGCTGCACGGCCTGGCACCGACTGGCGCTTCGAGTACTCGCCGGAGATGTTCTCCGGCACCGAGCTGGCCTTCAGCAAGCGCGTCGTCGATGCCGTGACGGCGGTGTGGGCGCCGACCCCCGAGCGCAAGTGCATCGTCAATCTGCCGTCCACCGTCGAGCACAGCACGCCCAACATCTTCGCGGACATGATCGAGTGGATGCATCGCCACCTCGAACGCCGCGACAGCATCGTGCTGTCCGTCCACCCCCACAACGACCGTGGCACCGGCACGGCGGCGGGCGAGTTCGCGCTGATGGCCGGCGCTGACCGCGTCGAAGGCTGCCTGTTCGGCAATGGCGAGCGCACGGGCAACGTCGACCTCGTCAACATCGCACTCAATCTCTACACCCAGGGTGTGGACCCGCAGCTGGACTTCTCGGACATCGACGAGGTGCGCCGCTGCGTCGAGCACTGCACGCAGATCCCGGTCCACCCACGCCATCCCTACGTGGGCGATCTCGTGTACACCTCCTTCTCCGGCTCCCACCAGGACGCCATCAAGAAGGCCTTCGCTGCGCGCAAGGACGGCGACATTTGGGACATGCCCTACCTCCCCGTCGACCCCAAGGACCTGGGCCGCAGCTACGACGCCGTCATCCGCGTGAACAGCCAGTCCGGCAAGGGCGGCATCGCCTATCTGCTGGAAGCCGAGTACGGGCTGGAGCTGCCGCGCCGCCTGCAGATCGAGTTCAGCCAGGTCGTGCAGCGCGTGATGGACGATGCCGGCAAGGAGCTCACGGCCGCGGACATCCATGCCATCTTCGAGCGCGAGTACGGCATCGGCAACGCGGGCGCTTCCGTCGTGCAGCCTCAAATGACCGAGGTCGCCGGCGGCGCGATGCGCTTGTCGGCCGAGGTCGTGCTCGGTGGCTGGATGGGCCATGTGCAGGGTGAGGGCAACGGCCCCATCGACGCCTTCGTCAACGCGCTGTCGATCCGCCTGGGCCAGGAGGTGCGCGTGCTGGACTACCACGAGCACGCCATCGGCAGCGGCGCCGATGCGCGAGCGGTGGCCTACCTGGAGATCCGTGTCGGCGACACGACTCGCCACGGCGTGGGCATTGATGGCAGCATCGTGCGTGCGTCCATGCAGGCCATCCTGTCCGGCCTGTCCCGTGCGCCTGTGACGGTGCCCCAGATTCGAGAGGAAAACGTGCGATGACCGACAAGCTCATCATCTTCGACACCACGCTGCGCGACGGCGAGCAATCGCCCGGCGCGTCCATGACGCGCGAGGAAAAGCTGCGCATCGCACGCCAGCTGGAGCGCATGAAGGTGGACATCATCGAGGCCGGCTTCGCGGCGTCCAGCAACGGCGACTTCGAGGCCGTGCGCGCCATCGCGGCGGCCGTGAAGGACAGCACCGTCTGCTCGCTGGCCCGCGCCAACGACCGCGACATCTCGCGCGCTGCCGAGGCGCTGGCCGGCGCCAACAGTGCGCGCATCCACACCTTCATCGCCACCAGCGAGCTCCACATGGAGAAGAAGCTGCGCATGACGCGAGAGCAGGTGCTGGACCAGGCCACGCTGGCCGTGCGCTTCGCGCGCAATCTGTGCGGTGACATCGAGTTCTCGCCCGAGGACGGCTACCGCTCCGACATCGACTTCCTGGCCCGCGTCTGCGAATCGGTCATCAAGGAAGGCGCCGGCACCATCAACATCCCCGACACCGTGGGCTACGCCATTCCCGAGCTGTACGGCGACTTCATCCGCCGCCTGCGCGAAAAGGTGCCCAACAGTGACCGGGCGATCTGGAGCGTGCACTGCCACAACGACCTGGGCATGGCGGTCGCCAATTCGCTGGCAGGCGTCAAGATCGGCGGTGCGCGCCAGATCGAGTGCACCATCAACGGCCTGGGCGAACGCGCCGGCAACTGCTCGCTCGAAGAGGTCGTCATGGCCGTCAAGACGCGGCGCGACTATTTCGGCCTGGACGTGGGCATCGACACCTCGCAGATCGTGCCGGCCTCGCGGCTGGTGTCGCAGACGACCGGCTTCGTCGTTCAGCCCAACAAGGCCGTCGTCGGCGCCAACGCCTTCGCGCATGCCTCGGGCATCCACCAGGACGGCGTGCTGAAGGCCCGCGACACCTACGAGATCATGCGCGCAGAGGACGTGGGCTGGGCCGCGAACAAGATCGTGCTGGGCAAGCTGTCGGGCCGCAACGCCTTCAAGCAGCGCCTGCAGGAGCTCGGCATCCAGTTGGACAGCGAGGCCGAGGTCAACGCGGCTTTCGTACGCTTCAAGGATCTGGCTGACCGCAAGAACGAGATTTTCGACGAGGACATCGTCGCCCTCGTGATGGACGAGTCGGTCATCAACGATGCGGAGCACTACCGCCTGCTGTCGCTGGCGCAACGCTCCGAGACCGGCGAGCGCCCGCACGCGGCCATCGTCTTCGCCGTGGGCCAGCAGGAGCACCGTGCCGAGAGCGACGGCAACGGACCGGTCGACGCGACGCTGCAGGCCATCGAGTCGGTCGTGCAGTCCGGCGCCGAGATGCTGCTGTACTCGGTCAATGCCATCACCGGCGGCAGCACCGAGTCCCAGGGCGAGGTGACGGTGCGACTGCAGCATGCCGGCCGCGTCGTCAATGGCGTCGGCGCCGACCCGGACATCATCGTGGCCTCAGCCAAGGCCTATCTCAGTGCCCTGAACAAGTTGCAGAGCAAGGCCGAGCGCGTGGCGGCGCAGGGCTGACCCCCGCTGATCCCCGCTGGAGGCCGCTTGCCGACGGCGGGCCCAGTCCATGTCGCCTGTAACCGGCGTGATGCCCGTCACGCCGGCCTGCGCTGTTACCGCTTCATGCCGCATCTGGCGTGTAAAGCCGGTCTTCCTTCCAGGGCACCTGGCGCGTTGCACCCCCAGAATTCGACGCAAGTTGCATCCGCAGGCAGCGCGCGGGTGCGGTGGGCCGGCGGTTCTGGGGCTGATACCGATACCCCGGCCGTTTCAGTCCGGGCCTACTTGCGTTTGTTTACTTTTGCGCTGGAGCCAGCTGTAAAGCGGATGTAACGCTGCAATCCACGAGTCTCCCCGGTTCGGGGCAAGAGTTCACTTGAGGAATGTTGCATAAGTTCTTATCTTGTCGGTGTTTTTGGCAGCGCTACACTGCCGTCCAGCCCTGGGGATCCCGTTGAAGACTTTTGCCGCCGCCCTTTTGAGCCTCAGCCTCCTGGCCTCGCTGCCCAGCGTTGCCACGGCTGCGGCCGACACCAAGACCAAAGCTTCCAAGACCAGCGCCAAGGCCTCGTCCGTGCCGACCCGAAAGGTCCGCTCCGTCGTGCTGCGCAAGGCGGCACCCGTGCTGCCCGCGGTGCCCACCTTCGGCCAGGTTGCCGGCCTGCACTCGGTCGATGACCCGCTTGCGCTGAAGTCCAGCGTCGCTTACGTGCTGGACCAGGACACCAACGAGGTGCTGTTCTCCAAGAACCCGCAGGCGGTGCTGCCCATCGCGTCCATCACCAAGCTGATGACGGCCCTGGTCGTTGTCGAGGCGGGCCTGTCGCTGGACGAGAAGCTGACGGTGACCGACGAGGACAAGGACACCGAGAAGAACACGGGTTCGCGTCTGGCCGTCGGCACGACGCTGACGCGCGGCGACATGCTTCACCTGGCCCTGATGGCCAGCGAGAACCGCGCCGCCCATGCGCTGGGCCGCAACTACCCCGGTGGTCTGGAGGCCTTCGTCGCCGCCATGAACGCCAAGGCGCAGAGCCTGGGCATGGCCGATACGCACTACGTTGAGCCCACCGGCCTGTCCAGCCGCAACCAGAGCAGCGCGGCCGACCTGGCCAAGCTGGTCAACACCACCAGCCAGGTGCCGCTGCTGCGCGACCTGTCCACCTCGCGCGAGGCCCGTGTGGCTCTCGGCAAGCGCCTGGTGCAGTTCCGCTCCACCAACGGCCTGCTGTCCAACCCGCTGTGGGACATCGGTCTGCAGAAGACCGGTTTCATCAACGAGGCCGGCAAGTGCCTCGTCATGCAGGCCAGCATGGCGGGCCGCAAGCTCATCATGGTGTTCCTGGATTCCAGCGGCAAGGCCTCGCGGATTGCCGATGCCGAGCGCATGCGCAAGTGGCTGGCCAGCCAGGGCGACACCGCGGCACCCGCCGCCAAGCTCTGAGCCTCTGGCTCTCCAATGAAGAAGCGGCGCCTCGGCGCCGCGTTCGCTTTCCGGGGTCAGGCCCGGTGGCCGAGCGCCGACGAGATCTGCGCGGCGGTTTCCTTCAGTCTCACGACCCAGCTTTCCTCCAGCCGGTCGGCCGGCGCCGAGATGGACAGGCCGGCAACCAGCTTGGCCTGGTCGTCGTAGATGCCGGCGGCCATGCAGCGCACGCCCAGCTCCAACTCCTCGTCGTCGCGTGCGATGCCGCGCTGGCGCACCATGGCCAGTTCGCGTTCCAGCGCACCGATGTCGGTGAGGCTGTTGCGGGTGTGGCCCGACAGGCCGGTGCGGGTGGCGTAGGCGCGCACCCGCGGGCTGTCGTCACTGGCCAGGAAGAGCTTGCCGACCGAGGTGAGATGCAACGGCGCCCGGCCGCCTACGGCTCGCACGACCTGCATGCCCGAGCGCTCGGAGTAGGTGCGCTCGATGTAGACGATCTCGTCGCCCTGGCGCACCGAGAGGTTGACGGGCTGGTGGGTGAACTTGTGCAGCTCGCGCATCGCGGGCAGCGCCGCGTCGCGCACGTCCAGCCGCGCCTTCACCAAGTTGCCCAGCTCCAGCATGCGCATGCCCAGGCGGTAGCTGCCGGCCTCCGGTCGATCGACGAAGCGCCCCAGCGTCAGGTCATTGAGAATGCGGTGCGCCGTGGACGGGTGCAGGCCGGTGGCCTCGGAGAGGGCTTTCAGCGACACGGGGTCCTGGTGGCTGGCCAGCACGTCCAGCAGCGCGAACATGCGCTCCAGCACCTGGATGGCCGGGGTCTGCTGGGCGTCTTTGGGTTTCATGCCGTCATTGTGGGGGAGATTGCCGGTGTTTTGTATGGCGAGAGTGAGCTTCGGCAGATGGCAAGCCCTGGCTGGGCTGCTGCTGGCCCTGACGGGGGCGGCTTCAGCCGCCGACTCGGCACCGGGCGCCGGACTGGAGGCCCGCTGGATGCGCGTACCCAAGCTGTACGGCCGCATCACGGCCAACGAGCTGGGCCTCGTCATCAATACGGCCGATGCCTACTCCGTCGCCGTGGGCGAGTACTACGCCAGGCGCCGTGGCATCCCGGCCGAGCAGGTCCTGCGCGTGCATCTGCCCGTGCGCCCCAGCCTCACGCGCGAGGAGTTCACGGCGCTGGACCAGGCCATCCGCAGTCAGATGCCCGAGAACGTCAACGGCCTCGCCCTGGCCTGGGTGCAGCCCTATGCGGTCGACTGCAATTCGCTGACCGGTGCCCTCGGCATGGGACTGCAGCCCGAGTTGTGCTCCAACAGCTGTGCGGCTACCCGCTCCAGCGGCTACACGAGCTATTTCGGCGCCAGGCCCTGGTTGGTCATCGGCCTGCGGCCGACGATGCAGCTGGCGGCGCGCTCGGTGCCAGCGGCCATGGCCATGATCGAGCGCGGCATGGCCTCCGATCACACGCTGGCGGCAGGGGCGACCGAGCCGGCCGTGGCCTACCTGGCCGCGACGCCCGACGCGGCGCGCAATGTCCGCGAACGGCTGTTCCCGCCGGCTGGGCCGGTGCCGGGCGTGGCCGGCTTCGAGGTCGCACGGGTGAGGAGCGATGCGCTGCCGGCCATGCGCCGCATCCTCGTCTACCAGACCGGCCTGGCGCGCGTGCCGGCGCCGCTAGGTGGCGAGTGGCTGCCCGGCGCGCTGGCCGATCATCTGACCTCCCATGGCGGCCTGCTCGACAAGCCGGCCGGCGAGGGCCAGATGAACATCCTTGACTGGATAGACGCTGGCGCGACGGCCAGCTACGGCGCCGCCAGCGAGCCTTGCAACCACCTGCAGAAGTTCCCTCACCCCCAGATGCTGATCCAGGCGTACGCGCAGGGCGTCAGCGCGCTGGAGGCTTACTGGCACAGCGTGGCCTGGCCGGCTCAGGGCGTGTTCGTCGGCGAACCGCTGGCGGCGCCTTTCGCGCCCGTGCCAATCCCCTGAGCGGCTGCCAGGCCGGCGCGCACGGCGCCTTCCAGCGTGGCGGGGTAGGGACCGTCGACATAGTCGCCCGCGGCCCACAGGCCCGGCGCGATGCGCGCCGGAGCGCGTTGCAGGCCGGGGGTGCAGGCGAAGGTTGCGCGCTTCTCGGTCAGCACCTTGTCGATGACCGGGGGCGTGGCCCAGCCCAGCTCGCGTTTGGCCTGGGCGAGTACGGCTTCGGCGCAGCCGCCGTGCGCCACCCAGGGCGCCGCGCCGCTGACGACGAAGGCGAAGCGGCCGGGCGCGCCGCCGAGGGCGCCATGGTCGAAGACGAACTGGGCCGGCGCATCCGGCCCGTCGCGCAGCGCCAGCATCGGCGAGGGCAGGGTGCTGCCGAGGCTGTTCAGGTAGACGGTGATGATGGGCTCGAAGCGTAGGGACTGGGCGGTGGCGGCCCAGTGCGGCGCCACGTTGGCGGCCAGCCGGGCCGCTTCGACGCTGGTGCAGGCCAGCACGACCGCGTCGAAGACCTCGCCGTCGACCCGCCAGCAGGGCTCGATGGCCTGCACGCGCCGGCCCAGGCGCAGGCGCTCGCCCAGCCAGGCGGCGGCCGGGCCGGCCAGCAGCTCGGACAGCGGCCGCCCTGGCAGCAGCAGGTCGGCGCTGCCGGCGCCGCTGAAGAGGGCATCCTTCAGCACGCGCAGGAAGACCCGGGCGCTGGCCTGAGGCGCCGGCGTGTTGAGCGCGGCGACGCACAGCGGCTGGACGAGGTCGCGCTTCACCGGCTCGGGCAGGCCCGCGCACAGCTCGGCCACGCTCAGCCGCGCGTCGCAGTGAAAGCCGCGTGCCAGCCAGCCGCCGGCGGCCACCAGCAGGCCTAGCCGCGCCGATAGCGGCCAGCCGCGGTGCGCGAGCACGCCGCGGGCGAAGGCGATCAGCGGCGGGCCCGGCGGCAGGCGCAGGCCGGGCTCGCCGGGGTAGGGCAGGGCCAGCGGCATGCGCTTCAGCGCGTCCTCAGGATCGACGCCCAGGCGCCGCATCAGCGCCAGGCTGTCGCGGTAGGCGCCGATCAGGATGTGCTGGCCGTTGTCGTATGGAGGTTCTCCCGCAACGCTGCGCGCCCGGCCGCCGAGCTGGGGCGCCATCTCGAAGACGGTGATGTCGTGGCCGGCATCGGCCAGCGCGACGGCAGCCGCGATGCCGGCCCAGCCGCCGCCAACGATGGCGACGCGGCTCACCTGCCGCGCCAATTCGTCTTCATCGCGATCCACAGCTTGCGCAGCGGGGTCAGCGCGATGCGCTGGTGCAGTACCTGGAAGTTCTCGCGTTCGATCTCGACGAGCAGCGCGCGGTAGATGTTGGCCATCATCAGCCCGGGCTTCTGGGCGGCCCGGTCGGCCTCGGGCAGCAGGGCGATCGCTTCGTCATAGAGCCGATGCGCGCGTTCGGCCTGGAACTTCATCAGCGCCGTGAAGCGCTCGCTGTAGCCCCAGGGCTTGCTGCGCAGCAGGATCTCGTTGGCCTTGACGCCGAACTGCTGCAGCTCGTTCACCGGCAGGTAGATGCGGCCGCGGCGCGCGTCGTCGCCGACGTCGCGGATGATGTTGGTGAGCTGCATGGCTAGGCCCAGCTTGTGGGCGTAGTCCACCGTCTGCGGCTGCGTGCGGCCGAAGATGCCGCTGGCGACCTCGCCGACGATGCCGGCCACCAGATGGCAGTAGCGGGCCAGGCCGGGGTAGTCGAGATAGCGCGTCTGCTGCAGGTCCATCTCGCAGCCTTCGATGACGGCGTTGAGGTGGTCGAGGCGGATGTCGTAGGCGGCCGTGTGCGGCATCAACGCCTTCATGCACGGGTGGCTGGGCTGGCCGGCGAAGGCGCTGGCCACCTCCTTGCGCCACCAGGCCAGCTTGGTCGCGGCGACGCCGGCGTCCTGCGTCTCGTCGACGACGTCGTCCACCTCGCGGCAGAAGGCATAGAAGGCCGTGATCGCCGCCCGCCGCGGCGGCGGCAGGAAGAGGAAGGCGTAATAGAAGCTGGAGCCGCTCGCGGCGGCTTTTTCCTGGACGTATTGTTCGGGGCTCATGGTGCGGCCCGCATTGTGAATGCGCGCCAGGCCAGCCGAGGCAGGTCCCAGGCCCTGATCGCGGGGCGGTGCAGCAGGCTGTCCCAACCGCGGGCGGCGATCTTGTCCAGGATCAGCAGGCCGCCCTGCACGACGAAGCGCAGTTCCCAGCCGGAGCGGCCGGGCAGGGTGCGGGCCAGCGGCGCGCCTTCCAGCATCAGCGCACGCGCCCAGGTGCAGAGGTCGGCGATCAGCGCCCGCGCAGCCGGGCTGTCGCGGCAGGCCAGCAGGTCGGCAGCGGTGACGCCGTGCCGGTCGAGATCCATCTGCGGCACATAGAGCCGGCCATTGGGCCCGTCGCGGCTTAAGTCCTGCCAGAAGTTGATGAGTTGCAGCGCGGAGCAGACCGCGTCCGAGCGACGCAGCGAGAGCGCGTCGTTCACGCCGTGCAGGCCCAGCAGCAGGCGGCCGACCGGGTTGGCCGAGCGGCGGCAGTAGTCCAGCAGGTGGTCGCGGTCGCGGTAGCGCGGCGGGGTCAGGTCCTGCTCGAAGGCGTCGATGAGGTCGTGCAGCAGTGCTGGCTGCAGCCGAGGCATCTCGCGGGCCAGCGGCGTGTAGACGCCTGTCCAGCGCGGCGAGGGCACCCGGCCGGCAACGGTGGCGGCCAGGTCGGCACGGTAGTCGCGCAGGGCCTGCGCGCGCTCGGCGGTGCTGGCCTCGCCCTCGTCTGCCAGATCGTCGGCGGTGCGGGCGAAGTGATAGATCGCCACGACGGCCTGCCGCAGCGCCGGCGGGCACAGCACGGACGCAACGGGAAAGTTCTCGTAATGGTCGACGCTCAAGCTTTTTCTCAAGTTCCGCTTGCAAAGCCGCGCTGTACCAGCGAAATTCTGCGAGATTTGACAGTTGTCACAGGGTCTGAATACATTACTGACCCGCCGGTCATTAAATTTCAGGCCGGCCGCTTCACCCCTGCCGAGGTTTGCATGCCCCATCTTCTGCGTCTCGCGTCGCCCTTGCTGTTGGCGGCCCTGCTTTCGGCTTGCGGAAAGCAAGCCGCCGCGCCCGAGCCGGAGCGGGCAGTGCGCACCCAGCTCGTCAGCACCGGCAGCGCGAGCGCCAGCCATGAGTATGCGGCCGAGGTGAAGGCGCGGGTCGAGTCGCGGCTGTCCTTCCGCGTCAGCGGCAAGCTGCTGAGCCGGGCCGTCAACCTCGGTGACGCGGTCAAGGCGGGTCAAGTGCTGGCGCGCATCGATGCCCAGGACCTGAAGCTGGCCGAGGCCGCCGCGAGCGCGGCCGTCATGGCGGCACGCACCAACCGGGACCAGGCCGGGCAGGACTACAAGCGTTTCGTCGATCTGCAGCGCCAGGGTTTCATCAGCGCTGCCGAGCTGGAGCGCCGCGACTCGGCCTTCAAGGCGGCCCAGGCCCAGTTGGAGCAGGCCAAGGCCCAGGCTGACGTGCAGGGCAACCAGGCTGGCTATGCGCAACTGCTCGCCGACGGCGCCGGCGTCGTCACCGGCATCAACGCCGAGCCCGGCCAGGTTCTGGCTGCTGGCACGCCGGTGGTCAGCGTGGCGCTGGACGGTCCGCGCGACATTGTCTTCTCGGTGCCCGAGGACCAGGTCGCCCGCGTCAAGGCCGCCGCGGGGCTGCCCGGCGCACTGAAGGTGCGCCTGTGGGGGGGCGACAAGACCTGGCCGCTGACGCTGCGCGAGGTCGCTGCCGCGGCTGACCCGGTCACGCGCACCTTCCTCATCAAGGCCGACGCCGGCAAGCTGGATGTCAGGCTAGGCCAGTCCGCCACCGTCGTTCTGGACCTGCCGCCGATGGCCGGCGTCATCAAGCTGCCGCTGGCCGCCGTGCTGCAGCAGGGGGGCAAGACCTCGGTGTGGGCGCTGGACGGCGCGTCGATGACCGTCAAGCCCGTGCCCGTGCAGGTGGGAGGGGCCGAGGGCAACGACGTGGTCATCGCGGGCGGCCTGGCTGCCGGCCAGGAGGTCGTCGTGGCCGGTGTGCATGTGCTGAGCCCTGGTCAGAAGGTCAAGCGCTATGTGCCGCCGCGCACCATCGCTGCGCCTGCCGCTCCCGCTCCTTCCGCCGCCTCACGCTGAGCGGGGCCGCGCATGAACTCCCCGATCACCAAACAGCCCCAGGTGGGCGGCTTCAACGTTTCTCGCTGGGCGCTGGAGCATCCGGCCCTGACGCGCTACCTGATGGTGGTGCTGATGCTGATGGGCTTCGTCGCCTACTTTCAGCTCGGCCAGGACGAAGACCCGCCGTTCACCTTCCGCGCCATGGTCATCCAGGCCTTCTGGCCCGGTGCCACGGCGCAGCAGATGGCCGACCAGGTCACCGACAAGATCGAGAAGACGCTGCAGGAGGTGAACCATGCGGACAAGATCCGCTCATACACCAAGCCGGGTGAGTCGCTGACGGTCTTCCAGGTCAAGGACAACACGCCGCCCAAGGAGGTGGCTGACCTCTGGTACCAGACGCGCAAGAAGATCGGCGACCTGCGCGCCACGCTGCCGCAGGGTGTGCTGGGGCCGGTGTTCAACGACGAGTTCGGCGACGTCTACGGCTCCATCTATGCGCTGTCCGCCGACGGCTTCAGCCGCGAGGAGTTGCGCGAGCACGCTGATCGCGTGCGTCAGGCGCTGCTGCAGGTGAAGGACGTGGCCAAGGTGGAGATCTTTGGCGTGCAGCCGGAGAAGCTCTTCATCGAGGTCTCGCAGAAGCGGCTGGCGCAACTGGGCCTGGACTTCAGCCAGGTCATCAACCAGATCGGCGCGCAGAACGCCGTCGAAGGCGCGGGCGTGCTGAACGCCGGCAGCGCGAATTTCCAGATCCGTGTGCAGGGCCAGTTCACGACGGCCCAGGCGCTGGCCGAGGTGCCCATCCGCGCCGTGAATCCTCAGACCGGCGTTGCCAGCCAGATGCGCCTCGGCGATATCGCCGAGATCAAGCGTGCCTATGTGGACCCACCGGCCACCAAGGTGCGCCACCAGGGCAAGGAGGTGCTGGCACTGGGCGTGTCCATGGCAAAGGGCGGCGACATCATCGCCATGGGCAAGGCGCTGGGCGTGGCGCTGAAGGCCGTCGAGCGTGAGCTGCCGGCCGGCATCCAGCTCGAACAGATCCAGGACCAGCCCAAGGCCGTGACGACCTCGGTCGGCGAGTTCGTGCATGTGCTCATCGAGGCCGTCGTCATCGTCCTGGCCGTGAGCTTCATCTCGCTGGGCCTGCACACGCGGCCGCTGCGAATCGACATCTGGCCCGGCCTCGTCGTCGGCATCACCATCCCGCTGGTGCTGGCCATCACCTTCACGACGATGTTCTATTGGGGCGTGGGCCTGCACAAGATCTCGCTGGGCTCGCTGATCATCGCGCTCGGGCTGCTGGTGGACGACGCCATCATTGCGGTCGAGATGATGGTGCGCAAGCTCGAAGAGGGCTACGACAAGATGCACGCCGCCACCTTCGCCTACGACGTGACGGCCATGCCCATGCTGACCGGCACGCTGATCACGGCGGTGGGCTTCCTGCCCATCGGCCTGGCCAAGTCGACGGTGGGCGAATACACCTTCGCGATCTTTGCGGTGACGGCGGCGTCGCTGATCATCTCGTGGGTGGTGTCGGTCTACTTCGTGCCCTACTTGGGCGCGCTGCTGCTCAAGGCCAAGCCGGCGGCCGAAGGCGAGGTGCACGAGCTCTTCGACACGCCCTTCTACAACCGCTTCCGCGGCGTGGTGCGCTGGTGCGTGGAGAACCGCTGGAAGACCATTGCCATCACGCTGCTGGTGTTCGCGTTGGGCATCGTCGGCATGGGCCGGGTGCAGCAGCAGTTCTTCCCGGATTCCAGCCGCCCCGAGGTGCTGGTCGACTTGTGGTTGCCAGAGGGGTCGACCATCCAGGAGACGGAGCTTCTTGCCAAGCGCTTCGAGGCGCGCATGCTCAAGGAGCCGAGCATCGCCACCGTGACGACCTGGGTCGGCTCCGGCGTGCCGCGCTTCTACCTGCCGCTGGACCAGATCTTCCCGCAGGCCAACGTCACGCAGTCCATCCTCGTGCCCAAGAGCTTGGCTGAGCGCGAGGAACTCAGGAAGCGCCTGCCGGCCGTGCTGGCCGAAGAATTTCCCGAGGCGCGTGGCCGCGTGAAGCTGCTGCCCAACGGGCCGCCCGTGCCCTACCCGGTGCAGTTCCGCGTCAGCGGCGCCGACCCCAGGATCGTGCGCGACTGGGCCGACAAGGCCAAGGACATCCTGCGCGCCAGCCCCAACATGCGCGGCGTCAACGACAACTGGAACGAGAACGTCAAGACGCTGCGTTTGAACGTCGATCAGGACAAGGCGCGGGCGCTGGGCGTCACCAGCCAGAGCCTGGCGCAGTCGGCGCGCACGCTGCTGTCGGGCACCGTCATCGGCCAGTACCGCGAGGCCGACAAGCTCATCGACATCGTGCTGCGGCAGCCGCTGGACGAGCGCGCCGTGATCACGGACATCGCCAACGCCTACGTGCCGACGAGCACCGGCCGCGCCATCCCGCTGACGCAGATCGCCAAGGTCGAGTTCGCCTGGGAGCCGGGCGTCATGTGGCGCGAAGGGCGCATGTACGCCGTCACGGTGCAGGGCGACGTGGCCGAAGGCCTGCAGGGCGCGACGGTGACCAAGGAAGTCTGGCCCAAGCTGGACGAACTGCAGAAGCAGATGCCCACCGGCTATCGCATCGACATCGCCGGTGCCGTGGAGGAAAGCAGCAAGGGCCAAGGCTCCATCGCGGCCGGCGTGCCGGTCATGCTCTTCATCACCTTCACGCTGTTGATGCTGCAACTGCAGAGCTTCAGCCGCGCGATGCTGGTTTTCCTGACCGGCCCGCTGGGCATCGCCGGCGTCGCCATGGCGCTGCTGGTGCTGAACCGGCCCTTCGGCTTCGTCGCGCTGCTGGGCGTCATCGCGCTGATGGGCATGATCATGCGCAACTCAGTCATCCTGATCGATCAGATCGAGCAGGACCGCGCCCGCGGTGTGCCGGACTGGTCGGCCATCGTCGAGTCGGCCGTGCGGCGCTTCCGCCCCATCGTGCTGACGGCGGCGGCGGCCGTGCTGGCCATGATCCCGCTGTCGCGCAGCGTGTTCTGGGGGCCGATGGCCGTGGCCATCATGGGCGGCCTTATCGTGGCCACGGTGCTGACGCTGCTGGCCCTGCCGGCCATGTATGCGGCCTGGTTCCGCGTGCAGCGGCCCGAGGAGCACAGCCGCCTGCACAGCCGCTTCGTCGATAGCGAAGTGCCTGACCCGAGCTGACGGTTTCGTCAGGGTTTTGCCGCCCCGTGGACCGGGGCGGCGGGCAGGCCGCGCGAGGTCGCTACAATCGCCGGTTTGCCGAATCGCCTACGGGGTTGCTGAATCCATTTGTTGATCAAAGCAGCCCAACCCAGACCGCGCGGGTGGCGAAATTGGTAGACGCACCAGGTTTAGGTCCTGACGCCTTCACGGGCGTGCCGGTTCGAGTCCGGCCCCGCGCACCACCACTGTCCTTCAACTGTTCCCGAGTCCATCATGGCCGTCACCGTCGAAACCCTTGAAAAGCTGGAACGCCGCATCACTCTGCACGTTGCGGCCGCTGACATCAACAGCGAAGTCGAAGCCCGCCTGAAGAAGCTGGCCCGCACCGTCAAGGCCGACGGCTTCCGCCCCGGCAAGGTGCCGATGAACGTCGTCGCCCAGCGCTACGGCTACTCGGTGCAGTACGAGGTCGTCAACGACAAGCTCGGCGCCGCCTTCAACACCGCCGCCAACGAAGCGCAACTGCGCGTTGCCGGTGCTCCGCGCATCGAGCAGAAGGAGCAGGCCCCCGAAGGCCAGATGGCCTTCGACGCCACCTTCGAGGTCTACCCCGAAGTCAAGATCGGCGACCTGGCCGCCGCTGAAGTCGAGCGCGTCACCAGCGACGTGACCGACGAAGCCATCGACAAGACCGTCGAGATCCTGCGCAAGCAGCGTCGCAACTTCGCCCAGCGCCCGGCCGCCGACGTGGCCCAGGCTGGCGACCGCGTCACCATCGACTTCGAAGGCAAGATCGACGGCGAGCCCTTCGCCGGCGGCAAGGCCGAGGGCTTCCAGTTCCTCATCGGCGAAGGCCAGATGCTGGAGCAGTTCGATGCGGCCGTGCGCGGCATGAAGTCGGGCGAGAGCAAGACCTTCCCGCTGCAGTTCCCCGAGGATTACCACGGCAAGGACGTGGCCGGCAAGGAAGCCGATTTCCTGGTGACGGTCAAGAAGATCGAAGCCCAGCACCTGCCCGAAGTGAACGAGGCGTTCGCCAAGTCCCTGGGCATCAAGGATGCGACGGTCGAAGGCCTGCGCGCCGACATCAAGAAGAACCTCGAGCGCGAAGTGAAGTTCCGCGTGCTGGCTCGCAACAAGGGCGCCGTGATGGACGCCCTGGTGGCCGTCTCCGAGCTGGACGTGCCCAACGCCCTGGTGCAGGGCGAGGCCGAGCGCATGGTCGGCCAGGCGCGCGAGGACCTGAAGAAGCGTGGCGTCAAGGATGCCGACAAGGCCGAGATCCCGGCCGACATCTTCAAGCCCCAGGCCGAGCGCCGTGTGCGCCTTGGCCTGGTCGTCGCCGAGCTGGTGCGTGCCAACAACCTGCAGGCCAAGCCGGCCCAGCTGCAGGCGCACATCGAAGAGCTGTCGCAGAGCTACGAGAAGCCCGCCGAAGTGATGCGCTGGTACCTGACGGACCGCGAGCGTATGGCCGAGGTCGAGGCTGTCGTCGTCGAGAACAACGTCACGGACTTCGTGTTGGCCACCGCCAAGGTGAACGACAAGGCCCTGCCGTTCGACGAGCTGATGGCCCAGGGCAACTGAGAGCCCATCGCCTCACGAAGGCGCCGCGCCGCAAGGCCGGCGCCTTTTTGCTTGCGTGGCCATAATCCGCCCCCATAACGGTTGTTGCTGAATTTGTTTTCAAGGATCTGAATGAGCGCTCTCGACACCAGCAATCTCGGCCTCGTGCCCATGGTCATCGAAACGTCGGGTCGCGGCGAGCGCGCCTACGACATCTACTCGCGCCTGCTGCGCGAGCGCATCGTCTTTCTGGTCGGCCCGGTCAATGATGCGGTGGCCAATCTCGTCGTTGCCCAACTGCTGTTCCTGGAGAGCGAGAACCCCGACAAGGAAATCTCGCTCTACATCAACAGCCCGGGCGGGAGCGTGTCGGCGGGCATGTCCATCTTCGACACGATGAACTTCATCAAGCCCGAGGTGTCGACGCTGTGCATGGGCATGGCGGCCAGTATGGGCGCCTTCCTGTTGTCGGCCGGCGCCAAGGGCAAGCGCTTTTCGCTGCCCAACGCCAAGGTCATGATCCACCAGCCGCTGGGCGGTGCGCAGGGCCAGGCGACGGATATTGAAATCCATGCGCGTGAAATCCTGAAGACTCGCGAGACCCTCAATCGCATCCTGGCCGAGCGCACGGGCCAGACGCTGGAGAAAATCCAGTCGGATACCGAGCGCGACTATTTCATGTCCGCAGCCGAGGCCCAGACTTACGGCCTGATCGATCAGGTGCTGGAACACCGGCCCTGAGTTGTGAGGGGCCGTGACCGGCCCCCGGATTCGCCGCCAAATTGGGGCCCTTATCCCCACGAGGGCCCCTGGATCGTTTGGACTATCATCATTCGAGGCATCCCGCCTCTTCATCGAGCAGTTTCATGGCCGAGAAAAAAGGCACCTCCAGCGAGAAAGTTCTGTACTGCTCCTTCTGCGGCAAGAGCCAGCACGAGGTCAAGAAGCTGATCGCCGGCCCGTCGGTCTTCATCTGCGACGAGTGCATCGAGCTCTGCAACGACATCGTCCGCGACGAGATTCCCGCTCCGGCCCCGGCTGCGCGTGTCGGAAAGTCGGACCTGCCCGTGCCGAGCGAGATCAAGGCCAGCCTCGATCAGTACGTCATCGGCCAAGACGTCGCCAAACGCACGCTGGCCGTGGCGGTCTACAACCACTACAAGCGCCTGCGCCACATGAGCACGGCCAAGGATTCGGTCGAGCTGTCCAAGAGCAACATCCTGCTGATCGGCCCCACCGGCTCCGGCAAGACGCTGCTGGCGCAGACGCTGGCGCGCCTGCTGAACGTGCCGTTCGTGATCGCCGACGCGACGACGCTGACCGAAGCCGGCTACGTGGGCGAGGACGTCGAGAACATCATCCAGAAGCTGCTTCAAAACTGCAATTACGACGTCGAGCGTGCGCAGCGCGGCATCGTCTACATCGACGAGATCGACAAGATCTCCCGCAAGGCCGACAACCCCTCCATCACGCGCGACGTGTCCGGTGAGGGCGTGCAGCAAGCCTTGCTCAAGCTTGTCGAAGGCACGATGGCCTCGGTGCCCCCGCAGGGCGGCCGCAAGCACCCCAACCAGGACTTCCTGCAGATCGACACGACCAACATCCTGTTCATCTGCGGCGGCGCCTTTGATGGCCTGGAGAAGGTCATTCAGAATCGCAGCGAGAAGTCCGGCATCGGCTTCGGCGCGACGGTGAAGAGCAAGAGCGACAAGAAGGTCGGCGAAGTCTTCCGCGAGGTCGAGCCCGAGGACATCATCAAGTTCGGCCTCATCCCCGAATTGGTGGGGCGCCTGCCCGTCGTCGCCACGCTGGGCGAGCTGACCGAAGACGCGCTGGTCCAGATCCTGACCGAACCCAAGAACGCCCTCGTCAAGCAGTACCAGCAGCTGTTCGAGATGGATGGCGTGGAACTCGAGATCCGCAAGCCGGCGCTCGCCGCCATCGCCCGCAAGGCCCTGGCCCGCAAGACCGGCGCGCGCGGCCTGCGATCCATCATGGAACAGTCGCTGATCGACACCATGTTCGACCTGCCCGCCCTGGACGGCGTCGAGAAGGTCGTGCTGGACGAGCACAACATCGAGGACGCAACGGCACGCCCCTTGCTGGTCTACCGCGAGCAAGCCAAGGCCAGCGCCTGAGCCACCAGCCTTCTTATCCGCTTGCAATCGCCCCCTCAGGCCCCAAGTCGGCCTGAGAAAGAGAGGTCTTCATGTCCGGACATCCCATCCTTCCCGCCGACCCGATCACGCTGCCGCTGCTGCCGCTGCGTGACGTCGTCGTCTTCCCGCACATGGTCATCCCGCTGTTCGTCGGGCGTCCGAAGTCCATCAAGGCGCTTGAGGCCGCGATGGAAGCCGGTCGCCAGATCATGCTGGTGGCCCAGAAGGCCGCCGGCAAGGACGAGCCCAAGGCCGAAGACATGTTCGAGGTCGGCTGCGTTTCCAGCATCCTGCAGATGCTGAAGCTGCCCGATGGCACCGTGAAGGTGCTCGTCGAGGGCCTGCAGCGCGCCACCACCAGCTCGATTACCGAGCCGGGTGAGCACTTCGTTGCCGAAGTCACGCCCATCCCGCCCGAGACCGAGCACGCGCCCGAAGTCGAGGCCCTGCGCCGTGCTGTGACGCAGCAGTTCGACCAGTACGTCAAGCTCAACAAGAAGATCCCGCCCGAGATCCTCACGTCCATCGGCGGCATCGACGATCCTGGCCGTCTGGCCGACACCATCGCGGCCCACCTGCCGCTCAAGCTCGACGCCAAGCAGGCCGTGCTGGACCTGGCCGACGTGGCTAAGCGCCTGGAGAAGCTGCTCGACCTGCTTGAGCACGAGGTCGACATCCTGCAGGTCGAAAAGCGCATCCGTGGCCGCGTCAAGCGCCAGATGGAGAAGAGCCAGCGCGAGTACTACCTGAACGAGCAGGTCAAGGCCATCCAGAAGGAACTTGGCGACGGCGAAGAAGGCGCCGACATGGAGGAGCTCGAAAAGAAGATCCTCGCCGCCAAGATGCCCAAGGAGGCGCGCAAGAAGGCCGACGCAGAGCTGAAGAAGCTCAAGCTGATGTCGCCCATGTCCGCCGAAGCGACGGTGGTGCGCAACTACATCGATACGCTGGTCAACCTGCCCTGGAGCAAGAAGACCAAGATCAAGCACGACCTCAAGAACGCCGAGGACGTGCTCAACGAAGATCACTACGGCCTCGAGAAGGTCAAGGACCGCATCCTCGAATATCTCGCGGTGCAGCAGCGCGTCGACAAGCTCAAGGCGCCCATCCTGTGCCTGGTCGGTCCCCCGGGCGTCGGCAAGACCTCGCTCGGTCAGAGCGTGGCGCGCGCCACCGGCCGCAAGTTCGTGCGCATGGCGCTGGGCGGCGTGCGCGACGAAGCCGAGATCCGCGGCCACCGCCGCACCTATATCGGCTCGATGCCGGGCAAGGTGCTGCAGTCGCTGACCAAGGTCGGCACGCGCAACCCGCTGTTCCTGCTCGACGAAATCGACAAGCTGGGCATGGACTTTCGCGGCGATCCGTCGTCGGCGCTGCTGGAGGTGCTGGACCCCGAGCAGAACCACACGTTCGGTGACCACTACATCGAGGTCGACTTCGATCTGTCCGACGTGATGTTCGTCGCCACGTCCAACTCGATGAACATCCCGCCGGCCCTGCTGGACCGGATGGAAGTGATTCGCCTGTCGGGCTACACCGAGGACGAGAAGGTCAACATCGCCCAGACTTATCTGCTGCCCAAGCAGCGCAAGAACAACGGCGTGCAGGACGAGGAGCTCGAAGTCACCGAGTCCGCGATCCGTGGCGTGATCCGCTACTACACGCGGGAAGCCGGCGTGCGCTCGCTCGAACGCGAGATGTCCAAGATCTGCCGCAAGGTGGTCAAGGGCATCCAGCTCAAGACCTACGAAGGCAAGGTCGTCGTGACCGAGGACAACCTCAACGACTTCCTCGGCGTGCGCAAGTACGACTTCGGCCGCGCCGAGAAGAAGAACCAGGTCGGCCAGGTGGTCGGTCTCGCGTGGACCGAGGTGGGCGGCGATCTGCTGACCATCGAAGCCACGGCCATGCCGGGCAAGGGCAACATCATCCGTACCGGTTCGCTGGGCGACGTGATGAAGGAGTCCGTCGAGGCTGCTCGTACGGTGGTGCGCTCGCGCGCCCGCCGCCTGGGGATCAAAGACGAGGTCTTCGAGAAGCGTGACGTGCACGTCCACGTGCCCGATGGCGCCACGCCCAAAGACGGTCCGAGCGCGGGCGCCGCGATGACGACGGCCTTCGTGTCGGCGCTGACCGGCATTCCTGTGCGCGCTGACGTAGCCATGACCGGCGAGATCACGCTGCGCGGCGAAGTCACGGCGATCGGCGGCCTAAAGGAGAAACTGCTTGCGGCTCACCGCGGCGGCATCAAGACCGTGATGATCCCGGAAGAGAACGTCAAGGACCTGCAGGACATCCCGGAGAACGTGAAGAACCAGCTCGAGATCGTGCCCGTGCGCTGGATCGAGCGCGTGCTGGAAGTGGCGTTGGAGTCCGTGCCGACCCCGCTGCCGGACGAGGAAGTCCCCGTCGCCGCGGCCAAGCCGGAAGAGGGCGCTGCCAAGAGCTCGGCGGTCCCTCACTGAAGAAGTGCAGCTGGCTTGTCATCCGACTAAAAATTGGATTACAATGCCAGCTTCGCTAGATCGCAGAGAGAAATCCGAACGATCTAGAGAAATTGCAGACAACATTGCGTAAGCGATTGCGTCAGGCAATGCGGCGGGTGTAGCTCAGTTGGTAGAGCGCAACCTTGCCAAGGTTGAGGTCACGAGTTCGAGCCTCGTTACCCGCTCCAGTTTTTCAAAAGGGAAGCCCCGGCTTCCCTTTTTCGTCAAAGCCGCACCAACGGCTTTGGCTTGGGTTTTACGGCGGCGCGATAGCAAAGCGGTTATGCCCCGGATTGCAAATCCGGTTAGTCCGGTTCGACTCCGGATCGCGCCTCCAAAACGCACCATGCGGGTGTAGCTCAGTTGGTAGAGCGCAACCTTGCCAAGGTTGAGGTCACGAGTTCGAGCCTCGTTACCCGCTCCAGTAAAAATCGGTCGCACCGATGTCCAGCCGCGAGGCTGTTCGAAATGCGCGGGTGTAGCTCAGTTGGTAGAGCGCAACCTTGCCAAGGTTGAGGTCACGAGTTCGAGCCTCGTTACCCGCTCCAAGTTCACGGGAGATTCGAGCGATCGAGTCTCCCGTTTTCTTTTCCGCGGCCCGGATAATCCCGCCCGCTGCCCGGGTGGCGAAATCGGTAAACGCAGCGGACTTAAAATCCGCCGCCCTCAACAGGCGTACGGGTTCAAGTCCCGTCCCGGGCACCAAAGCGCCTTCTCAAACGGTCAGCGTCTGCTGGCCGTTCGTGTTTTCGGGCTTCCAGGCGTGCACCGTCGGCTCTCGCCAGCCAAGCACACGCTCGATCCAGCCATGCAGTGCTGCCGGATCGCCGCTGGTTTCGATGTCGAGGGTGGGCTGATCGTCCGGCTGCTGCGTCCAGAGGTCGACGGCGCGGCGAGCGACGGCGGTCTCAATGCGCAGCAGCTGCACGCCTGGGCCGAGGGCGGCGCGCCAGATCGGTTCGATCAGCGGGTAGTGGGTGCAGCCCAGCAGCGCCGTGTCGACGCCGGCCGCCCGCAGCGGCTCGCAGTGTTGCGCGACGAGGGCGCGCAGTTCGTCGCTGTCGAGATCGCCGGCTTCGATGCGGTCGACGACGCCGGGGCAGCCCTGCACGACGACCTGGCGATCGCCGGCATGGCGTTCGATCAGCGCACGCAGGCGGCTGCTCGCGGCCGTGGATGGCGTGGCCAGCAGGCCGATACGGCCATTGCGCGTGGCCATGACAGCGGGTTTGATGCCCGGCTCGGTGCCGACGAAGGGCATGGCTGGCCAGCGCGCGCGCAGGGCCTCGATGGCGTGGGCCGTGGCCGTGTTGCAGGCAACGACGATGAGTCCGGCACCCTGCTCGATCAGATGTTCGGTGACCGCGAAGCTGCGCGCGCGGATGTCCTCGGGGCTGCGGTTGCCGTAGGGGGCGTAGGCCGTGTCGGCGAGGTAGCGCAGGCGGGCTGTGGGCAGCAGGCGGCGCAGTTCGCGCAACACGGTGAAGCCGCCGACGCCGGAGTCGAAGACGCCGATTTCCCGGCGTGAAGAGGGGTCAATCTGCATGGGCGCGAGCAGTCTAGCTTCGTGATTTGAGAGGCCTCCCCAAAAAGACTTCTGCCGGTGCCGCCGGACCTCTGGCTAGAATCGAACGATCGTGCTTTTTTGCGCGCGTCGCCGGTGCGGAGCGCCCGTAGAATCTAGTTAACGTTTACGTCAATTCGAGCTGGAGTTTTCGATGAAGGTCTTGGTTCCTGTCAAACGCGTCGTCGACTACAACGTCAAGGTGCGCGTCAAGAGTGACGGCACGGGCGTCGACATTGCCAATGTGAAGATGTCGATGAACCCCTTCGACGAGATCGCCGTCGAAGAGGCCGTGCGCCTGAAGGAGAAAGGCGCCGTCACCGAGGTGATCGCCGTGTCCTGCGGCGTCACGCAGTGCCAGGAAACCCTGCGCACCGCCATGGCCATCGGCGCCGACCGCGCCATCCTGGTGGAAACCGACGCCGAACTGCAGCCCCTGGCCGTCGCCAAGCTGCTGAAGGCGCTGGTCGACAAGGAAGGCCCTTCCCTCGTCATCCTCGGCAAGCAGGCCATCGATGACGACTGCAACCAGACCGGCCAGATGCTGGCCGCGCTGACCGGCATGCCGCAAGGCACCTTCGCCTCCAAGGTGGAGGTGGCCGGCGACAAGGTCAATGTGACCCGCGAAGTGGACGGCGGCCTCGAGACCGTGGCCCTGAGCCTGCCGGCCGTCGTGACGACCGACCTGCGCCTGAACGAGCCGCGCTACGTGACGCTGCCCAACATCATGAAGGCCAAGAAGAAGCAGCTCGACATCGTCAAGCCGGCCGACCTGGGTGTGGATGTCGCCCCACGCCTCAAGACGCTGAAGGTCAGCGAGCCGCCCAAGCGCGGTGCCGGCGTCAAGGTGCCTGATGTCGCCACGCTGGTGACGAAGCTGAAGACCGAAGCCAAGGTCATCTAACCAAATCCCGGAGATATTGAGATGACCGCACTCGTCATTGCCGAACACGACCACGGCACCCTGAAGTCCGCCACGCTGAATACCGTCACCGCCGCCGCCGCCCTGGGTGGCGATGTGCATGTGCTGGTGGCCGGCCACAACGCCGGCGCCGCTGCCGCCGCTGCCGCGCAGATCGCCGGTGTCGCCAAGGTGCTGCATGCTGACTCGGCCGCCCTGGCCGAAGGCCTGGCCGAGAACGTCGCCGCACAGGTGATCGCGCTGGCCCCGGGCTACAGCCACATCCTCTTCCCCGCCACCGCCGCCGGCAAGAACGTCGCCCCGCGCGTGGCCGCGCTGCTGGACGTGGGCCAGATCAGCGACATCACCAAGGTTGTCAGCGCTGACACCTTCGAGCGCCCGATCTACGCCGGCAATGCCATCGCCACCGTGCAGAGCAGCGACGCCACCAAGGTCATCACCGTGCGTACGACCGGCTTCGACCCGGCCATTGCCACCGGTGGCTCGGCCGCCGTCGAGTCGGCCGCTGCTGCCGCCGACTCCGGCAAGAGCAGCTTTGTCGGCCGGGAGGTCACCAAGAGCGACCGGCCCGAGCTGACCGCCGCCAAGATCATCGTGTCCGGCGGCCGCGCCCTGGGCTCGAACGACAAGTTCATGGAAGTGCTGACGCCGCTGGCCGACAAGCTGGGTGCAGCCCTGGGCGCCTCGCGCGCCGCCGTGGACGCCGGCTACGCCCCCAACGACTGGCAGGTCGGCCAGACCGGCAAGATCGTCGCGCCCCAGCTGTATGTGGCCTGCGGCATCTCCGGCGCCATCCAGCACCTGGCCGGCATGAAGGACTCCAAGGTCATTGTCGCCATCAACAAGGATCCGGAAGCGCCCATCTTCTCGGTGGCCGACTACGGCCTGGAAGCCGACCTGTTCACGGCCGTGCCGGAACTCGTCAACGCGCTGTAAATCCACGCGCCAACCGCACCTCGGGCGCCCCGACTTCGTCTGTCGCGGCGCCCTTTTTGTCTCCACCTGGAGGAACAAATGAGTTACCAAGCCCCCGTCAAGGACATGCTCTTCAACATCCAGCACCTTGCTGGCCTGGAGACCCTGACCGAACAGATCCCCGCCTTCGCCGACTTCGGCCTGGACACCGCCGGTGCCGTGCTGGAGGAATGCGCCAAGCTGACCCAGGACGTCATCGCGCCGCTGAACTTCGAGGGCGACAAGAACCCCTCGAGCTGGAAGGACGGCGTCGTCACGACCACGCCCGGCTTCAAGCAGGCGTTCCGCGCCTATGCCGAAGGCGGCTGGCAGGGTCTGGTGCATCCGCCTGAATTCGGCGGCCAGGGCGCGCCCAAGACCATCGCCGCGGCCTGCAACGAGATGCTGCAGTCGGCCAACATGAGCTTCGCGCTGTGCCCGTTGCTGACCGACGGCGCCGTCGAGGCGCTGCTGACCGCGGGCAGCGATGAGCAGCGTGCCACCTTCATCCCCAAGCTGCTGGACGGCTCCTGGACGGGCACGATGAACCTCACCGAGCCGCAAGCCGGCTCGGATCTGGCGCTGGTGCGTACCCGCGCCGAGCCGCAGCCTGACGGTACCTACAAGATCTTCGGCACCAAGATCTTCATTACCTACGGCGAGCACGACATGGCCGAGAACATCGTCCACCTCGTGCTGGCCCGCGTGGCCGGCGCGCCGGAGGGCGTGAAAGGGATCAGCCTCTTCCTCGTGCCCAAGTTCCTGGTGAATGCCGACGGCAGCTTGGGCGCGCGCAACGACGCGCACTGCGTGTCCATCGAACACAAGATGGGCATCAAGGCCAGCCCGACCGCCGTGCTGCAGTTCGGCGACCATGGCGGCGCCATCGGGACGCTGATCGGCCAGGAGAACCGCGGCCTGGAGTACATGTTCATCATGATGAACGCGGCCCGCTACGGCGTCGGCCTGCAGGGTATCGCCATCGCCGACCGCGCCTACCAGAAGGCCGTCGCCTACGCCAAGGACCGCGTGCAGTCACGCCCCGTCGACGGCTCGGTGGCCGGCAGCGCCGCGATCATTCACCACCCCGACGTGCGCCGCATGCTGATGACGATGCGCTCGCTGACCGAAGGCTGCCGCGCGATGGCGAGCACCGCTGCTGCCGCCTTCGACGCGGCCCACCATCATCCTGATGCCGAGGCCCGCAAGCAGAACCAAGCCTTCTACGACTTCATGGTGCCGCTGGTGAAGGGCTACAGCACCGAGATGAGCCTGGAGGTCACTTCGCTGGGCGTGCAGGTGCACGGCGGCATGGGCTTCATCGAGGAGACCGGCGCGGCCCAGTACTACCGCGACGCCAAGATCCTGACCATCTACGAAGGCACGACGGCCATCCAGGCCAACGACCTCGTCGGCCGCAAGACCTCGCGCGACGGCGGCCAGCTGGCCCGCGGCATCGCCGGCCAGATCGAAGTCACCGAGGCTGCCCTCGCCAGGCGCGAGAGCGCCGCCGCCAAGGCGGTCGCCAAGGCCCTGCGCGCGTCACGCGAGGACTTCCTCGCCGTGGTCGACTTCATCGCGGCTGAAGCCAAGGGCAACCCCAACGCCGCCTATGCCGGCTCGGTGCCCTATCTGATGCTGGCGGGCAACCTCGTCGCCGGCTGGCAGCTGGCGCGCGCGCTGATGGCCGCTGAAGACGCCTTGGCGACTGACAAGGCCTTCATGGAAGCCAAGATCACGACCGCCCGCTTCTACGCCGAACACATCCTGCCGCGTACCGGCGCGCTGCGTGCGGCCATCGTCGGCGGCGCCGACAGTGTCACCGCGCTGCCGATCGAAGCGTTCTGATGACCTTGCGGGTTGGACCACGCGCAAGGCGCGTGCTCCGACCTCAACCGATCTGGAGACTGAATTGGCTTTGCCTCCCATCCTGAAGAACCTGCCGCTGCCGGTCATCGGCTCGCCGTTGTTCATTATCAGCAACCCCAAGCTCGTCATCGAGCAGTGCAAGGCCGGCATCGTCGGCTCCATGCCGGCGCTGAACGCCCGGCCCGCAGAGCTGCTCGACGAATGGCTGGCGGAGATCACCGAGACCCTGGCCGCCTACAACCGCGCCAACCCCGACAGGCCGGCCGCGCCCTTCGCCATCAACCAGATCGTGCACAAGAGCAACGAGCGGCTGGAGCACGACATGCAGGTGTGCGCCAAGTACAAGGTGCCCATCATCATCACCTCGCTGGGCGCGCGCGAGGACGTCAACCAGGCCGTGCACGCCTGGGGTGGCATCGTGCTGCACGACATCATCAACAACAAGTTCGCGAAGAAGGCCATCGAGAAGGGCGCCGACGGCCTCATCGCGGTGGCGGCGGGCGCGGGAGGCCATGCGGGCGTGAAGAGCCCCTTCGCGCTGATCCACGAGATCCGCGAATGGTTCGACGGCCCGCTGGCGCTGTCGGGCTCCATGGCCACGGGTGACGCCATTCTGGCGGCGCAAGCCATGGGTGCGGACCTGGCCTACATCGGCTCGGCCTTCATCGCCACCGTTGAGGCGCGCGCCAGCGACGCCTACAAGGAGATGATCGTCGCCAGCAACAGCGACGACATCATCTACAGCAACCTCTTCACCGGCGTGCACGGCAACTACCTGCGCGGCTCGGTGGTGGCGGCGGGCCTGGACCCGGAGAACCTGCCCGAGAGCGACCCCAGCAAGATGAACTTCGGCGGCGGCGCGGCCAAGGCCTGGAAGGACATTTGGGGCAGCGGCCAGGGCATCGGCGCGGTCAAGCAGGTGCTGCCGGCGGCCGAGCTGATCGGGCGGCTGAAGCGCGAGTACGCTGCGGCCCGTGCCAGGTTGGCCTTGAATTGATTGCCGGCCTCGCCGACATGACGGCCGCCCTCGGGCGGCCGTTTTTCATCGCGCTCCGCGCAGCAGCCGCAGCCCGTTGAACACCACCAGCAGGCTGGCGCCCATGTCGGCGAAGACGGCCATCCACATCGTCGCGCTGCCGAACACGGCCAGCACGAAGAACACGGCCTTGATGCCCAGCGCCAGCGCGATGTTCTGCCACAGCACGGCGCATGTTCGTCGGGACAGGCGGATGGTTTCCGGCACCTTGAGCAGGTCGTCGTTCATGATGAGCACGTCGGCGGTCTCCTTGGCGGTGTCGGTGCCGGTGGCGCCCATCGAGAAGCCGATGGCGGCTGCCGCGAGGCTGGGCGAATCGTTGATGCCGTCACCCACCATGCCCACCGCACCGTGCCGGCCCAGCGCGGCGACGGCTTGCTGCTTGTCCTGCGGCAGCAGGTTGGCCTGCACGTCGGTGATGCCCACCTGCTGCGCGATGGCCTGCGCCGTGGACGGGTTGTCGCCCGTGAGCATGACGGAACGAACGCCCATCGCCTTCAGCTGGGCGACGGCCTCGCGGCTCGTGGCCCTGACGGTGTCGGCCACGGCGAAGAGGGCGAGCGCGTGGCTGCCGTCGGCCAGCAGCGACACGGTGCGGCCCTGGGCCTCGTGCTGCTGCATCAGCGCCTCCAGTTCGGGCGAGCACAGGCCGCGTTCGTGAATCCAGCGGTGGTTGCCCAGCGTCGCATCCAGCCCGTCGACGCGGCCATGCACGCCCAGGCCCGGCTCGGCGCCGAAGTCGTGCACCGGCAGCGCTTCGACTTCCAGCGCGGCGGCCACGGCCTTGGAGACCGGGTGGTCGGACCGCGCCGCGAGGCTGCGCGCGACACGCAGCACGCGGTCCTGCGGCATGTCGGCTGTGAGCATGCATTGGGCGACGAGCCTGGGGCGCCCCTCGGTGAGCGTACCGGTCTTGTCCAGTGCCAGCACCTTGAGCTTGCGCGCTTCTTCCAGATGCACCCCGCCCTTGATGAGGATGCCGCGCCGTGCCGCCGCGGCCAGCCCGCTGACCACCGTGACCGGCGTGGAAATGACCAGCGCGCAGGGGCAGGCGATGACGAGCAGCACCAGCGCCTTGTAGATGCCGGTGGGCCACGGCCAGCCCAGCAGCAGTGGCGTGCCGAAGGCCACCGCCAGCGCCAGCAGAAAGACGGCGGGCGTGTAGATGGCGGCGAAGCGGTCGACGAAGCGCTGCGTGGGCGCGCGCTGGCCCTGCGCGGCCTCGACGGCGTGGATGATGCGCGCGAGCAGCGTGTCCCCCGCCGGCTTGGTGACCTCGAACTCCAGCGAGCCGCTCTGGTTGATGGTGCCGGCGAAGACCTCGTCGCCGGGCGCCTTGTCCACCGGCATGCTTTCGCCGGTGACGGCTGACTGGTCGACCGCCCCTTGCCCGGCCGTGACACGGCCATCGAGCGCAAGGCGCTCGCCCGGCTTCACGCGTACCGTGGCCCCCACGGCCACGGCCTTCGCTTCCACCCGCGTCCAGCTGCCATCGGGCCGGCGCACCTCGGCCTGCGTGGGCGACAGCGCCAGCAGGCCGCTGATGGCGTTGCGCGCCCGCTCGACCGAGCGGGCCTCGATCAGCTCGGCCAGCGAGTACAGCGCCATCACCATGGCGGCTTCGGGCCATTGGCCGATGGCGAAGGCGCCTATGACCGCCACCGACATCAGCGCGTTGATGTTGAGCCGGCCGTGCGCGAGGGACGCGAGGCCTTTGCGGAACACGGCGAGGCCCGACAGCGCGATCGCAGCCGCAGCGATGGCCATGCCGGCGGCCTGCCAGGCGATGTCATCGGGCGCGAAGAAGTGCAGCAACTCGGCGCCCACCGCCACTGCCAGCGCGGCCACCAGGCGCAGGAGTTCGGCGCGCCGGGCCATGGCCGTTTCTTCGGCAGCCGGCGGGGCCGACAGCGTCTCGGTCTTGAAGCCGGCGCGGGCGATGGCAGCGTTGATGTCGTTCCACGACGACGACGGTGCGTGGACGGTCAGTGCGCGCGCCGGCAGGTCGAAGTGCAGGTGGCGGATGTCGGCCACCCCCTCCAGCGCGCGGCGGATCTGGCCTTCCTCGGTGGGGCAGTCCATCGCGGGGATGCGCAGCAGCAGCCCGCCCGCCGGCGCCGGGGCGGGCGGGGGTGCGGCGGTGGTGGCGCAAGCGCTGCCGTGGCAGCAGGCCGTCGTTGCGGGGGCGTGTTCATGGGCGTGGTCGTGGCCATGATGGTGGTGGTCATGGTCGTCGTGCCGGTGCCCGGTGTGGGCGTGATCGTGGGAGCTCATGGGCTTGTCGTAGCGCTGTTGTGGCTATTGGAATCCCTGGAGCAGCTCCAGAGTCAAGTGTCTAGACTGGATGCCTGCACACCTCTTGGAAGCCGCCGTGAAGATCGGAGACCTCGCCGCCGCCTCGTCGACCGCCGTCGACACCATCCGCTACTACGAGCGCGAGGGCCTGCTGCCGGCGCCGGGGCGCACGCAGGGCGGTTTCCGGGTCTATGAGACGCCTCACCTGGAGCGGCTGCAGTTCATCCGGTACTGCCGCGGGCTGGACATGTCGCTCGACGAGGTGCGCGTGCTGCTGCGGGTGAAGGACGCGCCGGGCGGCGACTGCGGCGACGTCAACGCGGTGCTGGATTCGCACATCGGCCATGTGTCGCGCCGCATCAAGGAGCTGCGCGTGCTGGAGAAGCAGCTCAAGGAACTGCGCCAGCGCTGCGGCGAAGCCCAAGGGGTCGATCAGTGCGGCATCCTGAACGGCCTGGCCGCCGCGGCCCAGGAGGGCGGGGCGCAGGTTGCGCCTGTTTCGCACTTGCGTTCGGTGCATTCACACTGAAGGCCTGACAACTTGGGGGCAGGGATGGACCGTCGGCTGGTAAGCCCCAGCCTGGCGATCAACGCTTGTTGATCCGCCAGGCCGGCAGTGTCCACCCCGTCCACAAGGCCAGGCCGCGCAGCACCACCGCTGTCGCGGCCGCTGCGCTGATGGCGGCCCACTGCGGCGCGTCCAGCCGCACGGCCGCCACCATCACCCAGCCGCCGACGAAGCTGCACAGCGCGTAGGGCCGGTGGTCGTGGAAAGCGGCCGGGATCTCGTTGCAGACGATGTCGCGCAGCACGCCACCGAACACGGCCGTGATGACGCCCATCAGCACGGCCACGATGGCCGGCATGCCCGCGTCCAGCGCCACCAGCGTGCCGTTGGCGGTGAAGAGTCCGAGGCCCAGCGCATCGGGCCACTGGATGGCGCGCTCGGTGAGGCCCAGGTGGCGCCGCCGCATGCCCAGCATGGCTGCCAGGCACAAGCCCATCAGCACCCACAGCCAGTCGGCATGCTCGACCCAGAAGAAGGGCCGGCGGTCCAGCAGCACGTCGCGCAGCGTGCCGCCGCCGAAGGCAGAGAGGCCCGCGACGACGCACAGGCCGACGACGTCGAGCTGCTTGCGCGCGCCGGCCAGCAGGCCGGACAGCGCGAAGGCGAGGGTGGCCGTGATCTCGACGGCCGCCTGCAGCGTGGAGAAGTTGATGACGGGAGGCTTCACTCCCGCATCATCCCTTCACTTCACCGTGGCCCACTTGGCCTGGGGGGCATCGTTGGCCGAGTGCGGGATCGTCACGCCGGCCTTCATCGCCCAGGGGCGCACCTGGTGGTGGATGGGGATGAAGAGAACCTCGTCGCGCGTGCGCTTCAGGGCTTCCTGCATCAGCGCCAGGCGCTTGGGCACGTCGGTCTCGACCTTCATCTGCTGCACCAGGGCGTCCACCCTGGCGTCGCTGACGCGCGAGTAGTTGCCCTTGCCATCGGCGCCGGCTGTCTTGGTGTGCACGATGTCCTGCAGCGTGTACTGCGCGTCGAAGGTCGTCACGCCCCAGCCGTACATGTAGAGCGGCAGCTCGAAGCGCTGCATGGCGGCGGAGTGCTGGGTCATCGGCTGGGTCTGCAGCTTGGCCTTGATGCCAATGCGCGCCCACATCGAGACGACGGCCTGGCAGATTTCCTCGTCGTTGACGTAGCGATCGTTGGGGCAGGCCAGCGGCGTGTCGAAGCCGTCGGCATAGCCGGCGTCCGTCATCAGCTGCTTGGCGCGGGCGAGGTCGGGCTTGGCGACGGTGTCCAACTCTTGCGACCAGCCGTAGGCCACCGGCGCCACCATGATGGCCGCCGGGATGGACAGGCCGCGCATCAGGCTGCGCTTGATGGCCTCGCGGTCGATGGCCAGGCTCATGGCCTCGCGCACGCGGCGGTCCTTGAAGGGGTTCCGGCCCTTCACGCTGCTGCCCTTGATCTCGTCGCTGCCCAGGTCCATGGCGAAGAAGATGGTGCGGTTCTCGGGGCCGTCGATGACCTTGAGCCGCGGGTCGGCCTTGAGCTTGGCGACGTCCTGCGGGGGCAGGTCGCTCAACAGGTCCAGGTCGCCCGAGAGCAGGGCGGCCACGCGGGTGGCGTCCTGTTTGATGGGCAGGTAGGTCACCTCGCTGACGTTGCCCTTGGGCTTGTCCCACCAGTCCTTGTTGGCCACCATCGTGATCTTCTGGTCGGGCGTCCAGCTCGTGATCCTGAACGGCCCCGTGCCGTTGGCGTTGCGCGAGGCGTAGGTGTCCTCCTTGGCCTTGAAATCCTGCGGGTTCTCGCTGCGGTTCTTCGTCGCCCAGGCCTTGCTGAGGATGCGCACATAGGTGAGGTTGCGCGCCAGCACGGGGTTGGGGCCTTCGAGGATGAGGTCCACCGTGTGGTCGTCGATCTTCTTCACCTCCTTGATGCCGGAGGCGTAGATGACCATGTTGCTGGCCGGGTGCTTGATGCGCTGCAGGCTGAAGACGACGTCGTCCGCCGTGAATGGGGTGCCGTCGTGGAACTTCACGCCGCGGCGCAGGTCGAAGCGCAGCTGCGTCGGCGTGACGTAGGTCCACTTCGTGGCGAGTGCCGGCTCGACGTCGAACTTCTCGGTGTAGCGGGTCAGGCCTTCGTAGGCATAGCCGGTGATGGTGGACGTGGCGGAATGATTCTGCGAATGCGGGTCCAGGGTCTGGATGTCGTTCTGGGCGGCCCAGCGCAGCGGGTTGGCGCTGGCGAGGCCGGCAGCCAGAAGCAGCGCGGCAAGCGTGGTCAGTGGCTTCATTTGATCGTCGTGTAGCGGGCTTCGAAGTAGTCGTTCGAGCGGTGGATGGTGTCTACGCCGGGCTTCATGGCCCAGGGCCTGATCTGGTGGTGGATGGGGATGAAGAGGGACTCGTCGCGGATGCGCAGCAGCGCCTCCTTGATGAGGGCGTTGCGCTTGGGCACGTCGGGCTCGAACTTGATCTTCTGGATCAGCGCGTCCAGCGGCGCGTCGCTGACCTTGCCGAAGTTGAAGTTGCCGTCGGCGCCGTTGGTGCGCGTGTGGCCCCAGGCCTGCATGGCGTACAGCGCATCGTAGGTCGACACGCCCCAGCCCAGCATGTAGAAGGGCGACTCGCCTCGCTGGAAGGTCTGGCTGTGCGTTGCGAAAGGCGCGGCGATGAGGCGCACCCTGACGCCGATCTTGGCCCACATCGACACCGCCGCTTGGCAGACCTGCTCGTCATTGACGTAGCGGTTGTTGGGGCAGTGCAGCGGGACCTCGAAGCCCTGCGGGTAGCCGGCCTCGGCCAGCAGCTTGCGGGCCCTGTCCAGGTCGGGCTTGACAGGCGCGTCCAGCGCCGCGTCGTAGCCGTTGACGCCTGGGGGCACCATCAGCGCGGCTGGCACGGACAGGCCGCGCATGATGCTGCGCTTGATGGCCTCGCGGTCCAGGGCCAGGTTCAGGGCCTCGCGCACGCGCCGGTCCTTGAACGGGTTCTTGCCCTTCACGCTGGACTCGCGCAGTTCCTCGCTGCCCTCGTCCATGACGAAGAAGACGGTGCGGATCTCGGCGCCTTCCAGCAGCCGGACCTTGCCTTCCTCCTTGAGCTTGAAGAAGTCCTGCGGTGGCAGGTCGGTGACGATGTCCACGTCGCCCGACAGCAGCGCCGCCACGCGCGTCGGCGCGCTCTTGATGGGCAGGTAGCTCAGCTCGGTGACGTTGCCGGGGTTCTTGTCCCACCAGTCCTTGTTGGCCACCATCTTCACGGCCTGGTCGGGCTGCCAGCTCACCAGCTTGTAGGGGCCGGTGCCGTTGGCGTTGCGCGAGGCGTAGTTCTCTTCCTTGGCCTTGTAGTCCTGGGTGTTGGTCGTGTTGTTCTTGGTCGACCAGGCCTTGCTCATGATGGGGAAGCTGATGATGTTCTGCAGCAGCATGGGCGTGGGCGCTTCCAGGATCAGGTCGACGGTGTGGTCGTCGATCTTCTTCACCTCCTTGATGCCGGACACATAGGTCTGCTTGGTGCCCTGGGGCTGGGTGATGCGGCTGAAGCTGAAGACGACGTCGTCGGCCGTGAAAGGCGAGCCGTCGTGGAACTTGACCCCCTTGCGCAGCTCGAAGCGCACCTGGGTCTGGGAGAGGTAGGTCCACTTGGTGGCCAGCGAGGGCTCGGGGCGGTACTCCCTGCTCAAGCGCGTCAGACCCTCGTAGATGTGGGTGCCGATGGCATTGGATGTGTTGTGGTCCTGCGAGTGAGGGTCCAGCGTCAGGATGTCGTTGGTGGCGGCCCAGCGCAGCGGGGCGGCGGTCGCGGCGCCCACGGTCAACGCGGCGAGCAGGGGGAGTGCACGGAGAACGGATTTCATGCGGCTTCCAAGGGACTGCAGAAGCCGAAAAATGTAGCCCCGGCCTCCGGGGTGTCCGCTAGGGCTTGCCCGCAGGTTCGAGCGAGCAATCGCAACCTGCGCCCGCGGCGATCCAGCGTCGCACCAGCCAGCCACGCAGCCCGCTCGGCCGTGCCGCCAGCGCGCCGCACACATAGCGTGCGCCGTCCCAGCGCAGGGCAACGCATGCACCTTTGAGGCGCCGGCTCAGGATCACGCCCAGAGGGCAGGGCTCGGCCAGGCAGCAGATGCCGCAGCCGTTGCAGGCGGCCCCGAGCGCCGGCTTGGGCGGCGCGTCGGGGTGGATCTGGATGACTCGGTTCAGGTCTTCACGCCCAGCTCGCGCAGGCGCTCGTCCAGGTAGCTGTTGGCGGTGTAGCGGTCGCTCAGGACCACGTCGTCGCGGGGGTGCAGGAAGAGGGGCAGGGACACCCGGCTCTTCTTCGCGCCCTCGCCGGTCGGGTTGACGACGCGGTGCTGGGTCGAAGGGTAGTAGCCCTCGGAGGCTTCCTGCAGCATGTCGCCGATGTTGATGGTCAGCGTGCCGAAGTCGCAGGGCACGTCGTGCCAGGCGTTGTCCTTGCCGAGCACCTGCAGGCCCGGCTCGTTGGCGGCGGGCAGGATGGTCAGCAGGTTGATGTCGCCATGCGCGGCGGCGCGCAGCGAGCCTTCAGGCTCCAGGCCCGTCAGCGGCGGGTAGCGCAGCACGCGCAGCAGCGTCTTGGTGCTGCCCTGGATCATGTTCGACAGCGGCTCGCGGTACTTGGCGGCGATCTCCGGCGGCGTGTATTTCTCGACCCAGCCCAGCAGTTCCTCGGCCAGTGCGTTGGCCTCGCGGTAGTAGGTGAGGGCATCCTGCTTCAGCTGTTCCGGGATGCGGCCCCAGGGGTAGATGTGGAAGTATTCCTTGATGTCCTTCTGCGTCGAACCCTTCGCAGTTTCGGAAATCTCGGTGGAGAAATATCCGTCCTGCGTCTCCTTGGAGAACGCGAATCCATGCTTGGCCTCACTGTTGAAGAAGGCCAGCCAATCGGCGTAGATCTTCTCGACCAGGGCCTGGCGGATCGGGTGGTTGGTCAGCACGCCGAAACCGGTCTCGTGCAGGGAGCGGGTGAACTTTTCGGCCGCGTCGGGCGCGCGGTAGTCGACGACCTGGACTTGCATGGGGATTCCTTGTTGTCCCGTGGCGCAGCCATTCAATCGCGGGGCTGTCGCGGCGCCAAGTTTACGAGTCAGTCAACTTTCCATGACCCTGATCAGTGCACTTTGTCGCATCCCGTGCACCTTGTCGGGCAAACCCGAAGTGCTAGAGTTCGGCCCCTGAGACTTTTCGGTCCTTCCCGTCCCTTTTGTCGTTGCCCCTGGCAACAGCAGAGGTGGGTCGCAATCCGCCAATCGGTCGAGCCGTGTCGCGGAAGGTTCTTCAACCAGCCAACTCCCTGGAAACCGGGGCATGAGGTGAGCGAAAGATGATGCAGCAATACAGGTCGAACTCCTACCTGTTCGGTGGCAATGCCCCGTACGTGGAGGAGATGTACGAGGCTTACCTCGACAACCCGGGCTCCGTGCCCGACAACTGGCGCGCCTACTTCGACGCCCTCCAGCACGTTCCCGCGGTGGACGGCAGTGAGGCCCGCGACGTGGCCCATGCCCCGGTCGTCGAATCTTTCGCTCAACGCGCCAAGGCCAACGCCTTCGCCAACAAGGCCAGCAGCGCCGACCTTGCCGTCGCCCGCAAGCAGGTCCATGTCCAGTCGCTGATCGCGGCCTACCGCTTCCTCGGCAACCGCTGGGCGGAACTGGATCCCCTCAAGCGCGCCGAGCGCCCCAAGATTCCCGAACTCGACCCCGCGTTCTACGACCTGACCGAGTCCGACATGGACATCTCGTTCAGCGCCGTGAACAGCTATTTCGGCGGCGAGACCATGACGCTGCGCCAGATCGTGCAGGCCCTGCGCGAGACCTACTGCGGCAGCATCGGCTCCGAATTCATGCACGGCTCCGACCCGGCCGAGAAGCGCTGGTGGCAGGAGCGCCTGGAGAAGGCGCGCGGCAAGCCGACCTTCACGGCCGAAGAGAAGAAGCACATCCTCGAACGCCTGACGGCGGCCGAAGGCCTGGAGCGCTTCCTCCACACCAAGTACGTCGGCCAGAAGCGCTTCTCTCTGGAAGGCGGCGAGAGCTTCATCGCGGCGATGGATGAGGTCATCCAGCGCGGCGGCGAGCGCGGCGTGCAGGAAATCGTCATCGGCATGGCCCACCGCGGCCGCCTGAACGTGCTGGTCAACACGCTGGGCAAGATGCCCGCCGACCTGTTCGCCGAGTTCGAGCACAAGGCCGCCGAGGACCTGCCTGCCGGTGACGTGAAGTACCACCAGGGCTTCAGCTCCGACGTGTCGACCAAGGGCGGCCCGGTCCACCTGTCGCTGGCCTTCAACCCCTCCCACCTCGAAATCGTCAACCCGGTCGTCGAAGGCAGCGTGCGCGCCCGCCAGGACCGCCGTGGCGACAACGTCGGCGCGCAGGTGCTGCCGGTGCTGGTGCACGGTGACGCGGCCTTCGGCGGCCAGGGCGTCGTGCAGGAAACGCTGGCCATGGCCCAGACCCGCGGCTACCGCACGGGCGGCACGGTCCACATCGTCATCAACAACCAGATCGGCTTCACCACCAGCGACCCGCGCGACCTGCGCTCCACCTGGTACTGCTCCGACGTCGTCAAGATGATCGAAGCCCCGGTGCTGCACGTGAACGGCGACGACCCCGAAGCCGTCGTGTGGGCCACGCAGTTGGCCATGGACTACCGCGCGGAGTTCAAGAAGGACGTCGTCCTGGACATCGTCTGCTTCCGCAAGCTGGGCCACAACGAGCAGGACACCCCGGCCCTGACCCAGCCGCTGATGTACAAGAAGATTGGCGCCCACCCCGGCACCCGCAAGGTCTACGGCGACAAGCTGGTGGCTCAGGGCGTGCTGCCCGCCGAGGGCCCGGACGAGATGGTCAAGACCTATCGCGCAGCCATGGACGAAGGCCGCCACACCGTCGACCCGGTGCTGACCAACTTCAAGAGCAAGTTCGCCACCGACTGGTCGCCCTTCCTGGGCAAGAAGTGGACGGACAGCTGCGACACCGCCATCCCCGTCACCGAGTGGAAGCGCCTGGCCGAGAAGCTGACGACGCTGCCCAAGGACTTCGCGCCGCACAACCTCGTCGCCAAGCTCTACGCCGACCGCGCCACCATGGGCCGCGGCGAAGTCAACATCGACTGGGGCATGGGCGAGTCCATGGCCTTCGCGTCGCTGGTGGCCTCGGGCTACCCGGTGCGCCTGTCCGGCGAGGACAGCGGCCGCGGCACGTTCACGCACCGTCATGCCGTGCTGCATGACCAGAACCGCGCCAACTGGGACGCCGGCACCTACATCCCGCTGCAGAACGTTGCGGAAGGCCAGGCGCCCTTCACCGTCATCGACTCCATCCTGTCGGAAGAGGCGGTGCTGGGCTTCGAGTACGGCTACGCCGCCGCCGAGCCCAACACGCTGACCATCTGGGAAGCCCAGTTCGGCGACTTCGTCAATGGTGCCCAGGTTGTCATCGACCAGTTCATCGCCTCCGGCGAAGTGAAGTGGGGCCGCTCCAACGGTCTGACCATGATGCTGCCGCACGGCTACGAAGGCCAGGGCCCCGAGCACAGCTCGGCCCGCCTGGAGCGCTTCATGCAGCTGGCCGCGGACAACAACATGCAGATCGTGCAGCCGACCAACGCCGCGCAGATCTTCCACGTGCTGCGCCGCCAGATGCTGCGCATGTTCCGCAAGCCCCTCGTCATCATGACGCCCAAGAGCCTGCTGCGCGCCAAGGATGCGACCTCGCCGCTGTCGGACTTCACCAAGGGCGAGTTCAAGACCGTGATCGGCGAGCAGAGCGCCGACGTGGTGGCCGACAAGGTCAAGCGTGTCATTGTCTGCTCGGGCAAGGTCTACTACGACTTGGTGCGTGCGCGCGCCGAGAAGAAGTCCGCCGACGTGGCCATCATCCGCGTCGAGCAGCTCTATCCCTTCCCGCACAAGGCTTTCGCGGCCGAGCTCAAGAAGTACCCGAACGCGACCGAGATCGTGTGGTGCCAGGACGAACCGCAGAACCAGGGCGCCTGGTTCTTCGTGCAGCACTATGTGCACGAGAACATGACGGAAGGCCAGAAGCTCGGCTACGCCGGCCGCCCGGCCAGCGCCAGCCCGGCCTGTGGCTATGCCCATCTGCACCAGGAGCAGCAGAAGGCGCTGCTGGATCAGGCCTTCGCCAAGCTCAAGGGCTTCATCCTCACCAAATAAGACCGAACACGCAGCGCCAGTAGATGGCGCTGCGTTCGCTCGCGCCTGCACCATTCACACCGAATAAAGAACACGGAGCCTCAAATCATGGCCATCGTTGACGTTCAAGTTCCCCAGTTCTCCGAATCCGTTTCCGAGGGCACGCTGCTGACCTGGAAGAAGAAGCCCGGCGAAGCCGTCACCGTCGACGAGACCCTCGTCGAGATCGAGACCGACAAGGTCGTGCTCGAGGTGCCCGCACCCGCCTCCGGCGTGTTGGCCGAGATCGGTGTCGCCGACGGCAGCACGGTCACCAGCCAGCAACTGCTCGCCAAGATCGACACCGAAGGCAAGGCCGGCGTCGCCGCGCCCGCCACGACGGCGTCGGTCGCAGCCGCCCCGGCTGCTGTCGCTGCTGCGCCTGCAGCCGCCACGGGCGGCAACAAGGGTGACGTGGCCATGCCCGCTGCCGCCAAGATCCTGGCCGAGAAGGGCCTGGCCGCGACCGATGTCGCTGGCTCCGGCAAGGACGGCCGCGTGACCAAGGGCGACGCTTTGGCCGCCTCCGCCAAGCCCGCCGCCGTGGCGGCGCCGCTGGTCGTGCCCGCCTCGCCCGCTGTGGCTAAACCGCTGCCGGCTGTCGCCGCACCGGTGCAGCCCAACCTGGGTGACCGCCCCGAGCAGCGCGTGCCCATGACCCGCCTGCGCGCCCGCATCGCCGAGCGCCTGGTGCAGTCGCAGTCGACCAACGCCATCCTGACCACCTTCAACGAAGTCAACATGGCCCCGGTCATGGAGATGCGCAAGAAGTTCCAGGAGAAGTTCGAGAAGGAACACGGCGTCAAGCTGGGCTTCATGAGCTTCTTCGTCAAGGCGGCGGTCGCGGCGCTGAAGAAGTACCCCATCATCAACGCCTCCGTCGACGGCAACGACATCGTCTACCACGGCTACTTCGACATCGGCATCGCCGTCGGTTCGCCGCGCGGCCTCGTCGTGCCAGTGCTGCGCAACGTCGACCAGATGAGCTTCGCCGACATCGAGAAGAAGATCGCCGAGTTCGGTGCCAAGGCCAAGGAAGGCAAGCTGTCCATCGACGAGTTGACCGGCGGCACGTTCTCGATTTCGAACGGCGGCACCTTTGGCTCCATGCTGTCCACGCCCATCATCAACCCGCCGCAGTCGGCCATCCTGGGCGTGCACGCCACCAAGGACCGCGCCGTCGTCGAGAACGGTCAGGTCGTGGTGCGCCCGATCAACTACCTCGCGATGTCGTACGACCACCGCATCATCGACGGCCGCGAAGCCGTGCTGGGCCTGGTCACGATGAAGGAAGCGCTGGAAGACCCGGCCCGCCTGCTGTTCGACATCTAAGCCAAGGGACGAACGAGCATGAGCACCAAGCAATTCGACGTCGTCGTCATCGGCGGCGGCCCCGGCGGCTACATCGCGGCCATCCGCGCGGCCCAACTGGGCATGAACGTGGCCTGCGTCGACGAGTGGAAGAACGACAAGGGCGGCCCGGCGCCGGGCGGCACCTGCACCAATGTCGGCTGCATCCCGTCCAAGGCGCTGCTGCAGTCGTCGGAACACTTCGACCACGCCGGCCACCACTTCGCCGACCACGGCATCAGCCTGGACAACCTGAAGATCGACGTCGCCAAGATGGTCGGCCGCAAGGACGCCGTCGTGAAGCAGAACAACGACGGCATCCTCTACCTGTTCAAGAAGAACAAGGTCACGTTCTTCCATGGCCGCGGCTCGTTCGTTGCCGCTAAGGATGGCGGTTATGAGTTGAAGGCCGGCGACGAGACCGTGTTTGCCAAGCAGGTCATCCTGGCCACGGGCTCCAACGCCCGCCAGCTGCCCGGCGCGGAGTTCGACGAGGAGCTGATCCTCTCCAACGACGGCGCCCTGCGCATCCCGGCCGTGCCCACGAAGCTGGGCGTCATCGGCTCGGGCGTCATCGGCCTGGAAATGGGTTCGGTCTGGCGCCGCCTGGGTTCCGAGGTCACGATCCTCGAAGCCATGCCGGCCTTCCTGGCCGCCGCCGACGAAGGCGTGGCCAAGGAAGCCGCCAAGGTCTTCAAGAAGCAGGGCCTGGACATCCAGCTCAGCGTCAAGATCAGCAAGGTCACCAAGGGCAAGAAGGACGTCACCGTCGCCTACACCGACGCCAAGGGCGCCGAGCAGACGCTGGTGGTGGACAAGCTCATCGTGTCCATCGGCCGCGTGCCCAACACCATCGGCCTGAACGCCGACGCCGTGGGCCTGAAGCTCGACGAGCGTGGCGCCATCGTGGTGGACGACGAGTGCAAGACCAACCTGCCCGGCGTCTGGGCCGTGGGTGATGTGGTGCGCGGCCCCATGCTCGCCCACAAGGCCGAGGAAGAGGGCGTGGCGGTGGCCGAGCGCATGGCCGGTCAGTATGGCCACGTCAACTTCAACACCATCCCCTGGGTCATCTACACCTCGCCGGAGATCGCCTGGGTCGGCAAGACCGAGCAGCAGCTGAAAAGCGAAGGCGTGGCCTACAAGGCCGGCCAGTTCCCCTTCCTGGCCAACGGCCGCGCCCGTGCGCTGGGCGACACGACCGGCTTCGTCAAGTTCCTGGCCGACGCCACGACCGACGAGATCCTGGGGGTACACATCATCGGCCCGTTCGCGTCCGAGCTGATTTCGGAAGCCGTGGTCGCAATGGAGTTCAAGGCCTCGGCCGAGGACATCGCCCGCATCTGCCACGCCCACCCGTCGCTGTCCGAGGCGACCAAGGAAGCGGCGCTGGCCGTCGACAAGCGCACGCTGAACTTCTGATCGAGCAGCGCAGTCAACAAGGGGCGGCCATTCAGTCGCCCCTTTTTTTGTGATGACTTCAGTCACCGACCTCTACCAACAGACCCTCTCGGAGCGCGGCTTCAAGGCCGACGAGGCGCAACTGCGCGCCATCCAAGCCTTGCAACGTTGCCAGGATGAGTGGGCCGCCTACAAGTTGCGTCGCAGCAATGCCGTGACCAAGCTGCTGGTGCGCCCGCCCATCCCTCGTGGCGTCTACATGTACGGTGGCGTGGGGCGGGGCAAGAGCTTCCTGATGGACTGCTTCTTTCAGGCCGTGCCGCTGACGCGCAAGACGCGGCTGCACTTCCACGAATTCATGCGTGAGGTGCACCGCGAGTTGCAGGAGCTCAAGGGCATCGCCGACCCGTTGGAGGAGCTGGGCAAGCGCATCGCACGCAAGTTCCGGCTGATCTGCTTCGACGAGTTCCACGTCGCCGACGTGACCGACGCGATGATCCTGCACCGGCTGCTGGACGCGCTGTTCCGCAACCGCGTCTCCATCGTCACGACGTCCAACTTCCACCCCGACGAGCTGTATCCCAACGGCCTGCATCGCGACCGCATCCTGCCGGCCATCGAGCTGCTGAAGGCCAACCTCGAAGTCATCAACGTCGACGCCGGCACCGACTACCGGCGCCGCACGCTGGAGGACATGAACCTCTACCTGACGCCGCTGAACGAGGACACCGAGGCCGCGCTGACGAAGGCGTTCGAGTCCCTCGCCGAGGCCCAGGACGAAGACCGCAAGCTGATGATCGAGCACCGCGCCATCTACGCGCGGCGGCGCGCCGGTGGTGTCGTCTGGTTCGATTTCGCAACCCTTTGTGGCGGCCCGCGCTCGCAGAACGACTACCTGGAGCTGGCCAGCCAGTTCCACACCGTCATCCTGTCCGAGGTGCCCGAGATGCCCGTGCGCCTGGCCAGCGAGGCGCGCCGCTTCACGTGGCTGGTGGACGTGCTCTACGACCGCCGCGTCAAGCTTGTCATCTCCGCCGCCGTGCCGGCTGAAGCGCTCTACACCGAAGGCCCGCTGGCCCACGAATTCCCGCGCACCGTATCCAGGCTGCAGGAGATGCGCTCGGCCGAGTACCTGGCCCTGGCGCGGCGCGAGGTCGATACTTCGCTCACATGAGCCTGCGCCCCCTGATCCTGCTGCTCGCCGCCACGGCCGCCACGGCCGCCACGGCCCAGCCGGCCACGCGTGCCGAAGTCGCCGCGCAACGTGCCGCGATCGAGCAGCGCTTTGCCCGTGAGAAGGCCGAATGCGAGCAGCTGTTCAGCGTCTCGGCCTGTCTCGACGAGGTGCGCCAGCGCCGCCATGACGCACTCGTCCCCCTGGTGCGGCGCGAACATGAACTGGCGGCCGAGGAGCGCCGCCAGCGGGCGGTTGCCCAGGCGCAGCGGGTGCGCGAGCGCGAGCAGGCCGCGGCCCAGGACGAAGGGCAGCGCCGCGAGCGGGTCGTCGCGGCGACGCCGGTCGTACCGGCCTCGCACCCGGCGCGCGCGCGCAGCCCCGAGCAGGCCGTCCAGGCCCAGCGGCAGGCAGAGCAGAAGGCCGAGTTCGAGGCTGCCAGGCGCCGTGACCAGGCCCGTGAGCGCGAGTCGCGTCAGCAGCAGCGCATCGCCGCCCGTGAGGCCAGGCAGAAGAGCCGCGACAAGCCGGTGGCAGCCCCGCTGCCGCTGCCCGGCGCGTCGGCAGCGTCGCGTTAGTCGAGGTTCTCGACCTTGACGATGGCCAGCGACAGGTTGTCGCCGCCGCCCCGCGCGCGTTGGCGCGCCTTGCTCACCAGCAGCTCGGCTGCTTCGCGCGGCGGCAGGCTGTAGAGCACGCTGCCCAGTTCCTGGGCGGTGAAGTAGTGCCAGAGGCCGTCGCTGCAGCACATCAGCGTGTCGCCCACTTCCAGGCCTTCGAAGCGCTCCGACGTGGACGTCGGGTCCTGCACCGTGCCCAGGCAGGCTGTCAGCAGATTGCTCTGCGGATGCGAGCTGGCCTCGGCCTCGGTCAGCTGGCCCTCGTCGACCAGGCGCTGCACGTAGGAATGGTCCATGGTGCGCTTGACGAGGCGGGCGCCACGGAACCAGTAGATGCGCGAGTCGCCAGAGTGAATCCAGTGCACGCAGCGATCGCTGGTGACGACGAAGGCGGCAATCGTGCTGTGCGGCTCCTCCTCGGCGGAGATGGCCGTCAGCTTGATCATCAGATGGGCCTCGGACGCGATCTGGCTCAGCAACTCGGCCGGCAGCTCGTCGTCGGGTGAATAGCGCTCGAACAGCTGATTGGCCGTCAGGATGACCTGATCGGCCGCCTTGCGCCCGCCGCTCTTGCCCCCCATGCCGTCGGCCACGATGCCCATCATGCAGCCCGCGATGCGCGGGTGGGCGATGACGGCCACCTGATCCTGCTGATAGGCCCGGTCCCCGCGATGGGTGCCGGTGGCGGCGGTGAGTCGGAATCCGACGGCTGAGGGTGAGGCCATGCCGAAAACTATACTGGCCCGTCCGCTTTCGCTCCGCCGCGCCCTGCACTGGTATACCCCGGATGGATGAACAACTTCACTCGTTGCCGCGGCGGCTCATCGAGTTGCGCATCGAGCACGCCGACCTCGACGCGATGATCGACCGCCTGGTCGAACAGCCGCCGGTGGACGAACTGGCGCTGCAGCGGCTGAAGAAGCGGCGGCTGGCGTTGAAAGACATGATTGCGCGGCTGGAAGCCACTGCCGACCCTGATGACCGAGCCTGACCTCGACGACTGGCTCGACGCCCTCGATCAGGCCACCCCTCCCGCACCGCCCCCCGCCGACGAACTCGAACAGGCCGTGCTGGCCGCTTTCGACGCGGAGGGCCCGCTGGCGCGGCTGGACGCAGGCTACAAGCCCCGCGAGCCGCAACTGCAGATGACCCGCGCGGTGGCCCGCGCGCTCAGCCGCCGCCAGGCGCTGGTGGTGGAGGCCGGCACCGGCGTGGGCAAGACATTCGCCTACCTCGTGCCGGTGCTGCTGGCGGGCAGCAGGGCGCTGATCAGCACGGCTACCAAGAGCCTGCAGGACCAGCTCTTCCTGCGCGACCTGCCGCGGCTGACCAAGGCGCTGAGCACGCCTGCGCGGCTGGCGCTGCTGAAGGGTCGCGGCAGCTACCTGTGCCTGCACCGCATGAAGGAGGCGCGCGTCTCCGGTGAATTCCCTGACCGCCGCACGGCGCTGTCGCTGGCCCGCATCGAGCGCTGGGCACTCGGCACGGCGACGGGCGATTTCGCCGAGATCGACGGGCTGGACGAGCGCTCGCCCATCATCCCCATCGTCAGCTCTAGCCGCGAGAACTGCCTCGGCCAGGAATGCCCGGACTGGAAGGGCTGCTACGTGGTGAAGGCGCGGCGCGAGGCCATGGAGGCCGACGTCGTCGTCGTCAACCACCACCTGTTCTTCGCCGACATGACGCTGCGCGACACCGGCGTGGCCGAACTGCTGCCCAGCGTCGAGGTCGCCATCTTCGACGAGGCCCACCAGCTCGCCGAAGCCGGCGTGCAGTTTCTCGGCACGCTGCTGGGCACGGCGGCGCTGATCGACTTCGCCCGCGACATCCTGGCCCAGGGCCTGGCTCATGCGCGTGGCGTGCACGACTGGCAGGCCCTGCATGCCGGCATCGAGAAGGCGGCGCGGGAGCTGCGCCTTGCGGCGGCGGGGCCGCTTGCCACGGCGGGACGCGAGCTGCGTGGCACGCTCAAGCTGGGCTGGAAGGAGCGGGCGAACCAGCCCGGCTTCGCCGCGGCGCTGGCAGGTGTGGCGGCGGCAACGTCGGCGGCCCTCGAAGCCCTGACCGCCGTGCGCGAGGCGGCGCCGGATTTTGCCCGGCTGTGTGAACGGGCCCAGGAGTTGCGGGATCTGGCCAAGGTGTTCGCCGCCGAGCCCGATCCGGGCGATGTGCGCTGGATCGACATCAGCCCGCACGCGGCCCGCCTGGTCGAGTCGCCGCTGGACATCCGCGACGCGATGCAGCATCAGCTGGAAGGCTCGCCGAAGGCCTGGGTCTTCACCTCGGCCACGCTGGGCGACGACGAAGGCCTGACCTGGTTCACCGAGCCGGCCGGCCTGACTGAGGCGGAGGTGCTGCGCGTCGGCAGCCCCTTCGACTACCCAGCCCACGCGCGGCTGTACGTGCCGCGCGGCTTTCCCAAGCCCTCCGAGCCGAATCACCCCGTCAGCGTGGCGTTGCTGGCGTCGCGGCTCGCGCGGGCGCTGGGCGGCCGCACCTTCGTGCTGACGACGACGTTGCGCAATCTTCAGACTGTGGCCGACGCGCTGCGCGAGCGCTTCGAGGAAGGCGGCGACGCCATCGCCGTGCTGCAGCAGGGCGCGCTGCCCAAGCGGTTGCTGCTGCAGCGCTTCCTGGACAACCCGGCGGCCGTCCTCGTCGGCTCGGCCAGCTTCTGGGAGGGCATCGACGTCCCCGGAGACGCGCTGCAGTGCGTCGTCATTGACAAGCTGCCCTTCCCGCCGCCCAACGACCCGCTGGTGGAGGCGCGCGTGCAGCGGCTGGAGGCGCAGGGGCGCAATGCTTTCTCGGAGTACTTCGTCGCCGAGGCGGCCATTGCGCTGAAGCAGGGCGCCGGTCGCCTGATCCGCACCGAGACCGACCGCGGCCTGCTGGTGGTGTGCGATCCGCGCATGGCGGGCATGAACTACGGCCGGCGCCTGCGCGCGGCACTGCCCCCGATGACGCCGGTGGCCAACGAGGCCGAGGCCCTCGAATGGTTGCAGCGGCTGAATGAAGAACGGGCCTGACGGCCCGTTCAATTCAAGTTACCAGAGCTGCCACCAGGGCTTGCGCTTGTTCGCGTTGCCGGTAGCGTAGACGCTGCTCGGGAAATTCTTGTCCAGCACGCGGCGGGCATCGTCGCGCAGCTGGGTCAAGCCGAGCTTGTCATAGCTCTCGCCCATGATGAACAGGCCTTCCTCGATGCCGGGTGCGTACTGGAATTCGGCCACGGCCGCCTGCGCGCGGTTGGCCGCGGCAACGTAGGCCTTGCGGTTGAAGTAGTAGCGCGCGACGTGGATCTCGTAGGCTGCCAGCGTGTTGGTGATGAAGTTGATGCGCGTCTGCGCCTCGGCCGCGTACTTGGAGTCGGGGAATTGCTCGACGAGCTGGCGGAAGGCCAGCAGCGCCTCGCGCGAGGCCTGCTGGTCGCGCTCGGCCACGTCCTGGTTGGCCAGGCGGCCGAACAGGCCCAGGTCCTCGTTGAAGTTGACGATGCCCTTCATGTACAGGGCGTAGTCCATCGCCGGGCTGGACGGGTTGAGCTTGATGAAGCGGTCCAGCGTGGCGATGGCCTGGGCGCGCTCGGCGGTGCGGTAGTAGGCCCAGGCCACGTCCAGCGTCGCCTGCTGGCCCATGGTCGTGCCGGCGGCGCGGCCTTCGATCTTCTCCAGGGACTTGATCGCGCGGTCGTAGCTGCCGGCGCTCAGGTCGTCCTTGGCGTCTGCATACAATTTGTCCAGCGCCGCCTGGGAGTTCGGATCTTCCTTGGCAGTGGAGCCGCAGCCGCTCATGCCGAGCGCGAGCGCCATCAGCACAGCACCGGCGACAACGCGGCCGGCCTTGAATTTCTCAACAAACATGTCTGAAGTCGACGGCGATGCTGCCGGCTGGTCACAAGGAACAATGGACGCGGAGTATAGGGTGGGGGGGCAGGACGACTTCGAGCAGGACGCCGAAGAAGGCGGTGACGTCGAGAGGCGCTGCGCGGACGTCGAGGCCAGCGGCCACGGCGAGCGTCTGGACCGCTGGCTGACGGGGATTGCGCCGGAGTTCTCGCGCAATCACCTGCAGGCATTGATTGAGCGCGGTTGCGTGACGGTGGACGGCAAACCCCTGCTGAAGGCCGCGCACAAGCTGCGCGCCGGCCAGCGTGTCGAAGTCGAACTGCAGCCCACCGACGAGAGCCGCGCCTTCCGCGCCGAGGCCATGGCGCTCGACTTCGTCTTCGAGGACGAGCATCTGGCCGTCATTGACAAGCCGGCCTGCCTCGTCGTGCACCCCGCGCCGGGCAACTGGTCGGGCACGCTGATGAACGGCCTGCTGGCGCATCACCCGGTCGCCGCCACGCTGCCGCGCGCCGGCATCGTGCACCGCCTGGACAAGGACACCAGCGGGCTGATGGTCGTCGGCAAGACGCTGGAGGCCGTGACGGCGCTGACGCGCCAGATCGCGGCGCGCGAGGTGCACCGGGAATACCTGGCGCTGGTCTGGGGGCGCGTCGAGGAGGCCTTCACGGTCGACAAGGCGATGCGCCGCGACCCGGTGTCGCGCGTGAAGATGGCCATCGCGCCGGCCAACCTCGGCAAGCCGGCGCGCACGGACGTCTTCCCGCTGGGCGTCGGCGAGGTGAAGGGTCGGGCGGTCAGTGCTGTGCATTGCGTGCTGCACACGGGCCGCACCCACCAGATCCGCGTGCACCTGACGCACAGCGGGCACCCGCTGCTGGCTGATGCCCTCTACGGCGGCGCGCCGGCTCTCGGCCTTTCGCGTCAGGCCCTGCATGCGGCGCGGCTGGGCTTCACGCATCCGGTCACGGGCGAGGCCTTGTCGCTGCGGGCGCCGCTGCCGCCTGACATGGCTGCCGCCTGGGCGGAACTCGGCGCCGCCGACCTTCCTGAATGAGGCGGCTACAATGCGCTTCGGTTGTCGTGGCAGCCAGCGCGCCGAATGGGCGCGACCCGCGCGGTAAGCAGTCCATCCGCCCGCCGGTCAACCACCCCGATCGCGTCCCGTTGGAAAGCTGTTGAGCCCCATGGTGACGCCCGGACAGACCCCGTCCGCTTCGCCTGATGAACGCTGTGAGCGCCCAGGCCCGGACGGATTGCCAGACTTGGCTTGATTGAGGGCGCGATTGCGTTCATGAACACCCAGGATGCCAAGCGCGTCCTCGAGACCGCGCTGATCTGTGCCTCGCAGCCGCTGACGCTGCGCGAGATGCGCAGCCTGTTCGCCGACGAGCTCGGCGCCGATACCCTGCGCAGCCTGCTCGACGAACTTTCCCGTGACTGGGAAGGCAAGGGCGTCGAGCTGGTGGCGCTGGCCTCGGGCTGGCGCTTCCAGAGCCGGCCCGAGCTGCGCGAATACCTAGACCGTCTGCACCCCGAGAAGCCGCCCCGCTATTCGCGTGCCGTGCTGGAGACGCTGGCCATCATTGCCTACCGCCAGCCGGTCACGCGCGGCGACATCGAGGACATCCGCGGTGTCGTCGTCGCCAGCCAGATCGTCAAGCAGCTGGAAGACCGTGGCTGGATCGAGGCCATCGGCCACCGCGAGACGCCGGGCCGCCCCGCCTTGTACGCGACGACCAAGGCCTTCCTCGACGACCTTGGCCTGGCCAGCCTGGAGCAGCTGCCGGCCCTGGAAGTCGGCAGCGAGCCGCCGGCCTTCGAGGCCCTGCAGGGCCAGCTGCTGGACACCGCCGAAGAGGCCGCCGAAGTGGCGACCGACGAGGCGCCGGCCGACCTGCCTGCACCCTCGCTGAGCCTGTTTGGCGACGACGGCACGCCCGCACTTCCCAATCCCGACCCCAACGACCCGCCCCCGCAACTCCAGCCCGAATCCGCATGAACGACGCTGCCGATCAAGAAAAGCCCTTGCTTCCCGCCGCCGAGCCCGAGGCGCCCGCCGCGCCCAAGCGCCGCCGCACGACGGCCAAGGCTGCCGCTGCCGACGCCGCTCCCGAGGTGGCCGAGGCCGCCGAAGCCGCCGTGCCCGTGAAGCGCGCGCGCCGGAAGGCCGAGACGGTGTCCGACGCGGCGCCCGAAGCCCCTGCGGCAGATGCCGTGCCCGCCGAGGCCGCGCCTGCCCCGGCCCGCAAGCGCACGCCCCGCAAGGCCGCCGCGGCAGAGGCCGCGGCCGAGGCGCCAGCTGCCGAGGCGGCAGCTCCCGCACCCGCACCGATCTTCACGCTGGGCGACGAGGCGCCGGTGATCGTGGCGCGGCAGGAGGATGACGGGGGCGAAGGAGACGATGAGGGCGAGGAAGGCGAGGAAGGCGAGCGTGGCGGCCGCAGCCGCAACCGCCGCCGCAACCGCAAGGAACGCGCCGAGCGCCAGGCGACTGCCCAGGTCGTCGCCGGCAGCGCCGAGCCGACGGCCCCGGCAGCGGCGCCCGAACTGGTCGAGGCCGCGGGGGCGCGTTTCGCCGACGTGCTTTCGGGCAACCTGGATGCCGAGTCCGAAGGCCCGGCGGGCGAGCCGCCGCAGCTGCGGCCCGAGCCGGGTGAGGCGGCGGCTGAAGAGGGCGCCGAGGACAGCGCCAAGCGCGTGCTGGCACCCGATGCCGACGCACCCAAGCTGCAGAAGGTGCTGGCCCAGGCCGGCATCGGCTCGCGCCGCGACATCGAGGAGTGGATCGCCGACGGCAAGATCGAGGTGAACGGCGAAGTGGCCCACGTGGGCCAGCGCATCTCTTTCGGTGACCGCGTGCGCGTCAACGGCAAGGAGGTGCGCGTGCGCATCTCGCCGCCCAACCCGCGCATCCTGGCCTATCACAAGCCCACGGGCGAGGTCTCCACCTTCAACGATCCCGAAGGCCGCCCGACGGTCTTCCGCACGCTGCCGCGTGTGCAGGGCCAGAAGTGGCAGTCCGTTGGCCGCCTGGACATCAACACCGAAGGCCTGTTGCTGTTCACGAACTCGGGCGAGCTGGCCAACCAGCTGATGCACCCGCGCTTCGGCGTCGAGCGCGAGTACGCGGCGCGCGTGCTGGGCAGCCTGAGCGACGAGCAGCGCGCCAAGCTGCTGGAGGGGGTCAACGTCGAAGGGCAGACGGCCTCGTTCAAGAGCATCGAGGACGGCGGCGGCGAAGGTGCCAACCGCTGGTACCGCGTCGTCATCACCGAAGGCCGCAACCGCGAGGTGCGCAAGCTCTTCGAGGCCGTCGGCATGGTGGTCAGCCGCCTGATCCGCATCCGCTACGGCACCGTCGTGCTGCCGCGCGGCCTCAAGCGCGGCGTCTGGGTGGAGCTGGGTGACGACGACGTGCGCGTCATCCGTCGCCTGGCCGGCCATACGTCCAACAGCGGCCAGGCTCAGCCGCAAGTCCAGGGCGGCCAGCCGCAAGGCCAAGGCCAGGGGCAGGGCAAGAAGGACCGCAACAAGCGCCGATCCGACGACCGCCACGGCGGCGTCGGTCCCCGCCCGAGCCGCCCGCCCGAGGCGCAGCAGCAGCAGCAGCAGCGCCCGCCGCGCGAGGAGCGCGTCCAGCGTCGCGACGACGAGGATGACGACGACTTCATCCCGCACCACATCAATCCGCTGGAGCAGACCTTCGACCGCCGCCACGCCACCGGCGGCAAGCGCGGCCTGCCGCAGGGCTTCGGCGCCGGCGGCAGCGACCAGAGTGGCCACAAGCCCGGCAAGGGCGGCAACAAGGGCGGTGGCCCGCGCGAACCCGATCCCATGCAGACTTCGGTCGGCTACATCGGCGGTGACGCCTATCTGCGCCGCGGCGGTGGTGGCGGTGGCCGGGGTGGCAAGGGCGGTGGCGGCGGTCGCTCCGGCGGCGGCTTCGGCGGCCGGCATCGCTGAAGCATTTGGGGTGACCTGATCAGGGTCATCCCTGGCGGCTACAATCACGGGCTTTGTCCAGTACGCCCCTTCAGGAGAACACCATGGCGATCGAAACCACCCTGTCCATCATCAAGCCCGATGCCGTGGCGAAGAACGTCATCGGCCAGATCTACGCCCGCTTCGAGGCCGCTGGCCTGAAGGTCGTGGCCGCCAAGATGGTGCACCTGTCGCGCGTCGAAGCCGAGCAGTTCTACGCCGTCCACAAGGCCCGCCCCTTCTTCAACGACCTGGTCAACTTCATGATCAGCGGCCCCGTGATGATCCAGGCCCTGCAAGGCGAAGGCGCCATCCTGAAGAACCGCGACCTGATGGGCGCCACCGATCCGAAGAAGGCCGAGAAGGGCACCATCCGCGCCGACTTCGCCGACAGCATCGACGCCAACGCCGTGCACGGCTCCGACGCTGCCGAGACGGCCGCCGTCGAAGTGGCCTTCTTCTTCCCCGGCATGAACGTCTACGCCGGCCGTTAATTGCCCCCAACGGGGTCGGTGACCCCGGCCCAGGAAGTTCGTATGGACGCGGTCAACCTGCTCGGTTTCGATCTGCCAGGCTTGGCCGCCTACTGCGAGCAACTGGGCGAAAAGAAATTCCGTGCGACCCAGCTCTTCCGCTGGATCCACCAGAAGGGCGCGTCGGACTTCGAGCAGATGTCCGACCTCGCCAAGTCGCTGCGCGAGAAGCTCGCCGGCCGCGCCTTCATTCGCGGCCTGGACGTCATCTCCGAGCACGTCTCGGCGGACGGCACCATCAAGTGGCTGTTCGACGTCGGCGCCGGCAATGCCGTCGAGGCGGTCTTCATTCCCGAGGATGACCGCGGCACCTTGTGCATCTCCAGCCAGGCAGGTTGCGCCGTGGGCTGCCGTTTCTGCTCCACAGGCCACCAGGGCTTCAGCCGCAACCTGACGACGGCCGAGATCGTGGCCCAGCTCTGGTTCGCCGAGCACAGCCTGCGCAAGCGCCAGAACACCGACGAGCGGGTCATCTCCAACGTCGTCATGATGGGCATGGGCGAGCCGCTGCAGAACTACGACCAGCTCGTGCCGGCCTTGAAGACCATGCTGGACGACCATGGCTATGGCCTGAGCCGGCGCCGCGTGACGGTATCGACGTCCGGCGTCGTGCCCATGATCGACCGGCTGCGCGAGGATTGCCCCGTGGCCCTGGCCGTCAGTCTGCATGCACCCACCGATCCGTTGCGCGACCAGCTCGTGCCGCTGAACAAGAAGTACCCGATCGAGGAACTGCTGGCAGCCTGCAACCGCTACCTCGAAAAGGCGCCGCGCGACTTCATCACCTTCGAATACTGCATGCTGCAGGAGGTGAACGATGCGCCGGAGCAGGCCCGCGAACTGGTGCGTCTGCTCAAGGGCAGGGTCAGCTGCAAGATCAACCTGATTCCGTTCAACCCCTTCCCGGCCTCGGGCCTGACGCGCAGCACGAATGCCCGCGTGCAGGCCTTTGCCGAGGTGTTGATCCAGGCCGGCATCGTGACGACCGTGCGCAAGACGCGCGGCGACGACATCGACGCCGCCTGCGGCCAGCTGGCCGGTGAGGTTCAGGACCGCACCCGCGCGCATATCCGCATGGTCAGGGCCCCCGTGACGGTGGCCAAATCCGTCTGATGTCATCCATCGAGGATTTGATGAAGCGTCTGCTGCCCGCCCTGACCGCCGTCCTGCTCGCTGCCTGCGCCGGCACCGGCACGGCGCCCACCGCCGACCGTGAGATCAAGACCGACTCCGACCAGACTGACGCCGACCGGCGCGCCAGCATCCGGCTGGAACTGGCCCAGGGGTATTTCTCGCGCGGCCAGTTCAACACGGCCCTGGACGAGCTGAAGCTCGCGCTGCAGGCCAAGCCGGACATGCGGGAGGCCGTAAACCTGCGCGGCCTCATCTATGCCGCCATGGGCGACAGCCAGCTCGCCGAGGAGGCTTTCCGCCGCGGACTGGTCATCTACCCCAACGACCCCGACACCCTGCACAACTACGGCTGGTTCATGTGCCAGCAGCAGCGTTGGCAGACGGCCGATTCGCTGTTCGACCAGGCCCTGGCCCAGTCCACCTACCGCGCGCCGGCCCGCACGCTGCTGGCCAAGGGCGTCTGCGAGGCCCGCGCCGGCCGCCTGCTGGTGGCGGAGAAGACGCTCGCGCGCGCCTTCGAACTCGACCCCGCCAGCCCGGCCATCGCCGTGAACCTGTCCGAAGTGCTGTTCCGCAACCAGGAGCTGGAGCGCGCGCGCTTCTACGTGAGGCGCGTCAACGCCCAGGCCGAGCAGATCAATGCGCAGAGCCTGTGGCTGCAGTTGCGCATCGAGCGCAAGCTCGGCAACGCCGCGCAGGTGGATGACCTCTCCCTGCAATTGCGTCGCAAATACCCCCAGGCTCCCGAGACCCAGTTCCTGGACGCCGGCCGCTACGACGAATAAGCCGTGACTCCGGCGCACAACAAGAACGACCAGACGATGGAATCCATCCACGAGGGACGCGCCAGCCCGGCTGCCACGGCCGGTGCCTGGCTCAGGAATGCGCGTCAGCAGCGCGGCCTGCACATTGCGGCACTGGCCGTTATGCTCAAGGTGCCCCAGGCCAAGCTGGAGGCCCTGGAGGCCGACCGCTTCGACCTGCTGCCCGACGCGACCTTCGCCCGCGCGCTGGCCACGGCCATGTGTCGCGCGCTCAAGGTCGACCCGGCGCCCGTGCTGGCCCTGCTGCCGCGCAGCAGCGAGCAAGGGCTCGACGTGCGCCCCGGGCTGAACCAGCCCTTCCGCGAGCGCGGTGCCGGCGGCCCGATCGACGGCAACGCATTGGCCCTGCTGGCGCGGCCCGTCGTCTGGGGGCCGCTGCTGCTGCTGCTGGCGGCTGCTGCCGTGTACTGGGTGCCAGCCGGCTGGGTGAGCGAGCGCGAGCGCGTGGTCACGGCGCCCGCCTTCCCGGCGTCGAGCGTCGTCGGCACGGCGGCGAGCGCGCCGGTCGTGGATTTCGTGCCCGCTCCGGCGGCCTCGGAGCCGGCCGCTTCGGCTCCGGTGGCGGTGGCCCTGCCCGTGGCCTCCGCGCCGCTGCAGGTTCGTGACGTCGCGCCGCCGCCGCCGGCCCTGGCCTCGGCGCCGGCATCCGCGGCCGTCAAGACCGCGCTGACGGCCACCCCCGGCAGCAGCCTGCGTGTCACCGCCACTGCCGACACCTGGATCGAGGTGGCCGATGCGCAGGGCCAGGTGCTGCTGTCGCGCGTGCTGCGTGAGGGCGAGCAGCAGGAATTCAGCGGCGCGTCGCCCTACAAGGTGCGCGTCGGCAATGTCAGCGGCACCCGGATCGAATGGCGCGGTGCCGCCGTCGATCTGGCGGCGCGCGGCAAGGACAACGTCGCCCGTCTGGAGTTGAATTGATGAGCGAATGGATCATTCCCGAGGCCGCCCCCGCGCCGCGCAGGAGCCGGCAGGCCCGCGTCGTCTGGGGCAGCCGCGTCGTCACGGTCGGCGGCGACGCGCCGGTGCGCGTGCAGTCCATGACCAACACCGACACGGTGGACGCCATCGGCACGGCCATCCAGGTCAAGGAGCTGGCCATTGCCGGCTCGGAGATGGTGCGCATCACGGTCAACACGCCCGAGGCTGCCGAGCAGGTGCCTTACATCCGCGAGCAGCTCGACCGCATGGGCATCGACGTGCCGCTGGTGGGCGACTTCCACTACAACGGCCACCGCCTGCTGACTGACTACCCGGCCATGGCCCAGGCCTTGTCCAAGTACCGCATCAACCCCGGCAACGTGGGCAAGGGCGAGAAGAAGGACAGGCAGTTCGCGCAGATGATCGAGGCGGCGATGAAGTACGACAAGGTCGTGCGTATCGGCGTCAACTGGGGCAGCCTGGACCAGGAGCTGCTCGCCCAGTTCATGGACGAGAACGCCCGCCGCGCCCAGCCCTGGGATGCCAAGCCGGTCATGTACCAGGCCCTCGTCGAGTCGGCCCTGACCTCGGCCAGCTATGCCCGCGAGCTGGGCATGAACCCCGATAGCATCATCATCAGCTGCAAGGTCAGCGGCGTGCAGGACCTGATCTCGGTCTACCGCGAGCTGGCCCGTCGCTGCGACTACGCGCTGCACCTGGGCCTGACCGAAGCCGGCATGGGTACCAAGGGCACGGTGGCCTCCAGCGTGGCCCTGGGCATCCTGGCCCAGGAAGGCATCGGCGACACCATCCGCGTCAGCCTCACGCCCCAGCCGGGCGAGTCGCGCACGCAGGAGGTCGTCGTCGCGCTAGAGATCCTGCAGGCTCTGGGCCTGCGCCACTTCAACCCCAGCGTGACCGCCTGCCCGGGCTGTGGCCGCACCACCAGCACCACCTTCCAGGAACTGGCCAAGCAGATCGACGATTTCCTGCGCCTGCAGATGCCGGTCTGGCGCAACAAGTACCCGGGCGTCGAGGAGATGAAGGTGGCCGTCATGGGCTGCATCGTCAACGGCCCCGGCGAGAGCAAGCATGCCGACATCGGCATCAGCCTGCCCGGTACCGGCGAGGCGCCGGCGGCGCCCGTCTTCATCGACGGCGAGAAGGCCGTGACACTGCGCGGCGACAACATCGCTGCCGAATTCCACGCCCTGGTCGAGAACTACATCGAGAAGCGCTTCGGCGCCACGGCTACTGCATGAGCAAGACGATTCAAGCGGTCAAGGGGATGAACGACATCCTCCCGGCCAGCGTCACCCGCAAGGACAAGCTGCCCAGCAGTGAGCTGTGGAGCTGGTTCGAGACCACGCTGCGCGACGTGCTCGGCCGCTACGGCTATAAATACATGCTGACGCCCATCGTCGAGCCCACGGCCCTGTTCGTGCGCGGCCTGGGCGAGGTGACAGACATCGTCGAGAAGGAGATGTATTCCTTCACCGACAGCATGAACGGCGACCAGCTGACGCTGCGCCCCGAGGCCACGGCCGGCATCGTGCGCGCCATGGTGGAGCACAACGCACTCTACAACGGCCCCCTGCGGCTGTGGACGATGGGCCCGATGTTCCGCCACGAGCGCCCGCAGAAGGGCCGCTACCGCCAGTTCAACCAGCTCGACGTCGAGGCCCTGGGCTTCGCCGGTCCGGATGTGGACGCCGAGATCATCCTGATGGTGCGCCGGCTGTGGCAGCAGCTCGGCCTGGTTGTCGGCGAGCATGTGCGCCTGGAGCTGAACTCCCTCGGTCAGCCCGCCGAGCGCGCCGCCCACCGCGCGGCGCTGATCAATCACTTCGAGGCGCACGCCGAACTGCTCGACGAGGACGCCCGGCGCCGCCTGCACAGCAACCCGCTGCGCATCCTGGACACCAAGAATCCGGCCATGCAGCCCATGGTGGAGGCCGCGCCCAAGCTGATGGATTTCCTCGGCGAGGAGACGCTGGCCCACTTCAACGCCGTGCGCGCCATCCTTGACGCCGCGGGCCTGGAATACCGCGTCAACACCCGCCTGGTGCGCGGCATGGACTACTACAACCTGACCGTCTTCGAATGGGTGACCGACCAGCTCGGGGCCCAGGGCACGGTCTGCGGCGGCGGCCGCTATGACGGGCTGTTCGAGCAGCTCGGCGGCAAGCCGACGCCCGCGGTGGGTTTCGGCCTGGGCATCGAGCGCCTGCTGCTGCTGATCGACGAGCTGGGCCTGCCCGTGCCGTCCGCCGCGCCGCACGCCTACGCCATCCTGCCCGACGCGGCGGCCTTGCCCCAGGCCTTCCTCGTGCTGGAGGCGCTGCGCCATGCCGGCGTCGCCGTGCAGATGCATGCCGGCGGCGGCTCGTTCAAGTCGCAGTTCAAGAAAGCCGATGCCTCGGGCGCCCGTTTCGCGCTGGTCTTCGGGGCCGACGAGCTGGCGCGCGGCGAGGTGTCCGTCAAGTCGCTGAGGGATGGCGCCGAACAGTTCGGTCGTCCGCTTGCCGACGTGGCTGCCTGGGCGGCCGAGCTCCTCCCCGCATAATCCCGGGCCTCCCGAGCCCCTTTCTCGATCCTTTTTCCCATGGCAGCCCATCTCGACCTCGAAGAACAAGAACAACTTGAGCAAGTCAAAGCGTTCTGGAAGCGCTGGGGCAACCTCATCACCTGGCTGATCACGGCCGCACTGGCCGCCTTTGCCGCCTGGCAGGGCTGGAACTGGTACCAGCGCGATCAGGCCGCCAAGGCCGCCGCGATGTACGACGAGTTCGACCGTGCGCTTGCAGCCCAGGATCTCGACAAGGCCGCCGGCGCCGCGGGCGACCTGAGGGCCCGTTTCGCCGGTACCGGCTACGCAACGCAGGCCAGCCTGCAGGTCGCCAGGCTGCAGCTGGACAAGGACAAGCTCGACGATGCCAGGCAGAGCCTGACCTGGGTGACCGAACATGGTGCCGACGGCGGCCCCTACCAGGACATTGCACGGCTGCGCCTGGCCGGCCTGCAGCTCGATGCCAAGGCCTATGACGAGGCGACCAGGTCGCTGGACGCGATCAAGTCGCCCGAGTTTGCCGGCCTCGTTGCCGACCGCCGCGGCGATCTGCTGCTGTTGCAGGACAAGCGCGACGCTGCCAAGGCCGAGTACCAGAAGGCCCTGGCCGCGCTGGACAAGACGCTGGACTACCGTCGCGTCGTCGAGGCCAAGCTCGCGACGCTGGGCGTGCCGACGGCCGTCGATGCCACCGGAGCGCCGCAATGAAGCGCGCCGTCCTGATTTCGCTGCTGGCCGCGTCGCTGGCCGGCTGCTCGACCATCAGTTCGACCTGGAACAACTGGTTCGGCGACGACAAGAACAAGCCCGCCGCGCTGGAGACCCTCACCGGCTCTGCCACTGCTCGCATCGTCTGGAGCAGCAAGGGCGACAACGTCAATTTCCCGCTCAGTATCGCGACGCCGGGTGACCGCTTCGTCGTTGCTGGCAGTGATGGCAGCGTGCGCGCACTGGCCGCTGCCGACGGCCGCGAGCTGTGGCGTGGTGATGCCGGGGCCAAGCTGTCGGCCGGCATCGGCAGCGATGGCCGCTTTGCCGCCGTCGTCAACCGCGACAACGAACTCGTCGTGCTGGACGCCGGCAAGCTGGTCTGGAAGAAGGCCCTGCCCACGCCCGTCGTCGCCGCGCCGCTGGTGGCCGGCGAGCGCGTCTTCGCGTTGACGCTGGACCGCCAGGTGCTGGCCTTCGACGCGCTGGACGGCCGCAAGATCTGGGAGCTCAAGCGTCCCGGCGAGCCGCTGACGCTGGCCAAGGCCGGCGTGTTGCTGGCCTACAAGGACACGCTGATCGTGGGCCAGGGCTCGCGCCTGGCCGGTGTCGACCCGCTCAAGGGCCAGCTGCGCTGGGAGGCCAGCGTGGCCACGCCGCGCGGCACGAATGAAGTCGAGCGGCTGGCCGACCTCGTCGGCCCGGCCGTGCGCCAGGGCGAGCTGATCTGCGCGCGCGCCTTCCAGTCCTCGGTCGGCTGCGTCAACGCCGAGCGCGGTGGCGCGCTGTGGAACCGTGTCGTCGGCGGCACCAACGGCATCGGCGCCGACGACCAGATCGTCGTGGCCGGCGACGCCTCCGATCGCCTGTCGGCCTGGAAGCTGGCCAATGGCGACCTGGCCTGGTCGGCCGACCAGTTTCAGCGCCGCAAGCTCTCCGAGCCCGTGCTGCTGAACAAGCAGGTCCTGATCGGCGACTTCGAAGGCCAGCTGCATCTGCTGGACCGTGACACCGGCAGGACCCGGTCGCGCCTGGCGACCGATAGCTCGGCCATCGTCACCATCGCGCTGCTGCGCGATACCGCGCTGGTCGCCACCAAGAGCGGCGGCCTGTTCGCGATCAAGGCCGAATGAAACCTGTCATCGCCCTCGTCGGCCGCCCCAATGTGGGCAAGTCGACGCTGTTCAACCGCCTGACGAAGTCGCGCGATGCCATCGTGGCCGACTTCGCCGGCCTGACGCGTGACCGCCACTACGGCGACGGCCGCCTGGGCGACCGCGAGTTCATCGTCATCGACACCGGCGGCTTCGAGCCCGATTCGACGACCGGCATCGTCAAGGAGATGGCCAAGCAGACCAAGCAGGCCGTCGCCGAGGCCGATGCGGTCATCTTCGTCGTCGACATCCGCCTGGGGCTGTCGGCCCACGACAGCGAGATCGCCCGCTACCTGCGCAGCGTCAACAAGCGCGTGCACCTGGCCGTCAACAAGGCCGAGGGCATGAGCGAGTCGCCGCTGCTGGCCGAGTTCCACGAACTCGGCATGGGCGAGCCGCATCCCATCTCGTCGGCGCACGGGCAGGGCATCCGCAGCCTGCTGGACGCGGTGCTGGAGCCCTTCGAGGACACCAGCGAGGAGTTCGGCGCCGGCCCGCAGCAGGATGGCGTCATCCGCCTGGCTGTGGCCGGCCGGCCCAACGTCGGCAAGAGCACGCTGATCAACACCTGGCTCGGCGAGGAGCGCCTGGTCGCCTTCGACATGCCGGGCACGACCCGCGACGCCATTGCGGTGGACTTCGAGCGCAACGGCCAGAAGTTCAAGCTCATCGACACGGCCGGCCTGCGCCGCAAGGGCAAGGTCTTCGAGGCCATCGAGAAGTTCTCGGTCGTCAAGACGCTGCAGGCCATCGCTGACGCCCATGTCGTGCTGCTGCTGCTGGATGCTACGCAGGGCGTCACCGACCAGGACGCCCACATCGCCGGCTACATCCTCGACAGCGGCCGTGCCGTCGTGCTGGCCGTCAACAAGTGGGATGCCGTCGACAGCTACCAGCGCGAGACGCTGAAGCGCCAGATCGAGCAGCGACTGGCCTTCCTGAAGTTCGCGCCGATGCACCAGATCTCGGCGCTCAAGCGCCAGGGCCTGGCCGCGCTGTGGAACGCCATGGCCGACGCCTACGCCTCGGCCTACCGCAAGATGACCACGCCGGTGCTGACCCGTCTCATCCAGGAAGCCGTCGAGCATCAGCAGCCCAAGCGGGCCGGCCTGTCGCGCCCCAAGCTGCGCTATGCCCACCAGGGCGGCCAGAACCCGCCCATCGTCGTCATCCACGGCAATGCACTGGAGGGCGTCACGGAGGTCTACAAACGCTACCTGGAGGGCCGCATCCGCGCCCACTACAAGCTGGTCGGAACGCCGCTGAAGATCGAGCTGCGTTCTTCGAAGAATCCCTTCGACGAAAAGACCTAGGCTGACGGCCGGCACCGCCGGGACCCTGTGTTAAGGTCTAACCCGTAGTCCCTTCCCCCCGATAACTCGGAGCATACCGATGAGCAACAAAGGCCAACTTTTGCAGGACCCCTTTTTGAACCTGCTCCGCAAAGAGCATGTGCCCGTCTCGATCTACCTGGTCAACGGCATCAAGCTCCAGGGCCACATCGAATCCTTTGACCAGTACGTCGTCCTGCTGCGCAACACCGTGACGCAGATGGTCTACAAGCACGCAATCTCCACCGTCGTGCCGGGTCGTGCGGTCAACTTCCACGCCGGCGACGCCCCCGCGGACGCCTGATCCCCACCCCTTGTCCTCGACCTCTGCCCATACCGCGACGCCGCCCTCCGAGGCGGCGCGCGCCATTCTTGTGGGTGTCGATTTCGGCCGGCGCAACGCCGCCCAGGGCTTCGACGAGAGCCTGGACGAGTTGGCCCTGCTGGCCGAATCCGCCGGCGACACGCCGGTGGCCAAGGTCATCGCGCGCCGCCCGGCACCCGACGCGGCGCTTTTTGTCGGTTCCGGCAAGGCCGACGAGATCAAGCTCCTCGTGCAGGCCCACCAGGCCCACACGGTGCTGTTCGACCAGGCCATCTCACCGGCCCAGCAGCGCAACCTGGAGCGCGTGCTCGGCGTGCCCGTGGCCGACCGCACGGCGCTGATCCTCGAGATCTTCGCCGCCCGCGCACAGAGCCACGAAGGCAAGCTGCAGGTCGAACTGGCGCGGCTGCAATACCTGGCCACACGCCTGGTGCGGCGCTGGAGCCACCTGGAGCGCCAGAGCGGCGGCATCGGCATGCGCGGCGGCCCCGGCGAGGCCCAGATCGAGCTGGACCGTCGCATGATCGACGACCGCATCAAGAAGACCAAGGAGCGGCTCAAGCAGGTGCAGCGCCAGCGCAGCACGCAGCGCAAGTCCCGCTCGCGCAACGGCGTCTTCAAGGTCTCGCTGGTCGGCTACACGAATGCGGGCAAGAGTACGCTATTCAATGCGCTGACCAAGGCCCGTGCCTACGCAGCCAACCAGCTTTTCGCGACGCTGGACACGACGACCCGCTCGCTTTACCTGGAGCAGGCGGCGGCCAGCGTGTCGCTGTCCGACACGGTGGGCTTCATCCGCGATCTGCCGCACAAGCTCGTTGAGGCCTTTCGCGCCACGCTGCAGGAGGCGGCTGATGCTGACCTGCTGCTGCACGTCGTCGACGCTGCCAGTCCGGTGCTGGACGAGCAGATGGTCGAGGTCGAGCGCGTGCTGGCCGAGATCGGCGCCGCCGATGTGCCGCAGATACTCGTCTACAACAAGCAGGACCTGCTTTCCGACGACCAGCGCCCGCGCGAGATCGTCGATGCGGTGCTGCGCGCCAACGGCAGCACCGAGCCCACGCCGCGCGTCTTCGTCAGTGCCATCGACGGCAGCGGCCTGGCCGAACTGCGCCAGCTGATTGCGACGGCCATGCAGGCCCAGCCCTTGATTCCCGACGAGCGGGACCCACGTTTCGACGTGGACTCGCCCGACGACGAACCTTCTCCCTCAGACCCTTCCCAGGCATGAGCAGCACACCTCACTCCCAGCCCCGCAGCCCGTGGGTCCAGCGTCTGATGACGCCCGTGGCCAAAGCCGCGGGCCGGCTGCTGAACAACGGCCGCAACGACGGCCCGCCCGATCTCGATGAACTCTGGCGCGACTTCAACCGCAAGCTCTCGGGCATGTTCGGCGGCAAGTCTGGCGGGCCGACCGGCCCCAATGGTGCGGGCGGTTCACCCGACATGAAGGGGGCCGGCATCGGCGTCGGGCTGATTGCCGGTGTCGTGGCGCTGGGCTGGCTGGCCAGCGGCTTCTTCATCGTGCAGGAAGGCCAGCAGGGCGTCGTCACGTCCTTCGGCAAGTACAGCAAGACGGTCGAGGCAGGCTTCCAGTGGCGCCTGCCCTATCCCTTCCAGGCGCATGAGATCCAGCCGGTCTCGCAACTGCGCCAAGTCGAGGTGGGTCGCAGCTCCGTCGTCGCGGCCACGGGCCTGCGCGACTCGTCCATGCTGACGCAGGACGAGAACATCGTCGACATCCGCTTCACCGTCCAGTTCACGATCCGCGACCTGCGCGACTTCCTGTTCGAGAACCGCGACCCCGAGCAGGCCGTGCTGCTGGCCGCCGAGTCCGCGGTGCGCGAGATCGTCGGCAAGAACACGATGGACTCGGTGCTCTACGAGCAGCGCGACGCCATCGCTGCCGACCTGATCAAGTCCATCCAGGCACAGCTCGACCGCCTCAAGGCCGGCATCCAGATCAAGAACGTCAACGTGCAGAGCGTGCAGCCGCCCGAGCAGGTGCAGGCTGCCTTCGAGGACGCGTTCAAGGCCAACGCCAACCGCGAGCAGCTGAAGAACGAGGCCCAGGCCTATGCCAACGACGTGATCCCGCGCGCGCGTGGCGAGTCGGCCAAGCTGCGCGAGCAGGCCGAGGGCTACAAGGCCCGCGTCATCGCAACCGCCGAGGGCGATGCGCAGCGCTTCAAGAGCGTCTATGCCGAATACCAGAAGGCTCCGCAGGTCATGCGCGACCGCCTCTACATCGACGCGATGCAGCAGGTCTATGCCAACGTCAGCAAGGTCATGGTGGACAGCAGGAGCGGCTCCAACATGCTCTATCTGCCGTTGGACAAGCTGCTGCAGCAGGGCAGCAGCGGCACGGTGACTGTGTCGGCGCCGCAGCCGACCAGCGTGCCCGAGCCGCAGACGCTGCCCAGTGCCAGCGATCTGCGCAGCCGTGACAACCAGCGCAGCCGCGACGGCCGCTGACCGAGGACCACCGAATGAACCGTATTGCCGCCATCCTCGCCGGCGTCATCGTCGTGCTGATGCTGCTGTCGTCGATGCTCTTCGTCGTCGACCAGCGCCAGTTCGCCGTCATCTACGCGCTGGGTGAGATCAAGGAAGTCATCACCGAGCCGGGGCTGCACGCCAAGGCGCCGCCGCCCCTGCAAAACGTCGTGCTGCTGGACCGCCGCGTGCAGACGCTGGACAGTCCCGAGTCCCGTCCCATCTTCACGGCCGAGAAGAAGAGCCTGGTCATCGACTGGCTCATCAAATGGCGTGTTGCCGAGCCGCGGCAGTTCATCCGCAACAGTGGCGCCGACATGCGCAACGTCGACAACCGCCTCGCGCCCATCGTGCAGGCGGCCTTCAACGAGGAAGTGACCAAGCGCACGGTCATCGCCGTGCTATCCACGGAGCGCGAGAAGGTCATGAACGACGTGCGCAAGCGCCTGGCCGACGAGGCCAAGCAGTTCGGCATCGAGGTCGTCGACGTGCGTATCAAGCGTGTGGATTTCGCCTCCACGATCACCGACTCGGTCTACCGTCGCATGGAGTCGGAACGCAAACGCGTGGCCAACGAGACGCGCTCGACCGGCGCGGCCGAGGGCGAGAAGATCCGCGCCGACGCCGACCGTCAGCGCGAGATCATCGTGGCCGAGGCCTACCGTGACGCGCAGGTGATCAAGGGTGAGGGTGATGCCAAGGCGTCGGCCCTGTACGCCGACGCCTTCGGCCGCGATCCGCAGTTCGCGCAGTTCTATCGCTCGCTGGAGGCTTATCGCGCCAGCTTCCGCAACAAGAGCGACGTCATGGTGGTCGATCCCAGCAGCGACTTCTTCAAGGCGATGCGCGGCTCCGGCGCCGCACCGGCTGCCGCACCTGCGCGCAAGTGAACGAGCTGCTGGCCGCGCTTGCGCTGGTGATGGTCATCGAGGGGCTGATGCCGCTGATCAGCCCGGCGCGCTGGCGCGAGCTGTTCAGCCGTATCCTCGCGATGAGCGATGGCCAGATCCGTTTCATCGGTCTGGCCAGCATCCTGATGGGCCTGTTCGGATTGCTCTGGTTGCGCTGATCCGAAGCTTCGATGGCGGGAGGGCATAGGTACAATGCCGTTTTTAACCGCCTAGCCTGCGCCCATGTCCTCTGCTTGGCTGCTGCCCGAGCACATTGCCGATGTCCTGCCTTCGCAGGCGCGCCGCATCGAAGAGCTGCGTAGAGAGCTGCTCGACATGGCCCGCAGCTATGGCTGCGAGCTCGTCATCCCGCCGCTGCTGGAGCACCTCGATTCCCTGTTGTCCGGTACGGGCAGCGGCTCCGAAATCAAGCTCTTCAAACTGGTCGACCAGCTTTCCGGTCGCAGCCTGGGCCTGCGTGCCGACACCACGCCCCAGGTCGCCCGCATCGACGCCCATCTGCTGAACCGCCAGGGCGTGACTCGGCTGTGCTACTGCGGTCCCGTGGCGCACACGCGGCCCGACGGCCTGAATACCAGCCGTGAGCCGCTGCAATTCGGCGTCGAGGTCTATGGCCACGCCGGCCTGGAAGCCGACCTGGAAGTGCACGAGCTGGCCCTGGACGCGCTGCGCCGCGCCGGCCTCAGCGACGTCATGCTGGATCTGGGCGATGCGCGCCTGCTGCAAGGCGTGCTGGACGGGGTGAAGCTGCCCGCCGACACGCTGAATTCGCTGACCGGCGCGCTGGCGGCCAAGGACATGGGCGTGCTGGGCACGTTGACGGCAGGAATGCCCGCCGTGACGCGCGACGCACTGCTGGCTCTGCCCAGCCTGTACGGTGGCCGCGAGGTGCTGGCCGAGGCGGCGCGGCGCCTGCCTGACCACCCGCTGGTCAAGGCGGCGCTGGCCGACCTGGACTGGCTGGCCGGCCATCTGGCCACGGTCCACCCCGAAGTGGCGCTGGGTTTCGACCTGGCCGACCTGCAGGGCTATGCCTACTACACCGGCATCCGCTTCGCGGCCTATGCCGCGGGCTGCTCCGACGCCGTGCTGCGCGGCGGGCGCTACGACGAGGTGGGCGCGGCCTTCGGCCGCCGCCGCCCGGCCGTGGGCTTCAGCCTGGACCTGAAGACACTGGTGACGCTGGTGCCGGCAACGAAGCTGCGCGCCGCCGTGCGCGCGCCCTGGGGTGAGGACGCCTCGCTGCGCCAGGCCGTGCGGGCGCTGCGGGAGCAGGGCGAGACCGTGGTCTGCGTGCTGCCGGGGCATGAGCACGAGGCCGATGAATTCGACTGTGACCGCGAGCTCGTTCGCGAGCACCATGAGTGGGTCGTCCGGACGCTGTAAGGCGCGGCGCCCATCCTCCATTTCAAGCAATACAGGCAATCAACATGAGCCAAACCGCGCGTGGACGCAATGTGGTCGTCGTCGGCACCCAGTGGGGTGACGAGGGCAAGGGTAAGGTCGTCGACTGGATGACCGACCATGCTCAAGGCGTGGTGCGTTTCCAGGGTGGCCACAACGCAGGCCATACGCTGGTCATCAAGGGCGTGAAGACCGCGCTGCAGCTCATCCCCAGCGGCATCATGCGCGACGGCGTGGCCTGCTATATCGGCAATGGCGTCGTGCTCGACCCGACCCACCTGCTGACCGAGATCGAGCGCCTGGAAGCGGCTGGTGTCGAGGTGCGTTCGCGCCTCTTCATCAGCGAATCCTGCCCGCTGATCCTGCCCTTCCACGTGGCCGTCGACAAGGCGCGCGAGGCGCTGCGCGAGACCAGCGGCAGCGGCAAGATCGGCACGACCGGCAAGGGCATCGGCCCGGCCTACGAAGACAAGGTTGCCCGCCGCGCCCTGCGCGCCCAGGACCTGAAGCATCCCGAGCGTTTTGCCAAGAAGCTGCGCGAACTGCTGGAGCTGCACAACTTCGCGCTGCGCGGTTACCTCAAGGGTGAAGAGCTGGCCTTCGAGCCCATCTTCGAGCAGGCCATGAAGATGGCCGAGCAGATCAAGCCCATGCTGGCCGACGTCGGCTACATGATCCACAAGGCCAGCATGGCCGGCGCCAACATCCTGTTCGAAGGCGCCCAGGGCACGCTGCTGGACATCGACCACGGCACCTACCCCTACGTCACGTCCAGCAACTGCGTGGCCGGCAACGCCGCGGCTGGCGCCGGCGTGGGCCCGCAGATGCTGCACTACATGCTGGGCATCACCAAGGCCTACACGACGCGTGTCGGCTCCGGCCCCTTCCCGACCGAACTGGACTGGGAGCAGCCGGGCACCGTGGGCTATCACCTGTCCACGGTGGGCCAGGAGCGCGGCACCGTGACCGGCCGCGCCCGCCGCTGCGGCTGGCTGGATGCTGCCGCGCTGAAGCGCTCCATCATCATCAACGGCATCACCGGTCTGTGCCTGACCAAGCTCGACGTGCTGGACGGCCTGAGCGAGATCAAGATGTGCGTGGGCTACAGGCTTGACGGCAAGCTGCTCGACATCCTGCCGCTGGATGCAGACGAGATCGAGGCCTGCGAGCCCGTTTTCGAGACCTTCCCGGGCTGGACCGAGACCACCTTCGGCGTGACGTCCTGGGACGCACTGCCCGCCAACGCGCGCAATTACCTGAAGCGCGTGGAAGAGGTCATCGGCGCACCCATCGACATGGTCTCCACCGGCCCTGACCGCGAGCACACCATCGTGCTGCGCCATCCGTATTCCGCCTGATCACCAATCACTCCACGGAGACAACGCCACCATGTTGACCGACGACGGCAAGCACCTATACGTATCCTGGGACGAGTACCACCTGCTGACCGAGCGGCTGGCGCTCAAGGTCCACGCCTCGGGCTGGGAGTTCGACCAGATCCTCTGCCTGGCCCGTGGCGGCATGCGCCCGGGTGACGTGTTGTCGCGTGTCTTCGACAAGCCGCTGGGCATCATGTCGACGAGTTCCTACCGCGCCGAGGCGGGCACCATCCAGGGGCGCCTGGACATGGCCAAGTACATCACCATGCCCAAGGGCGAACTGGCTGGCCGCGTGCTGCTGGTGGATGACTTGGCGGACTCGGGTGTCACGCTGAAGGCCGTGGTGGAGCGCCTGCGAGGCATGCCCTCCATCACCGAACTGCGCTCGGCGGTCATCTGGACCAAGAAGGTGTCGGCCTATACGCCTGACTACTACTGCGAGATGCTGGAAACTTCGCCGTGGATCCATCAGCCGTTCGAGGAGTACGACGGGATGGGGCCGGAGCAACTGGCGAAGAAGTTCGTCGTTTGATTGGGGTGTTTGTGGCGCGGATCGAAGAAGCTCGGTTTGTGCCACCACTCGACGAAGTGCCCATCGAGGGCGCCTCGTCGGGCGCCTTTGCCGCGCTGCGCGTCCCACTTCGACGCGCAGCGCCGAAGTGGTCGAATCCTCTCCTGCGCACCCAAAAGCAAAAGGCCGGCGCTTTCGCGTCGGCCTTTTGCTTTTGTTTTGGTGCCCAGGAGAGGACTCGAACCTCCACGGAGTTACCCGCTAGTACCTGAAACTAGTGCGTCTACCAATTCCGCCACCTGGGCAAGGTGCTCAAGACTTCGATCGAAGACCTGAGCCGTTTCAGGAAAACAGAGACTATATCATCAAAAACTTGAAGAACACAAATACTTCGCCTACGGGCGACGGTGCGGGCCTGCTGGGTGAGGTCGAGGGCACGCTGCAAGGCCACCGCGATGGCCACGGCTTCCTGATCCCCGACGATGGCTCGGCCGACATCTACCTTTCCTCGCAGGAAACCCATGCCGTCATGCACGGCGACCGCCTGCGCGTGCGCGTCGTGCGCTTCGACAAGCGCGGCCGCCCCGAGGGGCGCGTGCTGGAGATCCTCGAGCGCAAGAAGCGTCCGCTGATCGGCCGCCTGCTGCTCGAATCCGGCATCTGGCTCGTTGCGCCCGAGGACCGGCGCATGGGTCAGGACATCCTTATCCCCAAGAACGGCATCGCCAACGCCACGGCCGGCCAGGTCGTTGCCGTCGAGCTGACCGAGCCGCCGTCGCTGTACTCGCAGCCGGTCGGCCGCGTCGTCGAGGTGCTGGGCGAGATCGATGATCCCGGCATGGAGATCGAGATCGCCGTGCGCAAGTACGACGTGCCGCACCGCTTCAGCCCCGAGACGCTGGCGCAGAGTGCCAAGCTGCCCGAGAAGCTGCGCGCCGCCGACCTCAAGCACCGCGTCGACCTGCGCGACGTGCCCCTGGTCACCATCGACGGCGAGGACGCGCGCGACTTCGACGATGCGGTCTACTGCGAGCCCCACAAGGCGGGGCGCGGCAAGAAGGCCTTCGAAGGCTGGCGCCTGTTGGTCGCCATCGCCGACGTCTCGCACTACGTCAAGCCCGGCGAGCCGCTGGACGCCGATGCTTACGAGCGTGCGACCTCGGTCTACTTCCCGCGCCGCGTCATCCCGATGCTGCCGGAGAAGCTGTCCAACGGTCTGTGCTCGCTGAACCCTTATGAAGACCGGCTGAGCATGGTCTGCGACATGCTCGTGTCCAGCGAGGGCACGGTCACGGCCTACCAGTTCTATCCGGCGGTGATTTGCTCGCACGCGCGCTTCACCTACACCGAGGTGGCGGCCATCCTCGGCAACACCCACGGCCCCGAAGCCGCCAAGCGACGCGAGCTGGTGCCGCATCTGCTGCATCTGCACGAGGTCTACCGTGCGCTGCTCAGCGAGCGCCAGCGCCGCGGCGCCATCGATTTCGAGACCACCGAGACCCAGATCGTCTGCGACGACAACGGCCGCATCGAGAAGATCATCCCGCGCACTCGCAACGATGCGCACCGGCTGATCGAGGAGGCCATGCTGGCCGCCAACACCTGCTCGGCAGATTTCATCCAGGGCGCCAAGCATCACTCGCTCTACCGGGTGCACGAAGGCCCGACGCCCGAGAAGCGGCAGACGTTGCAGGCGTATCTGCGCTCGCTCGGCATCGGCATGGGCATCTCCGACGATCCGTCGCCGCGCGAGTTCCAGGCCATCGCCCAGTCCACCAAGGACAGGGCCGACGCCCAGCAGATCCACACCATGCTGCTGCGCTCCATGCAGCAGGCCATCTACACCGGCACCAACTCCGGCCATTTCGGCCTGGCCTACCCGGCGTACACGCACTTCACCAGCCCGATCCGGCGCTACCCCGACCTGCTGGTGCATCGCGTCATCAAGGCCCTGCTCGGCAACAAGCGCTACACGCTGGATGCCAGCAAGATGAACGTGCCGCAGGCGCCCAAGCGCCCCGGCCGTGCGGCGCCGCCGAATCCTGCCGAGGCCCGCAACGAGGCCGAGCGTTGGGAGGTCGTCGGCGCACACTGCAGCGCCAACGAGCGTCGCGCTGACGAGGCCAGCCGTGACGTCGAGGCCTGGCTGAAGTGCCGCTACATGCGCGACCGACTCGGCGAGGAGTTCGCCGGCACCGTCAGCGCGGTCACGTCCTTCGGCCTCTTCGTGCAGCTGGATGCGCTCTACGTCGAAGGCCTGGTCCACATCACCGAGCTGGGCGGCGAGTACTACCGCTTCGACGAGGTCCGTCAGGAGCTGCGCGGCGAGCGCACTGGCATCCGCTACGCCACCGGCGCGCGCGTGCAGGTGCAGGTCAGCCGCGTCGACCTGGACGGCCGGCGCATCGACTTCCGCCTCGTGCGCGATGGCGACGAGTTGCGCACGGCGGGTCGCGGCGGTGCTGCCAAGCCCGCCGGCAAACCATCGGCCAAGGTGCCAGCGAAGAAGCGCGCCCCCAAGACCGCCGTCGAGGCGCTGGACGAGGTGCGCCAAGCCGACCGCGACGTGAAGAAGAGCCGCAAGGAAGTCATCGCGGCGCTGCACCCCGTCAAGGCGGCACAGCAGGCCGCCAAGCGCGCGGCGAGCAAGGCGTCCAAGAAGACGCCCGCCAAGGCCGCGCCGCGCAAGCGCCGCTGATGCGCTAGCGGCGCGACGCCAGGCGCTCGACGAGGTCGGCGGCGCGCAGCACGCCGCCGACCTCGCCGGCACGGCCATGCGCGTCCACGCCGGCGCAGGCGATGGCATGCGCGCCCGCCTCGGGCTGCTGTGCCCAGAGTCCGCCCAGCCAGCCGGCAAGCACGTCGCCGCTGCCCGCTGTGGCCAATGCCGGCCCGCCGCTGGCGCAGACGGCCGGCCGTTCGCCGGGCGACGCGACGATGCTGCCCGAGCCCTTCAGCACGACGGTGCAGTCCAGCTGCCCGGCCAGCTCGCGGGCGGCGGCGAGGCGGTCGGCCTGCAGCCGGGCGGTGTCCCGGCCCAGCAGGCGTGAGGCTTCCAGGGGGTGGGGGGTCAGCAGCGTCGTGCCGGCAGACCGTGCGCGCAGCAGAGCTTGCAGCGCCGTGTCGGCTGCGATGACGTTCAGTGCATCGGCATCCAGGATCAGCCGCGGCAAGGCCTTCAGCAATGCGGGCAGGGTGGCGCCGATGTCCGGCCCGGCACCGCAGCCGACGACGCCCACGGCCTGCGGCAGATCGACCGGCCGGCCGCGCATCAGTTCGGGTCGGCCGGGGTCGGCGACTTCGTCGGCCGGCAGTCCTGGCAGATCGACGTAGACCCGTCCCGCGCCACAGGCCAGCGCTGCCCGCGCGGCCAGCCGTGCGGCACCCTGCATGCCTGGCGCGCCGCCGACGACCAGCACCTGGCCGTGACTGCCCTTGTGGCTGGTCGGGCTGCGTACTGGCGCGCCTGCGGGCCCGAGCAGATCGGCCGAGGGCGCCTCGTCGGGCGTGATGCCCAGGCCGTCAAACCAGAGGCGTCCGCAATGCGCCCGGCCCTCACCGGTGAAGAGGCCGGGCTTGATCGTCAGCAGCGTCAGCGTGTGATCGGCGCGCACTGCGCGCTCACCGGCCGGCTGGCCCGTGTCGGCGAGCAGGCCGCTGGGCAGGTCGACGGCCAGGAGGGGGGCGCCACAAGCCTGCATCGCCGCGATCGTGGTGAGCATCTCCTCCGACGGTGCGCGGTTCAGGCCCAGGCCCAGCAAGGCGTCGATGACGAGGGAAGGGCTCGGCGGCGCGGCGTGGCCGACGTGGACCGCCACGCCATGCCCGGCGAGCTGGCGCGCGGCCACGAGCCCGTCGCCGCCATTGTTGCCCGGGCCGCAGGCGATCCAGACGGGGCCGTCACCGCGCCGCAGCGCCAGCGCGAGCTTGGCGACGGCCAGGCCCGCTCGCGCCATCAGATCGGGCGAATGGACAAGGGCGCGCGCCTCGATGCGTCGGCTGGCGGCAACGTCGAACAGCGGCAGCGTGGTGGTGGTGGGCAGCAGCGCGTGCATGCCCCGAGCTTAGGCCAGACGCCGGGCGTCCAGGGCGCCGATGTCGAGTGCGAGCGTCTGGCCGGCGACCTGCTGGGCCAGTACCCGGGCGGCGCCGCAGGCCAGGCCCCAGCCATGGCCGCCGGGCGACAGGTTCAGCCAGAGGCCTGCGCGGCCGCTGGCGCCGAGCACCGGCAGGCCATCGGCCGCGAGCGCGCGCCGGCTCTGGCCGTGCTGCACCTGGCTGTGCATCACCGACCCGGGGAACCAGTGCTGCAGGCCGCGGTGCAGGGCTTCGAAGTCGGGGGCGTGCTTGTCTCTGGCGCCGGTCACTGCGAGCTCTCCGGACATACGCACCCGCTGGCCGATGCGTGCGATCACGAGGCCGCGCGACGCGTCCACCCAGCCGGCCCTGGGGCCGAGGTCGGGGTGGGCTTCGAGCAGGCGCAGCGGGGCGGTGACGGAGGCCTCGTGGCGAGCCGCCAGCGGTAGACGCCGGCCGAGCAGTTCCGGCGCGTCCAGGCCGTTGCACAGCACGACGGCGTCGAAGCGCTCATCCTGCGGGTCGAGCTGCTGGGGCAGGGTGTCGCCGGCCTCGCGTTCAGCGCCGCGTGTCGGCGCCTCCGTGGGTGGCGTGTACTCGTGGCGAAGCAGCAGGCCCGCGCCATCGGCGCTGACGCTGCGCACCGTCGTGTGGAAGCGAAACTCGGCGCGCAGTCGCTGAGCCTGGTGCCGCAACTGCTGGGCGAAGAGGCGGGCATTGCCCACGCCGCCGCCGGTGAAGGCCAGCGCGGCGGCCAGCGGTGCGTCGGCATTCAGCCCCGGCTCGCGCAGGCGCGCCTCACCGGCATCGATGAGGTCGACCTGCAGGCCCAGCGCCTTCCAGCTGCCCAGGCGTGCTTCGGCGGCCGCGACGCGCTTGGCGTCGGTCAGCGCGACGAGCAGGCCGTCGGCCGATTCATCGTCCAGGCCGAGTTCGCGCCGCAGCTCGGCGGTGCGGGCCAGGCCCAGCTGGCTCAGCGCGACGACCTGTCCGGCGGCGTCGCCGCCGCGGCGCCCGGCGCGCCAGCGGCGAAAGCGGAAGGCCAGCGGCGCCGGCGACGTCGTGTCAGCGAGGTCTGGAACGAAGGGAGAGAGCAGGGCGCTGCCGGCAAAGCTCGCCTGTTCGGCGACGCTGCCGCCGCGCTCGAAGACCTGCACCTGGCAGCCCAGCGCGGCCAGCTCGTAGGCCGTTGCCACACCGGCCAGGCCGGCGCCCACCACCGCGACGCGGCGGCTCAAGCGCGCACCCTGCAGGATGCTTCGGCGGGTGCGCCGGCGGCCGCTGCGCAGCGGCTTTGGCAGAAGAGAGCCATGGATTGTGTATACTCTGCGGGTTTTGCCGGAGGGCTCAGCGCATTTTTCGCGCCGGAGTCTGGGCAGAACGGTTGTGAGGGTGTCGTGGCTGAACGGTTCGGCCGCCACTCGTCGCAACAAATCGCAAACCGGTCACGCAAAGGTGTTGTGGTTTGCGGCATCGGGAAACGTTTGTTTCCAGGCGCTGCAACGCAATTCGGGCCGGATTTTAGACACAACCTTCGGAGTAAGACCCATGTCTGTCACGATGCGCGAGATGCTGGAAGCCGGCGTCCATTTCGGCCACCAAACCCGCTTCTGGAATCCCAAGATGGCCCCGTATATCTACGGCCATCGCAACAAGATTCACATCATCAACCTCGAGAAGACGCTGCCCGCGTTCAACGATGCGATGAAGTTCATCCGATCGCTGGCTGCCAAGCGCGGCACGATCCTCATGATCGGCACGAAGCGCCAGGCCCGTGAGTTCATCGCCGCCGAAGCGCAGCGCGCCGGCATGCCCTACGTCGACTCGCGTTGGCTGGGCGGCATGATGACCAACTTCAAGACGGTCAAGACCTCCCTCAAGAACCTGAAGGACATGCAGGCCCAGGTCGAGGCTGGCACCCAGCCCGCGATCAAGAAGGAAGCCCTGCTGTTCCAGCGCGACATCGCTAAGCTGGAAAAGAACATCGGCGGCATCCAGGACATGACCGCCCTGCCCGATGCCATCTTCGTCATCGACGTCGGCTACCACAAGATTGCCGTGGCCGAAGCCAAGAAGCTGGGCATTCCCGTCATCGGCGTGGTGGACACCAACCACTCGCCCATCGGCATCGACTACGTCATTCCCGGCAACGACGACTCCGCCAAGGCTGTCGCGCTGTACGCCCGTGCCGTCGCTGATGCCGTGCTGGAAGGCAAGGCCAACGCCACGAACGAAGTGCTGGCTGCGGTTGCCCCCGCCGGCGACGAGTTCGTCGAGGTTTCCGAAGAGGCGTAAGCCCTTTCGACCCTGCATCTGAAAGGGGCCGCGAGGCCCCTTTTGCCAACCGAAATCTGGAGAGAGAAATGGCTGCAATCACTGCAAGCATGGTGGGCGAACTGCGTGCCCGCACCGACGCCCCGATGATGGAGTGCAAGAAGGCGCTGACCGAGGCCGACGGCGACCTGGGCCGCGCTGAAGAGATCCTGCGCGTCAAGCTGGGCAACAAGGCCGGCAAGGCCGCCTCGCGCATCACCGCCGAAGGCATCGTCGCCTCGGCCGTGGTCGGCGGCAACGGCGCGCTGATCGAAGTCAACTGCGAGACCGACTTCGTCTCCAAGAACGACGCATTCCTGGCCTTCGTCGGCGCGCTGGCCGGCCTGGTGGCCGAGCACAACCCGGCCGACGTGGCCGCGCTGTCGGCCTTGCCCCTGTCGCAGGAAGGCTTCGGCCCGACGGTGGAAGACGTGCGCAAGGGCCTGATCGGCAAGATCGGCGAGAACATGACGATCCGCCGCTTCCAGCGCTACACCGGCAGCAAGCTGGCCACCTACCTGCACGGCACCCGCATCGGCGTGGTCGTCGAGTTCGAAGGTGACGACGTGGCCGCCAAGGACGTGGCCATGCACATCGCCGCCATGAAGCCCGCCGCGCTGTCCAGCTCCGACGTGCCGGCCGAGCTGGTCGAGAAGGAGCGCAAGATCGCCACCGAGAAGGCAGCCGAGTCCGGCAAGCCGGCCGACATCGTCGCCAAGATGGTCGAAGGCTCGGTGCAGAAGTTCCTGAAGGAAGTCTCGCTGCTGGACCAGGTCTTCGTGAAGGCCGCCGACGGCAAGCAGACCGTGGGCGCCCACCTGAAGGCTGCCAACACGACCGTCAAGGGCTTCACGCTCTACGTCGTCGGTGAAGGCATCGAGAAGAAGGTCGACGACTTCGCGGCTGAAGTGGCTGCCCAGGTGGCGGCCGCCAAGGGTCAGTAAAGACGCTTGCGAAATCGAACGAAATGAAGGGGCGCCAAGTTGGCGCCCTTTAAACTTCCGGCCCCGACAGGCCTTAAAACCCCGAGGACACCATGCCCGCGTACAAGCGCATCCTGCTCAAACTCTCCGGTGAAGCCCTGATGGGCGACGACGCCTACGGCATCAACCGCGCGACCATCGTGCGCATGGTGCAGGAAGTCCGCGAGATCACGCAGATGGGCGTGGAAGTCGCGGTCGTCATCGGTGGCGGCAACATCTTCCGCGGCGTGGCCGGCGGTTCGGTCGGCATGGACCGTGCCACCGCCGACTACATGGGCATGCTGGCTACGGTGATGAACTCGCTGGCCCTGGCCGACACCATGCGCCAGGAAGGCATGACGGCGCGCGTGATGTCCGCCATCGCCATCGAGCAGGTCGTCGAGCCCTATGTGCGCCCCAAGGCGCTGCAATACCTCGAAGAGGGCAAGGTCGTCGTGTTCGCCGCCGGCACCGGCAACCCCTTCTTCACGACCGACACGGCCGCCGCGCTGCGCGGTGCCGAGATCGGTGCCGAGATCGTGCTGAAGGCTACCAAGGTTGACGGCGTCTACACGGCCGACCCCAAGAAGGACCCCGAGGCCAAGCGCTACTCGGCCATCACCTTCGACGAGGCCATCAGCCGCAATCTGCAGGTGATGGACGGCGCCGCCTTCGCGCTGTGCCGTGACCAGAAGCTGCCGATCAAGGTCTTCAGCATCTTCAAGCCCGGCGCCCTGAAGCGCGTGGTGCAGGGCGAGGACGAGGGCACGCTCGTCCACGTTTAAGTGAGCAAGAGAGACAGATCATGAGCACTGCCGACATCAAGAAGAACGCCGAGGCCAAGATGGCCAAGTCCGTCGAGGCCCTGAAGGGCGAGCTGCAGAAGATCCGCACCGGTCGCGCCCACCCGGGCATCCTCGATCAGGTCAGCGTCGACTACTACGGCTCCATGGTGCCGATCTCGCAGGTGGCCAACGTGACCCTGCTGGACGCGCGCACCATCTCCGTCCAGCCCTGGGAAAAGGGCATGGGCGCCAAGATCGAGAAAGCCATCCGCGAAAGCGACCTGGGCCTGAACCCGGCCTCGCAGGGCGACCTGATCCGCGTGCCGATGCCGCCGCTGACCGAGGAGCGCCGCCGCGACCTGACCAAGGTCGTGCGCAACGCCGGCGAGGACGCCAAGATCGCCGTGCGCAACCTGCGCCGTGATGCCAACGAGCACGCCAAGAAGCTGCTGAAGGACAAGGAAATCGGCGAGGACGACGAGCGCCGCAGCCTCGACGAGGTGCAGAAGCTCACCGACCGCGTGATCAACGAGATCGACAAGGTGATCTCGGCCAAGGAAGCCGAGATCCTCGCGGTTTGAGCGCCGTCCTCATGGCGCAAGACCGCCTGGCGCCGCCGCGCCATGTCGCCATCGTCATGGATGGCAACGGCCGCTGGGCCAAGAAGCGCTTCCTGCCGCGCTTCTTCGGCCACAAGGCCGGCGTGGACAGCCTCGTCAAGATTGTTCAGGCCTGCATAGCCCGCGACATTGAGCACCTGACCGTCTTTGCCTTCTCCAGCGAGAACTGGAAGCGGCCCAGTGACGAGGTCTCCGGATTGATGGGCCTGGTGCTGGCGGCTGTCAGCCGCTACCTGGCCAAGATGGGCGCCATGGGCGTGCGCATCCGCATCGTCGGCGATCGCGATGCCGTGTCGGACAAGCTGCGCAATGCCTGGAACGAGGCCGAGAGCAGCACGCTGCACAACACCAAGCTGACGCTGAACGTCGCCTTCAACTACGGTGGCCGCTGGGACATCGTGCAGGCCTGCAAGAAGGCCATCGAGGCTGGCGTGCCGGCCGCGGAGCTGACCGAGGCCAAGCTGTCGGAGTTCATGGCCATGAGCTATGCGCCCGATCCGGACCTTTTCATCCGCACGGGTGGCGAGGTTCGCATCAGCAACTTCCTGCTCTGGCAGGCGGCGTATACCGAATTCGTGTTCTCGGACTGCCTGTGGCCCGAGTTCGGCGAGCGAGAACTGGACGCGGCCATCGCGGCCTTCCACGAGCGCGACCGCCGCTTCGGCGGCGTCAAAGAAACTCCCGCTGCCTGAAAGGCTGGCCATGCTGAGAACGCGCGTCATCACTGCGGTCGTGCTGCTGGCCATCCTGCTGCCAGTGCTCTTCCAGGCCTCGCCCTGGCCCTTTGCCTGGGTGACCGTCGTCATGATGGGTGCCGCCGGCTGGGAATGGGCGCGGCTCAACGGCCTGCCCGGCATGGGCGCCATTGCCGCCGGCGTGGCCCTGGCCCTGGCCTGCGTCTGGACGCTGTTGATCGGCGGCCTGAACGCACCGCCGGCCTGGGTCTGGTCCCTGTCCAGCCTTGTGTGGGTGCTGGGTGGCGCCTACGCGCTGCGCGCGGGCCCGGCGGGCTGGCCGAAGATCGCACGCGGTGGCCGCCTTGCGATGGGTGCTCTGCTGCTGTGGGGCGCCTGGCTGGCTATCGTGCAGGCCAAGGTGCATGGCATCAACTTCATCCTGTCGGTGTTCTGCCTCGTGTGGATGGCCGACATCGCCGCCTACTTCTGCGGCCGGGCCTTCGGCAGGCGCAAGCTCGCACCGGCCATCAGCCCGGGCAAGAGCTGGGAGGGCGTCTGGGGCGGGCTGGCCGGTGTCATCCTGCTGGGCTTCGTGTGGGTCCACGTCATCGACGTTAAGCTGGCTGTGGACTCGCCCAGTCTCTATACCCTGCTGGTGCAGAGCCATGGCTGGGTGTCGCTGCTGGCCCTGGTTTTCCTGGGCGCGATGAGCGTCGTCGGTGACCTGTTCGAATCCCTCGTCAAGCGGGCCGCCGGCGCCAAGGACAGCAGCGGCCTGCTGCCCGGCCATGGCGGCGTGCTGGACCGCATCGACGCGCTGCTGCCGGTCTTCCCGCTGGCGCTCGCGCTGATCTCCCTATGAATCGCCAACGCGTCTGCGTGCTGGGCTCGACCGGCTCCATCGGCGTCAACACGCTGGACGTCATCGCGCGTCACCCTGAGCGCTACGAAGTCTTCGCGTTGAGCGCGATGAGCCGTGTCGATGAACTGCTGGCCCAGTGCCTGAGCTGGAAGCCGCGCTTTGCCGTCATGCCCGAGCGCGACGCCGCCGCGCGCCTGCGCGAGCGCCTGCGTGAAGCGGGCAGCGCGACCGAGGTGCTGGACGGCGCCCAGGCCCTGGCCGACATTGCCGCCCACCCGGACGTCGATACCGTCATGGCGGCCATCGTCGGCGCCGCAGGTCTGGCGCCGGCCATCGCCGCGGCCCGTGCCGGCAAGCGTCTGCTGCTGGCCAACAAGGAGGCCATCGTCGTCGGTGGCGCCCTGTTCATGCATGCGGTGGAAGAGGGCGGGGCGACGCTGCTGCCCATCGACAGCGAGCACTCGGCCATCTTCCAGTGCCTGCCCGAGGACCGTGCCACCTGGCACGAGCGCATCGACCACATCGTGCTGACGGCCTCCGGCGGCCCCTTCCGCAGCCGCGACCCCAGGACGCTGGCCGATGTGACGCCCGACCAGGCCTGTGCCCACCCCAACTGGGTCATGGGCCGCAAGATCTCGGTGGACTCGGCCACGATGATGAACAAGGCGCTGGAGGTCATCGAGGCGCGCTGGCTGTTCAACCTCGCGCCCGGGCAGATCAAGGTGCTGATCCACCCGCAGAGCATCATCCACTCGATGGTGGTCTGCCGTGACCAGTCCGTGCTGGCCCAGCTCGGCACGCCCGACATGCGGGTCCCCATCGCCTACGGCCTGTCCTTCCCCGAGCGCATCACCTCGGGCGCAAGCCGGCTCGACCTGCTGGGCACGCCCAGCCTGACGTTCGAGGAGGCCGACGCGCAGCGCTTCCCCGGCCTGCACCTGTCCTGGCAGGCGCTGCGTGCTCCGGAGGGCAGCACGACGGTGCTGAATGCGGCCAACGAGATCGCCGTCGACGCCTTCCTGAACGGGCGCCTGCGTTTCGATCGCATCCACGCAGTCAACGCCCAGTGTCTGGCCGACGTTCAGCCGGGCGACTGCGCCAGCATCGAGGCGCTGCTGGATCTCGATGCCCGGGCTCGCGCCCATGCACGACAACTGCTGTGACGACCGTCCTCGCCTTCCTGGCCGCGCTGGCCCTGCTGATCGCGGTCCATGAATGGGGCCACTACCGCGTTGCGCGGGCCTGCGGCGTCAAGGTACTGCGCTTCTCCATCGGCTTCGGCCGCGTGCTGTGGCGGCGTGTCGGGCGCGACGGCACCGAGTTCACGCTGAGTGCACTGCCGCTGGGCGGCTACGTGCGCATGCTGGACGAGCGCGACGGCCCGGTGGCGCCAAACGAGCGCGAGCAGGCCTTCAACCAGCGCCCCCTGCGCCAGCGCGCTGCCATCGTCGCGGCGGGTCCCTTCGCCAACTGGGTGCTGGCGGTGCTGCTGTTCGCCGCCGTCGCCTGGATGGGCAGCGAAGTACCCAAGGCCGTGCTCGGCACACCGCCCGCCGGCTCCCTGGCCGAACGTGCGGGCCTGCATGCCGGTGACTGGGTGCGCGCCACCTCTGTCGATGGCCAGCAGTGGCAGGACCTCGAAGCCCTGCCTGCGCTGCAGTCCGCAGTCGCGCGCGCCCAGGCCCTGGGCGAGCCAGTGCACCTGTCGGTCACCGACGTCCAGGGGCATGGGTCGCGCAGCGTCCGGCTGGAGACCGAGCGCCTGGCCGGCCGGGCTCCCGATGCGCGGCTGTTCAATGACATCGGTCTGGCGCCGCTGGCCGAGCCGCTGATCCGTCAGGTGGCTGCCGGTGGCGCGGGTGCCGCGGCCGGCTTGGTGGCTGGCGACCGCGTGCTGGCCATCGATGGCCAGGTAGTGCCGGATGCGGGCTTCCTGCGCGATGCCATCCGCCGCGCCCGCGACGGCGACCAGCCGCGAGCGATGGCCTTGCGCGTCGAGCGGGGTGGCCAGGTGGTCGAGCTGACCGCAACGCCACGCCTGGTCGACGAGGGCGGCCAGCGCGTGGCCCGGCTGGAGATTGGTGTCGGCTCGCCGCCCGAGCGCGTCTTCGTCAGCTACGGCCTGATCGATGGCCTGTGGCGAGGCGCCGAGCAGAGCTGGGACATGGCCACCACGACCGTGCGGCTGCTCGGCCGCATGCTGATTGGTGAAGCTTCGGTAAAGAACCTCAGCGGGCCGTTGACCATCGCCGACTACGCGGGCCAGTCCGCCCAGGCCGGACTGGCCCCGTATCTGGACTTCCTGGCGAAGATTTCACTGAGCCTGGCCGTGCTGAACCTGCTGCCGCTGCCGATGCTCGACGGCGGGCACCTCATGTATCATCTTTTCGAGGGTCTGAGTGGCCGCCCCGTCTCCGAATGGTGGCAACGGCAACTGCAGCGCGCTGGTGCGCTGATCCTGATGCTGATGATGGCCTTGGCCCTTTCCAACGACGTCGCCCGTTTCGCGGGCTGGCACTGACACTCCCCGGTTCCCATGTCCTTTTCTTTCAGTTCGGGAGCGAAGCGTCGCCCCTCACTCCTGGCGTTGGCTCTCGCGGGGATCTTCCAGTCGGGCGCAGCCTGGGCCGTCGATCCCTTCGTGCTCAAGGACATTCGCGTCGAGGGCCTGCAGCGCACCGACCCGGGCACCGTGTTCGCGTCGCTGCCCTTCCGCATCGGCGACACCTACAACGATGAAAAAGGTGCCGCCGCCCTGCGCGCCCTGTTCGCGACCGGCCTGTTCAAGGACGTGCGCATCAGCATCGAGGGCACTGCCGTCGTCGTCATCATCGACGAGCGACCCATCATCGCCAACGTCAACTTCGTCGGCCTGAAGGAGTTCGATACCGAAGCCCTGACCAAGTCGCTGAAGGACGTCGGCATCGGCGAAGGCAAGCCCTTCGACAAGGCCCTGGCCGACCGTGCCGAGCAGGAGCTCAAGCGCCAGTACCTGACGCGCAGCCTCTACGGTGCCGAGGTCACGACGACCATCACCCCGATCGAGCGCAACCGCGTCAACGTCAGCTTCAACGTGACCGAGGGCGAGCCGGCCAAGATCGCCGAGATCCGCATCCTGGGCACCAAGGTGTTCTCGGAGAGCACGCTGCTGGGCCTGCTGGAGCAGACGACCACCGGCTGGCTGACCTGGTACACCAAGACCGACCGCTACTCGCGCGCCAAGCTGAATGCGGACCTGGAAACCATCCGCAGCTACTACCTGAACCGTGGCTATCTGGAGTTCGCCGTCACCTCCACGCAGGTGACGATCTCGCCGGACAAGCAGAGCATCAGCATCGCCGTCACGATCAGCGAAGGCCAGCCCTACACGGTCACCGGCATCAAGCTCGAAGGTGACTACCTGGGCCGCGAGGAGGACTTCAAGCACCTCGTCTACCTCAAGCCCGGCGAGGCCTACCAGGGCGAGGCGGTGGCCACGACGACGCGCGCCTTCAGCGACCTGTTTGGCACCTACGGCTATGCCTTCGCGCGCGTCGACAGCAAGCCCGACATCGACCGCGCCACCGGCCAGGTCGTCGTCACCTTCGCCGCCGAACCGCAGCGCCGTGTTTACGTGCGCAAGGTCATCATCTCCGGCAACTCTCGCACCCGCGACGAAGTCATCCGCCGCGAGTTCCGCCAGTTCGAGGCGGCCTGGTACGACGGCCAGAAGATCAAGGCTTCGCGCGACCGCGTCGAGCGCCTGGGCTACTTCAAGGACAAGGAAGTCAGCATCGACACCCAGGAGGTGCCGGGCGCCCAAGACCAGGTCGACGTCATCCTGACCGTTGTCGAGCGCCCCACCGGCGCCATCACGGTCGGTGCCGGCTACTCCAGCCAGACCAAGCTGTCCTTCACCGGCTCCATCCGCCAGGACAACGTGTTCGGCTCGGGCAACTACCTCGGCATCGACGTGGCGACGGCCCGCACCGGCCGCCAGCTGCAGGTCAGCACGGTGGACCCGTACTTCACTGTGGACGGCGTGTCGCGCTCGCTCGACGTGTTCTACCGCACCACCCGCCCGATCAACACGCTGGGCGAGGAGTACCAGTACGTCACCAAGGGCGGTGCGATCCGCTTCGGCGTGCCCTTCTCGGAGCTCGACACCGTCTTCTTCGGTATCGGCTACGAGCAGACCAACATCACGACGTCCAAGGGACTGCCCAACAGCTACTTCCTGTTCGCCAACCAGTTCGGTCAGCGCAGCAACTCCGTGCCGCTGACCATCGGCTGGCAGCGCGACAGCCGCGACAGCGTGATCTCGCCTATGAAGGGCCGCTACCAGCGCGTCAACGTCGAGGCCAGCGCCATCGGCGACGCCCAGTACGCGCGCTTGAATCTGCAGTACCAGCAGTATTTCGAGATCACCAACAAGATCACGCTGGGCATCAACAGCGAACTCGGCTGGGGCGTGGGTCTGGGCGGCAAGCCCTACCCGATCTTCAAGAACTTCTATGGCGGCGGCCTGGGCTCGGTGCGTGTCTTCGAGGCCGGCTCGCTGGGCCCGGTGGACGTGACCGGCTCCTACAGCGGCGGCAGCAAGCGCTTCAACACCAACGCCGAGCTCTATCTGCCGGTGCCTGGCAGCGGCAACGACAAGAGCTTCCGCATCTTCGGCTTCATGGACGCCGGCAACGTTTGGGGCACGGGCCTCGCGGAGAAGGTCAGCTTCGACACCATCCGCGTGTCGGCCGGTCTGGGTCTGTCCTGGATCTCGCCGATGGGGCCGCTGCGCCTGAGTTATGGCAAACCTATCCGCAAACAACGCACGGATAGAATCGAGAAATTCCAATTCCAGATCGGGACTGCATTCTGATGATGAGCAAGCTCTTGCAATCGGTGGCCCTGGCCGCTTCGATGGTTGTGGCCACTTCGGCCGTGCAAGCCCAGGAACTGAAGATCGGCTACGTCAACAGCGAGCGCGTGCTGCGTGAGGCCAACCTGGCCAAGACCGCACAGGCCAAGCTGGAGGCTGAGTTCGGCAAGCGTGAGAAGGATCTGCGCGATCTGGAAACCAAGCTGCGCGGCGCCGCCGAGAAGCTGGAGAAGGACGCCCCGACGCTGTCCGAGAACGAGCGCAATCGCCGCCAGCGCGACGTCGTCGAGCAGGAGCGCGACCTGCAGCGCAAGCGCCGCGAGTGGCAGGAAGACCTGACCCAGCGCAAGAACGAAGAGCTGTCGTCCGTGGTCGAGAAGGCCAACAAGGTCATCAAGCAGATCTTCGACGCCGAGAAGTACGACCTCATCCTGCAGGACGCGATCCACTTCAGCGCCCGCGTGGACATCACCAAGAAGGTGATCGACGCGCTGAACGCGCAGAAGTAAATCGCACGTCGCTATGAGCTCGACGACCGTCGCGCTCGCCGAGCTGATCGCCGCCTTGGGCGGCGATTTGCTTGGTGGGTCCGATATCGGCATCGGCCGTATCGCGCCGCTGGATGAGGCCGACGCCGGCAGCATCAGCTTCCTGGCCAATCCGCGCTACCAGGCCCAGCTCGGCACGACGCGGGCGGCCTGCGTCATCGTCTCGCCGGCATATGCCGAAGCGGCGGCAGCGCGCGGCGCGGCCATCGTCACGCCCGACCCCTACCTCTACTTCGCCCGCCTGACGCAGTGGTGGGCGGCGCGCACGCGCCCGGCACCGAGCGTCGGCGTGCACCCGAGCGCCATCGTGTCGCCCGAGGCCAGGCTGGGGCAGGGCGTCGAGATCGGCCCGCTGGCCGTCATCGAGGCCGGTGCGGTCATTGGCGACCGCGCCCGCATCGGCGCCCACTGCGTCGTCGAGCGCGATGCACAGGTCGGCGAGGGCACCCGTCTCGCGCCGCGTGTCGTGCTGGGCTATGGCTGCCGCATCGGCGCGCGTGGCCTGGTGCACAGCGGCGTCGTCATCGGCGCTGACGGCTTCGGCCTGGCGCCGAGCAAGAGCGGCTACGTGAAGATCGAGCAGCTCGGCAACGTCACGATCGGTGACGACGTCGAGATCGGCGCCAACACCTGCATCGACCGCGGCGCCCTGGCCGACACCGTCATCGAGGACGGGGTCAAGCTCGACAACCTGATCCAGATCGCCCACAACGTGCACATCGGTCGCAACACGGCGATGGCCGGCTGTTCGGCGGTGGCTGGCTCGACCCGCATCGGTGCGAACTGCACCATCGGCGGCGCGGCCAACATCATCGGCCACCTGATCTTGGTGGACGGCGTGCACATCTCGGCCGCCACCACCATCACGCGCAGCATCAGCGAGCCCGGCGTCTACAGCGGCCCGCACCCCTTCGAAGAAAATTCAAGCTGGCAGAAGAACGCGGCGACGCTGCGCCAGCTCCACACCCTGAGAGAGCGTGTCCGCGCGCTTGAAAAGAAATGACGACCGACACGATCACGATGGACATCCACGAAATCCTGACGCGGCTGCCGCACCGCTACCCCATCCTGCTCGTGGACCGGGTGGTGGAGCTCGTCAAGGGCGAGCGCATCCGGGCGATCAAGAACGTGTCCATCAACGAGCCCTTCTTCCTCGGCCACTTTCCGCACCGCCCGGTGATGCCCGGTGTGCTGATCCTCGAAGCCATGGCCCAGGCCGCCACGCTGCTGGCCCTGCGCAGCATGGACATGGTGTTGGACGAGAACTCGGTGGTGTATTTCGCCGGCATCGACGGCGCGCGCTTCAAGCGCCCGGTGGAGCCGGGTGACCAGCTCGTGCTGGAAGTGACGCTGGGCCGCTCCAAGGCCGGCATCTACAAGTTCTCCGCCAAGGCGTTGGTGGGCGATCAGGTTGCGGCGGAAGCCGAGCTGATGTGCACCATGCGCCGCATCGAGGCTTGAGGGTGGGCGCGATGGCCATCCACCCCACCGCCATCGTCGATCCGGCCGCCGAGCTGGACAGCTCCGTCGAGGTCGGCGCCTACTCGCTGATCGGCCCGCACGTGAGGATCGCGGCGGGCACGAAGGTCGGCCCGCATGTCGTCATCGAAGGCCACACCACCATCGGCCGCGACAACACCTTTTTCCAGTTCAGCTCCATCGGCGCGGCCAACCAGGACAAGAAGTACGCCGGAGAGCCGACGACCCTGGTCATCGGCGACCGCAACACCATCCGCGAGTTCTGCACGCTGAATGTCGGCACGGTCCAGGACCGTGGCGAGACGACGCTGGGCGATGACAACTGGATCATGGCCTACTGCCATCTGGCGCATGACGTCGTCATCGGCAACGAGTGCGTGCTGGCCAACAACGCCACGCTGGCGGGCCATGTGCAGGTGGGCGACCACGTCACCATCGGCGGCCTGACCGGCATCCTGCAGCGCATGCGCATCGGCGATCACGCGATGATCGGCTTCCAGGCCCACGTGGCCCAGGACGTGCCGCCCTTCATGACCGTGGACGGCAACCCGCTGGCGGCGCGCGCCGTCAATGTCGTCGGCCTGAAGCGCCGCGACTTCAGCGCCGAGCGCATCGGCGTCATCCGCCAGATCTACAAGCTGCTCTACCGCAGCGGCCACACGCTGGACGAGGCCAAGGCGGCCATCGGGGCGCTGAAGGGCTCCGAGGGCGCCGCCGCCGACGGCGACATCGACAACATGCTCGCCTTCCTCGCCGCTTCCACCCGCGGCATCGTGCGATAGCCGATGCAGACCGCGCCCCGCCTCGGCATGGTGGCCGGCGAGGCCAGCGGTGATCTGCTGGCCGGCCTGCTGCTGCAAGGCCTGCGGGCGCGCTGGCCTGCGTTGACCTCGCAAGGCATCGGCGGCCCGAAGATGCTGGCCCAGGGCTTCGAGACCTGGTGGCCGCACAGCAAGCTGTCCATCTTCGGTTACGTCGATGCGCTGCTGAACATCCGCGAGCTGCTGGCCATTCGCAAGCAGCTTGGCACGCGACTCATCGCGAACAAGCCCGACGTCTTCATCGGCGTCGACGCGCCCGACTTCAACTTCGGCCTGGAGACGCGGCTGCGCGAGGCGGGCATCAAGACGGTCCATTTCGTCTGCCCGTCGATCTGGGCCTGGCGGCCCGAGCGGGTCGTGAAGATCAAGGCCGCGGCCGATCACGTGCTCTGCCTCTTCCCCTTCGAGCCCGAGATCCTGCACAAGGCCGGCATCGGCGCGACCTACGTCGGCCATCCGCTGGCCGATGCCATCCCGATGGAGGCGCCACGCGCCGCCGCTCGGGAGGCGCTCAAGCTGCCCGAGGGCGACACTGTCATCGCGCTGTTGCCCGGCAGCCGCAAGAGCGAGATCAAGTACATCGCCCCGGCGCTGATCGGCGCGGCCAGGCTGCTGGCCCGGCCTGGTCGGCGCTTCGTGATGCCTGTCGTGCCGGGCCTGCGCGGCCTTGTCGAGCCTTTGCTCAAGGACGTGGCCGGTGCTGACATCCAGCTCGTCGACGGCCAGTCCCACACGGTGCTGGCCGCCTGCGACCTGACGCTGGTGGCCAGCGGTACGGCCACGCTGGAAGCGGCGCTGTTCAAGCGCCCCATGGTCATCGCCTACCGCATGAACGCGCTGAACTGGTGGCGTATGAAGGGCAGGGGCCTGCAGCCCTGGGTGGGCCTGCCCAACATCCTGGCGTGCGAGTTTCTGGTGCCCGAGCTGATCCAGGACGCCTGCACGCCCGAGGCTCTGGCCCGCGAGGCCGAGGCGCTGCTGGCCGACGCACCGCGCCGCGAGGCCTTGCACGCGCGTTTCGTTCAACTCCACGAGCTGCTGCGGCAAGACACCGCGCAGCGCGCCAGCGATGCGATCGCGAGCCTCATCGGTGCCTGAGCAGGCCAGCCTGGACTGGACGCCACCCGGCCTCGTCGCCGGCGTGGACGAGGCCGGGCGGGGGCCGCTCGCCGGGCCCGTGTTCGCGGCCGCCGTCATCCTCGACGACCTCCAGCCCATCGCCGGCCTAGCTGACTCCAAGGTCCTCACCGCGGCCAAACGGGCGCGACTCTACGACGAGATCCGCGCCAAGGCGCTGTGCTTCTGCATCGCGCACGCGACGACCGAGGAGATCGACGAGATCAACATCCTGCAGGCCACCATGCTGGCCATGCAGCGCGCGGTGAACGGCCTGCGGCTCAAGCCCGTGCTGGTGCGCGTCGACGGCAACCGCCTACCCGTGCTGCCGATGGCCGCCGAGGCCATCGTGAAGGGCGACGCCACCGTGCAGGCAATCTCGGCCGCCAGCATCCTCGCCAAGGTCGCCCGCGACCTGTTCTGCGAGCAGATGCATGCCAGCCACCCGGAATACGGCTTTGCCACGCACAAGGGCTATGGCACACCCGAGCACCTCGCGGCGCTGAAGGAACACGGTGCCAGCCCCTGGCACCGCCGCAGCTTCGCGCCGGTGAAAGAGAACCTGCGATGAACGCCCAGATCCTGCCCGTCACCTCGCGCGACAACCCGGCCCTGGTGCGGCTGCGTAAGCTTGCTGCCGACCCGGGCGGCTACCGCAAGACCGGCAGCGTCTGGATAGAGGGCGACCACCTGTTGCGCGCGGCGCGCCAGCGAGGCTGGCCGCTGGGTCTGGTCGTCATCACCGAGGCTGCGATGCAGGACGCGGTCTTGCGCGAGCTGGCCGAGTCGGCCACCCGGGCGCTGGTCGTGCCCACGGCTTTGTTCAAGGGCCTCAGCGGCCTGGAGTCGCCGGCCCAGATCGGTGCGGAGCTGACGCTGCCCACGGCGCCCGCCATCGACAGCCATGCCGCCAGCGTCGTGCTGGACCGGCTGCAGGACGCCGGCAACGTCGGCGCCATCCTGCGCAGCGCTGCGGCCTTCGGCGTGCGCCAGGTGCTGGCGCTGAAGGGCACGGCGGCACTGTGGTCGCCCAAGGTCGTGCGGGCAGGGCAGGGCGCGCACTTCGGGCTGCGCCTCGTCGAAGGCCTGGCCGCGGCCGACCTCGCCGCGCTGGCGGTGCCGCTGATCGCCACCAGTTCGCACACCGAGCATGTGCTGCATCGCGTTGCGCTGCCGTCCCCCTGCGCCTGGGTCATGGGCCACGAAGGGCAGGGCGTGTCGCCCGAGCTGATGGCGCGCTGCGCGCTGGCCGTGGGCATCCCGCAGCCGGGCGGCGAGGAGTCGCTCAACGTCGCCGCCGCGGCCGCCATCTGCCTGTACGAGAGCGAGCGTCAGAAGGTCTGAGTGCCCGCGCGGCCAGGGAGGTTTGTGGCTTGCAATTGAGAATGATTCTCATTAAAGTGCAATCATGCCTGCCCCGCCCCCTTTGCCCCGGCCGCCCGATCCGGTAATGGCCCAGCCCCGCCACATCGACAGCGCGACCCTGCTCGCCCCCCGCGGCGAGGTCTTCATCGTTCATCAGCAGCAGGTCTACCGCCTGCGCGTCACGGCGCTGGGCAAGCTGATCCTGACCAAGTAACCCCGTCCACCGCGCCAGCCAGCCATCGCCCGCCCGCGCCTCCCCCTGGAGACCCAAGAATGGCCGAGCTCTGCTGCGCCGCGCATGCCGCGCTCCCTTTCGCCACGGGCTCGCGCCGCCGCCGCCTCTGGGAGTTGGGCAGCCATGCCCATTGCCCCGTCATCGGCGTCTGCCTGCCGCTGGAGCGCGTGCGCCAGCTCGCGAAAAAGCTGCTGGTGCTGCAGGGCGACGAGGACGACTACGCGCTGCACTGCAGCCTCGTCACCGCCGCCGCGCGCCGCAACGCCGTGGCCGAGGCGCTGCAGAAAGACCTGGAGCAGCGCTTTGCGCTGGATCTGCGCGCTGCCGCCAAGGCGAAATGCCGCGACAGCCTGATGGCCTGGTGGCGCGGCCGCGCGGCCCAGGGCGAGATCGCCGGCGCGCTGTGGGCCACGCTGACGCATGCGCGCTGCGACGAGTGGCTGGAGATGCGGGTGCTGGGCCAGGTGCACATGCTGCAGCACCAGTTCGGCGCCGCGCAGCGCGTGGACCTGGCTCGCCACCGCGAGCTGGCCCAGGAGCACCAGGCCCTGCTGCGCGACTACGCCGAGGTGCAGCAGCGCTTGACGGCCTGGAGCCAGGAGCGTGCCCGCGAGCAGCAGACCTGGGAGCAGGAACGCATGCACCTGCGCGCCACGCAGATCGGCCTGCAGACCCGGCTGGCCCAGGCCCGGGAGCAGTTGCTGCATTGGCAGGCCGAGCGGCCCGACCTGCCGGAGCGCGAGGCTCTGCACGCGCGCCTGGCGATGCAGCTCGAACGCAACCAGGCCTTGCAGCGCGAGCTCAACCGGCTTGCGTCGCCCTCGCCCCGGGTGGTGGATGCTGCGGCACACCCGCTCCCCGAGGAGCCGGTGCCGGCCGAGCCGGCGAAGCTGGAGCACCGCGTCGTCCTCTGCGTGGGCGGGCGGGGCGGCAGCGTGCCCCAGTACCGCCAGGCCGTGGAGGGCTGCGGCGCACTGTTCCTGCACCACGATGGCGGCGAGGAACACAAGCCGGCCCAGCTGGAGCCGCAGCTGGCCGCGGCGGACCTCGTCATCTGCCAGACCGGCTGCATCAGCCACGATGCCTACTGGCGCGTGAAGGACCACTGCAAGCGGCATCACAAGCGCTGCGTCTTCGTCGAGACGCCCAGCCGCAGCGCCTTCGAACGTGCGCTGGCCAAGGCCGCCGCCGACGAAGGGACAAGCGCGGAAGTCTGAGGGGAAGCCCGCAGCAGGACGGCGAACTCGCTGGCGTACGCTGCAAGCGTTTGCAGCCGGAGACCGCCATGCCCCCCGTCGCCTCGCCCCATCAGCTCGCGCGCCGCGCCATCGCCCTTGTCCTGGCCGGTGGCCGGGGCTCGCGGCTGAAGCAACTGACCGATTCGCGCGCCAAGCCGGCCGTCTATTTCGGCGGCAAATTCCGCATCATCGACTTCGCGCTCAGCAACTGCGTCAACAGCGGCATCCGCCGCATCGGCGTCGTCACGCAGTACAAGAGCCATTCACTGCTGCGCCACATCCAGCGCGGCTGGAGCTTTCTGCGCGCCGAGCTGAACGAGACCGTGGACCTGATGCCGGCGCAGCAGCGCGTGGACGAGGAGAGCTGGTACCGCGGCACCGCCGACGCGGTGTTCCAGAACCTGGACATCATCCAGAGTACGGGTGCGGACTACATCGTCGTGCTGGCCGGCGACCACATCTACAAGATGGACTACTCCAGCATGCTGGTGGACCACGTCGCCAGCGGCGCGGGCTGCACGGTGGGCTGCATCGAGGTGCCCAAGGCCGAGGCCAGCGCCTTCGGCGTGATGGCGGTGGACGACGAGCGCCGCATCACCGCCTTCAAGGAAAAGCCCGCCGACCCGCCCTGCATGCCTGGCCGCGACGGCACCTGCCTGGCCAGCATGGGCATCTACATCTTCAACGCCGACTACCTCTACCGCCTGCTCGCCGAGGACCTGGCCGACCCCGACTCCAGCCATGACTTCGGCAAGGACGTCATTCCCAAGGTCGTGGGCGAGACGCAAGCCGTGGCCCATCCCTTCAGCATGAGCTGCATCCACAACCCCAACGGCGCGCCGCCCTACTGGCGCGACGTCGGCACCCTGGATGCGTTCTGGGCCGCCAACCTGGACCTCGCCTCCATCAGCCCCGAGCTCGACATCTACGACACCGACTGGCCCATCTGGACCTACCAGCGCCAGCTGCCACCGGCCAAGTTCATTCCCGACCACAACGGCATGCACGGCATGACGGTCAACACCATCGTCAGCGCCGGCTGCATCGTGTCGGGCTCGCACGTCGTCCAGTCGGTGCTGTTCAACAACGTGCGCATCCGCTCCTTCTGCAACATCCACCAGAGCGTGCTGCTGCCGGGCGTCAGCGTGGGGCGGCACTGCCGGCTGACCAAGGTCATCATCGACCGCGGCTGCGACATTCCCGACGGCCTCGTCGTCGGCGAAAACCCCGCCCTGGATGCCGCGCGCTTCGAGCGCACGGAGAACGGCGTCGTGCTGATCACCAAGCAGATGCTGGCCCGGCTGTGATGCGCGTCCTGCAAGTCAGCGCGGAGCTGTTCCCGCTGCTGAAGACGGGCGGCTTGGCCGATGTGGCGGGCGCTTTGCCCGCGGCGCTGGCAGCGGCAGGCGCCGAGCCGCGGCTGCTGGTGCCGGGCTTTCCGGCCATCCGCGAGTCGCTGACCCAGGAATGTGCCGTTGCCCCCGTGGCGCTGCCGTGGAGCGAGGGCAGGGCGGCGCTGCTGCGCGGCCGCCTGGCCGGCTTCGACATGCCCGTCTACGTGCTGGATGCGCCGGGCCTCTTCGACCGCCCCGGCAACCCCTATGGCGACGCGGCCGGCGTGGCCTACGCCGACAACCACCGCCGCTTCGCGCTGCTGGGCCTGGCCGCGGCCCGCCTGGCCGAAGGCGTGGACCCTTCCTGGCGACCGCAGATCGCGCATGCCCACGACTGGCACGCGGGCCTGGCCTGCGCCCACATCGCCGCCAGCCGCTCGCGGCGCCGCACCGAAGCCAGGACGGTCTTCACCGTGCACAACCTGGCCTACCAGGGCCTGTTCCCGGCCGAGCAGTTCTGCGACCTCGGCCTGCCGCCAGCCCACTACGCCGTCGAAGGTCTGGAGTTCTACGGCCAGGTGAGTTTCATGAAGGCCGGCCTGCACTTCGCCGACGCCATCACGACGGTCAGCCCCAGCTACGCGCACGAGATCCAGACGCCCGAGCAGGGCTGCGGCCTGGACGGCCTGCTGCGGCATCGCGCGCAAGACCTGCACGGCATCCTGAACGGAGTGGACTACGCCGTCTGGTCGCCCGCCCACGATCGCAGCGTCGCCCAGGCCTACAGCGTCGAGCGCCCCGAGGGCAAGGCAGCCTGCAAGGCCGCGCTGCAGCGCGAATGTGGCCTGGACGTGAAGGCGGAGGCGCCCCTCTTCGGCATCGTCAGCCGCCTGACCGAGCAGAAGGGCCTGCCGCTGGTGCTGGAGGCTTTGAGCGACCTGACCGATGCCGGCGGCCAGCTCGTCGTGCTGGGCAGCGGTGATGCGCGCCTGGAGGCCGCTTTTGCCGATGCCGCCGCCAGGCATCCCGGCCAAGTCGCTCGCCGTACCGGCATGGACGAGGGCCTGGCCCACCGCATCGTCGCCGGCAGCGATGTGGTCCTCGTGCCCAGCCGCTTCGAGCCCTGCGGCCTGACGCAGCTCTACGGCCTGAGCTATGGCGCGCTACCGCTGGTGCACCGTGTCGGCGGACTGGCCGATACCGTCGTCGATACGACGCTGGAAGACCTCGCTGCTGGCGCCGCCACGGGCTTCGTCTTCAACGCCTTCACGGCCGAGGCCTACCGCCGCGCGCTGCGCCGCGCCTTCGCGTTGTGGAGCCGGCAGGAGTACTGGGCTCGCGTACGGTCCGCGGCGATGCGCCGGCATTTCGGCTGGGATGCCGCGGCGCGGCGCTATGTCGAGATCTACGCGGGCCTGCTACAGCGCTAGGCCGATGACGCCGGCACCGATCAGCACCGTCACGCCCAGGGCGCGGCTGAGGACGAATTGCTGACCGCCGCCCTACTTTTTGGCGGCGAGGTTCCGGAGGGCTTGGAGGCGAGCGGCGGTGAGGACGAGCGCGAGCGCGTGGGCCGGCGTCAGTACATCAGCCGATCCGGCCGGATGTCGCGCAGGATGGTCGTCGCGATCTCTTCGATGCTCTTGTGCGTGGACGACAGCCAGGAGATGCCGTCGCGCTTCATCATGCCCTCGGCCTCGTTGACCTCGTAGCGGCAGTTCAGCACGTCGGCGTACTTGCTGCCGGGGCGGCGCTCGTTGCGGATGGAGGACAGCCGTTCGGGGTCGATCGTCAGCCCGAAGCACTTGCGCTTGTGCGGCAGCAGCGGCGCGGGCAGCTTGCGGCGCTCGAAGTCCTCGGGGATCAGCGGGTAGTTGGCGGCCTTGATGCCGTGCTGCATCGCGAGATACAGCGAGGTGGGCGTCTTGCCGCAGCGGCTCACGCCCACCAGGATCACGTCGGCCGTGTCGAGGTTCCTGGACGATTGGCCGTCGTCGTGGGCCAGCGAGAAGTTGATGGCCTCGATGCGGTCGTGGTACTCCTGGCTCTGGGCAACGTCGGAGAAGCGGCCCACGCGGTGGTTGCTCTTGATGCCGAACTCGTCTTCCAGCGGCTCGATGAAGGTGCCGAACATGTCCATGACCCGGCCCTGGCAGTGCTCGCGCACGATCTTGAGCACGTCGCGGTCCACCAGCGTCGCGAAAACGATCGGGCGGCGTCCCTCGCGCATGGCGACCTCGTTGATCTCCTGCACGACGGCATGCGCCTTGTCGGCCGTGTCGATGAACGGCCGGCGCACGTGGCGGGGCTTGATCTCGAACTGAGCCAGGATGGAATTGCCGAAGGTTTCGGCGGTGATGCCGGTACCGTCAGAGATGAAGTAGACGGTTCTGTCGGTCATGGCGGCTCCGGTCAAGCAAGGGCGCGGGCATGATAGCCAGCGGATTCAGCCCTCGCCCTTGAGCCTCGCGATGAGCTCGCGCATGACGGCGCTTTCCTCGGGCGGCAGCAGGCCGGCGCGCAGCAGGGACTCCCGCTCCAGCTCGCGCAGCCGCCATTCCAGCTCGCCGACGACCGTCATCAGCTCGACCTGCAGTTCCGCATCGCGCTGCTCGGCAAGGCCGGCGACGAGGGCGTCGGGGTCATGGGTGTCCAGGCCGGTGCTGGAGAACGCCGTCTGGATGCGCAGCAGCCGGTTCAGGCCGGCCTCCAGAACGGCGCGCAGGCCGGGCCGTGCCGTGGCGATGCGTGAGTCTATCCAGGGCCGGATCTCGCGGAAGCGCTCCAGGGTCGAGGCGATGCCGACGACGCGCGGAATGGCGGACTCCAGCGGCATGGGGTCGACGACGACGGCTGCCGGCGACGTGTCGGCCAGGGCGGCGGCCGTGATGGCCTCGGTGAGCTCGCGGCTGAATTCCCCGGGGATGAGCTTGGTGGCCACGCTGGCGCGCGTCATCGGCGTCATGCTGGTCTCGATGAGGGCCATCAGCCATTCGGCGGCGCCCAGGATCTGGCCGTTCACCGGCAATGCCGTGCCCTGCACGCCGCGTGGATAGCCGAAGCCGTCCAGCCTCTCGTGGTGGTGAAGCACGGCGCTGGCCACGTCCTTGCCGGCGCCCGGCATGTTGCGCAGCACGCGCTCGCCGACGACGGGATGGGAGGCCACATGCCGCCATTCCGGCGGGCCGAGCGGCGTGCCGGGGCGCATGTAGGCCGGATCGATGTAGAGCTCGCCCACATCGTGAAGCAGCCCGGCCAGCGCCAGCATGCGGTGGCGCTCGCTCTCGCCGGGCAACATGCGCCGGGCCAGGGCCAGGGCCAGCATGGCGACGCCGGCGGTGTGCTTGAGGCGGTCGCTCTGGTACTCGGCATAGACGGTCAGCAGGGACTGCACCGGGTTGCTGAGCTTCAGGGTGGCCAGCGTCGTCGGCGCGCTGGGATAGAGATCGTGGGCGCAGAGAACCCTGAGCAGGGGATGCTGTTCGAGCAGGGCCTTGCCGATGGGGCCGAAGCTCTCCGGCATGACGCCTTCCTTGACATGGATGCAGTCCTCCAGCGGCTTCTGCAGCTTGTGCATCAACAGGCGCTCCCGCACCTTGTCATTGATCTGGGAACCCTTGGCCAGCAGCTTGATGCCGTTCTGGCTGACGATGTCCTCGCTTGCCTCCACGGGCCGCGACTCGGACACATGGATGACATGGTCCAGGTAATGCGGGTTGACTTCCTCGGGGCTGGCTTCGTCGCTACTCACGCCAGCATTGTGCACAGGCGGACGGCCCGGCGACTTGACTTGGGTCAGCCGATTGACAACGTTTTCACGACACCCGGAAAAGGGGGCATGGATGCCCGGCGGGACTTATTGCACATCCACGCGCTGTTATCGGGTGAAACCCAGAGCCTAGAATCCACCGCAATTCCTCGCGTTCAGCCCCATGCGCAGCCCCATCCTCCGAGAAGAATCCAGAAATGGGTGGAGCTGCGCCTGCCTTGAGCCCCTTGGCTCGGCACCGGGCGTGGGCGACGCGACGACACCGGTTTTTCAACCTCCCGGAGTTTTTTCATGTCCACCCTGTTCGAGGCGACCGCCCTGGTCGTACCGTTTGAGAACCTGAGGATGACCGACGTCGAGGTCGTTGGCGGCAAGAACGCCAGCCTCGGCGAAATGATCTCGCAGCTCGCCGCCAGCGGCGTGCGCGTCCCCGGAGGCTTCGCCACCACGGCGCATGCCTTCCGGCAGTTCCTCAAGCACGAGGGGCTGGACGCGCGCATCGCGGCGCGCTTGGCCACGCTCAACACCGACGACGTCCGCGCGCTGGCCGAGGCCGGTGGCGAGATTCGCGGCTGGATCGAGAACCAACCCTTCCCGGCCGAACTGGAAGCCGGCGTGCGCTCGTCCTACGCCCAGCTGACCGCCGACAATCCGGATGCGACCTTCGCCGTGCGCTCCTCCGCCACGGCGGAAGACCTGCCCGACGCGTCCTTCGCGGGTCAGCAGGAGACCTTTCTCAATGTGCATGGCATCGACGAGGTGCTGCACAAGATGCGCGAGGTCTTCGCCTCGCTCTACAACGACCGCGCCATCAGCTACCGCGTGCACAAGGGCTTCGCCCACGGTGACGTGGCCTTGTCCGCCGGCGTGCAGCGCATGGTGCGCAGCGACCTCGGCTCGGCCGGCGTGATGTTCACCATCGACACCGAGAGCGGCTTCCCCGACGCCGTCTTCATCACCTCCAGCTACGGCCTGGGCGAGACGGTGGTGCAGGGCGCCGTGAACCCGGACGAGTTCTATGTCCACAAGCCCGCGCTGAGGGCGAACAAGCTGGCCATCATCCGCCGCAACCTGGGTTCCAAGCTGATCCGCATGGAGTTCTCGACGCCCGAGGAGAAGGCGGCGAGCGGCAAGCTGGTCAAGACGGTCGACACCGCGCCCGAGGCCCGCAACCGCTACTCGCTGAACGATGCCGAGGTCACGGAGCTGGCGAAGTACGCCCTCATCATCGAGCAGCACTACGGCCGCGCGATGGACATCGAGTGGGGCCGCGACGGCGTCGACGGCAAGCTCTACATCCTGCAGGCCCGCCCCGAGACCGTGAAGAGCCAGGCCGCCGGCCAGGTCGAGCACCACTACAAGCTCAAGGCGCACAGCGCCGTGCTGGCCGAGGGCCGCGCCATCGGCCAGAAGATCGGCACCGGCCCGGTCCGCCTGGTCGACAGCGTCGCCGAGATGGAGCGCGTGCAGCCGGGCGACGTGCTCGTCACCGACATGACCGACCCGAACTGGGAGCCGGTCATGAAGCGCGCCAGCGCCATCGTCACCAACCGCGGCGGCCGCACCTGCCACGCGGCCATCATCGCCCGCGAGCTGGGCATCCCAGCTGTCGTCGGCTGTGGTGACGCGACCGAGAAGCTCAAGGACGGCCAGCTCGTCACCGTGGCCTGCTCCGAGGGCGACACGGGCTTCATCTACGACGGCCTGCTGGAAACCGAGATCAGCGAGGTGCACCGCGGCGAGCTGCCCTATTGCCCCATCAAGATCATGATGAACGTCGGCAACCCGCAGCTGGCCTTCAACTTCGCGCAGATGCCGTCCAGCGGCGTGGGACTGGCCCGCCTCGAGTTCATCATCAACAACAACATCGGCGTCCATCCCAAGGCCATCCTGGACTATCCCAACATCGACGCCGACCTGAAGAAGGCCGTCGAGTCGGTGGCCCGCGGCCACGCGTCGCCGCGCGCCTTCTACGTGGACAAGCTGGCCGAGGGCATCGCGACGATTGCCGCCGCCTTCTTCCCACGCCCGGTCATCGTGCGCCTGTCGGACTTCAAGTCCAACGAGTACCGCAAGCTTATCGGCGGCACCCGCTACGAGCCGGACGAAGAGAACCCTATGCTTGGCTTCCGCGGCGCGTCGCGCTACATCAGCGGCGACTTCCAGGACGCCTTCGCGATGGAGTGCGAAGCGCTCAAGCGCGTGCGCAAGGACATGGGCCTGACCAACGTCGAGATCATGGTGCCCTTCGTGCGTACCGTGAAGCAGGCCGAGAAGGTCGTCACCATGCTGGCCGAGCGCGGCCTGAAGCGCGCCGCGGCGGGAGGGACGGACGGCCTGCGCCTCATCATGATGTGCGAGGTGCCGAGCAACGCCATCCTGGCTGAGCAGTTCCTGGAGCATTTCGACGGCATGTCCATCGGCTCCAACGACCTGACGCAGCTCACGCTGGGCCTGGACCGCGACTCGGGCCTGGAACAGCTGGCCGGCGATTTCGACGAGCGCGACCCGGCGGTGAAGGCCATGATCTCGCGCGCCATCCGCGCCTGCCGCGCCACCGGCAAGTACATCGGCATCTGCGGTCAGGGCCCCAGCGACCACCCGGACTTCGCCGACTGGCTGGCCGAGGAGGGCATTGTGTCCATCTCGCTGAATCCCGACACGGTCATCGAGACCTGGCAGCGCCTGGCCGCCAAGTAAGTCTGCACGACTGACGAGAGCAGCCCGGGTTCTCCGCAGGGGAATCCGGGCTTTTTGTTGCCGATGATGACGACTGTGTCTGCCCGCCATCTGCACCGCCGCTACGCACTGTTCGCGCTGAGCTTCATCGCGCTCGTGATCGCCCTCGGCCTGGCCGAGCGGCGCGGCCTGCCCAAGGCCTGGATCGGCTACACCTTCCTGGGCGCGACGGTGGCGGTCTACGCCGTCATCGGCATCCTGTGCCGCACGACCGATCCGGCCGAATACTTCGTCGCCGGCCGCCGCGTGCCACCGCTCTACAACGGCATGGCCGCGGGTGCCGACTGGATGAGTGCAGCCAGCTTCATCGGCCTGGCGGGCACGCTGTACGCCACCGGCTATGCGGGCCTGGCCTACGTGCTGGGCTGGACCGGCGGCTTCGTGCTGGTGGCTCTGTGCATCGCACCCTATCTGCGCCGCTTCGGGCAGTTCACGCTGGCCGACTTTCTGGCCGAACGCTTCGAGAGCCGTACGCTGCGACTCGTCGGTGCCGGCTCGGCCATCCTGGTGTCCTTCGTGTATCTGGTCGCGCAGATCTACGGCGTCGGCCTGATCACGACGCGGCTCACCGGCCTGGGCTTCGAGGTCGGCGTCTTCGTCGGCCTGGGCGGCGTGCTGGTGTGCTCCTTCCTGGGCGGCATGCGAGCCGTCACCTGGACCCAGGTGGCCCAGTACCTCATCATGATCCTGGCCTATCTGGTGCCGGTCATCTGGCTCAGCGTCAAGCAGACGGGCTGGCCGCTGCCCCAACTGGTCTATGGCCAGCAACTGCACCAGCTGGCGGAGCGCGAACGGGAGCTGATACGCGACCCGGGCGAGCTGCAGGTGCGCGCCATCCACCAACAACGCGCGGACGCCGCCGCGGCGCGCCTGTCCGACGTGCCCAGGGCGCTGGCCGACGAGCAGGCGAGGGCGGCTGCGAGCGTGGCGGCGCTGAAGGCCGCGAACGCGCCGTTGGCCCAGATCCAGGTCGCGGAGAAGCAGCGTGCCGCGCTGCCGCGCACCTCGGCCGAGGCGGAGGAGCGCTGGCGGCGCGAGCAGGTCAGCGAGGCTCAGCTGGCTCAGCCGCTCTCCGGCCTGGTGCCGCACACCCAGCCGTTTGCCGGCAATCCCGACGGCAGCCCCGCCGAGCGCGAGCAGGCCAGCACGGCGCGGCGCAACTTCATCGCGCTGGCCCTGTGTCTCATGGTGGGTACGGCCGGCCTGCCGCATCTGCTGACGCGCTACTACACCACCACCTCGGTGGCGACGGCGCGCGAGTCGGTCGCGTGGTCGCTGGTCTTCATCTGCCTGCTCTACCTGACGGCGCCGGCCCTGGCGGTGATGGTCAAGACGGAGGTCTTCAACGACCTGGTCGGCAGCAGTTTCGAGCAGTTGCCGGCCTGGATACGCCAGTGGCAGCGCGTCGACCCGACGCTGCTGTCAGCGGTGGACCTGAACGGCGACGGCCGGCTGCAGCTGGGCGAGCTGCGCCTGCACCCCGACCTTGTCATGCTGGTCATGCCCGAGCTGGGTGGCCTGCCCTACGTCATCTCCGGCATGGTCGCGGCCGGTGGCCTGGCGGCGGCGCTGTCCACGGCGGACGGACTGCTGCTGGCCATCTCCAGTTCGCTCTCCCACGACTTCTACTACAAGGCCATCAACCCCGAGGCCTCGCGCACTCGGAGGGTCACGCTGTCCAAGGCCCTGCTGCTGGCGGCGGCGCTGGCGGCGGCGGCGGTGGCGTCCAGCCGGCCGGCGGACATCCTGGCCGTCGTCACGGCGGCGTTCTCCATCGCGGGGTCGACCTTCTTCCCGGCCCTGGTGGCCGGTGTGTTCTGGCGTCGTGCCAATCGCGCGGGGGCGCTGGCCGGGATGTTGGCGGGGCTGGGCGTCTGTCTTGCCTATCTCGTGGTGGCCCATCCGGCGCTGAGGGCCCTGATCGGCCTGCCCGGGCCTGCGTCGCTGATCTGGGGCATCCAGCCAGCCTCGGCCGGCCTGTTCGGCGTGCCGGCCGGGGCGCTGGCCCTGGTGCTGGTCAGCCTGATGACGGCGGCGCCTGGCGCGCGCCAGCGTGATTTCGTCGACGCACTGCGCAGCCCGCTGCAGCGTTGAGCCGGCTCTTCGGGCTTCGGGATTTGGCGGATCGGACTTCCCGGGCTAGAATCACGGGTTCCCCCTTGCCGAGTCACGAGTCGACGCTGTGGCACGGCTTCCGCAGTCCGGGCTTATCCGGGCTGGAATCCACAAGGAGCAACTATGCGTCATTACGAAATCGTTCTGCTGATCCATCCGGATCAAAGCGAACAGGTTCCGGCCATGCTGGAGCGTTACAAGGGCCTGATCACTGCCGGCGGCGGTGTCGTGCACCGGGTCGAGGACTGGGGCCGTCGCCAGATGGCTTACCTGATCCAGAAGCTCGCCAAGGCCCATTACCTGTGCCTGAACATCGAGTGCAGCAAGGAAGTCCTGGCTGAGCTCGAGACCGGCTTCCGCTTCAACGACGCCGTGCTGCGCCACCTCACCGTGGTTCAGGACAAGGCCATCACGACCCCTTCGGTCATGATGAAGGCCGTCGAGCGCGAAGAAGCCCGCAAGGCGCCGCAGCAAGAAGCGGCCTGAGCCCAGGTCATCGCTAGAGAACCAGGTTTTTCGAGCAGCGTGCTGACAGCGTGAACCAGCTTCACCTGCAGGCACAGATCCAGCAACTCGGTCTGATCCGATACACCCCCGCCGGGCTGATGGCCCTGGACGCGAGCCTCAAGGCCGAGTCCGAAGTCATCGAAGCCGGCAAGCCGCGCAAGGTCTCCCTGGAGATCAAGGCGGTCGCGGTGGGAGAGGTGGCCAGGCAGTTGCAGGCGCTGGGAGTCGGTGGCGTCGCGGTCTTCCGCGGTTTCCTGACCCACCAGCGCAACGGCCGAGGCTTTATCGCCCATGTGACCGTGATCGAACCCGCTGCTTCGCAGAACCCGGAAATTATTTGAATCCGGATAGATTTAACAGAGGTCCACTATGCCCCCGCCCCGTGGTAAAGGTCGCTTCTCCAAGGACAAGAAGCCCAAGCGCAACCAACAGTCGCTGCTGTTCCGTCGCAAGCGTTTCTGCCGCTTCACCGTCGCCGGTGTCGAGCAGATCGACTACAAGGACATCGACACGCTGCGCGATTTCGTCGCCGAGAACGGCAAGATCACGCCCGCTCGCCTGACCGGCACGCGCGCCTTCTTCCAGCGTCAGCTGACGGTCGCCATCAAGCGCGCGCGCTTCCTGGCCCTGCTGCCGTACAGCGACCAGCACAAGGTCTAAGGAGCTGACGACATGCAAGTGATCCTGCTCGAAAAAGTGGCCAACCTCGGCAACCTCGGCGACGTCGTCAAGGTCAAGGACGGCTACGCCCGCAACTTCCTGATCCCGACCAAGCAGGCGCGCCGCGCCACCGAGGCCGCGATCAAGGAATTCGAAGCTCGCCGTGTCGAGCTCGAAAAGGCTGCCGCCGAGAAGCTGGCTGCTGCCCAGAAGCTGGGCGAAGCCATCGCCGGCAAGACCGTGCGCATCGCCCAGAAGGCCGGTGTGGACGGCCGCCTGTTCGGCTCCGTCACCAACGCCGACATCGCTGACGCGCTGACCAAGCTGGGTTCGCCCATCGCCAAGGCTCAGGTGCGTCTGCCCAACGGCCCGCTGAAGACCGTCGGCGAGTTCCCGGTGAGCGTCGCTGCCCACACGGACGTGGTTGTCGAGATCAGCGTCCAGGTGGTTGCCGAAGCCGAGTAATCAGCTTCAGGGAAGCTCGCTTCCCCTGATGTGCGATGCCGCAGGGCGTCGCAACATCGAACGAAGGCCGAGGCCCCCGAGGGTTTCGGCCTTCGGTTTTTGTGGCCCGTGTTTTCCAGCGCTGACCACCGTTTGCCCCCCGTCCGTTCACAGCTTTATCCACAGGCATGTCCGCGATCTTTCCCGCCTCTTCCTCCGCCGCGCCGCAAGATGACGAGGTCGCGCGGCTGCGCGTGCCGCCCCACTCGGTCGAAGCCGAGCAGAGCGTGCTCGGCGGCCTGCTGATCGACAACTCGGCCTGGGACAAGGCCGCCGACCTGTTGACCGAGACCGACTTCTACCGCTTCGAGCACAAGCATGTCTACGCGGCGGTCGGCAAGCTGATCAACGCCGGCAAGCCGGCCGACGTCGTCACCGTCTTCGACGAACTGACCTCGCTGGGCCGCGCCGAGGAATGCGGCGGCCTGGCCTATCTGAACGCGCTTGCGCAGAGCGTGCCGAGTGCCGCCAATCTGCGCCGTTATGCCGAGATCGTCCGTGAGCGGGCCATCCTGAGAAAGCTGGTCGCCACCAGCGACGAGATCGCCACCGCCGCGATGAACCCGCAGGGCCGCGCTGTCACGCAAATCCTCGACGAGGCCGAGGGCAAGATCTTCCGCATCGGCGAGGAAGGCTCACGCAGCAAACAGGGCTTCCAGGCCATCGATCACCTGATGATCGCGCTGATGGACCGCGTCAACGAGCTGGCCGAGAGCGGCGCCCAGGACGTGACCGGCGTGCGCACGGGGTTCTACGACCTCGACCGCCAGACTGCCGGTCTGCAGCCCGGCGACCTCATCGTGCTGGCGGCCCGCCCCTCCATGGGCAAGACGGCGTTCGCGGTCAACATCGCCGAGAACGTCGCCATCAGCGAGGGCCTGCCCGTCGTCATCTACTCGATGGAAATGGGTGCCGCCCAGCTGGCGCTGCGGATGGTGGGCTCCATCGGCCGCATCGACCAGAGCCATCTGCGCACGGGTCAACTCAAGGACGACGAGTGGGGGCGCTTGGCCGAAGCCGTCGACAAGCTCGGCAAGTCCAGCATCTTTATCGACGAGAGCCCCGGCCTGTCGCCGTCGGAAGTGCGCGCGCGCGCGCGCCGCCAAGCGCGCATCTGCGGCCAGCTGGGCCTCATCGTCATCGACTACCTGCAGCTGATGTCCGGCAACGGCGGCGGCAGCGAGGAAAACCGCGCGACGGTTCTGGGCGAAATCTCACGGGGCCTGAAGGCCCTGGCCAAGGAGCTGAAGTGCCCGGTCATTGCGCTGTCGCAGCTGAACCGCTCGGTGGAGCAGCGCCCCGACAAGCGCCCCATGATGTCGGACCTGCGCGAGTCCGGCGCCATCGAGCAGGACGCGGACATCATCATGTTCATCTACCGCGACGAGTACTACACCAAGGACGAGTGCAAGGAGCCGGGCGTGGCCGAGATCATCATCGCCAAGCAGCGTAACGGCCCGGTCGGCACGGTGAAGCTGGCCTTCCAGCGCATGCACACCAAGTTCGAGAACCTAGCGCCTGGATATGTCGGCGTGGAGCGCGACGAGTACTAGCCTGTCGACCCTCGCGTGAGGGTCGGCGGGACCGACTTCAGCGCAGGGCCTGGTCTACCCAGCTGTTGAGCTGTGCCGCCGACATGGCACCGCTCTGGCGCCCCACTTCGCGGCCGTTCAGGAACAGCAGTGTGGTCGGGATGCTGCGGATCTGTAGGCTCGCGCTGGCGCGTGGCGCGGCATCGCTGTCCACCTTGATGAAGCGCAGGTCGGGCCTCGCGGCGGCGAGTTGTTCGAACTGCGGGGCATAGGCCCGGCAGGGACCGCACCACGCGGCCCAGAAGTCAACGAGAACGGGCGCCTCCGTGCCTTGCAGGTAAGGCAGGAGTTCGGCGTCGCCCAGCGGCATGGGCTGGTGTGGCGCCACGGCCTGGCCGCAATGGCCGCAGACCGGGTTGTCAGCCAGTCTCTCATCGGGAACGCGATTGCGGGTTCCGCAGCTGGGGCAAACGAGCAGCATGCCAATCTCCGGGTTGCTGTTGGTGTTGGCCTTGCATGTGGTGTGGATGACATCGGCCTCAAGAGGGGCTTGGCCTGCGCGGGTGCAAATCTGTTCGCGTCGCCTGGACTTGGCGCTGGCGAGATGATGAATACTGTATATATTTACAGTATGTCGCCCGCCCCCACTCGCGTTGCCCCGGCCCAGCCGGCCCTTGTTCCGCTCGACTCCATCAAGGGCCGCGGCAGTGCCACGGCCATGCCCCATCGCTTCGAGCAACGGCAGCGGGAGCAGTACGACGACGGCTGGGGATCGCTGGATCAGGACGCCGCCCAGGAGCATCTGCCGCCTGCCACGCAGATCATTGAGGAGCCGGCGAAGAAGATCGTCACGCGCAACCAGTCGCCGGACATCAGCTTCGACTACTCGATCAACCCCTACCGGGGCTGCGAACACGGCTGCATCTACTGCTTCGCCCGGCCGACGCACAGCTATCTGAACCTGTCGCCCGGCCTGGATTTCGAGACCCGCATCGTCGCCAAGGTGAACGCGGCCGAACGGCTGCGCGAGACGCTGGCCGGTGCGAGGTATGAGCCACGTTCGCTGGTGCTGGGCACCGCCACCGATGCTTACCAGCCCGTCGAGCGCAGGCTCGGCATCACGCGGCGTGTCGTCGAGGTGCTCGCAGAGTGCGGCCACCCCTTTTCCGTCGTCACCAAGTCCTCGGGCATCGAGCGTGAGCTGGACCTGATCGCGCCGATGGCGGCTCAGGGCCTGGTGTCGGTCTATCTGTCGGTGACGACGCTGGACAACGAACTCTCCCGCATCATGGAGCCACGCGCGGCGGCGCCGGCCCGGCGGCTGCGCACGATTCAGGCGCTGGCCGAAGCGGGCGTGCCGGTGGGTGTCAGCGTGTCGCCCATCATTCCTTTCATCAACGAGCCCGAGCTGGAGCGCATCCTCGCTGTCGCTGCCCAGGCTGGCGCCAGCAGCGCCTTCAGCATCCCCGTGCGCCTGCCCTGGGAGGTGAACCCGCTGTTCCAGGACTGGCTTGCCCGCCACTTTCCCGACCGCGCCGAGCGCGTGATGGCCCGCATCCGCGACATGCGTGGCGGCAAGGACAACGATGCGCGCTTCGGCACCCGCTTCACCGGCGAGGGCATCTGGGCCGACCTGCTGCGCGCGCGACTGCGCCGCGCGGCCGCCAAGCTGGGGCTGCGCACGGAGCGGCGGCCGGTGCAGTTGGCGCTCTTCAAGCCACCGCGCAAGCTTTCGGCGCAGGGCGATCTGTTTTAGCGATGGCCTCCTGGGCCGCGCGTGCCTCCGCGTAAGTACGGGGTGTCGATTCCCGGTGGGTGGACAAAATAGATAAACAAGTTTGTTTAGTTTGTTTATCTGAAGAATCCGGATACAAGAGGTCGGCCATGTCCATTCGAAATCCCTTGCCCCGCGCGCTGGGCGTCATCTGCCTGATCCTGGGGCTGGCCTCTGCCGCGCTGGCGCAAACGGCGGCTCTGCCGCAGCAGGCGCTCAAACGCGGTGTCAACGTGCTGGGCTATGACCCGCTCTGGAGCGAGCCGGCCAAGGCGCGCTTCCAACTGCGCCACATGCAGGCCATCCGTGACGGCGGTTTCGACCATGTGCGTCTGAACCTGCATGCCTTCGAGCACATGGATGCCGAGGGGCGCCTGTCGGTGACCTGGCTGAAGACGCTGGACGAAGTGACGGCGGCGGCGCTGAATGCCGGCCTGCAGGTCATCGTGGACCAGCACAACTTCAACGACTGCGCCAAGGAGATCGAGAAGTGCCGAGCGCGGCTCAAGGCCTTCTGGCGCCAGGTGGCGCCACGCTTCAGGGACGCGCCCGATGCCGTGCTGTTCGAGATCCTGAATGAGCCCAACGGGGCTGCCGACGCGGTCTGGAACGACATGCTGGCCGAGAACCTGGCCATCATCCGCGAGACCAACCCCAGGCGCCGCGTCGTTGTCGGCCCCAAGTTCTGGAACTCGCTGGACCAGCTCGACAGCCTGCAACTGCCCGAGGCCGACCGCAACCTCATCGTGACCTTCCACTACTACACGCCGATGGAGTTCACGCACCAGGGGGCGTCGTGGACTCCGCAGTTCCAGAAGCTCTCAGGCGTGACCTGGGGTGTGCCGCCGGAGCTGGACAAGCTAAAGCAGGACTTCGACCGGGTGAAGGCCTGGTCGCAGCGCACCGGCCGGCCCATCCTGCTGGGTGAATTCGGCGCGCTGGAGACAGCGGGCATGGCGCAGCGCGTGGCCTGGACGGCGGCCGTCGCCCGCGCGGCGGAGGCGAGGGGCTTCGGCTGGAGCTACTGGCAGTTCGACTCGGACTTCGTCGTCTGGGACATGAAGGCGGACGGCTGGGTGAGGCCCATCCTGAGTGCTCTCGTGCCTGTTCCCGGCGCGGCTCAGCCCGTTGCGCGCAGCAGCGACCCGGCGCTGGACCACCTGATCAACTCGCCCAAGGTCAGCGCCTGGTCGGTCTACGGCGAAGGCCAGTCCACCCAGCAGGTGCCCTGCGAGGCCTCGGGCAAGACCTGCCTGCGCGTAGACCTGCAGGGCAGGCGCGCCAACCCCTGGGACAACGGCGTCATCGCGCCCATCACGGCCGACATCCGCAAGGGCGACAAGCTGCAGGTGCTGGTGTGGATGCGGCTGGACACGGACGATGCCAGGGCCAAGGTCAGCGTGCCGGTGGCGCTGCAGCTGAATGGCGCGCCCTACACGGCCCTGCTGTCCGGCGTGGCGACGTTGACGAGCAAGCTCGAGCCCGTGGTGCTCAACGGCACGGCCCAGGACAACCAGGCCGCCGGCACGGTGATGCTGTCGGCCCATGTGGGCCAGGTGGGCCAGCCCATCTGGGTCAGCGCGCCCTTTGTGCTGCGCAACTACACGCCGAGCGGCAAATAAAAAAAGGAGCCGCGACAGCAGGCTCCTTCATCGAGCTGCCGCAGTGGAGCCGGCTTTGCCGGGCCACTGGCGGCGTCCCCTTGAGGGGGAGGCGCAAAGCGCCTCCCGGGGGGGCGGATCAATTAGTCGCGATCGCCGCCGAAGATGCCCAACAGCGACAGCAGGCTCTGGAACACGTTGTAGATGTCCAGGTAGATGGCCAGCGTGGCCGTGATGTAGTTGGTCTCGCCGCCGTCCACGACGCGCTTGATGTCGTACAGCATGAAGGCCGAGAAGATGCCCAGCGACATCACCAGCATGGTCAGCATCAGCGCCGACGACTGCAGGAAGATGTTGGCGATGCCGGCCACCATCAGGATCACGGCGCCCACCACCAGGAACTTGCCCATCGAGGACAGGTCGCGCTTGATGATGGTGGCGAGGCTGGCCATTGTGAAGAACACCGCTGCCGTGCCGCCAAAGGCGGTCATGACCAGCGAGGTGCCGTTCTTGAAGCCCAGCACATAGCCCACCAGGCGCGACAGCATCAGGCCCATGAAGAAGGTGAATCCGAGCAGCGCGGCGACGCCGGTGGCGCTGTCCTTGGTCTTCTCGATGACGAACATAAGGCCGAAGGCGCCGACGAAGAACACCAGGGCGCTCATCCCCGGGCTCATCATGCGGAAGACGCCGGTCGAGACGCCAATCCAGGCGCCCAGCACCGTCGGCACCAGGGACAGGGCCAGCAGCCAGTAGGTGTTGCGCAGCACGCGCTGGCGGTCGGCGGCAAGGCCCACGCCGGCATAGCCGTACTGGGTTTGCAGGCTTTCGTTCATGACGATCCTCCAAGAGAGAAAAGAAAACCGCAGGGATTCTAGGGCGGCATCGGGCCGGTACATTGAGGCCTGTCATCAGGAAATCAAGACCATGAAACAGCAAGCTCAACTCGAACTCTCCGACGTCAAGCGCATCGCCGCCGCCGCCGAGGCCCATGCCCTCGGCAAGGGGTGGGCGGTGTCCATTGCCATCGTCGATGCCGGCGGCCACCTGCTGTGGCTGCAGCGTCTGGATGGCGCCTCGCCCAGCTCGGCCCTGTTCGCGCCCGCCAAGGCCCACACCTCAGCTCTCGGCCGGCGTGAATCCAAGGTCTACGAGGACATGATCAACGGAGGGCGCCAGTCCTTCCTCAGCGTGCCCGGCATGCACGGCATGCTGGAAGGTGGAGTGCCGATCGTTGTGGATGGACAGGTCGTCGGCGCCGTGGGTGTCAGCGGCGTCAAGTCCGTCGAGGACGCGGAGATTGCCAAGGCCGGCATCGCGGCACTTTGAGGCGTCACGGGCCGGTCACGAAGCCTCCGTACTAACCCCAGTCGGCTATACTCGATGGGTTTACCTGAACCCTACGCTGCCCGGCGCCAAAACCCCTCGGTTTCTACAAGTTGACCCGTCCCCGGACGGGTTGATGCTGGGCACGCGAACCACTTGCGGAGACCCTTTGTGCTGACCGACCTGCTCCATCCCCCTCAAGCAATCCTGGCTCTGGCGGATGGGACGGTGTTCCGAGGCCAGTCCATCGGCGCGACCGGCCAGACGGTCGGTGAAGTGGTGTTCAACACCGCGCTGACCGGCTACCAGGAAATCCTGACCGACCCCAGCTACTGCCGCCAGATCGTCACGCTGACGTATCCGCACATTGGCAGCTACGGCATCAGCGAGGAAGACGTCGAGGCCGGCAAGGTCTTCGCCGCCGGCCTTGTCATCAAGGACCTGCCGATCCGCGCGTCCAACTTCCGCTCCGGCAAGACGCTGGATGCTTACCTGCGCGAGCAGGGCACAGTCGGCATCGCCGGCCTGGACACGCGCCGCCTGACGCGCGTTCTGCGCACCCAGGGCGCGCAGAACGGCTGCATCCTGGCTCTGCCCGCTGGTGAGGCCGTCACGCAGGCGCACATCGACACGGCGGTCGCCGCCGCCAAGGCCGCACCGTCGATGGCCGGCCTGGATCTCGCCAAGGTCGTCAGCCGCACCGAGAGCGAAGCCTGGACGCAGACCGAGTGGAAGCTCGGCAGCGGCTACGGCACTCAGGGCGCGCCGAAGTTCCACGTCGTCGCCTACGACTTCGGCGTCAAGCTCAACATCCTGCGCATGCTGGCCGAGCGCGGCTGCAAGGTCACCATCGTGCCGGCACAGACGCCCGCCAGCACCGTGTTCGACCTGGAGCCGGACGGCGTGTTCCTGTCCAACGGTCCTGGTGACCCGGAGCCCTGCGACTACGCCATCAAGGCCACGGCCCAGTTGATCGAATCCGGCATCCCCGTCTTCGGCATCTGCCTGGGTCACCAGATCCTGGCGCTGGCTTCGGGCGCCAAGACCTTCAAGATGAAGTTCGGCCACCACGGCGCCAACCATCCGGTCAAGGACCTGGACAGCGGCCGCGTCGGCATCACCAGCCAGAACCACGGCTTCGCCGTCGACCCCGAGACGCTGCCGGCGAACCTGCGCGCCACCCACGTCAGCCTCTTCGACGGCACGCTGCAGGGCATCGCCCGTACCGACAAGCCGGCCTTCAGCTTCCAGGGCCACCCGGAAGCCAGCCCCGGCCCGCACGACATCGCCTATCTGTTCGACCGTTTCATTGGCCTGATGAACAAGGCTTGAGGAGGCTCGCATGTTCGGCATCACCGACCTCGGCACCTTTCTCGCGGCAGCGATCTTCATCATCCTGCTGCCGGGCCCGAACTCGCTGTACGTGCTGTCCGTTGCGGCGCAGCGTGGCGTGCGCGCCGGCTACACGGCCGCCTGCGGCGTGTTCGTCGGCGACACGGTGTTGATGACGGCTGCCGCGGCCGGTGGCGCATCGCTGTTGATGGCCAGCCCGCAGATCTTCTTCGTCGTGAAGATGGTGGGCGCGGTCTACCTGGGCTGGATCGGCATCCAGCTGCTGCGTGGCGCGCTGAGCACCTGGCGCGGCGATGGCAAGAGCAACGAGGCGCCGCGCGCCGTCGACGCCAGCCAGCCCTTCCGCAAGGCCCTGGTCGTCAGCCTGCTGAACCCCAAGGCCATTGCCTTCCTGCTGTCCTTCTTCATCCAGTTCGTCGACCCGGCCTATCCGACGCCGGCGCTGACCTTCCTGATCCTGGGCGCCATCATCCAGGTGCTCAGCTTCGTCTATCTCTCGACGCTGATCTTCGCCGGCGCCCGCCTCGCGGCGGCCTTCCGTGCGCGGCGTCGTCTCTCCGGTGCCGCTAACGCAGGCGTCGGTGCCCTTTTCGTTGGATTCGGGGCCAAGCTGGCCACGGCCACCCTCTAAAAAGTTCCAAGAGCGCAGACCGCCATGCCGAAACGTACAGACCTCAAGAGCATCCTCATCATCGGCGCCGGCCCGATCATCATCGGCCAGGCCTGCGAGTTCGACTACTCGGGCGCCCAGGCCTGCAAGGCGCTGCGCGAGGAGGGCTACAAGGTCATCCTGGTGAACAGCAACCCCGCGACCATCATGACGGACCCGGACACGGCGGACGTCACCTACATCGAGCCCATCACCTGGCAGGTGGTCGAGAAGATCATCGCCAAGGAGCGCCCGGACGCGGTGCTGCCCACGATGGGCGGCCAGACCGCGCTGAACTGCGCGCTGGACCTGCACAAGCATGGCGTGCTGGCCAAGTACAACGTCGAGATGATCGGCGCCAACGAGGTCGCCATCGAGAAGGCCGAGGACCGCCTGAAGTTCAAGGACGCGATGACCAAGATCGGTCTGGACTCGGCCAAGTCGGGCATCGCGCACACGCTGGAAGAGGCCTGGGGCGTGCAAAAGCGCATCCACGCCGAGATCGGCGGCGCCGGCTTCCCTATGGTCATCCGCCCCAGCTTCACGCTGGGCGGCACGGGCGGAGGCATTGCCTACAACCCGGAAGAGTTCGAAGAGATTTGCAAGCGCGGCCTGGACCTGTCGCCTACCAACGAGCTCCTCATCGAAGAGAGCCTGATCGGCTGGAAGGAGTACGAGATGGAGGTCGTCCGCGATAAGGCGGACAACTGCATCATCGTCTGCTCCATCGAGAACCTGGATCCCATGGGCATCCACACCGGTGACTCCATCACCGTGGCGCCCAGCCAGACGCTGTCGGACAAGGAATACCAGCTGCTGCGCAACGCGTCGCTGGCCGTGCTGCGCGAGATCGGCGTGGACACGGGCGGCTCCAACGTGCAGTTCTCCATCAACCCGAAGAACGGCCGCATGATCGTCATCGAGATGAATCCGCGCGTGTCGCGTTCATCCGCGCTGGCATCCAAGGCCACCGGCTTCCCCATCGCCAAGGTCGCGGCCAAGCTGGCCGTCGGCTACACGCTGGACGAGCTGAAGAACGACATCACCGGTGGCGCCACGCCGGCGTCCTTCGAACCTAGCATCGACTACGTCGTCACCAAGATCCCGCGCTTCGCCTTCGAGAAGTTTCCGATGGCCGACTCGCGGCTGACGACGCAGATGAAGTCCGTCGGCGAGGTGATGGCCATGGGCCGCACCTTCCAGGAATCCTTCCAGAAGGCGCTGCGCGGCCTGGAGACGGGCATCGACGGCCTGACCGAGCGCTCGACCGACCGTGAAGAGATCGTGCAGGAGATCGGCGAAGCCGGTCCCGAGCGCATCCTCTTCCTGGCCGATGCCTTCCGCATCGGCATGACGCTGGACGAGATCTACGACGAGACCGCGGTGGACCCGTGGTTCCTGGCCCAGATCGAACAGCTGATCCAGATCGAAGGCGACCTGAAGGGGCGTTCGATTGAATCGATCACCGAAGCCGAACTGCGCCTGCTCAAGACCAAGGGCTTCTCTGACAAGCGCCTGGCCAAGCTGCTGGGCACGAACCAGCATGCCGTGCGCGAACGCCGCCACGCGCTGAACGTGCGCCCGGTCTACAAGCGCGTGGACACCTGCGCCGCCGAGTTCTCGACGCAGACGGCCTATATGTACTCGACCTATGAGGGCGAGGGCGCCGAGTGCGAGGCCGCGCCGACGGACAAGAAGAAGATCATGGTGCTGGGCGGTGGCCCCAACCGCATCGGCCAGGGTATCGAGTTCGACTACTGCTGCGTGCACGCGGCCCTCGCCATGCGCGAGGACGGCTACGAGACGCTGATGGTCAACTGCAACCCTGAGACCGTCTCGACCGACTACGACACGTCCGACCGCCTGTACTTCGAGCCGGTCACGCTGGAAGACGTGCTGGAGATCGTCGACAAGGAAAAGCCGGCCGGCGTCATCGTGCAGTACGGCGGCCAGACGCCGCTGAAGCTGGCGTTGGACCTGGAGCGCGCCGGCGTGCCCATCATCGGCACCACGCCTGATTCCATCGATATCGCCGAGGACCGCGAGCGCTTCCAGAAGCTGCTGCACGAGCTGGGCCTGAAGCAGCCGCCCAACCGCACCGCGCGCACCGAAGAGCAGGCCGTCACGCTGGCCAATGAGATTGGCTACCCGCTGGTCGTTCGTCCGAGTTATGTGCTGGGTGGCCGCGCGATGGAGATCGTGCACGGCGACAAGGACCTGGAGCGCTATATGCGCGAGGCCGTGCGCGTCAGCGAGAAATCGCCCGTGCTGCTGGACCATTTCCTGCAGGACGCCGTGGAGGTGGACGTGGACTGCATCAGCGACGGCGTCGACACGATGATCGGCGGCATCATGGAGCATATCGAGGCGGCCGGCATTCACTCTGGCGACTCAGCTTGCTCGCTGCCGCCCTACACGCTGGCGGCCGACGTGCAGGACGAGTTGCGCCGCCAGACCGCGGCCATGGCCAAGGCGCTCAAGGTCGTCGGCCTGATGAACGTGCAGTTCGCCATCCAGGGCGACGTGGCCAAGGGCCTCGCCCACTGCACGATCTACGTGCTGGAAGTGAACCCGCGCGCCTCGCGCACGGTGCCCTACGTCTCCAAGGCCACCGGCCAGCAGCTCGCCAAGATTGCGGCCCGCTGCATGGCCGGCCAGAAGATCGCCGACCAGCGCGACCGCAAGGGCCGCGTGCCGGCCGAGGTGATTCCGCCTTACTTCAGCGTCAAGGAAGCCGTCTTCCCCTTCAACAAGTTCCCGGGCGTGGACCCCATCCTCAGCCCCGAGATGCGTTCGACCGGTGAAGTGATGGGCGCAGCCAAGACCTTTGGCGAAGCCATGCTGAAGAGCCAGATCGGCGCGGGCTCGCGTCTGCCGCGCCAGGGCAACGTGCTGATCACGGTCAAGAACAACGACAAGGCCCGTGCGATTGCCATCGCCAAGGACCTGCACGAACTGGGCTTCGGCATCGTCGCGACCAAGGGCACGGCCGCGGCCATCACGGAAGCCGGCGTGCCGGTCAAGCTGATCAACAAGATCAAGGACGGCCGGCCGCACATCGTCGACGCGCTGAAGGGTGGCGACATCCAGCTCGTCTTCACGACGGTGGACGAGACCCGCACGGCCATCGCGGACAGCCGCTACATCCGCCAGTCCGCGCTGGCCAACCGCGTGACCTACTACACGACGATGGCCGGCTGCGAAGCCGCGGTCGAAGGCATGAAACACCGTGACGGTCTGACCGTGCAATCCCTGCAGGAACTGCACGCCGAGCTGGCTTAAACTACAGCTCATCGATTCCGCCGCCGCAGCCTGGACTCCCGGGCCGCAGCGGCGGAACTCTTTTTGCCATCGAGTTCTGACATGACGACCATTCCCCTGACCAAGCGCGGCGCCGAGGCGCTCAAGGCCGAACTGCATCGCCTCAAGACCGTCGAGCGCCATGCCGTCGTCCAGGCCATTGCCGAGGCCCGTGCCCAGGGCGACCTGAGCGAGAACGCCGAGTACGACGCCGCCAAGGACAAGCAGGGCTTCATCGAAGGCCGCATCCTCGAAATCGAGGGCAAGCTCGCGGCCGCGCAGATCATCGATCCCGCCACGCTGGACGCCGGCGGCCGTGTCGTGTTTGGCGCGACCGTGGATCTGGAAGAAGAGGCCAGTGGCACCGAGGTGACCTACCAGATCACCGGCGACGACGAGGCCGACATCAAGCTGGGTCGCATCTCGGTCGGCTCGCCCATCGCGCGCGCGCTGATCGGCAAGGAGGCCGGTGACGTCGCCGAAGTGCAGGCCCCCGGCGGCATCAAGCGCTACGAGATCGTCGAAGTCCGGTACGAATAGCCCACCCCCTACCTGCTGCGCCGGCCCCCTCTAGGGGGCGCAGCCAGCGGCCCGGCAAAGCCGGATCCGCGGCAGCCGCTCGGTCAGGCACTACGAATTGGCGACGATGTTTCAGAAACTCCAAGCCCTGCTGGCCGCCCTCTGGGGCGGCTTTTTGCTTTGCGTTGCCTTTGCGGCCACGCCCAGTGCCTTCGCCGTGCTGGAGCGGGCTCAGGCGGGCGCCTATGTGGGACGTGTGTTCGCCATCGAGGCCCAGATCAGCCTGGCCGCAGCCCTGATCCTGATGCTGCTTGAGCGCCGCATTGCCCGTGACGCCGTCGAGGCGGGCGCCACAAGCAATGTCTTCTCGCCCAAGTTGCTGCTGCCGGCGGTCGCGCTGTTCTGCACGATTGCCGGCTACTACGGGCTGCAGCCCATGATGGCGGACGCCAAGGCCGGCCATGGCGTCGCGTCATTCGCGGCGCTGCATGGCGTGTCGCTGGCCTTTTTCGGTGTGAAGGGCCTCGCGGTGCTGGGCCTCGCCTGGATCAGTCAGCAGCGGTCTTCTTGACGCTCGTAGTCTTGCTGCGCTTCTTGATGCGCTTGATCTCGCCGCCCTGGGTCACGCGCTCATTGCCCATGACCTTGACCTTGTTGATCTGGGGGCGGCCGTTGCCGCTCTTGGAGAACTTGACGATCTTGACGACGCGCGGGCCGGGCATGGCGCCTTCGCGCTCGGCCTTGGCCTTCTCGGGGATGGGGCGCCACAGTACCAGCAGCTTGCCGATGTGCTGGATGGGTGCCGCGCTCAGCTCGTCGCAGAGCTGGGCAAACATCGCTTCGCGGGCAGCGCGGTCGTCGCCCAGCACGCGGACCTTGATGAGGCCGTGGGACTTCAGCGCCGCGTCGGTTTCCTTGACGACGGCAGGCGTCAGGCCCTCGCCGCCGATCATCACGACCGGGTCGAGATGGTGGGCATCGGCGCGCTTGTCCTTGCGCTGGGCGGGGGTCAGGTTGATTTGAGGCATCCCCGTATTATCCCGTAGGCATGAAAACTCAAACCAAAAGCAAGAAGCTGAACAAGGCATGGCTGAACAACCATGTCTCGGATCCTTACGTCCAGCAAGCGCAAAAGGACGGCTACCGGTCGCGCGCGGCCTACAAGCTCAAGGAAATCGACGAGGAGCTCAAGCTGATCCGCCCGGGCCAGGTGGTGGTCGACCTGGGCGCCACCCCCGGCGCCTGGAGCCAGTATCTGCGCCGCAAGTTCGCGCCCAAGGAGGCGGGGCAGGGCGGGGCGGCGGTGGGCCAGCTCAACGGCACCATCATTGCGCTGGACCTGCTGGAGTTCGAGCCCATCGAGGGCGTGCAGTTTATCCAGGGCGATTTCCAGGAAGACGCCGTGCTGGCCCAGCTGGAAGAAGCGCTGGCCGGCAAGCCCGTGGATGTCGTTGTTTCGGACATGGCGCCCAATCTGTCGGGTATTGCGGCGACAGACGCCGCCCGCATTTCCAACCTGATCGAGCTGGCCGTCGATTTCGCCGACAAGCACCTCAAACCCGATGGGGCGCTGGTGGCCAAGGTCTTCCACGGCAGCGGCTACAACGAGCTCGTCGACCTCTTCAAGGCGCATTTCAAGGTCTTCAAGGTCGTGAAGCCCAAGGCCTCGCGCATCCGCTCTTCCGAGACATTCTTGGTTGGCCTGGGGTTGAAAAACCGCTGATTACAGGGCTGGCCCTCTTGCCTCACATAAAATCGTCCCCACTGTCCCGAAACCCGCGCTGGGCCATCAGGGCCAAGGAGTCGCAGTGAACAATCAATGGTTTTCGAAGTTCGCCGTCTGGATCGTCATCGCGCTGGTGCTGTTCACGGTCGTCAAGCAGTTCGGCAGCACCACGGCCCCCGGCAAGCAAGTCACCTATTCCGAGTTCCTGGATCTGGTCCAGGCGCACCGGATCAAGTCGGCGACGCTGCCTGACGGCATCACCGGCGACATCTACGCCGAGGACACCGAAGGCAACAAGATCCGCACCCTGGCCACCTACCAGGACCGCGGCCTCGTGGGCGACCTGCGCAGCAACGGCGTCAAGTTCGACATCAAGCCGCGCGAAGAGCAGAGCTTCCTGGTCAGCATGCTGATCAACTGGACGCCCATGCTGCTGCTGATCGGGGTGTGGGTCTATTTCATGCGCCAGATGCAGGGCGGCGGCAAGGGCGGAGCGTTCAGCTTCGGCAAATCCAAGGCCCGCATGCTCGACGAGGCCAACAACTCCATCACCTTCGCTGACGTCGCCGGCTGCGACGAAGCCAAGGAAGAGGTGAAGGAACTCGTGGACTTCCTGAAGGATCCGCAGAAGTTCCAGAAGCTCGGCGGCCGCATTCCGCGCGGCGTGCTGATGGTGGGGCCCCCGGGCACTGGCAAGACGCTGCTGGCGAAGTCCATCGCCGGCGAAGCCAAGGTCCCCTTCTTCACGATCTCCGGCTCCGACTTCGTCGAGATGTTCGTCGGCGTCGGCGCGGCGCGCGTGCGCGACATGTTCGAGCAGGCCAAGAAGAGTGCGCCCTGCATCATCTTCATCGACGAAATCGACGCTGTCGGCCGACACCGTGGCGCGGGCCTGGGCGGCGGCAACGATGAGCGCGAGCAGACGCTGAACCAGATGCTGGTCGAGATGGACGGCTTCGACACCAACCTGGGCGTCATCGTCATCGCGGCCACCAACCGCCCCGACATCCTCGACCCAGCTCTGCTGCGCCCGGGCCGCTTCGACCGCCAGGTCTACGTCACGCTGCCCGACATCCGCGGCCGCGAGCAGATCCTGAACGTGCACATGCGCAAGGTGCCCATCGGCCAAGACGTGAACGCGTCCATCCTGGCCCGCGGCACGCCCGGCATGAGCGGCGCTGACCTGGCCAACCTCGTCAACGAGGCTGCGCTGTTCGCTGCCCGCCGCAACGCCCGCCTCGTCGAGATGATCGATTTCGAGCGCGCCAAGGACAAGCTCTACATGGGCCCCGAGCGCAAGAGCATGGTCATGACCGAGGACGAGAAAAAGGCCACGGCCTATCACGAGTCCGGTCATGCCGTCGTCGCCGAGATGCTGCCGGGCACCGACCCGGTCCACAAGGTCACGGTCATGCCGCGCGGCCGCGCCCTGGGCGTGACCTGGCAGTTGCCCGAGCGTGACCAGCACAGCCTCTACTTCAAGCAGATGCTCAACAGCATCAGCATCATGTTCGGCGGCCGCATTGCCGAGGATCTGTTCGTCCACGACATCTCCACCGGTGCGTCCAACGACTACGAGCGCGCCACCCGCATGGCCCGCGACATGGTCACGCGCTACGGCATGAGCGAGGCGCTGGGCCCGATGGTCTATGCGGAGAACGAGGGCGAGGTCTTCCTCGGCCGCAGCATGACCAAGACGGCCAACATCAGCGAGACCACGCAGCAGAAGGTCGACAGCGAGATCCGCCGCATCCTCGACGAGCAGTACGCCGTCGCGCAGAAGATCCTGGAAGACAACCGCGACAAGGTCGAGGCCATGACGGCCGCGCTGATGAAGTGGGAAACCATTGACCGCGAGCAGATCCTGGACATCATGGCCGGCCGCCCGCCGCGCGAGCCCGGCAGCACGCCGTCGGCGCCCAGCAGCGGCCCGAGCGGCGGCACGCCGCCGGTCAGCACCGACGGCGCACCGGCCGCGGCCTGATCCCCACTCCAGACGGGCCCGGCTTCCACCGGGCCCGTTTTCCATTCGGGCAGACAACCATGCACTGGCAGACCCGCCGCTTCCGCATCGATCTGAGCCGCCCCCGCGTAATGGGCATCGTCAACGTGACACCCGACTCCTTCTCCGACGGTGGCAGCCACGACGACACTCGCGCGGCCATCGCGCATTGCGAGCGACTGGTGGCCGAGGGGGCGGACATCCTCGACATCGGTGGCGAGTCCACGCGGCCGGGCGCGCCGCACGTCGATGCCGCCAGCGAGTGGGCACGCATTGCCGAGGTGTTGGCCGCAGCTGTGACCTTGGGGGTGCCGGTTTCCGTCGACACCTACAAGCCCGACGTCATGCACCGCGCACTGGATGCCGGTGCAGACATCATCAACGACGTGCAGGCCCTGCAGATGCCAGGCGCACTGGCCGCCGTGGCCGGCAGTGGCGCGGGCGTCTGCCTGATGCACATGCGTGGCGAGCCTGCGTCGATGATGGACCTGGCCGTCTATGGCGACATCGTGGCCGAAGTGGGCGCCTTCCTGGCCCGGCGCGCCCAGGCCGCGCGCGAGTCGGGCATGCCGGCCGACTGCATCACCCTCGACCCAGGCTATGGCTTTGCCAAGAGTGCCGAGCACAACCTGCGCCTGCTGGCCGGTCAGCGGCGGCTGACGGAACTCGGCTACCCGCTGCTGGTGGGCTGGTCGCGCAAGCGCACCCTGGGCGACATCACCGGCCGGCCTGTGGACCAGCGCCTGGCTGCCAGCCTGGCCGCTGCGCTGCGGGCCGTCAGTGCCGGCGCAAACGTAATTCGTGTGCACGATGTCCCCGCCACGGTGGACGCCCTCAAGGTCTGGGCCGCCGTCGATGCGGCGACAATTTCGCCCACTGTATAAAAGGATGAGCTAGATGAGCCGCAAGTATTTCGGAACCGACGGCATTCGCGGCACGGTGGGCCAGGACCCGATCACGCCCGACTTCATGCTGCGCCTGGGCCATGCCGTCGGTCGCGTGCTTCGCAAGTCCAGCAAACGCCCGACGGTGCTGATCGGCAAGGACACCCGCATCTCCGGCTACATGATCGAATCGGCGCTGGAGGCCGGCTTCGCTTCCGCCGGCGTCAACGTGCTGCTGACCGGCCCGTTGCCCACCCCGGGCGTCGCCTACCTGACCCGCGCGCTGCGCCAGGACCTCGGCGTCGTCATCAGCGCCTCGCACAACGCATTCCAGGACAACGGCATCAAGTTCTTCTCTGCCAGGGGCGAGAAGCTGCCCGACGCCTGGGAGCTGGCCGTCGAGGCCGCGCTGGAAGAAGCGCCGCAGTGGGTGGATTCCGCCAGTCTCGGCCGCGCCAAGCGCCTGGAAGACGCGCGCGGCCGCTACATCGAGTTCTGCAAGAACAGCTTCGGCTCCGACCTGACGCTCAAGGGGCTGAAGATCGTCGTCGATGCCGCTCATGGCGCGGCCTACCACGTGGCGCCCGACGTTTTTCACGAGCTCGGTGCCGAGGTGATCGCCATTGGCTGCAAGCCCGATGGCTTCAACATCAACGCCGGCTTCGGTGCGACCTCGCCTGGCGCGCTGGTCGAGGCCGTCAAGGCCAACGGTGCGGACTACGGCGTGGCGCTGGACGGCGACGCCGACCGCCTGCAACTGGTGGATGCCAACGGGCGCCTCTACAACGGCGACGAACTGCTCTACGTGATGGTGGCCGACCGCCTCAGCCAGGGCGTGCGCGTGGCCGGCGCCGTCGGTACGCTGATGACGAACATGGCCGTCGAGCTGGCGCTGCGCTCGCGCGATGTCGAGTTCGTGCGCGCCAAGGTCGGCGACCGCTACGTGCTGGAAGAGCTGGCCGCGCGCGGCTGGCAACTGGGCGGTGAGGGTTCTGGCCACCTGCTGGCGCTGGACAAACACACGACAGGCGACGGCATCGTCAGCGCGCTGCTGGTGCTGCAGTCGGTTTGCCGCAGTGGTCGCGGTCTGGCGGAGCAGCTTCAGGGTGTCGAGCTGTTCCCTCAGACGCTGATCAACGTTCGCCTGCAGGCGGGCCAAGACTGGAAGACCAATACCCGCCTGGCCGACGAGCAGACCGCGGTGACGGCAGAGCTCGGCGACCGTGGCCGCGTGCTGATCCGCGCTTCGGGCACGGAGCCGTTGCTGCGCGTCATGGTGGAGGCCTCCGACGCCGGGCTTGCCCAGCGCTGCGCTCAGCGTCTGGCCGAGGCCGTCGCCGCCTGACAGTCGCGTGCACGTGCCAGATGAACAAGGCCGCCCGAGGGCGGCCTTTTGACGGGCGGAGTACCTGGCTTACTTCTTGGGCGGCATCAGCACGCGGTCGACCACATGGGCCACGCCGTTCGTCGCGACGATGTCGGCCTGCTGAACGACGGCATCGTCCACGGTAACGAAGCTGCCTGCCTTCGCGAGGGCGACGGAGGCGCCCTGGCGGGTCTTGGCGGCGCCCGGCTTCACGTCGGCAGCGGCCAGGCGGCCGTCGATGATGTGATAGCTCAGCACGGCCTTGAGCTGGGCCCGGTCGGCGGCCAGCGTTTCCATCGTCTTGGCCGGGACGGCCTTGAAGGCTTCGTCGCTGGGGGCAAAGACGGTGAACGGACCGGTTGCGCGCAGTTCGTCGGCCAGGCCAGCCTGGGCCACGAGGCGGTTGAAGGTGCTGAGCTGTGGGTCGCGGGCGAGCGTGTCCGTCAGCGGCGCGGGGGCAGGAGTGGTGGCGCAGGCGGCCAGCAGCGCGCTGGCGGCAAGGGCGATCAGCGACGAGCGACGAATCATTCAGGGGCTCCGGTTGGATGGAAATCGACTCGTCGGCACTCTAGGAGTGTCATATGACATTCGCATGAATTGAAAATGACGCTGTCACAAAGCGGGTTTGGGGTGCTTCCCAGCGGGCGTTTGACGCGTTCCAATGCCCGTAATGACGAATCGACGGTCACCGAACCGTCACATTCGATCCCTAGGATGCCGTCATCGTCAAAACCGCCCTGCGGAAGGTGTCTCAGATGAAATTTGTCCAGGTCAGCAAGTCGCTCGCTCTTGTTTCCACTTTGGCGGGCCTGTTCGGTGCCCAAGTGGCGCTTGCCCAGGACGTCACCGGCGCAGGCGCGACCTTCCCGGCGCCCATCTATGCCAAGTGGGCCGATGCCTACAACAAGGCGACCGGCGCGCGCATCAACTACCAGTCGGTGGGCTCCGGCGCCGGCATCCGCCAGATCAAGGCCAAGACGGTCGACTTCGGCGCCTCCGACATGCCGCTGAAGGACGAGGAACTGGCCAAGGACGGCCTGGTGCAGTTCCCTACAGTCATCGGCGGCGTGGTGCCCGTCGTCAACGTCAAGGGCGTCGCCCCGGGCCAGCTGAAGCTGACGGGCACCGTGCTGGCCGACATCTACCTCGGCAAGGTCACGAAGTGGAACGACGCGGCCATCACGGCGCTGAACCCCGGCGTGGCGCTGCCTGACGCGGCCATCGCGCCGGTGGCTCGCGCCGACGGCTCGGGCACGACCTTCATCTTCACCAACTACCTTTCCAAGGTCAGCGCCGACTGGAAGGACAAGGTCGGCGAAGGTACGACGGTCAAGTGGCTGGCCGGCACGGCCGGCAAGGGCAACGAGGGCGTCGCCGCCTTCGTGCAGCGCCTGCCCAACTCCATCGGCTACGTCGAGTACGCCTATGTGAAGCAGAACAAGATGACCTACGTCCAGCTGAAGAACAAGGACGGCCAGTGGGTCAATCCGAGCGACGACGCCTTCAAGGCCGCTGCCTCGGGCGCCGACTGGAACAAGACCTTCTACCAGATCACGACCGACCAGCCCGGCAAGGCTGCCTGGCCGCTGACCAACCCGACCTACATCCTGATGTTCAAGTCGCAGGACAAGGCCGCCAACGCCAGCGCCGCGCTGAAGTTCTTCGACTGGGCCTACTCCAATGGCGACAAGATGGCCGATGACCTCGACTACGTGCCGCTGCCGGCCAGCGTGAAGGACCTGGTGCGCAAGCAGTGGGCCGATCACATCAAGGACACGGCCGGCAAGCCCGTCGCCTACAAGTGATATCGGGGTGCTGAGGCAAAGGCCCGGCTCCGGCCGGGCTTCGCCACATCGAAGGCGCCCACCTCTACCGACCAGCCCCTCCGGAGGTTCCTTGGCAGCCATACTTCCCGCCGACAGCGCCGGCGCTGATCGAAGCGAACCTCAGCCGCACTCGATGAAGCCGCAACCCCCGCGCCGCCGCGTCGCCCCCTGGGCCGACGCGCTGTTTGCCGCCCTGTCCCAGGGGGCCGCCTGGCTGACGCTGGCCCTGATGGTCGGCATCATCGGCTCGCTCGTCATCGGCGCTGCACCGGCGCTGAAGGCCTTTGGCCTGGGTTTTCTGACCAGCGCGGAATGGGATCCGGTCCAGGAGAAGTTCGGCGGCCTGGTGATGATCTACGGCACCCTGGCCAGTTCCTTCATCGCGCTGCTCATCGCCGTGCCGGTTAGCTTCGGCATTGCCATCTTCCTGACCGAGCTCTCCCCCAGCTGGCTCAAGCGCCCCCTGGGTATCGCCATCGAGCTGCTGGCCGCCGTCCCGTCCATCGTCTACGGCATGTGGGGCCTGCTGGTGTTCGGTCCCATCCTCGCAACCTTCGTGCAGCAGCCGCTGCAGGCCTTGTTCGGCGGGGTGCCCTATGTGGGCTCCCTGTTCTCCGGTCCGCCGGTGGGCATCGGCATCCTGTCCGCCGGCATCATCCTGGCGATCATGATCATCCCCTTCATCGCCTCGGTGATGCGTGACGTCTTCGAAGTCACCCCGCCGATGCTGAAGGAGAGCGCCTATGGCCTGGGCGCGACGACCTGGGAGGTCGTCTCCAAGGTGGTGCTGCCGTACACCAAGACGGGCGTTGTCGGCGGCGTCATGCTGGGCCTGGGCCGGGCGCTGGGCGAGACGATGGCGGTCACCTTCGTCATCGGCAACATGAACCAGCTGAACTCGCTGTCGGTGTTCGAGGCGGCCAACAGCATCACGTCCACGCTCGCCAACGAGTTCGCCGAAGCCGGCGAGGGTCTGCACCAGGCCTCGCTGATGTATCTCGGCCTGGTCCTCTTCCTGATCACCTTCGTCGTGCTGTCCATCTCCAAGCTGCTGCTGATCCGCCTGAAGAAGAACGAAGGAGCGCGCTCATGAGCAAGCTGGACGCAGGCCGCCTGGCCATGCACGCCAAGCGCAAGCGCGTCAACGCCGTAGCGCTGACGCTGTCGCTGGGGGCCATGGCCTTCGGCGTGTTCTGGCTGATCTGGATCCTGTTCGAAACCATCTATCTCGGCATCGGCGGCTTGAACTTCGCCACCTTCACGCAGATGACGCCGCCGCCGCAAGGCGAGGGTGGTGGCCTGGCCAACGCCATCTTCGGCAGCTTCGTCATGGTCGGCCTGGCGACGCTGGTCGGCACGCCGATCGGCATCATGGCGGGCGTCTACCTCGCCGAGTACGGCCAGAAGAACTGGCTCGGCAGTGCGGTGCGCTTCATCAACGACATCCTGCTGTCCGCCCCGTCCATCGTCGTCGGCCTGTTCGTCTACGCGGTCATCGTCGCCCGGATGCACAGCTTCTCCGGCCTGGCCGGTGCGCTGGCCCTGGCGCTGCTGGTCATTCCCGTCGTCATCCGCACGACCGAGAACATGCTCAGCCTCGTGCCCAACGCGCTGCGCGAGGCCGCCTACGCGCTGGGCACGCCGAAGTGGAAGGTCATCCTGTCCATCACGCTGAAGGCGGCCCGTGCCGGCGTCATCACCGGCATCCTGCTGGCACTGGCCCGCGTGTCAGGCGAGACCGCGCCGCTGCTGTTCACGGCACTGTCCAACCAGTTCTGGACCAGCGATCTCGGCGCCCCCATGGCCAGCCTGCCGGTCACCATCTTCAAGTTTGCGATGAGCCCCTATGAGAACTGGCAGAAGCTGGCCTGGGCCGGTGTCTTCCTGATCACCGTCGGCGTGCTGCTGCTGAACATCCTCGCCCGCGTGCTCTTCAAGAACAAACACTAAGGATCCACCCACATGGACGCCAAGATCGAAACGCCCGTGGGCGAGCGCGCCAAGCTCTCGGTGCGCAACCTGAACTTCTTCTACGGCAGTTTCCATGCGCTGAAGAACATCAACCTCGACATCCCCGAGAAGAAGGTCACCGCCTTCATCGGCCCGTCGGGCTGCGGCAAGTCCACGCTGCTGCGCACCTTGAACCGCATGTTCGAGCTCTATCCCGAGCAGCGCGCCGAAGGCCAGATCCTGCTGGACGGTGAAGACATCCTGACCAGCAATGACGATGTCTCTCTGATTCGCGCCAAGGTTGGCATGGTCTTCCAGAAGCCCACGCCCTTCCCGATGTCCATCTACGACAACATCGCCTTCGGCGTGCGCCTGTTCGAGACGCTGCCGCGCGTGGAGATGGACGAGCGCGTCGAATGGGCCCTGAAGAAGGCAGCCCTCTGGACGGAAGTGAAGGACAAGCTCAACCAGAGCGGCGCCGGCCTCTCGGGCGGCCAGCAGCAGCGTCTGTGCATCGCACGCGGCATCGCCATCAAGCCCGAAGTCCTGCTGCTCGACGAGCCCTGCTCGGCGCTGGACCCGATCTCCACCGGCAAGATCGAGGAGCTCATCCACGAACTGAAGAGCGACTACACGGTCGCCATCGTGACGCACAACATGCAGCAGGCCGCGCGCTGCTCCGACTACACGGCCTATATGTACCTGGGTGACCTGATCGAGTTCGGCCCCACGGCCGAGCTCTTCATGAAGCCCAAGCGCAAGGACACGGAAGACTACATCACGGGCCGCTTCGGCTGACCCGCTAGGAGGACGGTATGGTGGACAAGCATCTCTCGACCCAGTTCGACGCCGAACTCAGCGGCATCTCGACCCGCGTGCTGGAAATGGGCGGCCTGGTGGAAGCTCAGGTAGCCCAGGCCGTGCAGGCGCTGGGCGACTTCTCGGCCGAGTCGGCCGACGAAGTGCTGGCCCGTGAGGGTCGCGTAAACATGATGGAAGTCGAGATCGACCGCGATCTCTCGACCATCATCGCGCGCCGCCAGCCCACGGCCCGCGACCTGCGCCTGCTGATCGCGATCTCCAAGAGCATCGCCAACCTCGAACGCGTCGGCGACGAGGCAGCGCGCATCGCCCGCACCGTGCAGCGCCTGGTGGCCAGCGGCGTGTCGAGCCGCCTGCGCGTGCCTATGTCCGATCTGGCCTTCGAGGCCGAGCTGGCGACCACCCAGTTGCGCAAGGCCCTGGACGCCTTCGCCCGGCTGGACGTCGAACGGGCACTGGACGTGCTCAAGCACGACGACGAGATCGACAAGGAGTTCGACGGCCTGCTGCGCAAGCTCATCACCTACATGATGGAAGACCCGCGCACCATCTCGTCGTCCATCGACCTGGTCTTCGTCGCCAAGGCCATCGAGCGCGTCGGCGACCACGCCAAGAACCTGGCCGAGGTCGTCATCTATGTGGTCAAGGGTCAGGACGTCCGGCACAACTCGCCGGAAGCCGTCGAGACCATGGTGCGTTGAAAGGGAGCGAGCGAATGAGTCGAATCCTGGTGGTGGAAGACGAATCGGCGATTGCCGAGCTGATCTCCATCAATCTGCGCCACGCCGGCTTTGAAGTCACGCTGGCCGGCAGCGCCACGCAGGCCCAGCACGAGGTGGACCGCGTGCTGCCCGATCTCGTCGTGCTGGACTGGATGCTGCCCGGCCAGAGCGGCGTCGCCCTGGCCCGCCAATGGCGCGGCACCGCCCGCACGAAAGAGCTGCCCATCATCATGTTGACGGCGCGCGCCGAGGAAGGCGACAAGATCGCCGGCCTGGACGCCGGTGCCGATGACTACGTGACCAAGCCCTTCTCGACCAATGAGCTGCTGGCCCGCATCCGTGCCGTGCTGCGTCGCAAGGCGCCCGAAGCGCTGGACAGCGCGGTCGAGATCGGCCCGCTGCTGCTGGACCCCGGAACGCGCCGAGTCAGTCGCGACGGCGCCGAGGTCAAGCTCGGTCCCACCGAGTTCCGCCTGCTGCATTTCCTGATGACGCATCCCGAGCGCGTGCACAGCCGCTCGCAGCTGCTGGACCGCGTCTGGGGCGACCATGTCTTCATCGAGGAGCGCACCATCGACGTCCACGTCAAGCGGCTGCGCGAGGCGCTGGAGCGCGTGCAGTGCGCGCGCATGATCGAGACCGTGCGCGGCGCCGGCTACCGCCTGACCCAGCAGAGCAGCGCGCTCTCCGCCTGAGATTCGCCCGACTTCATGACCTGGCTGTTGCCTCGACTGCTGCTGGCCTTCGGGGCCGCACTGCTCGGGTTTGTCATCGGAGCGGCCGTGCGCACGGCCACGGGCCTGGACGGCCTGGGCCTGGGTATCGGCGTGGTCGGGGGTGTCGTGACGATGCTGCTGGTCGATGCCGTGCGCGGCCATCGCCTGCTGAGCTGGCTGCGCGGCAACCAGCTAGGGAACGCGCCCCGCGACACGGGCCTGTGGGGCGAGGTGGGCTACCGCATCGAGCGCGCCGTGCGCGACCGCGACCGCGACGTCGCCCGTGGCCGGCTGGAGCTGGAGCAGTTCCTGTCGGCCATCGAGGCCTCGCCCAACGGCGTGCTGATGCTGGATGCCCAGGAACACATCATGTGGTGCAACCGCTCGGCGGCAGACCACTTCTCGCTGGATCCCCAGCGCGACCTGCAGCAGCGCATCACCAATCTCGTGCGCGCGCCGGCCTTCGTGGCCTATCTGCAGGCCGGCAACTTCGCCGAGCCGCTGGTGCTCGGCAACGGTCGCGGCCCGGGCACGCTGTCCATCATCGTGCGCGAGTACGGTGACGGCATGCGCCTCGTGCTGTCGCTGGACGTCACGGAGCGCCTGCGTTCCGAGGCCATGCGGCGCGACTTCGTCGCCAACGTCTCGCACGAGATCCGCACGCCGCTGACCGTGCTGGCGGGCTTCATCGAAACCATGCACACGCTGCCGCTGACGGCCGTGGAGCGCGAGCGCGTCCTCGTGCTGATGACGCAGCAGACCCAGCGCATGCAGACCCTGGTGGCCGACCTGCTGACGCTGGCCCAGCTCGAAGGCAGCCCGCGCCCAGCGCCGGACCGCTGGGTGGCACTGGACGGGCTGCTGGTGCGCATAGCGGCGGATGCCGAGGCGTTGTCCGCCGGCCGCCACCACCTGCGTCTCAGGCCCGCGACCCACATCGAGCTGGCCGGCATCGAGAGCGAACTGCTCAGTGCCGTCGCCAACCTCGTCACCAATGCGGTGCGCTACACCCCGGATGGCGGCGAGGTCGAGGTGACCTGGCGGGTGCTGGAGGGCGGCAATGGCGAACTGACTGTCATCGACACGGGCCTCGGCATCGCGCGCGAGCACATCCCGCGGCTGACCGAACGCTTCTATCGGGTGGACGGCAGCCGTTCGCGTGAAACCGGCGGCACGGGCCTGGGACTGTCCATCGTCAAGCATGTCATGCAGCGCCACGGCGGCGAACTGATGATCCAGAGCGAGGTCGGCAAGGGGTCGCGCTTCCGCCTCGTCTTCCCGGCCGCGCGCGTGCGCCACGCCAGCGATTCGGCCCTGGGCGACGAGGCGGCCTTCAACGCCGCCGCGATGTCAGATCACTGACGCTTGAGCAGCACCAGCCCCGCGCTGCCGCTGCGGTCGGTCGGCCGCTTCACCTGGGCGACGACCTGCCAGCCGTGCGGCGTGGGCTGGCCTGCACCGACGACTGCATAGCTGCAGCCCGAGGTTCCCAGCGAACCGCGGCCGCGGACGGTCCAGCCGCCATGCCATTCCAGGGCGGCCAGCGTCGCGAGGTTCTGACCCGGCGCCGCCAGGCAGGACACGTCGGCCGGCATGCGCGCCCTCAGCCTCGCCACCAGCGGCGCCAGACTGCGCGCGTAATCCAGCGGCGGCAGCAGCAGGCTCATGACCAGCAGCCAGCCCAGGGCAACGCCGCCGGCGGGCAGGGCCAGGCTCTTCCACAGCGCGTGGCGGTGGCGGGCCGTGCGCCAGCGCACCAGGGCCAGCCACGACACCGTCGCCGCGATCGCGAACAGCAGGGCCAGCAGGCTGAAGCGCGGCTCGAATCCCTCGGCCAGGCGGCGCAGGTTGGCCAGCGGCCGCGGCGGCCAGCCCAGATGCATGGACAGGTAGTACAGCCAGAAGAACAGCGCCGCGGCGCTGAAGAAGAACACCGAGAACCAGTCCACCGCTGCCGAGAAGCCGCGGCTCAACGTCGGCAGCGCAAACGCCGCCAGGATGGCCAGTGACGGCAGCGCCAGCAGCAGAGCGCGTTCCGAGCCGTCCATCGCGATGCAGGCCAACAGCGGCACCAGCAGCGCGATGGCCGGCACGGTGATGTGGCGGCGCAGGCCGTGGCGGCGCCAGCGCCAAAGCGTCCACAGGGCCAGCGGTCCGGCCGGCCAGCAGAACCAGGCCAGCAGGCTTGCCAGCGAGCCGAATTGAAGACCCGGTTGAACGCGCCAGGCCCAGCCGTTGAAGCCCCAGGCGGCCAGCACGGCCAGCGTCAGTGCGCCCAGCAGCCAGACGCGCTGGGCCTTGGCCTCGTCGTAGCTGGAGCGATGGTTGAGCAGCACGCCCAGCAGGCCGAGCGCGCAGGCCACGGTCGGCGCGCCACTGGCGGCCAGCACCGGCAGGGCGACCAGCACGGCGATCCGCGCCCGGCCGGGTCGCAAGGGCGCCGCCGCCAGCCCGTAAAGATAGACGGACACGGCCAGCAGCTGCATCAGCTCCGGCGTCGTCTCGTGGCCCAGCTGCAGCAGGCCCAGGGACGCCATTAGCGCCAGCAGCGCGCCGTCGGCCAGCGCGCGGGCGTAGTCCACGGCCTGGGCTTCGCCGCCAAAGGCAAAGGCCACCGGCTGGGCGGCCTCGGTGCGAGCGAGGTGGAAGCAGGCGTACCAGACGGCGACGAGCACGCCGGCCAGAACGAGGGCATAGGGCAGGCGGGCGGCAACGGGCGCGTCCAGGAAGGGCAGGGCCTTGATGGCCAGCGCCCCCAGCCAGTACGGCAGGGGACCGCCCTCGGCCGGGATGCCGGCGATGGCCGGTTGCCACCAGGGCGCGCGGCCCTCGGCGATGCTGGCCATGAAGCCGAAGGCGGAGAGGTCGGCATTGCGCCAGGGATCGCGGCCAAAGATCCCGGGCAGCACATAGGCTGCGCACAGCAGGAGCAGCGCCAGGCGCGGCAGACGCTCGACGCCGCGCTCGGCGACGATGGCAGGGGTGGGGAGATTCACGCGCTGAAGATGAGGGGGTCGGCCGGCATCATGCCGTCAAACGGCGCACGGCAATGCAAAAGGGCAGCCGAGGCTGCCCTTTGACGTTGGCGCGGCGAAACAGCCGCAGCCAGCTTACTTCTTGAGGTGAGCGAACTTGTTGCGGAACTTCTCGACGCGGCCGCCCAGGTTGTCCACGCTCTTTTGCGTGCCCGTGTAGAAGGGGTGCGACTCGCTGGTGGTTTCCAGCTTCACCAGCGGCAGGGTCTTGCCGTCGATCTCGATGGTTTCCTTGGACTGGACGGTGGAACGCGTCACGAACTGGAAGCCGTTGGACAGGTCAACGAACGCGACTTCGCGGTAGTTGGGGTGAATGCCTTCTTTCATGGGAACCTCTTGGCTAGGTCGGGAGCCACGCCGACGATGATCAATCGCTCGGTCGGCGCACTTTCCGGGGGTGTCAGGGCGGAAAACCTGCGATTGTAGCGGGCTTCCCTGCGGTTTGGCTAGTTTGGGGCTGAAGTTACCCGCCGCGCCGCATCATGTCGAAGAAGTCCAGGTTGTTCTTCGACGCCTTCATCTTGTCGAGGATGAACTCCATCGCCTCGATCTCGTCCATGTTGTAGAGCAGCTTGCGCAGGATCCAGCTCTTTTGCAGGATCTCGGGCTTGAGCAGCAGCTCTTCGCGGCGCGTGCCGGACTTGTTGATCAGGATGGACGGGTAGACGCGCTTCTCGGCCATGCGGCGATCCAGGTGGATTTCGCAGTTGCCGGTGCCCTTGAACTCTTCGTAAATCACCTCGTCCATCTTGGAGCCGGTGTCGATGAGGGCCGTGCCGATGATGGTCAGCGAGCCGCCTTCCTCGATGTTGCGCGCCGCGCCGAAGAAGCGCTTCGGGCGCTGCAGCGCGTTTGCGTCCACGCCACCGGTCAGCACCTTGCCGGAGCTGGGCAGCACGTTGTTGTAGGCGCGGGCCAGGCGGGTGATCGAGTCCAGCAGGATGATCACATCCTTCTTCAGCTCGACCAGGCGCTTGGCGCGCTCGATGACCATCTCGGCCACCTGCACGTGACGGGCGGCCGGCTCGTCGAAGGTGGAGCTGATGACTTCGCCGCGCACGGTGCGGATCATCTCGGTCACTTCCTCGGGGCGCTCGTCCACGAGCAGCACGATGAGATGGCAGTCCGGATGGTTGGCCACCAGCGCGTGCGCCAGGCTCTTCATCATCTCGGTCTTGCCGGTCTTGGGCTGCGACACGATCAGCGCGCGCTGGCCTTTGCCGATGGGGGCGATCAGGTCGACGATGCGGCCCGTGATGTTCTCCTCGCCCTTGAACCCTTCACGTTCGAGCTTGAACTGCTCCTTGGGGAACAAGGGCGTCAGGTTCTCGAACATGATCTTGTTCTTGCTCTCCTCCGGCGTCTGGTTGTTGACGCGGTCGACCTTCACGAGCGCGAAGTAACGCTCGCCGTCCTTGGGGACGCGGACTTCACCTTCGACGAGGTCGCCGGTGTGGAGGTTGAAGCGGCGGATCTGGCTGGGCGACAGGTAGATGTCGTCCGTGGAGGCCATGTAGCTCGCCTCGATCGAGCGCAGGAAGCCGAAGCCGTCAGGCAGCACTTCCAGCACGCCATCGCCGAAGACCTGCTCGCCGGCCTTGGCGCGCTTCTTCATGATGGCGAACATCAGCTCCTGCTTGCGCAGACGCGTGACGTTGTCGATCTCCAGCTCCTCACCCATCTGGATGAGGGCGGAGACGTGGAGGGCTTTGAGTTCGGAAAGATGCATGGGTGAACACCCGTCAGGGGCCGCAGCGCCAGCCAAGGCGCAACGGCGATTCCACGGCTGCCCCGGGACAGGACCGAAAAGGCAAACGCTCAAACAGCGAGCGAAGCGGATTCAGAAAGTTGGGGGAAGGGGAGCCGAGGCCACGCTGGCTGGGTCCCGTGGAACCCGGGGCGTGTTGGCTTTGGCTGCTGCAGTGCCGGCGCCGGTAGGCGTCAGACAGACACTGCAGCAGTTGGGCGCGATTATAGGTTCGCGTCGAGGAAGGCGGTCAACTGGGCCTTGGACAAGGCGCCGACCTTGGTGGCGGCGAGCTGGCCGTCCTTGAACAGCATCAGTGTCGGGATGCCGCGGATGCCGAACTTGGCCGGCACTTCGCGGTTCTCGTCCACGTTCATCTTGGCGATCTGCAGCTTGTCACCGTAGCCGGTGGCGACCTCGTCCAGGATGGGCGCGATCATCTTGCAGGGGCCGCACCATTCGGCCCAGTAGTCCACCAGCACCGGCTTGCCGGACTGGATCACGTCGGCGTCGAAGGACGCGTCGGAAACATGCTTGATCAATTCGCTGCTCATGGGAGGGTTCCTTGGCCTCAAAGGGGTGGCGGTCACCGCGGGGGCGCCGTCCGAATAGGCAAAATCATTGTGACATAGCCACTTTTGCCCGGACGGTCACCGGGGTGACCAAAGCGGCGTTAAACGTGAGGGCGGGAGGCCCGGATTGCAAGCCATCAGCCTGGGCCTGGTCCCTGGGGAAGACATCGAAACCTTCTGGCGCCGCGTCGCAGCCTGTTGCGCGGATTGGTCGGCCGGGCAGGGCCTGGCGCTGCGCGACGCCGTGCTGCTGCTGCCCTTCGCCCAGCAGATCGCTCCTGCGCGGCGCGCCTTTGCCGCGCGCGGCGGCTGGGCGCCGCTGATCACCACCAGCCACAGCCTGGCCTCGTCGCTGGGCCCCAGCCGACTGGCCGCGCCGGGGCAGATCAGCCAAGACGCCGCCATCGACGCCTTCACTGCCGAAGGGCTGCTGGCCGACCAGAGCTGGGCCCAGGCCTTGCGTGGTCGCGACGAGAAGGCCTACGTGGCGGCGCGGGCCCGGCTGGTCGAGACCGCCCATGCGCTGGCGCGCGGCGCGGCGCAGGGCCAGCCGCAGGCGCGGCCGGCCTTCTTCGAGGCCGCCCGCGCACGGCTGCAACTGCAGGCCGGCGGTCCTGGTGACCTCGAACGTGCGCTGGGCCTGGTGGCCGTGGCCTGGGTGGAGGCCGACGACCGCCGGCCGGCCACCGACGCCTTGTTCGGCCAGCGTCCCAGCGCCTGGCTGGTGTTGCAGGTGGGCGGCCACGACCCGCTGTGCCAGGCGCTGATGGCCCAGGGGCTGCCGGCGCTGTGCCTGCAGGCCGATGTGGATCTGGATGCCGCCGTGCCCACCGGCGTGGATCTGGGCCTGGCCACCGGCGCCGACTTCGAGGCCCTGGCCGAGCAGGCCGCCACGGCGGTGCTGCAGCACCTCAATGCCGGGCGCGTGCCGGTGGCGCTGCTGGCCCAGGACCGCGTCGTCGTGCGCCGCGTGCGCACGCTGCTGATGCGCCAGCGCGTGCCGGTGCAGGACGAGACCGGCTGGACGCTGGCCACCACGCCTGCCGCTGCGGCGCTGATGGCCTTGCTGCGTGCCCTGCTGGCCCAGCCGTCGCTGGACGACTGGCTGGCCTGGTTGAAGTCGCCGCTCGGCGCCGGCTGGGACGCCGCTGCGCTGCGCGAGCTGGAAGCCCTGTGCCGCCGCAAGGGCTGGCGCCAGACCGGCCCGCTGGATGCCCTGGGCCTGCCGCTGTGGCGCGAGGCGCGCGACGCGACGGCGCCGTTGGCCGGTGGCGGTGCCCGCAAGCTGGGCGGCTGGCTGGCCGACCTGGGCCGCGTACTGCGCCGCCTGGGGCCGCTGGCCGGCGTGGAGGGCGGCGAGCCGCTGCTGGATGCTTTGTGGATCAGCCGCAACCCCTGGGAAGGCAGCGCCCACGAGCAGGTCATCGGCGCAACGAGGCTGCGGCCCGACGAGTTCCTGGCCTGGGTGGACGCCACGCTGGAGGGCGCCCAGTTCAGCCCCCAGGAAGACGCTCAGGCGGCCGTCGTCATCACGCCGCTGGCGCGCGCGCTGCTGCGGCCCTTCGGCGCTGCCGTGCTGCCCGGCGTGGACGCCGCGACGCTTGCCGCCGCACCGCCGCGCAACGGCGTGCTGTCGGACGCCGATGCCCAGGCCCTGGGCCTGCCCCACATGGCAGCGCAGCGCCAAGCCCAGGCCTGGGCCTTCGCGCAGTTGCTGCGCCTGCCCGCCGTGACGCTGCTGCGCTGCAGCCATGCCGGTGCCGAACCGCTGCCGCCCAGTCCGTTGCTGGAGCGCCTGGAGGCGGCCTGGGGCCGGCCACTGGCGCCCTGGCAGGACCAGCGCTTGCCCCAGGCGCTGGCCCACACGCTCATGCTACGGCGAGAGGCGCTCCCGGCTCGGGTGCCGGCCAGCCTGAGCGCCAGCAGCATCGAGGCGCTGCGCAACTGCCCCTACCAGTTCTTCAGCCGCAGCCTGCTGGGCCTGCGCGAGCCCGACGAGCTGGACGTGGAGCTGGACAAGCGCGACTACGGCACCTGGCTGCACGACGTGCTCAAGCGCTTCCACGAGCACCGCAGCGGTAACGACCTGACCGACCTGCGTGCCGCCGCCGATGCCGAGGGCGAGCGGCTGGACGCGGCCGACTTCCTGCCCTACCGCGCCGCCTTCGAGCGCCTGCTGCCGCGCTACGTGAGCTGGCTGGCCGAGACCGAGGCGCAGGGCCAGCGCTTCGAGGCCGGTGAGGTGGACAAGCGCTGCCAGCCCTTCGCCGGCGCGCTGGCCGGGCTGACGCTGCAGGGCCGCATCGACCGCATCGACACCACGCCCGCGGGCACGCTGCTGCTGGACTACAAGACCGGCCGCGCGGCGGAGTTGAAGGACAAGCTCAAGACCCCGCTGGAGGACACCCAGCTGGCCGTCTACGCGCTGCTGATGGGGGGCGATCCCGCGCTGCAGGCGGCTTATCTGGCGCTGGACGAGCCCGATGCGCTGAAGCTCGTGCCGCACGAGGCCGTCGGCGAGACCGCGCTTGCGCTGCGCGAAGGTCTGCAGGCCGACCTGGCCGCCGTGCTGGGCGGCGCCGCGCTGCCGGCGCTGGGCGAGGGCCGGGTCTGCGACTTCTGCGAGGCGCGCGGCCTGTGCCGCAAGGACGACTGGGCATGACGACGGATTTCGCCTACTACGCCGATGGGCAGCTGATCCCGCGCGAGCGCTTCTACGCCATCGCCTGCGACCCGGCGCGCAGCAGCATCGTCGAAGCCTGCGCCGGCGCGGGCAAGACCTGGATGCTGGTGTCGCGCATCCTGCGCGCGCTGCTGGCCGGCGCCGAGCCGCAGCAGATCGTCGCCATCACCTTCACCCGCAAGGCCGCGGGCGAGATGCGCGAGCGGCTGTCCGAATGGCTGGCCGGCTTTGCGCGTGCGGACGAAGCGGCCCAGCGCCAGGCGCTGCTGGAGCGCGGCCTGGATCTCGCCGAGGCCGAGCGCCTGCGCCCGCGCCTGGCCGTGCTGCAGGCCGAGCTGCTGCGCGGCGGGCGGGGCGTGGAGGTGCGCACCTTCCACGGCTGGTTCTCGCAGCTGCTGCGTGCTGCGCCCATGAGCCTGCTAGCCGAGCTGGGCATCTCGCCCGAACTGCAGCTCGTCGAGGACGAGACCGAGTTGATGCCGCCGCTGTGGCGGCGCTTCCATGGCCGGGTGCTGGGCGACGCCGGGCTGCTGGCCGACTTCCAGGCGCTGACGCTGGTGCGCGGCCGGCACAACCTGCGCGAATGGCTGCTGGCCGCCTTTGCCAAGCGCGTGGAGCTGGGCCTGGCCGATGCGGGCGGCGTGCTGGAGGCCAGCCTGCAGCCGCCGGCGCAGGACCCGGCCGAGCGCTTCGAGCAGCTCGCGCCGGCGTTGGTGGCTCTGGCCAGCGAGCTGGGGCAGGGGGGGGGCGCCAAGGCGCAGACGGCCGCGGCGGCGCTGGTGGATGCCGGCAACTTCGACGAAGTCTGGGCCGCCCTGTTCACGGCCTCCGGCACGCCGCGCAAGTTCGACAAGGCCAGCGAAGCGCTGGCGTCGCTGCGCGCCGCGCTCGCCGAGCTGGAAGGCCTGCGCGCCGATTTCGACCAGCAGGCCGCCGCCCATCAGCACGCGCAGATGACGCGGCTGGCCCGCGTGCTGGTGGCCGAGTTCGATGCGCTCAAGCGCGGCCGCGGCCTCGTCGACATGAACGACCTGGAGCGCGGCGCGCTGGCGCTGCTGGCCAAGCCCGAACTGGCCGGCTGGGTGCAGCAGCGGCTGGACGCCCAGGTGCGCCACCTGCTCATCGACGAGTTCCAGGACACCAGCCCGCTGCAATGGCAGGCGCTGCACGGCTGGCTGCAGGCCTATGCCGGCGCGGGTGGTGGCGCGCAGATCAGCGTCTTCATCGTCGGCGACCCCAAGCAGAGCATCTACCGCTTCCGCCGCGCCGAGCCGCGCGTCTTCATAGCCGCGCGCGAGTTCGTGCTGGGCGGCCTGGCGGGTGTCAGCCTGGCCTGCGACCACACGCGGCGCAACGCGCCCGAGGTGCTTGCCGCCGTGAACGGCGCCTTGGACGGCGTGCTGGAAGGCTTTCGCCCGCACACCACCGAAGGCCGGCCGGGCAGCGACGCGCTGGCCGGCCTGTGGCTGCTGGACGGCCCGCCCGGCGAGAAGACCGAGCGCGAGCTGGACCCGCTGGCCTGGCGCCCGAGCCTGACCGAGCCTCGCCACGAGCCCGAGTTCGAGCGTCGCGCTGCCGAGGCCCGGCGCGTGGCCGCCTGCATCGCCGGCCTGCTGGCTGAGCGGCCCGACCTGGGGCCGCAGCACATCTTCGTGCTGGCCCGCAAGCGCGAGCCGTTGCGCCAGCTCAGCGTGGCGCTGACGGCCGCCGGCATCCCGCATGCCGCACCCGAGGAGACGCCGCTGGCCGAGGCGCCCGCCGTGCGCGACCTGTTGGCGCTGCTGGACGTGCTGGCATCGCCCGGCCACGACCATTCGCTGGCCCAGGCGTTGGCCAGCCCGCTGTTCGGCATCGCCGACGACGAGCTGCTGCACATCGCCCGGACCAGCGGCCGTGTGGCCTATCTGGACGCACCGGCCGCCGAGACGCCGACGCCGTGGTGGGAGGCCGCGCAGGCATTGGCCCGGCCCAGCCCCGCGCTGGCCCGCGCCCGCGGCCTGCTGGCCAGTTGGCGCGAGGCCGCCGCGCGCAGCACGCCGCACGAGTTGCTGGATCGCATCGTCCATGAGGGCGAGTTGCTGCCGCGTCTGCTGGCCGCCAGCCCGCCCACCGAGGCCGCCGCCCGCGTGCAAAGCGTGCAGGCCCTGTTGCGCGCCGCGCTGGACCTGGACGGTGGCCGCTACACGCAGCTCTACGGCTTCGTGCGCGCGTTGCGCAGCCGGCCCATCACCTGGGCCGCGGCGGCGGGGGAAGCCGGCGTGCAACTGCTGACCATCCACGGCGCCAAGGGCCTTGAGGCCGAGGTCGTCATCCTGCTGGACACCGACGCTCAGCCGCCCAAGGCCGAGACCTACGGCCTGCTGCTGGACTGGCCGGTGGACCAGCCCGCGCCGCGCCAGGCGGCCTTCTTCGGCTCCGAGGCCAAGCCGCCACCGTCGCTGGCCGGTCTCGTCGCCCAGGAGCAGGCGGCCCGCGAACGCGAGGAGTTCAACGCGCTCTACGTGGCACTGACGCGCGCCCGGCGCACCCTCGTCGTGAGCCGCACGCCGGCCAGGCGGCCGCAGGCGAGCTGGTGGGCGCGGCTCGCGCCGCTGGGCCAGCCCTGGCCGCTGGCCTTGCAGGACGGCGCGGTGACCGAGCCGGCGGCACCCTGCTGGTGGCCGCTGCCGGCCTGGCAGGGCCAGCGCCTGGCGTTGCCGCCGCGCACGGCCGACAACGCCCGCGCCGCGCAGGTGGGCGAGGCCTTGCACCGCGTGCTGGAGTGGGCCAGCCAGCCCGGCCAGGCCCAGCCGCTGGATGCGCTGCTGGCCGGCAGCGGCCAGGCCTTCGGGCTGGACGCGGCCGGGCGCCAGCAATTGGAGCGCAGCGTGCGCGCCATCCTGGCCAGCCCCGAGGCGCGGCCCTTCTTCGACCCGGCAGAGCTGCTGTGGGCCGGCAACGAGGTGGCGGTGACGCTGGACGGTGGCGAAGGCCGCATCGACCGGCTGGTGCAGCGCCGCGCCACCGCCCACGAGCCGGCGACCTGGTGGGTGCTTGACTACAAGCTGGGCCTCACGCCCGAGTCGGTGGAGGCCTACCACGCCCAGTTGCGCGGCTACGTGGCGGCGGTGCAGGTGCTGCAGCCGGGCGAGCCGGTGAAGGCCGCTTTGATCAGCGGTGAGGGCAGGGTGGTCCACGTCGCATAGAATGTCGGGCTTGTTCGGGGCGTAGCGCAGCCTGGTAGCGCATCTGCTTTGGGAGCAGAGGGTCGCGAGTTCGAATCCCGCCGCCCCGACCAAACTTTTCCGACCGACCCGCCGCTGGCCCGTGCCACGGCGGGTTTGTTTTTTTGAGGCCCCCGCATCCGGAGGCTTCGATCCCAGGGCATCCCCCAAAGTCCGACCGAGCGGTCGGCCGGGACAATCCGCAGCTTTGCTTCAACCCAGGCGGGGCCACAAGCGCCGCCCGAGATTCCATGGCACTCCAACACCTGACCGACGAGCAGATCGCCACCTGGACCCGCGCCCAAAAGGACGAGTGGTGGTTCAAGAACGTCTTCCGCGGCGACATGGCCCAGCTCACGCTGCGCTCGGGCTTCACCGGCTTCCTGCTGGGCGGCATCCTGTCGGCCACGGGCCTGTACATCGGCGCCAAGACCGGCATCGCCATTGGCGTCGGCCTCACCTCGGTGATCCTGGCCTTCGCCTTGTTCCGCGCGCTGCACGCCAGCGGCTTCGCGCAGGACTACACCATCCTCGAGAACAACTGCACCCAGTCCATCGCCACCGCGGCGGGCTACGTCATCACGCCGCTTTTCTCCAGCCTGGCGGCCTATATGCTGGTCACCGGCGTCATCCCGACCTGGTGGCAGCTGATGGTGTGGATCTTCGTCGTGTCCATGATCGGCGTGCTGCTGGCCTTCCCGCTCAAGCGCCGCTTCATCAACGAAGACCAGGCCCCCTTCCCGGAGGGCCGCGCCTGCGGCGTGGTGCTGGACTCGCTCTACCACGGCGCCGGTGACGAAGGCATCTTCAAGGCCAAGCTGCTGGGCGTGGTGGGCGGCTTCACGGCGCTCTACCAGGCCATCATCAGCGACGGCTGGATGAAGCTGGTGCAGTTCAAGATCCTGATGATGGACAAATGGGCTGGCATGAAGGAGCCCTGGTATCTGCACGAGCGCCTGGACCAGTATTACTACGCCTGGGCCGGCAAGACGACTTCGCTCATCCCCACCATCATGGGCACCGACATCCGCCAGCTCGGCCTGCGCCTGACGCTGGACGCCGCCATGCTGGGCGTTGGCGGCCTGATGGGCATCGCCGTGGCGACGAGCTGCTTCCTTGGAGCCTTCATCAACTTCGTCATCCTGGCGCCGATGATGATCCAGGCCGGCGACATCGCGCCGCGCCTGGGCGCCAACGGTGTGCTGATCCCGCTGAACCGCGCGGAGATCGTCAACCAGTGGTCGCTGTGGTGGGGCGTGACGATGATGGTTGTCGGCGCGCTGGTGGGCCTGCTCGCCAAGCCCGAGATCTTCAAGAGCGCCTTCAAGCGCAAGGCCAAGGCCGCCGCCGGCAGCAACGGCGATCTGCTGAAGGACATCGAGGTGCCGCTGTGGATCAGCTACATCGGCGTGCCAGTGTTCAGCGTGCTGGGCAGCTACGTGACCCACGCCTTCTTCGGCGTGCCGTTCTGGCTGGCTCTTGTGTCGCTGCCGCTGATCTTCGTGCTGACCGTCATCTGCACCAACTCCATGGCGCTGACGTCCTGGACGCCCACGGGCTCGCTGGCCAAGATCACGCAGTTCACGATGGGCGCCATCGACCGCAGCAATCCCGGCTCCAACCTGCTGCCGGCCGGCATGACCAGCGAGATCGCCTCCAACGCCGCTAACCTGCTGTCGGACATCAAGCCCGGCTACATGCTGGGCGGCAAGCCGCGCCACCAGGCCGTCGGCCACGTCATCGGCAACCTGGCTGGCGTGCTGTTCTGCGTGCCGCTGTTCTTCCTGCTGTTCCTGACGCCCGATTCGAGCGGCGTGCGCAGCGTCGCGACGCTGGTGTCCGACCAGTTCGCCATGCCGGCGGCCCTGCAGTGGAAGGGCGTGGCCGACATCATCGCCAAGGGCCTGAAGGGCCTGCCGACCTCGGCACTGATCTCCATGGCCTTCGCCGCCGTGGCCGCCGTGGCGATGGAAATCGCCCGCATCAAGACCAAGGGCCGGTTCCCCATCTCCGCCGTGGCCACCGGCCTGGGCGTCGTGCTGCCGCCGGAGTCCGTGTTGGCCATGTTCCTGGGCGCGCTGGTGTTCTTCATCATGAGCAAGAAGCACAAGACGGCTGGCACGCCCGGCCACCGTGTCTGGGTCGAAGGCATGGAGCCGATCTGCGCCGGCCTGATCTCCGGTGCCGCGCTGATGGGCATCGGCAACGCGATCATCAACGTGCTGATCTGATAATCGGCCGTTCTGTCTGCCCGTAGCTCAACTGGATAGAGCAGCTGCCTTCTAAGCAGCAGGTCGGGGGTTCGAGTCCCTCCGGGCAGGCCAACTCGGCGGATCGCTCCGTCTTGCCGCCATCAGGCGCCTGGGTTCACCGAGAACCCGGCGCCTTTTTTCTTGGCGAGCACCGAAAACACCATCCCCCTTTGGGGGGATGCGAGGGGGATGCCGTCGGACTTCTCCCCCTTCGACACCCCCAAAGGGCGATATCCCGATCGGGCCCCGGCGCCGAGACTGGCTTCATCGACACAGGAGCCATCATGCAAATCCAGTCCAGCCCGCCGGCACCCGACGACATCCGTTGGGCAAGCGCCGATATCCTGCGCATCACCCTTGGCCAGCTGCGCGCCTGGGAGGTCGAGGCCGCGAGGCACTGCATCACCGTGCCGGCTGACGAGGAAGCCTGGGAAGGCACCGAGATCGACGTGCGCAGGACGGTGCTGTGAAGCTCGCCCCCGCGACACTCGCCATGCGCGTTCCCCTCGCCTCACTGGCACAGGCCTCCGTCCAGCAGCTGCGCGAGGCCCTGCGCCGCGTGACGACGCTGCACGCCAACACCCTCGAAGAACAGCTCGAAGACGAGTTCCTGGCTGGCGTGGAGGCCAGCGAGGTCAGCTGGTCCGAATGGGAAGAGACGAGCTTCGATGTTCGCCAGTTCCATGTTTGACGCCGAACGCCGCCCTTGGGCGTCGGCGCCGCGCATCAGCCACTGGGTGTACGAGTCCATCCCCGGCCAGATCAACGCCTGCGATGGCGAGGGGCGGGTGCTGATGGCCATCGCGACCGACCCCTTGTTCGGCGCACGCCTGGCAGCGGCGTTCGACGTCGGCGCCGCGGCGCAGCGTGCGTCCGACCTGACCCGCATCGGCACGCGGCCGCCGCCGGCCTTCCCCTTCTGAGCCGAGCGCCTGCCCTGCCGCCCGCGTCAGGGCAGGCGGGCGAGCATGGTGGCCTCGGTCGCCTCGTCCCAGGCCAGCGGGTAGAGGCTGCGCGCCGAGGCGACGCTGTCGGGGCGGCCGCCCCACAGCGCGATCTGCTCGCGCACGTCGGCGAACTCGATGCTCATCAGCACCGCCGGCGCCTGCACGCGCGGGTTGTGGCGGGCCACGGTCAGCGGCACCAGGCCCAGGCAGCGCCGGTAGAACGGCACGTGGCGCGGATTGACCTCGATGACCAGCCGCTCGCAGCGCGCCCGGCGGTGGGCGTGCAGATAGCCGAGGTGAAAGATCTGGGCCAGAACGCGCTTGGGGTCGTGGGAATGCCGGTCCACGGCCAGGCCGCCGAACTCGCAGAGCCTCGCGCCGTCGGCCCGCCATTCGTCGAGCTCGGCCTTGAACAGCAGGTCGGCGTGCAGGCCGCCGGCACCGTCGAAGCGCACGGACAGCGTGCCGACGATCTCGTCGCCGTCGCGCGCCGTGCAGACGATGTCGCCGTCCTGGTTGCGGCTGCTGAAGCGCTCGCGCGAAACGGTCAGCCCGCGGGCGCCGTAGCGCCGCTCGACCAGATCGAGGGCATCGCCTTCGAGCCCGCCAAAGCCGCTGTCCAGCGCCAGGGGCATGCCGCCGAAGGCGTTGTCGGGCGGGCTGCGCCGCGCTTGAAAGTTGGGGACCATGGACTGCATCCTTGCCAGCGCCGATTGCGCGGGCCGCAGTCTAGGGATGCATGAGCGGGCTTTGATCGAGTCTCACAGACCGATACACCGGACACATGAGGTCCATGCGATTTCGCACGCCGGGGCACTGCGCCTTGCGCCAAGTTGTAAGGCTTCGTATGCCGGAGAAGCCTTTGTTCATCGGAGCAAACTCGGCATGCCGTCCTACACGCCGGCGCCATGCACGGCGATAAATTGGTGGTGGGTTTCGAGCCCCCTGCTTTCCTCCCTGAGCAGGCGTCGCCGTGACAGCGGATGACGGTTTCAACCCCGGCCGATGGCCGGGGTTTCTTTTTGAGCCTCGGCCCTGGACGCATCCGGCGGCATCGGTAAGGCCGCGCCGATGCGGCGCTAGCATGCGCTGCCGCCCACGACCCGTTCGCCCGCCCATGAGAGTTCTGCTGTTCGTCTGCATTGCGCTGAGTGCATGTGCCTCGCCTCGTTGGGTGAACCCGCAGAACCCCGGCGCTGATCTCGAGGCCGACGGCGTCGCGTGCGACAGGGATGCCGAGCGCGTCGGGCGGCTCAATCAGCTCGGCAGCCAGGTGGCGAGCCGCAATTGCGTCGATGGGCCGATGTGCCTAAGCCTGGCCGAGAACCAGCGCATCCAGACGACCGCCGAGGCCGTCAATGCGCGCAAGCGTTGCATGGAGGCAAGGGGCTGGCGCGTGTTCGGCGGATGAAGTCGCCACCCGCCTGTCAGCGTGAGACGCCGTCCAGCATTTGCGCCAACGCCTGCACAAAGGCATGGGCGTCGCCCGGCCAGCGGGCGCTGAGGTAGTTTCCGTCGCGCAGCGTGAAGCCGCGACCCGGGCGCTCCGGCGAGTCGCGCAGCAGTGGCGGCGGGCCGGCGTCGAAGTCGCCCGGGCTGACCAGCAGCGACTGCACCTCCGTCTGCAGCGGCGTTGGGTAGGTGCGGTAGTAGCGGCCCAGCCAGGCGGCCGTCATCAGCCACGCGGTCAATTACTGCTGCTTCGTCAGGCCGGTCGTGCGCCGGCCATGCAGCACGGATCGGCCGTCCGCCCGCCTGCTGCGGGCCGCCAGCAGCACGCCATGGCAGATCGCGGCCACCGGCTTGTCGGCAGCGAACTGGGCGGCGACCAGGGCCTGCAGGCTGGGCGATTCGAGGTAGACCCGCATGCCCGGTGCATGGCCGCCGGGCAGTAGCAGGGCGTCGACGGTGTCATCGTCGATGTCGGCATAGGCGATGGGCCTTTGGAAGGCCTCGCTCTGCACCATCGCCGCGTGGGCCGTGCGCGCGTTGGCGTCGGCGCGCAGCAGGGGCGCCCAGATCCCCAGCCCGCGGCCGTCCAGCATGCGCGGGTCGGCCTGGGCCGGCTGGCCGTCGGGCGTGGCAAAGCAGATGGCGTGGCCGCGCCCGGTGAGCAGCCGCCAGGGGATGGCGGCCTCGCTGGGGTCGTAGTCCTGGGCGGGCAGCGGGATCAGGAGGCGGGCCATCGCGGCCATCTTAGGAGGACAAGACAGGAGGGCGCCGATGCTGCTAGGCTGCCCGCGCCCGCCAAAGGTGGCGGAGCGGGAGCGGCAGGCATGGCGGAATTGACGGTCAACGGCAAGCGGATGCAGTTCGAGGCGGAAGCCGACACCCCGCTGCTCTGGGTGCTGCGCGAGCAGCTCAGCCTCACGGGCACCAAATACGGTTGCGGTGTCGCCCAGTGTGGCGCCTGCACCGTGCACATCGACGGCGCGGCGGTGCGCAGCTGCGTGATGCCGGCCTCGGCGCTGACGCCGGCGCAGAAGATCACCACCATCGAGGGTCTGGCGCCCAACGCCAGCCACCCGTTGCAGAAGGCCTGGGACGCGCTGGATGTGCCGCAATGCGGCTTCTGCCAGAGTGGCATGCTGATGGCCGCCGCGGCGCTGCTGAAGGCCAAGCCGAAGCCGACCGATGCCGACATCGACGCGGCCATGACCAACATCTGCCGCTGTGGCACCTACAACCGTGTGCGTGCCGCCATCCATCTCGCCGCCGGCCAGGTGCAGCGCCGGCAGATCCCCATCGTCATCGAAGGGAGCCAGGCATGAGCGCCGCTCTCTCTCGCCGGTCCTTCCTGCATGCCACGAGTGCCGCCGCGGGCGGCTTGATGGTGGGCTTCCATGTCCCCGGCCTCGCTCAGTCGGCAGGCACGTCAGAGCTGAACGCCTGGGTGCACGTGCTGCCGGACGAGACCACCGTCATCCGCATCGCGCGCTCGGAGATGGGGCAGGGCACGCTGACCGGCCTGGCCCAGCTTGTTGCCGAGGAGCTGGACTGCGACTGGGCCAAGGTGAAGACCGAGTACCCGACGCCCGGCCAGAACCTCGCGCGCAACCGCGCCTGGGGCAGCATGAGCACGGGCGGCAGCCGCGGCATCCGCGAGTCGCACGAGTACGTGCGCAAGGGGGGTGCGCTCGCGCGGGCGCTGCTGATCCAGGCGGCCGCCAACCAGTGGAATGTGTCGGTCGTGGAATGCGCGACGGCCTCCGGCTGGGTCACGCATGGCGGCAAGCGCCTGAGCTATGGCTCGCTCGCCGCCGAGGCCGCCAAGCTGGCGGCACCCGCCGACATCCAGCTCAAGCTCGCCAAGGACTGGAAGCTGGCCGGCCGGCCGATGAAGCGGCTGGATACCCGGCCCAAGCTCGACGGCTCCCAGGTCTATGGCATGGACCTGCAGCTGCCCGGCATGCTGAACGCGGCCATCAAGGACTGCCCGGTCTTCGGCGGCAGGCTGAAGAGCTTCGACGCGGCGGCCATCGAGGGCCGGCCCGGCGTGAAGAAGGTGGTCAAGGTCGGCGACACGGCGGTCGCCGTCGTGGCCGACACCTGGTGGCGGGCCAGGACCGCGCTTGAAGCCCTGCCCATCGTCTGGGACGAGGGCCCCAACGCCAGGCTCGGCAGCGCCGACGTGGCCGCCACGCTGAAGGCCGGGCTGGATGCGCCGGATGCCGCCGTCGGCAGCACGCAGGGCGACGTCGCCGCAGCGCTGGCCGGTGCGGCCAGGAAGGTCGAGGCCATCTACAGCGCACCGCACCAGAACCACGCCACGATGGAGGTGATGAACGCGACCGCCAAGTGGAGTCCCGAGCGCTGCGAGGTCTGGACGCCGACGCAGAACGGCGAGGCGGCGCTGGCCGCCGCCGCCGAGGCCTCGGGCCTGCCGCCGGCGCAGTGCGAGGTCTACAAGCTGCACCTGGGCGGCGGCTTCGGCCGGCGCGGCGCCGTGCACGACTGGGTGCGCCAGGCCGTGGCCATCGCCAAGGAGCTGCCGGGCACACCGGTCAAGCTGATCTGGAGCCGCGAGGAGGACATGACCCACGGCCGCTACCACCCCGTCACCCAGTGCAAGCTGACGGCGGGCCTGGATGCCGCCGGCAAGCTCACGGCCCTGCACATGCGCATCTCGGGCCAGAGCATCATCGCGGGCCTCTTTCCGCAGAACATCAAGGACGGAAAGGACCCGGTCGTCTTCCAGGGCCTGAACGCCGGCGGCGCGGAAGGCGCCCTGGGCTACGCGGTGCCGAATCTGCTGATCGACCACGCGATGCGCAACCCGCCGGTGCCGCCGGGTTTCTGGCGCGGCGTGAACCTGAACCAGAACGCCATCTACCTGGAGTGCTTCGTCGACGAGGTGGCCCATGCCGCCAAGCGCGACCCGCTGGAGCTGCGTCGCGAGCTGCTGGCCGGCGCACCCAGGCACCTGGCCGTGCTCAACGCCGTGGCCGCGAAGGCGGGCTGGGGCAAGCCGCGCGCGAAGGGGAGGTACCTCGGGCTGGCCCAGATCATGGGCTTCGGCAGCTACGTGGCGGCCTGCGCCGAGGTGTCGGTCAGCAAGAAGGGTGAACTCAAGATCCACCGCATCGTCGCCGCCACCGACCCGGGCCACGCCGTCAATCCGCAGCAGATCGCCGCTCAGGTGGAGGGCAGCTTCGTCTACGGCCTGTCGGCGGCGCTGTTTGGCGAGATTACGATCAAGGACGGCCGCGTCGAGCAGAAGAACTTCGACAGCTACCCGGTGCTGAAGATGGCCGACATGCCGGCCGTCGAGACGATCTGCATGCCCTCGGGCGGCTTCTGGGGCGGTGTGGGCGAGCCCACGATTGCCGTCGCTGCACCTGCCGTGCTGAACGCGATCTTCGCGGCCACGGGCAAGCGCGTGCGCGACCTGCCGCTCAGGAAGCACTCGCTCGCCTGATGCGTGCACTGCTGGCTCTGCTGTGCGTGGCCAGCGCGCACGCCGGCGAGGTGGAGCGCGGCCGAGCCCTCGTGGCCGACCGCGCGCAAAGCCTGTGCCTGCTCTGCCATGCGCTGACCGCCGCGGGCGATGCCAACCAGGGCAATCTCGCGCCGCCGCTGGAGGCGGTGGCGACACGGCTGAACCCGCAGGGCCTGCGCGAGCGCATCGCCGACATGCGCCGCTTCAACCCCGCCACCGTCATGCCGCCGTTCCGCTCGACCGAGGGCCTGCGCGACGTGGCGCCGGCCTGGGCGGGCAGGGCGGCGCTGACCGAGCAGCAGCTCGACGATATCGTGGCCTATCTCGGCACGCTGGCGAAATGAGGCGCCGCGAGTTCGTCGTCGCTGCCGCCGTGTTCGCACGGCTGCCCCGGGCCGTTGCGAGCGAGGAGGCCATGCGTGCCGCCATCCGCGCCTGGGCGGGGCGCGACCCCGAGCCTGGCTTGCTGAAGATCGAGATTGCCGAACTGGTGGAGAACGGCAACGCAGTACCGGTTCGCGTCGCCGCGAGCGAGCCGGTCGTGGGCCTGGCCCTGTTCACGCCGCTGAACCCCGAGCCCGAGGTCGTGCATGCCGCCTTCGGCGCCGCCAGCGCCAGGCCGGAGTTCAGCACTCGCATGCGCCTGGCGCGCAGCCAGCGCATCGTCGCCGTGGCCAGGGCAGCGGATGGTCGCTGCTGGCAGGCCGGCGTCGATGTCATCGTGACGCTGGCCGCCTGCGTGGAGCCCTGATGGCGACCCGGGCCGTCATCACCTTGCCTGCCGCCATCAAGGCCGGTGAAGCTTTCGAGGTGAGGGCGACGGTGGCCCACGCGATGGAGACGGGCTACCGCAGCAGCGACGAAGGCGCCCGCCTGCCGCGCGACCTCGTGCGCCGCTTCGAATGCCGACTCGACGGCGAGATCGTCTTTGCCGCCGATCTCTACGCCGCCGTCTCGGCCAACCCCTTTCTGGCGTTCTGGCTGGGCGTCGACAGGCCCGGCGAGCTGAGCTTCAGCTGGCGCGGCGACAACGGCTTCGAGCACCACGAGACGCGGCCGCTGGCCATCGCATGAGAGCTTGGCTGCTGCTCTTCGTCGCGCTGGCCGCGCAGGCCGACGAGCGCCGCTCCGGCCGCGACACCATGAGCCCGGCCCTGCGCACGCTGCAGGCCGACGACGCCCAGCACCCGGCCCAGCTTGCGCTGGCGCTGGGCAGGGAGCTGTGGGATGCCGGCCCCAGGTCCTGCGCAAGCTGCCATGGCGAGCCCGAGAAGCTGCGCGGGGCCGCCACCCGCTATCCGGCCTGGGATCATGGCCTGATCGACCTGCCTGGCCGCATCCAGCGCTGCCGCGTGCGCCATCAGCAGCAGCCGGCCTGGGCACCCGAGGCCGAGCCGCTGCTGGCACTCTCGGCCCTCGTCGCCCGGCAGTCGCGCGGCCTGCCGCTGGCGCCACCCGGCGGGGCCGAGCTGGACGCCGCGGCGAGCCGTGGCCGGCGCCTCTACACGACCCGTATCGGCGCCCTCAACCTCTCCTGTGCCCAGTGCCACGACGAGCGTGCCGGCCTGCGCCTGGGCGGCAGCCTGATACCGCAGGCCCATGTCGACGACTACCCGGTCTACCGCCTGGAGTGGCAGTCCGTCGGCAGCCTGCAGCGCCGCCTGCGCGGCTGCCTGAACGGCGTGCGTGCCACCGTGTGGGACTGGGACAGCGCCGAACTGCTGGCGCTGCAAACCTATCTCGCGCGCCGCTCCGCCGGCCTCGTGATACAGCCTCCGGGCGTGCGCCCCTGAGGTTGAGCGAGATCAAAAAGCAAGAGAACGGACCTGTCGCCTGCATCAGCTTCTCCCGATTGAGGATGGCCCGGGAGCTGTCCCTAACAAGCAGGATGACCGCGGCTTGCACCCCTTCCTAGGATGGCCTCGCCCTGGGTGAACCGGGGCAGGAGACCAGGTTGAAGCAAGCTCCGAGGCGGGGGCGCTGATGGCGCAGTACGCGGCCATCCGCGCGGTGGGCGAGAGCGTGCTCGAACTTATGCGCGAGGCCTGCCCCGTGGCCGACCTGCAGCTCGGCGCGTCGGCCAAGTTCGAGCTCGCGTCGCTGGGCAGCCTCACCGAAGGACAGGCCGCGCCGGCCGAGGGTTTCTATCTTGTCCTCTGGCGCGTCGGCATCGGCGGCTCGCCGCGCAACCTGCCGCCGCGGCGCACGCGCGACGGCCGCGTCTTCAAGCCCTCGCTGCCGGTTGACCTCTACTTTCTGATGCTGCCCATCGCCGCCACGGCCGACAAGCAGACGCAGATGCTGGGCTGGGCGCTGGCCTTCCTGCACCAGCTGCCGGCGCTCAGCGGCGAGGTCATCAACCGATACACCAAGGGCAGCCCGACGGTCTTTCAGCCCGAGGAGACCGTCGAGCTCATCGCCGACCCGCTGAACGCGGCGGACTATCTCGCGCTGTGGGACCGCGTGAAGAGCGGCTTCCAGGCTGGCATGACCTATGTCGCGCGGATGGTGCTGCTGGACATCGATCAGCCCGAGCCGAGCGGCGCCCGGGTCGTCGAGCGCCGTTTCGGCGTCGGCACGCCTGGAGGGCTGGCCTGATGGTCGCCACCCAACTCAGGCCGCCGCTGGACGAACTGCTGCTGCCGGCCGGCGACGCGCTCGCCTTCGTCGACGCCGCCACCGGCGCGCCCGTGCAGGACGGCCTGCGCTGCAGCCTGGTGCTCAGGCGTGGCGGCAAGCTGCTCGGCCGCGCCGTCGTCACGCCCTCCGGTGTGCATCACTGGCCCGAGCTGCCCGAGCGCTGGCGCAACCCCGACGCGGCGGCGCCCGTGTTCGCCGACGTCGTCGTGCGCGACGAACAGGCCCGCTTCCTGCCGCTGAGTCTGCCCTGGCCGCTGCCGGCCACGCCCGTGGGGCAGATCGTGGCGGGCACCGTGCTCGGCGGTTCGCGGCTGCTGCGCGTCAGCCTGCTGTCGGCGCCGGCACGCCGCGCACCGCCCGGCTCGGCCAGCGTCTATGGCCTGCTGCTGTGGCAGGCCGACGCCACGCCCGCCGCCTGGGCGCATGTGCGTCTTGCCGACGGCGACGGGCGGCTGCACGAGGGCGCCAGCGACGCCGAAGGTCGCCTGAGCCTGCACCTGCCGCGGCCGCGGCCCCAGCGTGCCGGTTCGCCGCCCGGCCCGGCGGCCGCGCTGCTCGTCTTTGCCGATCCGGCGCTGGGCCCCGCGTCCCTGGGGCTGGGCGCGCCCGACGTGCTGGCCTTTGCAAGCCAGCCTCAGGTGCGCGCCCTGGCCGATGCCGGCGGCAGCGCGGCCTATCTGCCCCCTGCCTTCACCACCGGCGAGCCGCTGATCCTCGCCACCCTCGGCCTGCCGCCCGCGCACCGCGAACTGCGCCTGGCGCCCATTTGAGTTCCACGAAGGAGACCGTCATGCCCGAATATCTTGCGCCCGGAGTGTTCGTCGAGGAGGTGTCCTTCCGATCGAAGTCCATCGAAGGCGTCAGCACGACGACTACCGGCTTCATCGGTCCCTGCCGCTACGGCCCCGTCACCGAGGCGCCGGACATCCTCACCAGCCTCACTGAGTTCGAGCGCAGCTACGGCGACGGCAGCCTGATGGGGTTCGGTGCCGATGGCAGCACCATCGGCGCCAACTACCTCTGGCAGGCCGTGCGCAGCTTCTTCGAGGAGGGCGGCAAGCGCCTGTACGCCAGCCGCGTCTTCCGCCCGCGCAGCGGCAACTACCCCACGGTGCTGAGCGATGGCTTCGGCGCCGCGCCTTACGCCGATGGCCACGGCCGCCTGCTCGTCGGCAGCGCGCCCGACCAGTTCCGCATCGTCGCGCGCTACCCCGGCGCCATGGGCAACCTGCAGCTGCGCTTCGGCGTCAAGCTCGGGCCCAATGTGCTGGGCGCGCTGCCGGACCCCGGCGGCGGTGGCGGTCTCGTCGCGACGCTGGCCAACCTCGCCGACGGCGACGTGGTCTGGATCTCGACGGCCGGCGCAGCCCTGTCAAGCCCGGCCACCGGTGCCAACCCGCCCACCACCGCGCGCGGTATCGCCGAGCTGCCGCTGTACGTGGCGCGCAAGAGCGTGGCCGGCGTCTGGAGCTTCTCGGCCGGCGTGGCCCCGGCCGGCGCACCGGGCGGCGCCACGAGCTTCGCGCTGGCCGACTTCGCGCTGACGCTCACCCCCGGCAGCGGCGACGCCATCCGTCCGGTGTCGCTGAGCCTGGAAGTGCTGACGGCCGATGGCCGCTCGCTGGGCGCCTGGGGCGGCCTGCCGCTTGAGCCCACGCACAAGACGGCCGGTGTGCCCGACGGCGTCTTCGACCTCTTCAGCCTCGCCGGCCCGAGCAGCGCCGGCCTGCCGGTGGTGCTGCTCAACGGCAGCGACGCCAGCTCCAATCGCATCGACAACGGCAGCGACCTGCTCAAGGCGCTGGATGCGCTGAGCACCGGCCTGGACCTGAAGATCACGCAGATCGAGTGGGACGACGCCGGCCAGAACGAACTCGTGTCGCTGCGCAAGAAATTCGAGCGCGGCCTGCAGGCCACCGCCTGGCTGGCCGGCGGCAACGACGGCCTGCTGCCCGGCCGAGCCGAGTACGAGGGCCGTGCCGACCCGACGCAGGACTACGCCACCGGCCTCAAGCAGTTCGAGGCCATCGAGGACATCTCTATCGTCGCCGCACCCGGCTCCACCTGGAAGGCCGCGAGCCGCGCCGACGACGTGGCCGCCATCACCAACCTGCTCATCGCCCACGCCGAGAAGATGCGCTACCGCATCGCCGTGCTCGACTCGCACGAGGGCATGAAGATCGCCGACGTCCGCAAGCTCAAGGCCAAGCTGGACAGCAAGTACGCAGCCCTCTACTACCCCTGGGTGACGGTCTTCGACGGCGTCACCCGCCAGCCGCTCAACCTGCCGCCCTCGGGCTTCGTCGCCGGCATCTACGCCCGCAACGACACCGAGCGCGCCGTCTACAAGGCGCCGGCGAACGAAGTTGTCCGTGGCGCCATCGGCTTCGAGACGCTGATCAACACGGCCCAGCAGGAGGTGCTCAACCCCGAGGGCATCAACTGCTTCCGCTTCTTCGAGGGCCGCGGCAACCGGCTCTGGGGCGCGCGCACCATCAGCTCCGACCCCGAGTGGAAGTACGTCAACCTGCGGCGCTACTTTGCGTATCTCGAGCGCTCCATCGACAAGGGCACGCAGTGGGCCGTCTTCGAGCCCAACGGCGAGGCGCTGTGGGCCAACGTGCGCGCCACCATCCGCGACTTCCTGATGAACGAATGGGCCAACGGTGCGCTGCTGGGCGACAAGCCCGACAAGGCCTTCTTCGTGCGCTGCGACCGCTCCACGATGACGCAGAACGACCTCGACAACGGGCGGCTGGTCTGCCTGATCGGCGTGGCGCCGCTCAGGCCTGCTGAATTCGTCATCTTCCGCATCGGTCAATGGACCGCGGATCAGAAGTCCTGATTAGGAGACAGACATGGCCGTCGTTCGTGATCGCCCCTACGTCCAGTTCAACTTCCACGTTAACCTCGGCGACGGGGTGACCAACACGCCCCAGGCCGGCTTCCAGGAAGTCAGCGGCATCGGCATGGAAGTCACCATCACCGAGTACCGCCCGGGCAACTACGCCTTCAACAACGTCATCAAGACGGCCGGCCTGAACAAGGCCACCGACGTGACGATGAAGCGCGGCGTCATCGGCTCGCTGGACCTCTACAAATGGCTGGACGACGTGCGCAACGGCTCCACCAACGGCCTGCGCACCGTCACCGTCGAGCTGAAGAACGAGGACCGCAGCCAGACCGTGCAGACCTGGCGCCTCATCAATGCGCGGATCATGAAGCACGTCTCCGGCCCCTTCAACGCCAAGGGCACTGACGTGGCGATGGAGGAACTGACGCTGTCCTATGAACGCCTGGAGATGGAGTGATCCATGCCCGTCGGGGTCCGCATCGTTGACGACCCGACGCCAAGCGGCGACGGCATGCCCGTCATGGACGTGCCGGTCTTCGTCGGCTTCGCCGCTCGCGGGCCGCTGCACCGGCCCGTGGCGCTGGACAGTGCGGCGGCCTATGGCGCGGTGTTCGGCGGCACGCTGGATCTCGTCCAGGCCGGGGACGACCCCTCGGAGCGCCTCGCCGCTCATCTGCCGGCGGCGGTGGAGGCCTTCTTCGCCGGCGGCGGGCGGCGCTGCCACGTCATCCGCGTGGCGGGCGAGGGCGCCGCGTCGGCGCGGTTCGCGGTGCCTGGCCTGAAGCTGGCCACGCGCAGCGACAGTGGCTGGCGCGTGGACGGCGCCGACGTCGAGCTGAGGGCCTGCAGCCCCGGCGCCTGGGCCGACCGGCTGGAGCTGGCGGCGCGGGTGCGCAGCGAGTCGCTGCAGCCGGGCGCCCGTCTTGCGCGCGGTGAACTGCTGCGCGCGCGCCGGCCGGCGCCGCCCGTGCCGACCGGTCCCGCCTGGGTGCGCGTCGAGCGCGACTATGTGTTCGGCGCCGCTGACGCCCGGCCGCTGGACTGGCGCCGTTCGGACGGCAGCGCCACGTCTGTCGACCCGGCCGACTGGCTGATCGAGCGTGTGCAGGTCGACCTTGCATTGCGCTCGCCCGAGGCTGGCGTTCAGCACCTGGATGGTTGCGGGCTGGCGCCCGGTGCGACCGTTCTGCCCTGGTTCGCGCCGGATGCCGACACGGCCTATGACCTCGGCGTGGCGCAGGACGGCTGGCCGCTCTGCGGCACGCCCCTGCCTGCCGACGACTGGATGCTGTTGCCGATCGGGCTGGCGTCCGACTTCTCTGCGTGGTCGGCAGCCCGGCCCGCCGAGGGCGATGCGCTGGCGCGCAATGGCCTGGCCGACTTCCATGCCGGCCTTTTCCTCGACCCGGCCTGGCACCCCGGCCTGCGCGGCCGCCTGCTGATGAACTGGGCCGACGAGGTGCGGTTCCTGGGCGGCCGGCCCAGGCGCCTGCAAGGCCTGCACGGCGCGCTGGGCCGCGACGACGCCTGCGCCGACGAAGCCAGCTGGGTGCTGGTGCCGGACGCCGTCCACCCCGGCTGGTTCAGGACTACGCCGTTGCCGCGCCGCGACGTGATCGTCACGACGACGCCCGACCCCGTCTGCACCTGCCCGCCCACGACCTTCCACGACTGCGCGCCACCGCCGCCCGTGCCGCCGCCGCCGCCGCACCTCGCTTTCGTTGCTGCCGTGCCCGTATTGCCGGCCGTGCTTCCGGCCAGCCGCGCCTTCACGTTGAGCCTGCGCGTGGACGCGCGCGACCACGGCGGGCCGCAGCGCCTGGAGGTGCAGCTGGCCGGCCAGCCGGATTTCTCCGACGCACGCGTCGTGGCCGACGGCGCACCCGGTCCCGACGCCGACCTGACCTTGCAGCTCGCCGCCGGCGCCTGGTGGCTGCGCACCCGCGCGCGGCGCGCCGGCCTGACCGGTGCGTGGAGCGAAGCCAGCGAGCTCGACGTGCGTGCGACGGGCTGGCGGGCGAACCCGGCCACGGACGCCGGAGCCGTCACCCTGGTCAACCGCGCGCTGCTGGCCCTGTGTACCGCCTCGCGCGAGCATTTCGCGCTGCTGGCCCTGCCGCAGGACTGGAAGGCGCCGACCCTGGCGGGCCACGTTGCCGCGCTGCGGGCCGAGGGGCAGCTCGTCGACACCGCCGAGGCCGCGAGCGCGGCCAGCTTTGCCGCCATCCACCATCCCTGGCTGCTGCAGCGCGATGCCGACGACCGCCTGCGTGCCCACCCGCCCGGCGGCGCCCTGATGGGGCTGCTCGCCCGTCGCAGCCGGCTGCACGGCGCCTGGGGTGCGCCGGGCGCCGACCCCTTGCCCGAGGCGCTCGCGCTGGCCGGGGAAGTGCAGGGCGCCGACGCCCTCGAAGCGCTGGGGTTCAACCCGCTGGCCCTGCGTGCCGATGGCATTGCGGCCGTGCGCAGCCAGACGCTGTCGACCGACCCCGACTGGAACGCCATCGGCGTGCGCCGCCTCTTCATCCTGCTGCGCCGGCTGTGCCGTCGCGAGGGCCAGCGCTTCGTCTTCGAGCCCAACGACCTGACGCTGCGCCGCGGGCTGGAGCGGAGCTTCGATGCGCTGCTGCACCGCCTGATGCAGCGTGGCGCCTTCCGCGGCGTGGATGCCAAGTCGTCCTACCTGCTGAAGACGGCCTCGGGCGCCGACGCCACGCGCGAGATCGAGCGCGGCGAATGCAGCCTGCTGATCCAGGTGGCGCCGAGCCGGCCGCTGCGCTTCCTGACGCTGCACCTGCGGCGCAGTGGCGAGCAACTCCTGATCGAGGAACGGTGATGGCTGCCGACGCACAACGCGAGCAATGGCAGCCGTTCTCGACGCTGAACTTCGTCGTCGAGATCCTGCCCGACGGCGACAGCAAGCCGCTGGCCGGCGCCGCCTTCTCGGACTGCGACGGACTGGAGGTCAGCCAGGAGGTCAAGACGCTGCGCGAGGGCGGCAACCCCAACCGCGTGCACCGGCTGGCCGGCCCGGTCAGCTTTGGCCAGTTGACGCTCAAGCGCGGCGTCACGCGTGGCACCGACCTGTGGAAGTGGTTCGACCGCTCCCTCGCCAACCCCGCCCTGCGCGCCGGCATCACGATCAGCGTGCTGCGCCACGACAAGAGCGAGTGGGGGCGCTTCGTGCTGTCCCGCTGCCTGCCCGTCAAGCTGAAAGGCCCGGTGCTGAATGCACGCGACGGCAACCTGGCCGTGGAGGAAGTCCAGATCGCCTACGAAGCCTTCAAGTGGGAGGACAAGTCAGATGCCTGAACTTGAAATCCAGCACGCCAGGCTCATCGAGCTGAAGGACGACCTGAGCGACGTGATGCCGGGCGGTAAGTCGCTGACGGTGCAGTTCAACCCCGAGTCGCTGAAGCTGTCCTATGCCAACCAGATCAAGGAGCAACCCAATGCTTCGGGCAGCGGCGGCAACCAGAGCCAGGGCAGCGCTGCGCGCCAGTTCGTCGGCACCGGCACCACCAAGCTCGCCGTGCAGCTGTGGTTCGACGTGGCCGCGGCGACGAGCGCGCCCTTCATCGTCGACGACGTGCGCCGCATCACGGCCCAGGTGCTGTACTTCATCCGCCCTAAGCCCGCCGCGGCCGGTGCGCGCGACACCTCGCAGCGCACGCCGCCAGGGCTGCGCTTCTCCTGGGGCAACTTCCTGTTCGACGGCATCGTCGAGAGCGTCGAGGAGAACGTCGAGTTCTTCTCGCCCAAGGGCGAGGCCCTGCGCGCCAGCCTGACGCTGAACATGATCCAGCAGGAAATCCTCGTGCCGGCCTTTAGCGGCGATGGTGCCCTGCCCGGCTCGCGGCCGCTGTGGCCGGCGGCCGGCGGGCAGTCGCTGCAGGCCCTGCAGGACGCGGCCAAGGCGTCGGGCGCCACGCCCGGCGGCGGCAGCCCGGCGGCCTCGCCGGGCGGTGGTGCGGGCGGGGGATTCTCTGCAGGGCTTTCGGCCGGCACCTCGCTGGGGGCGTCGGCCGGTGGCGGCGGCGGCGTGAGTCTGGGCCTGAGCACCGGCGCCGCGTTCCAGGGCGGTGGCTGGCAGGCCGTGGCGCTTGCCAACGGCATCGAGAACCCGCGGGCCATGCCGGCGGGTCAGCTCATCGACCTGTCCGCCACCAAGCCGCGCATCGTCAGCGGCTGAACCGGGATACGCCATGCCCGTCGAGATCCACGAGTTCGAGGTCAGTCCGGCGCCAGCGCCGCCCGCTGCGCCGGGCGCTCCGTCCGCCTCGGCCGCAACACCCGCTCCCGAGCCCGATCTGGAGCAACTCGCTCGCGCTCGCCGCATGGCTACCGCGGCCGGCGAACTGCAGCTGCGCACCTTCAGCCACTGACCATGCCCGAAGTCTCCATCCCTCTCGGCAGCGGCCGGCCCACCATTGAGATCGAAGGCCGCATCGCCTCCGACCTGGCCGCCGCGCTGATGGCGCTGGAGATCCGCGAGCGCATCGACGGGCTGGCGCAGGCGCAGCTGGCCTTCGGCAACTGGGGCACGCGCGACGGCGCGCCCGGCTACACCTTGTTCGGCCGCGACCGGCTGGAGTTCGGCAAGAGGCTCGAAGTGAAGCTGGGCGACGACCTGCTGTTCGCCGGCCGCGTGATGGCTTTGCAGGCGCGTTTTCCCAAGGCCGGTGCCGGCGAGGCGGAACTGGTCGTGCAGGTGGAAGATCGGCTGCAGGACCTGCGCATGAAGCGCCGCACGCGCAGCTTCGACCAGGCCTCGCTCGCCGACGCCGCCCAGCGCATCGCCAGCGACCACGGCCTGACGGCACAGGTCGACGGGGATTCGCCCACGCTTCCGCTGCTGGCCCAGGTCAACCAGAGCGACCTGGCCTTCCTGCGCGAACAGGCGAGGCGCTGCGAGGCCGAGGTCTGGCTGGACGGCACGACGCTGCACCTCGCTGCCCGCAAGCGCCGCGGCGGCACCGCGCTGTCGCTGGACTACGGCGGCAAGCTGATGGGCTTCGACGTGCGCGCCGACCTCGCGCTGCAGCGCACCGAGTTGAGCGTGGCCGGCTGGAGCGTGGCGGACAAGCAGGCCGTCAAGGAGACGGCCCATGCCGACAGCCTGCTCGGCAGCGAGACGGGCGACGGCGAAGCCGGCGCGGCGCTGCTGCAGCAGAAGATCGGCGCGCGGCCGGACACCGTCGCCCACTTGCACCCCGGCTCGGCCGACGAAGCCCGCCAGCTCGCCGAAGCCTGGCTGCGTCAGATCAACCGCCGCTTCGTCGTCGGCCACGGTACGGCCCAGCCGGACGCACGGCTGCGCTGCGGCGCCAGCGTCGCGCTGACGGGGCTGGGGCCGCTGTTCAGTGGCAAGTATTCGCTGGCGGAGGTGACGCACCGCTTCGACATGGCCGAGGGCCTGCGCGCGGAGTTCGTCGCCGAGCGTCCTTGGATTGGAAGGGCGCCATGAGCCTTTTCGATCTCAGCCCGGCAGAAGCGCTCTACGCCGACCGCCACCCGCAAGGCTGGGGCGGCCGCTGGTACGGTGCCCATGTCGCCCAGGTCGTCGACCTCATGGACCCCGACAACCAGGGTCGCGTGAAGATCGCCTTGCCCTGGGCGCCGGACGCCGATGGCCAGCGCTACGAAGCCTGGGCGCGCATGGCCACGCTGTTCGCGGGCAACGACCGCGGCAGCTGGTTCATGCCCGAGGTAGACGACGAGGTACTCGTCGTCTTCCAGGGCGGCGACCCGCGCTGGCCCTTCATCGTCGGCGGCCTGTGGAACGGCCAGGACAAGCCGCCCGAGAGCGCCAGCGCGCAGAACAACCACAAGGTCATCAAGAGCCGCAACGGTGTCGTCATCACCATCGACGACAGCCAGGGCCAGGAGAGCATCAAGCTCGAAACGCCGGGCGGCTGTTCGATGACGCTGAAGGACGGCCCGGGCACCGTCACGCTGGAAGACAGCAACGGCAACAGCATCAAGCTGGAGACGTCTGGCATCACCGTCACCGCGTCGGCCAAGGTGACGGTAAACGCCAGCCAAGTCGCGGTCTCGGCGGGCATGGTGACCGTGGACGCGGGCATGTCGCGCTTCTCGGGCGTCGTGCAGGCCGACACCGTCATCACCAACACCATCATCGCGGCGACCTACACGCCAGGCGCGGGGAACATCCTGTGAGTAGGTTCACTGCGCCGTCGTCGGGCCGCTGTGCCGGGCCGTCCCAAGCAAGGCCCGCCCCTCTCGGAGGGGTGCCCGCCGTACCCGGTGGGCGGGGTGCCGACATGTCCTCGGGGAACATCCTATGAGTGCCTCGCATGTCTTGAGATGGGTGGGCGGCCAGAGCTTCGTTGCCGCTCCCGTGAACGGCGCGCCCACGTTGCTGCGCTTCGACAGCGACGACTTTATGGACCGCCTGCTCGCCGTGCTGGCCGAGGCGCCGCAGACGCTGCCCGAGTTCATCGCCCGCTCCGAGTCCTGGCAGAAGCTCGCGGCACCGACGCCCGCGCCGGCTCTCGAAACGCCCAGGTTCGCCGTGGCCCGCGCGCTGACGCGACAGCGCACGCTGCTCGGCTTCAAGCGCGAGTCCCTGCCGGCGCCTGCCCCGTCGCCCGAGCCGCCGCCCACGCTCAAGCTCTTCCAGCCTGTGCACCAGCGCTTCTACGTCGCGGCGGCCCACCTCGTGTGCGAGCAGCCCGGCCTGCCCACGCGTGCCACGTCGAGCGGCGACAGGAGCGGCATGCTGCTGCGCCGCCTGCTGCCGGGCGGGGGGGAGGCAGCGTTCGTGAAGGCGCCCGGCCAGCCCGGCCGTTGGCATCCGCTGGCCGATGCCAGCCAGCCCCTGCCAAGCGAGGAATGGCTGTCCGTCTTCCCGCTGGCCTACACGGCCCCCGGCGGCCAACCGCGCAAGCTGCTGGCCGGTCTCATACCGGCCGCGCGGCATGACGACTTCCGCTTCGCGCCTCAGCAGCCGCCGACCCCGCCCACCGTGGCGGACGACCTCAAGGCCAGCGCGCGCCAGGTCTTCATCGCGCCCTGGCAGGGCCTGATCGAGCGCGCCCGCGCCACGCGCGATGCTGCTGGCGGGCCGGTGGCCGATGCGCCCTGGGACGACAAGCCGGCCGCCCGCGACAACGCGGCCCTGAGCAGCCTGCCCAACGCCAACGACCAGCTGCAGGAATCTTCCTGGCGCCTGCTGCAGGACATGAACGAATGGCTCGCTGCCCACCTGCCCGACGTGCACGGCAGGCTGGCCTCGGGTTCCACGGGCCAAGACCTGGCGGATGCGCTGCTGGGGCGGTTCGATGCCGCGCTTTTCGACGCCACCAGGCGCGGGCAGGTCGATTTCACTGGCGTCTTCTCGCCGCGGGTGCTGGCGCCGGAGCGCGACGTCGCGAGCGTCGTCAGCCTGCGTGCAGCGCTGGCCGCCATCGCCCCGGTGTCCAAGGCGCTAGACGGCTCCGGTTTCGCCTTCCCCGCCAAGAACGAAGACGGCAGCGATCCCTGGCCCCGCTTCGCCTTCCCATTGGCCGTGGCCACGCGGGGCGGCGCGATCGAGGGGCCGTTCTGGGGCTGGTCCGATGTGCCGCCAGACCCACTCGCCGACAAGCAGGACGAGGCCAATGCCTTGCTGGAGCGGCTGCAGGCCGATCTGGAGGCCGCCATCCAGGAGGCTTTCGATGCCGGCCGCCTGGGCCCCGCCCGTGCCCAGGCGCCGGACGCGGCACGGCTCGCCCGCGAACTGCAGGCCACGCTGACCGCCGACGCCGGCCCGCCGCGCTACGTGTTGCGCTTCGTGCACCAGCGCTGCGACTGCGGGCCGCTGCATCCGGCGGTCATGTCCGAGCCCAGCGAGGTCTTCGAGCTGGCCGGCTTCTTCGACCCCGAAGCGCCGCTGCGGCCTATCCGCATCGCGCTGCCGTTCGACACCTCGCCCGGCGGGCTGCGCAAGTTCGGCAAGAACAGCGCCTTCATCATGAGCGACCTGCTGTGCGGGCAGATGAAGCGGGTGCGGCGGCTGGGCTTCGGCGATCTGGTGCTGTCGGTGCTGCCATGGCCCTTCCACAAGGACTTGTCGGTGCCGGATGGCGGGCCTTGCGGGGGCTCGGGCGCGAACAGCTTCGGCACGATCTGTTCGCTGTCGATTCCGATCATCACCATCGTGGCGTTCATTCTGCTGATCGTCATTGCGACGTTGCTGGATCTGATCTTTCGGTGGCTGCCGTTCCTGATGGTTTGCTTCCCGATTCCCGGGTTGAAGGGCAAGAAGCCATGACTCGGGACGAAACCGCCCTCTACGGCAAAGGCGTCGCCTTCCCGCTTCGCCTGACTCCCGAAGGTCGCCTCGCCTGGAGCAGCGGCGAAGCCAATGTGCGCGAGTCCATCCGAATCCTGCTGCTCACCGCCCAGGGCGAGCGCCTGCGCCGCCCCGACTACGGCGCCGGCCTGGAGCGCTTCCTGTTCGAGCCCAACGTGCCCACCACCTGGCGCGCCATCGAGGAAACCATCCGCCGCCAGCTCGGCAAATGGGAACCGCGCGTTCAGGTCGAAGCCATCAAGGTGCAGGCCGACCCGACAGACCCCGAAGCGGCCATCGCCGAACTCAGCTTCACCCTCGTCGCCACAGCGCAGTCAGGCCGGATGAGCCTGTCCATCCCCGTCCAAGGGAGGTAACACGACATGCCCATCCAGCTCCCCGCCATCGACGACCGCGACCACGCCGCCCTCGTGCGCGACACGCTGGCCCTGGCCGCCGTGCACGCGCCCGAGTGGACGCACACCGGACCTGGTGATCCCGGCGTCACCCTCGTCGAGCTTTTCGCCTTCATGGCCGAGAGCCTGCTCTACCGCGCCAACCTCATCCCCGAGCGCAACCGCCTGAAGTTCCTGCAGCTGCTGGGCATCGGTCTGCGCCCCGCCCAGCCGGCCCGCGCACTCGTGCAGTTCTCCAACGAGGCCGGCGAGCGCAAGACGATCACGCTGCCCTCGGGCCTGCCGCTGCTCGCTGGTGCCGTGCCCTTCCTCAGCGACACCGGCCTGGACCTGCCGCCCGTCACCGGCCTCGTCGTCTTCAAGCGCCGCGTTGGCACGCCCGATCCGGCCCTGCTGGACTACTACCGCCAGCTCTACGAAGCAACCGGCCGCGATTTCGCCGGCGGCGCCGCCGACATCCAGCCCGAGCTCTACGACTGCGTGCAGCTCGCCGACCTGGCCCAGGCCATCGACGTCGGTGCCGAGACGGTGGACGGCGCGCTGTGGATCGCGCTGCTGGCAACACCCAAGCCCAGCGCCGCCGAGCTCACCAACGCCCGCGCCGAACTGGCCGGCCGCACGTTGTCCATCGGCCTGATTCCCCAGCCACCCGAGACGAGTGCGCGCATCCAGCCCGGCCGCCCCGCGCTGCCGCCGCCTGCCCTCAGCGCCTGGGCACCTAAAGCCCGCGCGGACGGCACGGGCACGCCGGGCGAATACCGGCGGCTGGACGCTGTCGCGCCCAGCGGCTTCCCGGCGCAGGCCGGCATCCTGCAGGTCACGCTGCCCGCCCAGGCCGGCGACATCGGCACCTGGGCCGAGGCCGAGCCGCTGGAGGCTGGCGTGGGCGAGCTGCCGCCGCAGCTGACCGACGAACCCCTGGCTGCCCGCCTCATCACGTGGCTGCGCATCGACGGCCTGGCCAATGCCGGCGTGCAGTTGGCCTGGGCCGGCACCCACTGCGCCGCCGTGCGCCAGCGCAGCCGCGTCAGCCGCGAACTGCTGCCGCCGGGCGACGGCTCGCCCGAGCAGCGCCGCCGCTTGAGCCACGGCCAGGTGCTGGCGGACTCGATGCAACTGCTGGTGGCCAGCCAGCCCTGGGCGCTGACCGACGAGCTGGAGGCCGCGCCCGCCGAAGGCCAGCCCGGCGCGAAGGTGTTCGCACTGGATGCCGAGAGCGGCGAGATCCGCTTCGGCGACGGTGCCCGCGGCGCCCGCCCGCCGGCCGGCGCCGAGATCGCCGTGCGCTTCGACTGGGCCGCGGGCACCGCCGGCAACGTTGCCGCCGGCGCCATCAAGCTCGGGCCGACGCTGCCGCCCGGCGTGAAGGTCGCCAACCCGCGCCCGGCCGACGGCGGGCTGGACGCCGAGAGCGCGGCGGACGGTGAGAAGCGCATCCCCCTCGTGCTGCGTCATCGCGAGCGCGCCGTCAGCGCCGAGGACTTCGACGCCATCATCCGCGAGACGCCGCAGGCCGACGTCGGCCGCGTGGAGGTGCTGCCCGCCTGGCACCCCGAGCTGTCGCCGGGCCTGCCGGGCGACCAGCCGGGCGTCGTCACCTGCCTGCTGATCCCGCGCCAGGACCCGCGCCGGCCTGACTACCCGCTGCCCGACGCCGATTTCATCGATGCGGTCTGCGCCCAGCTCGCGCCGCGCCGCCTTGTCACCTGCGAGGTGCTGCTGCGCGGCCCGGCCTACACGGGGTTGTGGATCAGCGTCGGCATCGAGCTGCACGCGGGGCAGGGCGTGGCCGAGGTGCGCGAGCGCGTCAGGGCGGTCCTGAAGGCCTTCCTTTCACCCCTGCCGAACGAGGCGAGCACGACCGGCTGGCCCCTCTTCAAGTCCGTGGCCGCGCTGGAGCTGGCCACCGTGGCCGCGCGCGTGGACGGCGTGCTCGGCGTGACCGGCCTGCTGCTGGGCGATTCGACCGGCGCCCAGCGCGACAGCATGCCGCTAGCCGGCCTGCAGCTGCCGCTGATCGCCGGGCTGTCGGTGAGCCTGGGCGACCCGGTGCCCCTGTCCGATCTCATCGGCCAGGGGACCGGTGGCACGGGCGAAGGCAGCGCCACGCCGACCGTCCGCCTGCCGGTCCCGCGCGTGCCGGAGAACTGCTGATGGACGCCAACGGCGGCCGCTTCCACGCCCTGGTCACCCGGGACGATTGGCTGCTGCGTGCCAGGCCGGACGCGCATTGGTCCTGGCTGCCTGACGACAGCGCCCATGCAGAGGCGCTGGGCCAGCTGGTGCTCAAGCCGCTGCTGTTCGAGTTCAAGGCCAGCAGCGCCGCGGCACTGCCCGAGCCGGGGGCGCGGGCCGGCGGCGTCTTCGATGCCTACGGCAATCTCTACGCGCTGAACGCCGCGGGCACGGCCATCCGCGTCTGGTCCAGCGGTAGCGGCAACATCACCGATTTCTGGCCACTGCCCGAAGCGCCGGTGACTGCCCCGGCACCGGGCGCTTTCGGCCCCTGCGCGCCGGCCGGACCCGCGGCGCCCCTGGTCATGGACGCGCTGACCGTGACGACCGGCCACTACCTCGTCGTCGCCAGTGCTGCGGCCGGCGGCCTGCTGGTCTTCGACCTGCACGGCGGCGGGCCGCCGCTGCCCCAGCCCTGGCCGGCCATGCCGGTGCCGGAGGCCCTGCTGGCGTTGGACGATGGCGGCGTGGCGCTGTTTGCCGCCGGCACCCTGCATCGGCTCGGGGCCGACCTGCGACCCTGCGTGCCGCGCGTCGCCGTCCCCTCGGCCTTCGCTCCCGAAGCTGCGCCAGAGCCGGCCCCGCCCGAGCCACCCTGCGAGCTCGTGCTGGGCCCGGAAACCACGGCCGTGGCGGCGCTGCCCGCGGGGCGTTTCCTCGCGCTCAGGCTGCAGATGGACGGGCTCTACCTGTCTGTCGTCGACTGGCAGGGCCGGGAGGCCGCCTCCTTCGGCCCGCTGGAGGAGCAGATCGAGCAGGCGACGGCCGACGGCCAGCCCACGCTGCTGTCCACCCGTACGCTGGTGCTGGAATGGCTGGCCGACCAGCGTTTCAACGTGCTGCTGCTGGCGGCCAGCGGCGACCAGGCCTTCCGCTTCGCGGCCAGCACCGACGACGCCGGCACCTGGTCCTTCGACCTGCAGCGCGACTTCATTCCGCTGCGCCGCTACCAGGCCGGCGGCCTGGCCAGCCTGGGCGCGGGCCAGGTGCTGCACCGCTTCCCGTCCGCGCGGGCGTTTTGCGCCGGGTCGGACCGCTGGCTGCCGCTGCTGACGCTGCCGCGCCCGCGCTGCGAGCGCGAGGGCGTGCTCGTCGGCCCGGTGTGGGACGGCGCCACGCCCGGCTGCGTCTGGCACCGCGTGGCCATGGATGCGCGCCGTCCGCCCGGCAGCCTGCTCAAGCTGCAAAGCCGCACCGCCGAAACCGCCGAGGGTCTGGCCCTGCAGCCCTGGCGCGACGAGCCCGGCCTGCTGCCTCACCCCGGCGGCTCCGAGCTGCCCTGGCGTGAGCCCGCGCCCGGTGCGTGCAAGGAGGTGCAGACCCTGACCTGCCTGCTGCAGGCCGCCACTGGCCGTTACCTGCAGCTGCGCATCCAGGCCAGCGGCGACGGCCAGCAGAGCCCGGGCCTGGCCGCCCTGCGCGCCTGGTATCCGCGCTTCAGCTATTTGCAGCACTACCTGCCCGCCGTCTACCGCGCCGACCCGACCAGCGCCGAATTCACCGGCCGCTTTCTGGCCCTCTTCGAAGGCGAGCTGACGCGCTGGGAGGACCGCATCGCCGCGGCCCAGTTGCTGCTCGACGCCCGCACCGCGCCGCGCGCCACGCTGGACTGGCTCGCCGGCTGGCTGGCGCTGAGCTTCGACGGCTCCATCGGCCCGGTGCGCCGCCGCGCGCTCTTGCGCCACGCCGCCGCCGTGCACGCGCGCCGCGGCACGGTGCCCGGCATGTTGCTGGCGGCCACGCTGGCCTGGGAGCCTGAGGCGGTCGACGCCGAGCCCTTCCTCGCGGCGCCCGAGCGCCTGCCCGAACGCGAGCACGGCTTGCGCCTGCAGGAGCTCTTCGGCCTCGCGCCGCCGTTGGCCGCCGCTGCCTGGCGGCCAGCACAGGGCAGGGCGGCGCTGGTCGAGCGGCTGGCCGGCGACGAGTCCCTGCTGGGCGACCTCATCACGCTGCAGCAGGCCTTCGGCTTCCTGCCGCGCGCTGCGCAGGAGGAGGCCGCGCTGATGGCCTCCTGGCGGCTCGACGCTTTGCCCGCGGACGAACCCCGCCCGCTTGACGAGGCCTTCGACGGCTACCTCCACGCCACCCAGCCCTGCGCCCCGCTGCGCCAGCGCTGGCAGGACTATCTCGCCCGCCGCTGGCGTCGCATCTCGCTGCTGAACGCGGCCTGGGGCACGGCCTGGCGGGGCTTCGACCGCATCCCCAGCCCGCTGGGGCTGCCGGCCGGCTCGGTGGCGCTGGCCGACTGGTGGCGCTTCGAGGCGCAGATCGTGCGCGCGCTGGGCCCGGCCCACCGCTTCCGCGTCGTGCTGCCGCTGCCCACCGACACGGCCCAGCTCGACTTCGATGAACTCGCCCGCCGCCGTGCTGCCGTGCAGCGCGCGGTGGAGCGCGACAAGCCGGCCCACACCGTGGCCGAGATCCGCTTCGGCTTCGAGCTCTTTCGCGTCGGCGAGGCGCGCCTGGGCCACGACACGCGGCTGGAGCATGGCCTGCTGCGCCGGCCCGAACTTGCGGCGCTGGCGTCCGCATCCATCTGGCCCCCGCTCGTGCTCGGCGAGCGCGACCTGGGCGGCGGGCAGTTGACGCATCCAAGACCCTTGCCGCCACCCGACCGGGTGGGGCTGGACCGCTAGAACCTTCCGGAGACGATCATGGGCTGCTGCACAGGCTCCACCTTCACCCCCGCGCCCGACGCGGCCCTCGATCCGCTGCAACGCGTGAACTACACCTTCGGCATGGTGCTGGGCGTGGACGACTTTCGCCAGGAGCATGCCTACCTCGCGGCCCGCGACGAGCGCGCGCTGCGCGAGACTATCGGCTACGGCGTCATCACCGGCCTGGGCGTGGCTGCGCCCAAGCCGGCATCGAGCAGCGAAGGCCAGCAGGTGCGTGTGGCCCCGGGCTTGGCGCTGATGCCCGACGGCCGCCTCGTCGGCGTGGCGGCCGAGCAGTGCGCCAACCTGCAGACCTGGCTGGACGCGGAATTGGCCCGCGACGCGATGACGGCGAGCAAGACCACCGTCTACGTGTTGCTGCGCTTTGCCGAGGCCAGCGGCTCGCCCGTGCCCATCCCTGGCGAGCCCTGCCGCGACGAGAGCGAGTTGAGCGCCGACGCCCGCGTCGCCGACAGCTTCGCGCTGGACTTCTCCTGGACGCCGCCTGACGCAAGCGAAGACCTGGCCCTGCGCGCCGTCGTCGCGTGGATACGCGGCATCAAGGTCCGCAGCACCGCGCCGGCGGGGCAGACGCTGGCGAGCTTCCAGACCCAGGTCGAGGCCGGGTTGAAGGAGGCCATCGTCGCCGCCTGGGGCGACCCGCATGCGTACACGCGCGACATGCCCGCCGCCGCCACGCCGCCGCTGCCCGAGCCCAGCAAGGTCAGCCTGCCGGCGCCGCCCAAGGAACTGCAGATCCCGCGCGCCGAGCTGGCGGCCTACTACGCCGCGGCCTTTGAGGTTTGGACAAGGCTGCTGCGCAGCGGCTTCATGGCCCACCACGGCCCAGTGCCCGTTGCCGAGCCGGTGGCCGAACGTGCGCTGCTGCTGGCCGCCGTGGACGCCAAGTTGGGTGCCAGCGGCACGCGCGCCGTGCGCGTGCTGGGCCGCCCGCAACTGCTGCATCTGCGCCTGCTGCAGGAATGGCTGCTGCGCGACGGCAGCCAGGACGCGCCTCGCGAGGCCCACTTCGTGCTCGGCAAGGGCGACCCCGAGCTGGACCATGCCCAGGACCTGCTGGCCGACTTCAAGACGCAGGACCACGCGATGACGCGCATCGACATCGTGGCCGACACGACCGATGGCGCAGGCCCGACGGACAAGAAGGCCAGGATCGTCGCCGCCGTGAAGTGGCCAGGAGGGCCCGGCGGTGGCAAGCCCGACTACTACGGCCCCGAAATGAGCCAGCCCATCCCCGTGGCCGATGGCGGCACGGGCCAGAACGCAGCGCCGGCCAAGGGCGCGCTGCTGGTCGGCCGCGCCGCCAGCGGCACGCAGGCGGCCCGCTTCGAGCTGGGTGCGCTGGCCGGAGCGGCCCTGCCCAAGCCGGTCGGCCCCTCGCCCAACATCCTCGTGGACGTGGGCAATGCGCCCACCATCCGCCTGGACACCGTGCAGGACATCGGCCCCGGTGCCAGCCCCGACTTTGCCGGCCTGGACCTCAGCGGCGACCTGACCGTGGGCGGCAAGGCTCAGGTGACGGGCAGCCTGGCCGTCGACGGTGAACTGGTGCTCGGTGCGCCGCTGAATAGCTTGCTGGCGACCGACGACAGGGGCGTCGTCATCGCGGCCCGGCCCTGGGATGGCGACGAGGCGGCGCTGGCCGCGGGCAAGCCGCCGCCCTTCGTCTATGCGCCGGGCGAGAAGGCGCCGGTGCGCATCGAGGACGGCGGCACCGGCCTGAGCGACCGCCCGGGCGACATGCAAATGCTGATCGGCGTGAAGGGCGCGACCGCGCGCGGCGGCGACTACGCGCTGGCCACGCTGGTGAACGGCAAGAACACCCAGGTCAACCTGCGCGCGGTGGCGCGCGGCCAGCTGGAGCTCAGCATCGACGCGGGCGGCGGCGGCACGGCCACCCAGGTCGTCGCCGCCGGCAATGCCACCAGCCCCCCCAGCCTGACGGCGGTGACGGGCGGCAGCGTCGTGACGATCAACACCGTGCAGCCCCTGCACACTGCGGCCGCGCCGCGCTTCCAGGCGCTGAGCCTCGCGGCCCTGCCGCAACGCACGACGGCCACACTGGTCGGCTGGGACGCCAGCAGCGGCGAGCTGGTGCAGACGGCTGCGCCCCAGGCGGCCGCGGTGGACGTCGGGCAGTGGGACATCCGCTACGTGCGCAACGCAGCCCAGCTGCGCGTCACCGACAAGGACCATGTCCTCGTCGTCACCGTCAACGGCGTGCTGGCCCTGCCCGACCCGAAGACGGGCGAGATCAGCGAAGGTCGCGTCATCGTCATCAAGGCCACAGGCAATGTCGGCGAGCTGGCCGTGACGGGCATCGAGGGCGATGGCCGCCAAGTCATGAAAACGCCCAGCTCGATCACTCTCATCGCAGCCACCAAGCTCGACCCGCCGCAGTGGCTGGTCATCGCCCGAGTCTGATCATGAGCACCGTCCTCAACGCCCGGCTCAACCAGGTCATCGCGGTCGATGGCGAGCCGCGCAGCTTCTTCTTCAACGGCCGCCTGCTCAGCGCCGAAGACCTGACCCGCGAGCAGCAGGCGCGCGACGACGCCGAGCGGCGGCTGGCGCGGCTCGTCGGCTGCGGCGCGGCCGAGGGCCTGACGGTGGCAGCCGGCGCCGGCAGCGTGCTGCACATCGCGGCGGGGCTGGGCGTCACGCCCTCGGGCGCCGTCATCGCCATCGGCAACCTCGACCTGGATCTCAGCAGCGCTGGCCGCGGCAGCTCGTTCAGCGGCTTCGGCAACTGCGCCGCGGGCCTGGCCGAAGGGCAGCCGCTGGCGGGTCTCTACCTGCTGACCCTCAGCCCCGCCTGGAGCGGGCAGGGGCGGGCAGCCACGCTGCTCGGCGAGGTGGGGGCCTGCAACCGCCGCATCGAGCAGCCGGCGGTGCGGGCGCGGCTCGTGGAGGTGCAGACCTCGGCCGCGCCTGCCGCTGCCTCGCTGCGCAACGAGCTGGCCGTGGCCCTGCTGTCGCCCGGCCAGGGGCTGACGGCGGTGCCCGCGGCCGGCCGCGTCGGCTGGTGGATGCGCCAGCGCACCGCTGGTGGCGCCGCGGCTGCCGGGCTGACGGCTGACGAGTTGCCGCTGGCGCTGCTGCAGATCGACGCCAAGGCCCAGCCCTTGTGGATCGACACCGACAGCGCCCGCCGCCGCCTGGCTACTCCACCTGGCGAGGCGGCGGACCAGATGTGGCCGCAGTCCTGGGCCATCGAGATGCAGGCCTTCGCCGCCCAGTTCCTCGGCCAGCTGATGGAGGCCAGGTCCGCGGCCGAAGCCTTCCCTTGGCTGCCGCCGACGCTGCCGCTGACGGCAGCCGAGCTGCTGCAGTTCCGCAAGCTCATGCCCGCGGGCCTTCCCGCCACGCCCGAGGTGTTGAACCGCGCACTCTTCGCCCGCGCGCTGCTGGACGGCTGGCAGGACGTACCCCTGCGCCGCGCCGGCGCGCAGCTGCACCTGGCCCAGCTGGAAGGCCACCCCGAGCGCCTGCTGCTGCGCGCCACCGGCGGCGCGGAAGGCACCGCGCACGTCGGCGGTGGCCTGGGCGAGCGCACCTCGGCCAAGGTTGCCTCGGCGGCCGCGCGCATCCTGCGGGCTGGCAAGCGGCGGGAGGGCGGACCGACGAAGGAAGAACTGTCCGTCGCCGCCTCGGCCCTGACGCAGGCGCCCGACCGCAAGCGGCGCTAGCCATGGCCGCGCCGCTCAGCATCCGCAGTCTGCGCGCCCGCCTGCCGGCGGATGCGCAGCCGGTGGCTGCGCGGCTGGCCCTGCAGGCTCTGGGGGCCGACCTCGAAGACGCGCTGCCGGCCGGCCTGCCGCCGCAGGCCCTGCTGTGGCTGCGCCGGTTGCAGCTGCAGGCACCCGAAGCCGCGTTGCTGCGCCCCGCGCCACCGGCGTGGCGGCGGGACTGGATCGCTGCGGGCCGCGAACGCCTGGACGCCGCCCTGGCCCGGGCCGCACGGCCGGCGCTCGGCCCGGTGGCGGCGAATGCCGAGGCCGTGCTGTTTGCCGACGAGGCCGAGATGCTGGCCTGCCTGGTCCTGGCCGCGCGCGATGGCCGCCTTGACCGCTGGTGGTGGCGCGGCCTGCTCGGGCGGGCCTGGCCGCACTGGCAAGCCGCCTGGGCCGCGCGGCCGCAGGCGCAGCCGGCGGCGCGCCGCTTGGTGCAGCGGGCCGGGTGGGACGGGGTGGAGGCAGGGGATGCAGGCCCGCTGCACCTGCAAGCCGGTGAGGGCGCAGAGCCGCTGGTCGCCACCAGCGTGCCCGTCATCGCCAGGCAAGGCCTGGCCCTTGAGCGGCCCGGTGCCGAAGCCGACGCTGAAACCGGCGCTTTGGCGGATGAGCGTCGCGGCGCTGTGGGGGGCTTGCCGATGCGTGTCCGTGTCCGCCCTGAAGGCGGCGCAACGGATGGGGCTTGGGCCGGCAGGGTGGTCCGGGCGGGCGCTGCGATGGCGGTTGACCCAGGGCTGCCGGCAGCCGCCGCAGCGAAGGCGCCGCCAACGCTGCCCTCGGCCATGCTGGGAGGCTCGACACCCGACGCGGCCGGCGGTGCAAGCGAGCTTGCCGCCGGCTCGCCGCACCTGCCGGGTAGCCTACCGGCAGTCGCGCAGCAGCAGCGCGCTGCGCCTGCCGCAGCTTCGTCTGCCGGGGCTGGCCCGGAGCCTGCTGATGTGTCGTCGCGGGTGGGTGCGGGCAACGCAAGGCCTGCCGGTGCGCCGGCGGTGCTCGCGCGGTCCCGGGAGGCATTGCACCCGGGGCGCAGCGAGATGCCGGCGCCGCAGCCGCGCAGCGGTGGGGCCGCCGCGTCGGCTTCAGCACCCGTGGCCCCTACCGCTGCGCCGCACCGTTCGCAGGCTGGACAGCGGCACTGCGATGTCGAGGCCACGGCCGCCGAGGCTGCCTGGCCCTGGCCTCAGGCTTTGCCGTCGCGCCAGGTGCCCTTGCTTTTCGTCGTCAACGCGCTGCTGGAGGACGGCTTCTACCCCGACTTCACCCGCCCGCGCGACCCCGGCCTGCAGGTGCCGCTGTGGGCCCTGCTGGCGGCACTGGCCAGCGCGTGGCGGTTGCCCAACGACCCGCTGCGTGGCGTGCTGGCCGCGCGCGGCGGCGACTGGGCCGTGCCGCAGGCAATGCCGGCCGTGCCCGGCGTGGAGGCCGGCCCTTGGGCGGCGTGGCTGCCGGCCTTGGCCCGGGTGCTGCGCCGAAGGCTGTGCGCCCGCCTCGGCCTGCGCGCCGCGCAGTGGCCCGGCGCCTTGACGCTCGCGCAGCCGGCGCGGCTGTGGCTCAGCGAGGCCGAGTGGGTGGCCGAGATCGACCTTGCGGGCCATGACGTGGCCTGGCGCCTGGCCGGGCTGGACCGCGACCCCGGCTGGCTGCCGTCGGCCGGTTGCAGCCTGCGCTTCGAGTTCCGATGAGAGTCGAGACCTCCCCCGAGCTCTGGCCCGAGGCCGCGACGGCTCTGCGCGCGCTGCTGCTGGCGGCGGCCTGGCGCGTCGTGCAGAGCGCGCTGGAACTGCTGGGCGAGGACGAGGTGGCCGGCCGCTTCGCCTTCGCCCAGGCCTACGCCGCGGCCTTCGAGGACTTGCCTGACGAGGCGCCCGTCCACGCCGGCCTCGCCGCGCTCGCTCACGACTGGCCGGATCAGGCAGCCGAGCTTTGGCTGGTGCACGGCCTGGCCGAGGAGGACCGCCGCTTTGGCCCGCTGTTCGAGGCCTTGAACGGAGTCCTGGGCGAGGACGGCGCCCAGCCCGGCCCGGCCTGGCTGCAGCAGGCCTTTGGCAACCTGCCGGGTCAGGGCCTGCGGCCGGCGCTGCGCGTGCTGCTGCAGGCCGGCGTGCTGAGGCCCGAGAACCCGGGCCAGCCGCGTGCGGCGCAGCGCTTCGAGGTGGACGAGGCCTGCTGGGCGGCCTTGCGCGGCGAGCCCTTTGCCGACCCCGCGCCGGGTCTGCGGCTGCGGGCAGCCGATGCCGCACCGCGCCTGCAGGATCTCGTGCTGACCGAGGCAACCCGTGAGCGCCTGGCCGGCTGGCAGCCGGGGCAGCCGCTGCTGGTGCGCGGCCCCGAGCACAACGGCCGCGGCAGCCTCGTTGCGGCGCTGGCGCGCGAGCGCGGCCGGCCGGTGCTGGAGTGCCGGCTGGAGGGCGGCGGCCCGCCGCCGCCCACGCTGGCCGCGCTGGCCGCGCTGGCGGCGCTCTGCGGCGCGCTGCCACTGCTGCGCGTGGACGCTGCACCGGGCGAGGCGCTGCGGCTGCCGGCGCTGAGCGGCAGCCACGCCGTCGTGGCGGCCGACGAAGACGGCCTCGACGGCCTGCCGGGCGACACGCTGGTCGTCTCGCTACCGCTGCCTGCCTACGCACAGCGCCTGGCCCTCATCGAGAAGGCCCGGCCGGGGCTGTCCGATGCTGCCGGCCTGGCGGCACGCCTGCACCTGGCCTGCGGCCACCTCCGCCGAGCGCTCGCCCACGCCGATGCGGGCGATGAGGTGGCACTGCGCGACGCGGCGCTGGCCGGCGGTGCCGCGGGTCTGGCGCGGCTGGCGCAGCGGCTGGACCCGGCCCATGCGCCGCCCGACGCGCTGGTGCTGGACGACACGCTGCGGCGCGACCTCGCGGCCCTCGCGGCGCGCTGCCAGCAACGGGACCGGCTGCGCAGCGCCTTGCCGCCGGCCTTCGCGGTGCGGCTGAACGCGGGCGTGCGCGCGCTGCTGGCGGGGCCGTCGGGTACGGGCAAGACCCTGGCCGCCCAGGTGCTGGCGCGCGAGCTGGGGCTGCCGCTGTTCCGGCTGGATCTGTCGGCGGTGGTCAGCAAGTACATCGGCGAGACGGAGCGCAACCTGCACAAGCTGCTGTCTGCCGCGCAGGCGCTGGACGTCATGCTGCTGCTGGACGAGGGCGACGCGCTGCTGGCGCCGCGCACGGAGGTGGGGTCCAGCAACGACCGCTACGCCAACCTGGAGACCAACTTCCTGCTGCAGCGGCTGGAGAGCCACCAGGGGCTGGTGCTGGTGACGACGAACGCGCAGGCGCGCATCGATCCGGCCTTCATGCGGCGTTTCGATTTCGTCATCCCCTTCCGACCGCCCGAGGTGGCCGAGCGGCTGGGCTTGTGGCGGGCGCACTTGCCGCCCTCGCATGCGCTCAGCGAAGCGCAGCTGGGTGCCGTGGCCGAGGCCTGCGAGCTGGCGGGAGGGCAGGTGCGCAATGTGGTGCTGGACGCGGTGTCGGCGGCGCTTTCTTGTGGGGTTGTCGTCGATGCCGGGTTGCTGTTCGAGGCGTTGCAGCGGGAGTACCGGCGTGGACGCGGGTTGTGCCCACTGAAGGGGCTGTAGTCATGCTGGCTCCGCGCAGCTTTGCTCCCCGCGTCGCCAAACCCAAGAGCGACCCACGCTTCATCGCTGTCACCAACCAGGCCAAAGCCGGCGCCACCAAGCTCAAGCAGCACCCCACCGCCGCCACCAAGGCCAAGCAAGCCAGCAAGTCCGCCAAGCCCCCTGCCAACGAGCGCATGGCAGCCGCCAAGGCCAAGGTGGTCGATGCGGTCAAGGAAGCGCCGGCACCCAAGCCCCAGCCCGCGTCTTTCAAGGCTTTGCTGCGCGCCGAGATCGACAAGGCCATGCCCAAGACGCTGGGCGACACCGAGAAGTTCATGAGTGGTGGCGCCCAGGGCCAGATGAAGGGCGCCGCCAGTGGTGGTGTCGCAAAGCAGAAGGACGCCGCCACCGGCCCGGCGGACCAGGCGGTCAAGCAGCCGCCCAATGCCGGCGCCATCCCCGAGCAGCCTACCGCGCCGCTGCCCGCTGAAGCACCCGCCGCCGCGCCACCCATCGCCGGCAGCCAGGCCATGCCGCTGCCGGCCGCACCGCAGGAGGTGTCGCTGCAGGAGACCAAGCAGGACACCGACCAGGCGCTCAAGGACGAGAAAGTCAAGCCGGAGAGCCTGACCAAGGCCAACGACCCGCGCTTCACGGCGGTGGCCGACGCCAAGGGCAAGGTGGCGGCCCAGGCCGACAAGGCGCCCGTCGCCTTCCGCGCCAAGGAGGCCGGCGTGCTGGCCAGGGCGGGTGCGCAGGCCGCAGGCAGCGCGCGCACGGGCGCGTTGCTGATGGCCGGCCGCAAGGGCGCGGGCAATGCCAAGGTGCTGAGCCGTCAGCATCAGCAGGCCGCCAAGGAGGAAGCCGAGCGCGCCAAGGTCGCGGCCACCATTGAGGGCATCTACACCCGCACCAAGACCAAGGTGGAGGCCAAGCTCGGTGGGCTAGACGGCGAGGTCAGCGCCATCTTCGACCCTGGCGTGGACGCGGCCATCGCGCAGATGAAGAGCTTCGTCGACGACAAGCTCTTCGATTACAAGTTGCGCCGCTACCTGAGCATCCCTCTTGTCGGACTGGCGCGTTGGCTGCGCGATGCGGCCCTGGGCCTGCCGGACGAGGTCAACGTGTTCTACACGCAGGGCCGGGCCGTGTTCACCCGGGCCATGGACGCGCTGATCGACCGCGTGGCCGCGCTGGTGGAGAAGCGCCTGGCCGAGGCCAAGGCCGAGGTGGCCGCAGGCCAGGCCGAGATCAAGGCCTATGTCGCTTCGCTGCCGGCCAGTCTGCAGGCCGCAGGCAAGGCCGCCGAGAGCGCGGTGGGCGACCGCTTCAAGGAGCTGGAAGAGGGCATCGAGAGCAAGAAGAACGAGATCGCGCAGGGTCTGGCGCAGAAGTACAAGGAAGCCTTCGACAAGGCCGACGAGGCCTTGAAGCAGATGCAGGAGGAGAACAAGGGCCTGGTGGCCGGTTTCATCGAGAAGCTGGGCCAGATCGTCAAGGCGCTGATGGAGTTCAAGGCCAAGCTGCTGGGCCTGCTGAAGAAGGGCATGGAGACCATCCAGCTCATCCTGGACGACCCCATCGGTTTCCTGGGCAACCTCATCGCGGCGGTGAAGGGCGGCTTCAGCGCCTTCGTGGGCAATATCTGGACCCACCTGAAGGCGGGCTTCTTTAGATGGCTGTTGGGGTCGCTCGCGGCCATGGGCGTCACGCTGCCCAGCGACCTGAGCCTGATGTCGGTGTTCAAGCTGGTGCTGGACGTGCTGGGCATCACCTATCCCAAGCTGCGCGCCAAGGCCGTCAAGCTCATTGGCGAGACGGCGGTGGGTGTCATCGAGAAACTGGTGGAGTATGTGCAGGCGCTGTTCCAGGGCGGCGTGGCGGCGCTGTGGGAGAAGGTCAAGGAGGACCTGTCCACGCTCAAGGACATGGTCATTGGCGCGATCCAGGACTGGCTGATCGAGACCGTCGTGAAGCAGGCCGTGACCAAGGTCGTGTCGATGTTCAACCCGGCCGGGGCCATCGTGCAGGCCATCATCGCGATCTACAACGTGGTGATGTTCGTCATCGAGAAGGCGCAGCAGATCATGGCGCTGGTGGAGGCGGTCATCAATTCCGTGCACTCCATCGCCACCGGCGCCATCGGCGGCGCGATCGCGTGGATCGAGAAGTCGCTGGCAGCTGCCATCCCCGTCGTCATCGGCTTCCTCGCGCGGCTGCTGGGGCTGTCGGGCATCACCGAGAAGATCCAGACTTTCATCAAGAAGGTGCAGAGCAAGGTCGACAGCGCCATCGACAAGGTGCTCGGCAAGATCGTCGGTGTCGTCAAGAAGCTGTTCGGCAAGGTCAAGGCCGGCGCGAAGAAGCTGCTGAGCTGGTGGAAGGGCAAGCTGAGCTTCAAGGCGGGTGATGAAGCGCACACGCTGTCGTTCAGGGGCGAAAAGGCCGGTGCCCAGTTGTTCGTGGCCAGCAACCCGCAGTTGGTGAAGGATTTCGTCAACGCGCGCCGGACGACGGCCAAGAGCGCTGCGGCCAGGAAGGCGGTGGGCGCCATCGACGGCCTGGTGGGGCAGATCGAAACCGAGATGAAGAAGGCCGAGGATCAGCAGGACGCCGACAAGATCACCCAGCTCTTCAACGGCATCGGCGCGCAGCTGCCGGCCATCATGTCGGAGGATGACTGGGGCGAGCCGGACAACCCAGTGCTGCTGAGCTATCCCAAGCCGCGACTCTCGGCCTACGCGCCCATCTTCCTGGGTCCGCATGCCAGCCAGTGGCTGCCGCAGAACGGCGTGCTGAACAAGCTTGCCGGCGACCCTGGCGCCGCGGGCAGGACGGCGGCCCAGGCCTTCAAGGGCGGCGGTGTCACCGAGGCCGCGTGGAAGGCGGTGGGCAGGAAGGTGCAGACCTTCTCGCCCACCGGCTCGGCACCACTGCCCCACGGCGAGGGCACGCTTGGCATCAGCGCCGACCGCCAGGTGCAGGTGGGCCTGAAGTTCAAGTACGACCCCGAGAAGACCAAGGGCGGCGCCAAGCTGAACAACCTTCTGCGTCCCTACGGGTTCAGGCCGCAGTCCGATGACATGGATGCGGACCATGTCGTCGAGATCCAGCTCATCGGCCGGGCCGCGGGAGACCATCCCAACAACCTGTGGCCGCTGAAGTCGTCGGTCAACCGGCACGGCCTGTCGCTGGCGGAGCAAAACGTCACGCTGCCCGGGCCGACGCCCAAGTCGCTCAAGCTGGCGGATGCGCGCACGAAAAAGAAGAAGGGCGAGCTCTGGATCCTGATCAGGGACACGAGATAGGCGGCGGAGATTCCCGTCTCAGCGCTGCTGCACCTGGCGCTGGCCGAACAGCACCTCGCGGGCCTTGTCGTCCGTCAGCGGCCGGCGTGCGCTGTTCAGCACCTCCACGCCGCGCTGCACGGCCGGCCGCCTGGCGATCTCGTCGAACCAGCCCTTCAGGTGCGGGTAGTCGGCCATCTCCACGCCCTGGTTCTTCCATGAGCGCAGCCAGGGAAAGACGGCGATGTCGGCAATGCTGTACTCCGGCCCGCCGATGTAGGTGGCATGGGCCAGCCGCTTGTTGAGCACGCCGTACAGGCGCTTCGCCTCGTTGGTGTAGCGCTCGATGGCGTAGGGCAGTTTTTCGGGCGCATAGATGCGGAAGTGATGAGCCTGGCCCAGCATGGGACCGACGCCGCCCATCTGGAACATCAGCCACTGCAGCACCTCGTACTTGCCGCGCACATCGGCGGGCAGGAACTTGCCCGTCTTGCCAGCCAGGTAGAGCAGGATGGCGCCGCTCTCGAACAGCGAGATGGGCCGTCCATCCGGGCCGTCAGGATCGGTGATGGCGGGGACCTTGTTGTTGGGGCTGATCGCGAGAAAGGCGGGCGCGAACTGCTCGCCGGCGCCGATGTCCACGGGATGCACCCGGTACGGGAGGCCACACTCCTCCAGCATGATGTGCACCTTGTGGCCGTTGGGGGTGGGCCATGAATACACTTCAATCATTCGTCGCCTCCGTGCGGTGCGCCTCAGCAATCAGTCCCCATTCTCAGACTTCTCACGACTCCCATGGTGGTAAAGCAAGTCAAGCACTGGCTCGTGACGCGTGCCAACGCCGCCCGCTGGCGTCCGATCATGGACTGGGCCGAGGCGCGTGGCGCCGAGTTCTCGCAGACTTCTGACGGCCAGGGGTTTCTCATCGATGCGCGCAAGGCCCAACCCGGGCCGCTGCGCATCGAGTGGGGTCTGTCCCAGCGCAGCTATCTGCCGGGGTTCGAGTTGCGCATGCGCTGCGAGATGGGGCTGCACCCGGATCTGCAGATGATGGTCGTTTGCCGCACGCTGATGGAAGACCTGGAGCGTGCCGTTTTCGAGGCCTACACCGACACGCTCAAGACCCGGGTCGACACCGACACGCCCGAGGAAATGCGCTGGCTGGTGATGTTTCCCAAGTTCAACAACGCGGCCTCGCAGATCCTGCGCCAGCGCTACGGCATCGTCGGCGTCACCAAGGACCTGACCGGCGCGTGGGTCGAGGGCGAACTCGGTGAAGCCCTTGTGCAGGCCAGCCAGGACCTGCTTCCCGAAGGCCATCCCTTCGTGCTGATGAGCATGCGCGGCAATCTGTACCTGCGCACCGAGATGAGCGAGGCCGACCTGCCCAAGGTGCAGGCCCTCGTGCGCCTGTTGGAGACGGCGGCGCGTGAGGCGCTGCGCGTGAACGGCCGCCTGTCTGAGGCCGGCGCCTGGCCGACGACGACGTCCATTGCGTGGACGCATTCCACGCGCCCCGGGGACGCGAGCTAGCCTGCCCGCGTCAGTCGCACGGCGGAGGGCGTCGTCGGCAAAGGCGCAAGCCTCAGGCGTTTGGCTGCGCCGGCCGGCGCCCGGCGCAGCGCTCTGCGGGCCGTGACCGTCCCGACGAGGGCGGCTGCGGGAAAACCACAGACCCCTGAACCATTGAATCAAATCCCGGAATCGTCTATCGTAGACAACGTTGTCTATTTTTGGATTCCCGCCTGAGACGATCTTTGAAGCGATGGAATTGAGATCGCTACCAATCATGTTCGCCATGATGTGGCGTCGCGTCGAAAGTCGTCGGGTGAGGCTTGAGAAAGTAGGGGTGAAGCGGGTGTTGTGGATTGCGCAAATCCAGGAAGACATCTCGCGTAAACCCTAGCAGAACAAGGGGGGTCAAAAAAATACAGTAGGCCCGGCGCTTGGGGCTGACTCTTTTTTTGGGGCGCATTGGTATCGCTACCAAAATTCGACGGACACAAGCCATAAAAAACTTCGTCAATCGGCTCGATCCTGAGCCGCCAGAGCAAGCAAGGAGACAAATGAAACACCCTCAGATTTCCAAGACGCGGCACGAGCCCCAGCGCGCTCGCCGGCTCAAGCCGGTAGCGTGGGCGTCCTCGGTCGCGCTGCTGACCGGCGCAGCCGCCGTGCAGGCCCAGCAGACCACCGCCGCGCCAGCCGCGTCGACGCAATCGCTGGAAACGGTCGTCATCACGGGCATTCGCAAGTCCCTTGACAGCGCTGTCACCCTGAAGCGTGAAAACCGCGGTCTGGTCGACGGCATCGTGGCCGAAGACATCGGCAAGTTCCCCGACTCCAACCTCGCCGAATCGATGCAGCGCATCGCCGGCGTGTCCATCGACCGCGCGCCCAGCGGCGAGGGTTCGAAGATCACCGTCCGCGGCGTCGGCCCCGACTTCAACCTCGTGCTGCTGAACGGCCGCCAGATGCCGACCGGGGTCATCAGCAACGAGAACGGCGGCGCGAACGGCTCGCGCGCCTTCGACTTCGCCAACCTGTCGTCGGACTCGATCGCCGCCCTGGAGGTCTTCAAGACGGCGCGTTCCTCGTCGCCGACGGGCGGCATCGGCGCCACCGTCAACATCAAGACGGCGCGCCCGCTGGACAGCAAGGTCCGCATCGCCAGCCTGGGCATCAAGGCCAACTACGACGACTCCAACAACCGCCTGCCGGAAGCCTTTAAGGGCACCAGCGTCACGCCAGAAGTCTCGGGCATCTACAGCGAAGTCTTCGCCGACGGCAAGCTGGGCCTGGCCATCAGCGGCAGCTACTCCAAGCGTGACTCCGGCTCCAACAAGGCCTATACGCAGAACGGCTGGCGCACCTTCACCGCCAACTCGGGCGACTGGGGCAGCATCCCCGCCAAGCCCGCGACCGGCGCCGACCCGATCGCCAACCGACCGACCGGCCTGTACTCCACGTCGACCGACATGCGCTACTCGCTGACGTCGCTGGAGCGCGAGCGCGTCAACGGCCAGGCGGTGCTGCAGTTCGCCCCGAGCAAGGACCTCAAGTTCACGCTCGACTACACGCTGGCCAACAACACCATCAACAAGAAGAACGCCGAGCTGTCCAGCTGGTTCAACTTCTCGTTCGGCCCGTCGACTCCCTCGACGACCTTCACCAGCGGCCCGGTCGCCACGCCCGTCATCCAGACGGCGCTGTTCCCCAACAACGACCACGACCTGGCCATCAACGGCGGCGTCTACGGCGACAAGACCAAGGTCCGTTCGACCGGCTTCAACACCGAGTGGAAGGTCAGCAACGACGTGAAGGTGGAGTTCGACGCCCACCACTCCACGTCCGACACCCGCCCGAACAGCCCCTACGGCAGCTACTCGACGATGGACTTCGGCCTGTTCAACCAGGGCAATGCCATTGCGTACTACGACCAGAAGTTCCCGATCGTCAGCCTGCCGACGACCAAGTTCGACGCCAGCAAGCTGATGCTGACGGGCAGCCAGTTCGTTAGCAACCTGAGCTCGCAGACGGTCGATCAGTTCCAGACCCAGGGCAGCTACCGCATCGACGTGGACAACAAGCTGATTGCCGGCCTGGGCTTCACGCGGGTCAAGAACCGCGCGGCCAGCTACAACAACCAGAACAATGACTGGGGTGGCGTCGGCTCGCAGGGTCAGTACGCCAACGTGGCCACCCGTACCGAAAGCCTGCCGAGCTTCTTCAGCCAGATCCCCGGCTCGGGTGATTCGCGCCTGTTCCCGAACTTTTACATGTTCGACTTCAACAGCCTGCGCGCCCGTTCGATCGAGGTGCTGATGGCCTCGCGCGGCGTGACCCGGGCCCAGGCCGAGGCTTACTTCTCTGCGGCTCCGGACTACTCGCTGGGCAACGACTGGCGCACGACCGAGAAGTCCAGCAGCGCCTTCGCGCAGTGGGATCATTCCTTCGACACGGCCATCCCGATGAACCTGTCGGCCGGCCTGCGCTACGAGTCCACCAAGGTGAACTCGTCTTCGCAGGTGGTCTCGCGCACTGCGGCGTCCTGGATCTCGCAGAACGAGGTGACGCTGACCTCCGGCGCTACGGTGTTCGACTCCAAGACCGGCAAGTACTCCTATGTGCTGCCCAGCATCGACTGGGATGCCGACCTGGCGCCTGACGTCAAGATCCGCGCGAGCTACGGCCACAACATCGGCCGTCCGGGCTGGAACGATCTCGTCGGCGGCACGAACTTCGGCGCTGGCGCCAACGCCGGCGGCGGCACGGGCTCGCAGGGCGATCCGTCGCTCAAGCCGCTGCTGTCCAAGAACTTCGACTTCTCGGCCGAGTACTACTACGCCAAGAGCAGCTATGTCGCGGCAGGCGCCTTCTACAAGAAGGTCAGCAACTTCGTCGGCACGTCCAACGTCACGCAGACCATCCCGGGGGTCACCACACCCATCGGCGGCGCCTACTACAAGGCCGGTCTGGCGGCTTGCGGTGCCAACGCCCAGCCGCTGTGCATCCGCAACTACATCTTCAACAACTTCAAGGGCCAGCCGGGCGTGACGCAGACCGGTGTCAATGCCTCGGGCGAAATCCTCGGCACCATTGCCGGCCAGCCGGGTGACCCGCTGCTGAGCTTCCAGGTGACTACGCCGTCCAACGAGAAGGGCGACAACATCAAGGGCCTGGAGCTGAACGCGCAGCACACGTTCGGCAACAGCGGCTTCGGCATCGCGGCCAATTACACCTTTGCGCGTGCCGGCATGAAGTACGACAACACCAACATCACGACCCCCCAGGCCGCGCTATTGGGTGTCAGCGACTCGGCCAACTTGGTGGGTTTCTATGAAGACAACACCTGGTCGGTGCGGGCCGCCTACAACTGGCGCGGTGAGTTCCTGGCGTCCAAGGTCGACGGTGCGGGCAACAACCCGGTCTACACCGAAGCCTATGGCCAGGTCGACATGTCCATCGGCTACAAGATCGGCAAGGACCTGACGCTGCAGGCCGACCTGATCAACCTGAACGATGGCTATATCCGCCAGCATGGCCGTGCCAAGGAGCAGCTGATCTCGGCGACGCAGACCGGCCGTCGCTACCTGATCGGCGCCCGCTATCGCTTCTGAAGCGGCTCAGCCCTCGCCCAGGGCAACCTCGCTGAACGCGGGTTGTCCTGGTCGATCCCCCAGAGGGGGTGGCGATGCCTGGCGGGTTGACCGCCAGGCATTTCGCCATCTCGGGCCGGCTTGGGAACTGGCGTCGGACACACGCAGTCTCTGCGGACTTCCTATACCCGCTGAAGGCCATGGGCCTCAGGCCCAAGGCAGGCCCGGCGCCCGGCCCGCATGTTCAGGCACGCCACAATCAACGGGCCTACCTTTGGCCCAGACATCCATGCTGCAACTGCTCAACAACATCACCCACAAGGACCTGCGCGTCATCACCCAGCGCGGCGCGCAATGGGGCGACAACGTGATGTCGGCGTTGGTCACGCCCGACGAGTTCCGTAGCGTGCAGGCGCACTACCCCATCCTCTTCCAGCCCGACGGCGAAGGCGGCTACCAAGCAGTGGCGCTGTTCGGTCTGGAGCAGGGGAGCAATCTGTTCCTGACCGAAGCGGGCTGGGACGCCGACTACCTGCCACTGTCCATGCAGCGCCTGCCCTTCTCCATCGGCGTGGCCGAGGACGAACTGCGGGTAATGGTGGACATGTCCAGCCCCCGCATCAGCCAGGGCGCCGAGGGCGAGGCCGTCTTCCTGCCGCACGGCGGCACCACCGACTACATCGAGCAGGCCAACGCCGTGCTGCGCACGCTGCATGAAGGCCTGGAGGCGGCGCCCGAATTCATGCAGGCCCTGGTCGCGCACGGGTTGCTGGAGTCCGTCAGGATCGACGTGGAGCGGCCCGATGGCTCGCACGGCGAGCTGGTGGGCTTCTTCATCATCAACGAGGAGCGCCTCGCGGCGATGGACGCCGGTGCCATCGGCCTGCTGCACCAGGCCGAATATCTGCAGCCGATCTACATGGCCATCGCCTCCCTGTCCAACCTCGCGCCGCTGATCCGACGCCATCTCGCGCAAGAGAGCTGAGATGCTTGAAAGCGCTGCGCTGGGCGCCGACGTTCTGCAATCCACCCAGCCGGTGCTGCTGCGCGGCCTTGTGCGGCACTGGCCACTGGTGCAGGCGGCGCAGCGCTCGGATGCGGACTTCTGCAGCTACCTGCGCCGCTTCGGCGGCCATGCCCGCGTCGGGCTGTGGCGCGGCGGGCCGGAGATTGCCGGCCGCTTCTTCTACAACGCCGAGCACACCGGCTTCAACTTCCAGCGCGAGGTCGGCCACTTCGGTGCGCTGCTGGACGAGCTGCTGGCCGGCTCGCCGGATGCCCTCTACCTGGGCTCCACCGAACTGGAGGGGTCGTTCCCCGGCATGCAGCGGGACAATCCGCTGGACCTGGGCGTGCCCGATCCGCTCGTCAGCCTGTGGCTGGGCAACCGCACCCACGTTGCCGCGCATTTCGACGTGCCGGACAACATCGCCTGCGTCGTCGCCGGCCGGCGCCGCTTCACGCTGTTTCCCCCGGAGCAGGTGGCCAATCTCTATGTCGGGCGCCTGGACCTGACGCCAGCCGGCCAGCCGATCAGCCTGGTCGACCTGGCCACGCCGGACTTCGCACGCTTCCCGCGTTACGCTGAGGCACTCAAGCATGCCCAGGTCGTGGAGCTGGAGCCTGGCGACGCAGTCTTCATCCCCAGCCAGTGGTGGCATGGCGTCGAGGCGCTGGCGCCCGTCAACGCGCTGGTGAACTTCTGGTGGCGGCAGTCGCCCGGCTACATGGACACGCCGCTCAACACGCTGATGCTGGCCCTGCTCAGCCTGCGCGACCTGCCACGGGCCCAGCGCGACGCGTGGCGGGTGCTGTTCGACCACTACATCTTCGACGCCGACGAACAGACCGCCGCTCACGTCCCCGCCGCCGCGCGTGGCGTGCTGGCCCCGCTCGACGAGAACGCCGCCCGCCAGCTGCGCGCGGCCCTGCTGCACCGACTCAATCGCTAGACCGCCATGAACCCAGTCAAGCCCATTCGACGCATTGTCATCGCCGGCGGCGGCACCGCCGGCTGGATGGTGGCCTCGGGCCTCGCCAAATGTCTGGGGCGGCAGTACGACATCCGCCTCGTCGAGTCCGAGGAGATTGGCACCGTCGGCGTCGGTGAGGCGACGATCCCGACGCTGCACTTCATGCACGAGATCCTGGACCTGGAGGAGAAGGAGTTCATCCAGGCCACGCAGGCCACCTTCAAGCTCGGCATCAGCTTCGAGGGCTGGCGCAACGTCGGCGAGAACTACTTCCACTCTTTCGGCAAGACCGGCCGAGGGCACTGGACGGCCGGCTTTCACCACTTCTGGCTGGAGGGCCGCAAGCGCGGTCTGGCCAGCGACTACGGCGACTACTGCCTGGAGCTGCGCGCCGCGCAGGACGACCGCTTCGCGCTGCTGCCCGACGGCGGCATCAACTACGCCTACCACTTCGACGCCACGCTCTACGGCCAGTACCTGCGCCGCTTCTCCGAAGCCCTGGGCGTGCAGCGCATCGAGGGCAAGATCGTCAAGGTCCACCAGGCCGAAGGCAGCGGCGACATCACCGGCATCGCGCTGGACAACGGCAGCTTGGTCGAGGGCGAGTTCTTCATCGACTGCACCGGCATGCGCGCCCTGCTCCTTGGTCAGACCCTGGGCGTGGGCTACGAGAGCTGGTCGCACTGGCTGCCCTGCGACAGCGCGCTGGCCGTGCAGACGGCCTCCGTCGGCGAGCCCGTGCCGTACACGCGCTCCATCGCCCACCCCTGGGGCTGGCAGTGGCGCATTCCGCTGCAGCACCGCGTCGGCAACGGCGTCGTCTTCAGCAGCAAGCACATCGGCGACGACGAGGCCAAGGCCGCGTTGCTGGCTCATGTGCAGGGCGAGGTGCTGCGCGATCCGCGCGTCATCAAGTTCACGCCGGGCCAGCGCGAGGTCGTCTGGAAGAAGAACGTGGTTGCCATCGGCCTGTCCAGCGGGTTCCTGGAGCCGCTGGAGTCCACCAGCATCCACCTCATCCAGAAGGGCCTGACCCGCCTCATCGAGCTCTTCCCGGCCGACGGCATCTGCCAGAGCGACATCGACGAATACAACAGCCAGGCCCGCGACGCCATCGAGCACATCCGCGACTTCATCATCCTGCACTACCACGTGACGAATCGGGGTGATTCCGAGTTCTGGCGCCAGTGCCGCGACATGGAGATCCCGGCCTCGCTTAAGCACCGCATCCAGCTCTTCCGCGACACAGCCCGCTTCGCGCCCCAGGCGGGGGACCTGTTCGCCGAGAACTCCTGGGTGCAGGTCATGATGGGGCAGGGCATCACGCCGGCCAGCCACCATCCCATCACGCGCCAGATGGACAACGCCAGCCTCGCCGACTTCCTCGGCGACATCCGCAAGGAGGTGGCCCGCACGATGATGAAGCTGCCCAGGCACCAGCAGTTCATCGGCCAGTTCTGCCCGGCGCCCAGGCCCGAGGCCGCGGCGGCGGCGCCGGCCCTGCGCATCAACCTGAAGGCCAAGCTGGACACCGTGACGCTGGACGATGGCTCCAGGGTCTACGTCGTCGACGACTTCGCCGAAGACCCCGAGGCCCTCGTCGCGCTGGCCGAGTCCATGGCGGCGCAGTTCGAGGCGCCCGCCGGTCACCCCTATCCGGGCCCGCAGCTGGCGCTGCCCGAGAGCCTCTGCGCTGAGCTGGAGGGCTATTTCGAGCGTCAGTTCCGTGCGCGCCTGGGGGCCGGCGAACCGCTGGGCATGTTCGGCCGCTTCTCGCGCGTCACGCAGGACGCCGCCACGCTGGACGCCCGCCAGCGCATCTGCCACCGCGACGACTCCGGCCTGGCTGCCGAAGAAATGATCTGTGCCTCGGTCCACTACCTCTTCCAGGACCCGGGCCTGGGCGGTACGGTGTTCTTCCGCTCGCTGATGTCGGAGGCCGACACGCGGACCTTCATGCGCGACGCCAGCAGCCTCGGGGCCGCGGCCTTCGCCGACCGATACGGCATCCCGCCCGGCTACATGACCAAGGGCAACCGCTACTTCGAGGTCATCGGCCGCCTGCCGGCCAGGTGGAACCGCGCCGTCTTCTACGACGGCGGCATCTTTCATTCCGGCGACATCGCCTGGGCCTCGCCGGCCGCCTACCGCAAGGGCCCGGGCCGGCTGACCATCAACGCCTTCTTCAAGAGCCGTCGGCCTTGAACTTCGACTCGCGCAGCACCTCGCAGACCTTCAGGTTGTACTCGGCGTAGAAGTTCGCGCGCCCCTGCTTCTTCGCCTGCACGTGCAGCGCGTTCAGCGACCAGTTGCGCTGGCTGGCCTCGTCCTCGAACTCGACGATGACGACCCGCTCGCCGTCCTCGGCCGTGAAGACCTTGTGAGAGACATAGCCCGGCATGGTTTGCGCCAGCGCACCCATCTGCGGCACCAGGTCGAAATAGTCGGTCCGGCCTTCGTCCTTGAGGCGGGAGCGGAACACCGTGACGATCATCGAGTTCTCCAGCAGGTCATCCCCTCCATTTTCCAGCCTCGATAATCCTGCGATGACCAAATCCATCACGATTGCCACGCGCGAGAGCCGCCTCGCCCTGTGGCAGGCCGAGCATGTGCAGGCGCGGCTGGCCGCTGAACTCGGCATCACCGCCGCGCTGCTGGGCATGACGACGCGTGGCGACCAGATCCTCGACCGCACCCTGTCCAAGATCGGCGGCAAGGGCCTGTTCGTGAAGGAGCTGGAGACGGCCCTGGCCGAAGGCCGCGCCCAGCTCGCCGTGCATTCCCTGAAGGACGTGCCGATGGAGCTGCCCGAAGGCTTCGTTCTGGCCGCCGTGCTGGAGCGCGAGGACCCGCGCGACGCCTTTGTCTCCAACGACTACGCCTCGCTGGCCGAGCTGCCTGAAGGCGCGGTGGTGGGCAGCTCCAGCCTGCGCCGCGTGACCCAGCTGCTCGCCCAGCGCCCGGACCTGCGCGTCGAGCCGCTGCGCGGCAATCTCGACACGCGGCTGCGCAAGCTCGACGAGGGCGGCTACCACGCCATTGTGCTGGCGGCCGCCGGTCTGAAGCGCCTGGGCCTGGCCCACCGTGTGCGGGCGCTGTTCGAGGTCGACCAGATGCTGCCGTGCGCGGGGCAGGGTGCACTGGGCCTGGAGATCCGCGACGACGACAAGGCGCTGGCCGATGCCCTCGCCAGCCTGGCCCATGGGCCGACGCTGCTGGCCTGCGAGGCCGAGCGTGCCGTCTCGCGCGCGCTGGGTGGCAGTTGCAGCCTGCCGTTGGCGGCCCATGCACGCTGGCAGGGCGACCGGCTCTGTCTGGACGCCGCCCTCGGTCATGCCGAGACCCACCGCGCGCCGCTGCTGCGCACCAGCGTCGTCTCGGCCGTGGGCGACGCGGCCGCTGCACAGGCCCTGGGCCAGCAGGCCGCCGCGCGCCTGCGCGAGCTGGGCGCGGGTTCCTACCTGCCGGGATGACGGCACCCACGCTGATCGTCACCCGCCCGCGGCCGCAATGCGCCGCCTGGCTGGCGCGTCTGGCGGCGCTGGGGGTGCAGGCGGCAGCACTGCCACTCATCGAGATCCTGCCCGCTCGCGATCCCGGCCCGGTCCGCGCGGCCTGGGCATCGCTGCCCGCTGTCGATCTGGCCGTCTTCGTCAGCCCCAATGCCGTGGAGCAGTTCTTCGCCCACGCCGGCGCAGCGGCCTGGCCGGCGCACACGCTTGCCGCCTGCGTGGGCCCCGGCAGCGCGCAGGCGCTGGCCGTGCAGGGCGTGCCGGCTGACCTCATCGTCCAGCCCGCCGCCGATGCCGCCAGCCTGGACTCCGAACACCTCTGGGAACAACTGTCACCGATGCGCGACTGGGGCGGCGCCCGCGTCCTGCTGCTGCGCGGCGACGGTGGCCGCGAGTGGCTGGCCGAGCGCCTGGCCGAAGCGGGGGCGAGCGTTGAGGCCGTTGCGGTCTACCACCGCGCCGGCCCGCGCTTCGAGCCCGCCGAGCGGACCCTGCTGGCGGCAGTCCAGGCCGATCCCCTGGGTTTTGTGTGGTTGTTCAGCAGTGCCGAGGCCGTCGCGCATCTGCAGGGTTTGCCCCTCGATGGGCAGCGCGCCATCGCCACGCATCCCCGCATCGCCGATGCAGCGCGCGCCGCCGGTTTTCGTCCTGTGGTTTTGGCGCGACCGGCCCCTGAAGCTGTGACTCGGGCCCTGGAGGGCCTCTGACAGAATCTGGCGCACTGTGAGTGAGCCTGAGTTGAATCCCCCCGTTGTAGCCGCAGCCGAGCCTGCCGCCCCGACTCCCCCTCCCGTCCCTGTGCTGCCGGCCTGGCTACCCTGGCTACCCTGGCTGGTGGCCCTGCTGGGCGCCGCCGTGCTGTTGTGCGTGGTGCTCGCCTGGCAGAGCCTGTCGCGTCAGCAGTCGCTGGAGCAGGAGCTGGTGCGCCGCCAGGAAGCCAGCCAGGCCCAGGCCACCGAGGCCCGCCTGGCCGCCAAGCAGTCCGCCGATCTCGTGCGCGACACGGCGGCCAAGGTCTCGCTGCTGGACGCCCGCCTGGCCGAGGTGGCCCTGCAGCGCGGCCAGCTGGAGGAACTGATCCAGTCCATGTCCCGCTCGCGTGACGAGAACGTCGTCGGCGACATCGAGGCCGCCATCCGCGTGGCCCTGCAGCAGACCCAGATCACCGGCAGCGCCGAGCCGCTGGTGGCCACGCTCAAGCAGGCCGACGAGCGCCTGCTGCGCTACAAGCAGCCGCGCATGGAAGGCGTGCGCCGCGCCGTCGCGCGCGACCTGGACCGCGTCAAGGCCGTCGCCGTCATCGACGTGTCGACGCTGACGATCAAGCTCGACGAGGTCGTTCGCATGGCCGACGAGCTGCCGCTGATCTCGGCTGGCGAGGTCGCGCCCAAGCTGCGCGGCGACGAACGCAACGGCGAGGCGGCCAGGGAGCGCGAACGCGCGCTGAAGCTGCAGCGCGAGCAGGCCGCCGCGGCCACCGACGGCAAGCTCTCGCTGTGGTGGTGGCAGGCCACGCAGCAGCTGTCCACCTGGACCGGTCTGGTCTGGGGCGAAGCCCGCACGCTGCTGCGCGTGACCCGCATCGAACATCCCGAGGCGGCGCTGATCTCGCCCGACCAGAGCTTCTTCCTGCGCGAGAACCTCAAGCTGCGCCTGCTAAACGCCCGTCTGGCCCTGCTCAGCCGCCAGTTCGACACGGCACAGTCCGACCTGCGCGACAGCCAGGAGATGCTCAACCGCTACTTCGATACGCGCTCGCGCAAGGTCGCCAGCGTGACGGAGCTGCTGCGCCAGGTGGCCGGCCAGGCTCGCCAGGTTAGCGTGCCGCGTCCGGATGACACGCTGGCTGCGTTGACCGCCGCCGCGGCCGGTCGATGAAGGGGCGCTGATCATGCGCTTGGTCATCTGGCTGGTCCTGCTCTTCGCCGTCGCCGTCGTCGCGGCGCTGACCCTCGGCTCCAACGACGGCCTCGCCAGCTTCTACTGGGCGGGCTGGCGCGTCGACATCTCGCTCAACCTCTTCCTGCTGCTGCTGCTGGCGAGCTGCTTTGCACTCGTCACGGCCATCCAGGCCATCGAGGCCCTCACCACGTTGCCCAAGCGGGCGCGCGAATGGCGGCTGGCCCAGCGCGAGCGCAGCGCCCAGTTGGCACTGCGCGAGGCCTTGGTCGAGCTCTTCGGCGCCCGCTTCAGCCGCGCCCAGAAGGCGGCGCAGAAGGCGCTCAACATCCAGGCCGCAACGCCCGAACTGGCCGCCGACCAGTCCTTCATGGCCCTGGCGCATCTGCTGGCGGCGGCCAGTGCCCACCGCCTGCAGGACCGCCGCCATCGCGACGAACAGCTGAGCCGTGCCCTCGACCTGGCCCATCGTGCCGGCGGCGCTCGCGCCCAGGAGGACGGTGCCCGCCTGCTGGCCGCCGAATGGGCCCTGGACGACCGCGACGCCACGCGCGCGCTGAGTGTGCTGGGCGAGCTCGCCCCCGGCGTCGCGCGCCGCACCCAGGCGTTGCGCCTGCGTCTTCAGGCCTCACGCCTGGCCAGGCAGCCACTAGATGCGCTGCGTACCGCACGCCTGCTTGCCAAGCACCAGGCCTTCTCCAAGGCTGCGGCCCAGAGCCTGTTGCGCTCGCTGGCCTTCGAGGCGCTGGACGGTGCCCGCGACGTCGATCAGCTGCGCTCGGTCTGGCAGCAGCTCGACCCGGCCGACCGCCGCGACCCGCTGGTCGCCGCACGCGCCGCGCAATGTGCCGGGCAACTCGGCGCGCCTGATGACGGCCGCGGCTGGCTGCGCCCCTTCTTCGACGACCTCGCCGAGCTGCAAGCCGACGACCGCGCCGCCCTCGCCAACGCCCTCGTGCCCGTGCTGGCAGGCTGTGGGCCGGACTGGCTGCAACGCCTGGAATCGGCCCAGTCGCGCTTCCCACGCGAGCGCGCCCTGGCGTTTGCGCTGGGCCATGCGCTGGCCGAACGTCAGCTCTGGGGCAAGGCGCGCCTGATGCTGGAAGCTGTGGTCGACGACGTCAGTATGTCCAGCACTTCGCGCCGGCGCAGCTGGCTGGCGCTGGCGGCTCTGGCCGAGCAGGAGGGAGACGAGTCCCGCCGTGCCCGCTGCTTCGAGGCCGCGGCACGCCTGCCTTGAAGTTCGTGTCCAGGTACGTCGGCGAACTATTTTCAAAAAAACTGGCCAACTCTTGCTGAGGGCTAAAAAATCTGGTTATACTGTGAGGCTTCAGCGGCTGTAGCTCAGTTGGATAGAGTACTTGGCTACGAACCAAGGGGTCGTGGGTTCGAATCCTGCCAGCCGCACCAATAATAAGAAAACGAATCAACGGGTTAGATGCGAAAGCGTCTAGCCCGTTTTCCTTTGCCGGGGGATTTTTGGGGGGGGCGGTTCCCCACCCGGTCACCGCTTGTTCGCACTTCATCATCGCAAGGCCGCCGTTCCAGCACCGCGCGGATTTCCACGGCCTGGGCCACGGTGTCGCGACGAGTCACGGTCGGCCGGGTGAGGGCAGCATCGTTCACCCGCTGCCACCGCGGGGCATCTATGCCGATACGAAGCCGCGGCCCTTAATGCAGGCTGAAAGCGCCAGACCGGCGGCGAGAAGGGACAGGACCAAGCTCGCCATGCCGGCGGCCTGCCAGCTCCAGCGCTCGACGATGAAGCCAACGAACGGCGGGCCGAGGAGGGCGCCGGATGCCCCGAACTGCGTGAGGCGCCCGCTGGCCAGGCTCAACCGGTCAGCGCTGCCGGCGGCTGTCGGCAGCAACGCGAAAACGAGACTCCCAAACACCCCGGAAACGAAGTTGACCAGGACGGCGACTGTCGCGAGTCGGGCTGGCGCAGCGCCCAGCTGATACGCGAAAGGGAACAGCACGGCCGATAGCAGCAGGCTCAGCACCAGCGCGTTAGCCACACTGCCTCGTTTTCTCATGAGCCCGGCCGCGACAGCGCTCGCGGGCACGTTGGCCAGCGCCGCGACTGCGGTCCACGTTCCTGCCTGGGAAATCGACAGGCCCGCCTCGGTCAACAAGGTCGGCATCAGTGCCAGCAGGCCGACCTGGGTGATGACATACACCCCGAATGAGGCCACCAGCATCCACAGAGCGGCTCCCGTTCGCTGTCTGCTGGCACCTCCTGCTGGGAGTGCGGTCTGCGTGCCGCTCCGTGCAGCAGCTTGCATCCTGAGCAGGCAGATGCCGAGTGACAGTCCGAGCAGGACGCTCAGCCCCTGCGCCCAGCGCCAACTGCTCAGGCCCGCTGCGTAGGCGTAGGCCGAGGCGCCGAAGGCCATGCCGACTGGCACGAAGGTGCTCCACAGCAGCATGGCTGCTGCCTGGCGGCGGGGCGGGGCCGAGGTGGCGACAAGCACGGGCGCGGCGACGACGGTGATCAGATAGCCCAGGCTTTCGCACAACCGGGCAGCGACGGCAGTCAGGATGCTGTGAGCCAGTGCGGCCCCCGCGCCGCCCAGGGCCAGGCCGAGCATCGCGAAGCTCAGGCCCCGGTGCATCCCGAACCTTGGCAGGTGGCGGCCTGCCGCTCCGCCGAGCAAGGCGCCGCACACCTCCAGCAGCGCGGTCAGCGCAGCCATCGCGGCCAGCCCCAGCTGCAGGTCGCGCGAGACGAGGGGGGCCAGCGCCGCGAGCTTGCCCAGTTGGGCGGCCGCGAAGACGCCGCAGAGGTAGTACAGAACGATGCTGGGCCAAGGCCTCATGACTTGACCCGTCGCAGAGAGATCACGGCCGCGATTCCATCATGCCGTCGGCGCTGGCCGAGGCTCCGGGGGCGCGAAGGCGCTCCCCGGTCATTCCGGCCAGGCGCGCATGCTGAAGGCGTTGACGAGGAAATCGATCATCACGCGGACCTTGGGCGAGACGAACTTGCGGGTCGGATAGACCGCATAGACGCCCAGCTCGATCGAGCGCCAGGCCGGCATCACCTCCACCAGCCTGCCGGCCAGCAGATCCGCACCGACGAGGAAGCTGGGCTGCAGCACGATGCCCAGGTGGCGCAGCGCGGCCGCGCGGCAGGTGTCGCCGCTGTTGGTCCGCAGCCGTGGCGTCACCTTGACCGAGGCGCTCCCCTCGGGTCCGGTGAACTCCCACTGCTCGCCCATCGAGAACAGGCTGTAGGTCAGCACGTCGTGCGAGGCCAGCTCGGACGGATGGTTCGGTGAACCGCGCTGGCGCAGGTAGTCCGGCGACGCGCACAGCACGAGGCGCGTGGACGTCAGCGGCCGGCTGACCAGCGACGAGGTCGGCAGGCGTGCGATGCGCACCGCCATGTCGAAGCCTTCTTCCACCAGGTCCACCACCCGGTCGGCCAGCGCCACGTCCAGCGTCACCTTGGGATGCAGCGCCATGAACTCCGGCCACAGCGGCGCCAGGTGAAGCAGGCCGAAGGAGAAGGGCGCGTTGATGCGCAGCAGCCCACTGGCCTCGCCGCTGTGCGAGGACACCTCCGACTCGGCATCATCCAGCGCGCCCAGCAACTCGCGGCAGCGGGCGTCGAAGACTTCGCCCTCGGGCGTCAGCGAGAGCCTGCGCGTCGTGCGATGCAGCAGCCGCACGCCCAGGCGCGACTCCAGTTCGGCCACGTAGCGGGAGACGGCCGCCTTCGAGACTTCCAGCGCGTCCGCGGCCTTGACGAAGCTGCCGGCGTCGACGACGGCAACGAATGTCTTCATCTCCAGGAATTTGTCCATCGCGGTCAATTGTCTCAATTGGAGAGACAGTTAAACAAAGAATTCCTTGTTTATCTCCTTTTCATGTATTCCTAAAGTTCATCCATCGCAGCGCCCCGCTGCTCCATCCCAAAGAAACAGTCATGAAGATCACAGTCATCGGTGCCGGCAACATGGGCTCGGCTTTCGTGGCGCAACTGACCCGCGCCGGCCATCAGGTGAGCGTGACGGCACGCGACGGCGCCAAGGCTGCCCGTGTCGCCGCGACCCACCTCGGCGCCCGCGCCGTAGCACCCGAAGCTGCTGCCGCCGGTGCCGACGCCGTCATCCTGGCCACCGGCTACGCGGACGCCGTCGGCGCGCTGCAGGCCCTCGGCGACCTGAAGGGCCAGGTGGTGATCGACATCACCAACCCGTTGACCGCCGACTACATGGGCCTGACCCTCGGCCACAGCACCTCGGCGGCCGAAGAGATCGCCCGGGCCGTCCCCGGCGTCGAGCTCGTCAAGGCCTTCAACACCCTGTTCGCGCAGGTGCTGGCCGAAGGCGCCGATTTCGGCAACGGCCAGCGGGCCAGCGTCTTCGTCGCCAGCGACAGCGAGCGCGCCAAGCAGACCGCCAGCGCCATCGCCGAGAGCATGGGCTTCGCCGTGGTCGACGCCGGCGGGTTGACGAATGCCCGCTACCTCGAACCGCTGGCCGGCCTCAACATCTACCTGGGCTACGGCGCCGGTCTGGGGACCGCCATCGCGCCGACCTGGATTCACAAGTCCTGACCCTTCCGCCTTCAACCTCCCAGGAGCATCACCATGAGCAATCGTCTGATCGACCGCGTGCTGGCCACCGACGCCGGCTGGAGCCCGCTGGCCCTGCGCATCCCCGTCGGCATCATCTTCGTGGCGCACGGCGCGCAGAAGCTGTTCGGCGCCTTCGGTGGCTATGGCCTGGAAGGCACGGGCCAGTTCTTCGCTTCGCTCGGCCTGACGCCGGGCTATCTGATGGCCCTGCTGGCCGGCAGCGCCGAGTTCTTCGGCGGCCTGGCCCTGCTGCTGGGCCTGCTGGTGCGGCCCGCCGCCGCGGCGCTGGCGTTCTCGATGCTCGTGGCGATCTTCGCGGTCCACATCGGCAACGGCCTCTTCATGGCCAAGAACGGCTACGAGTACGCGCTGGCCCTGCTGGCGGTCTCGGTCTCGCTGCTGATCAGCGGTGCGGGCCGGCTGTCGGCGGATGCGGCGATCGCCGGGCGCATGCGCTGAACGCGCGCCGACATTCCTGCGGAGCACGAACCTCATGAACCGCCTGCCCAGCGTCTTCGTGTCGCACGGCGCACCCACGTTCGCCCTCGAGCCCGGCATCGCCGGGCCGCGGCTGGGTGCGCTGGCTCGGGCGTTGCCCCGGCCGCGCGCGGTCCTCGTCGTGTCGCCGCACTGGATGACGCCGAGCCCGCGCGTCGGCCTGGCCACCCGGCCGCAGACCATCCACGACTTCGGCGGATTCGCCCCGGCCCTGTACGACATCGGCTATCCGGTCGAAGGCCATCCCGAATTGGCGCAGCGCGCGCTGGGCCTGCTGGCCGATGCCGGGTGGGCGCCGCAGGCCGACGAACGCCGCGGCTTGGACCATGGCGCCTGGGTACCGCTGCTGCACCTCTATCCGGACGCCGACGTGCCGGTGTTCCAGGTGTCGCTGCCGTCGCGACTGGACGCCGACGCCGCCTGGGCCCTCGGCGCGGCGCTGGCACCGCTGGCCGGGGAGGGCGTGCTCATCGTCGGCTCCGGCAGCCTGACCCACAACCTGGCCGAGTTCCGCTCGGGCGCGGGGCATGACGAGGCTTATGCCACCGAGTTCGCGGCCTGGGTGCGCGAAGCCGTCGTCCAGCGTGACGGCGACCGCCTGTGCCGGACGCTGCAGGACGCGCCGCACGCCAGGCGGGCGCACCCGACCCCCGAACATTTCTGGCCCCTGCTGGTGGCCGCCGGCGCGGCCGACGCGTCCGGGCCGGCCAGCGTCACCGAGGGCGGCATCGCGCACGGCATGCTGGTGATGGACGCCTTCGTGTTCGGCAGCGTCCTGCCTGAGCAACGAATCTAAGAGCTCTTGATGAACCACCTCGTCGTCCAGCGGCCCGCCGCTCCGAAACAGCTGGTGCTGCTGTTCCACGGCGTCGGTTCCAGCGCGCGCGACATCGCGCCGCTGGGCCAGGCGCTCGCGCCGCATCTGCCCGAGGCGCTCATCGTCAGCGTGCAGGCGCCCGAGGCCGCCGGGCGCGGCTGGCAGTGGTTCTCCGTGCAGGGCGTCACCGAGAGCAATCGACCGGCGCGCGTGGCGGCGGCCATGCCGGGCTTCGTGCAGGCCGTGCAGGCCTGGCAGCACGAATGCGCCGTCGGGCCGGCGGCAACGACGCTGGTCGGCTTCTCGCAGGGCGCGATCATGGCGCTCGAATCGACCCAGCTCGAGCGCCCGCCCACCGGCCGCGTCATCGCGCTGTCGGGCCGTTTCGCCCAGCCGCCGCGTGTCGCCCATGCCGGGCTGAGAACCCACCTCGTCCACGGTGACGCCGACGCGGTGATGCCGGTGGCTGGCGCGGTCGATGCGCTGGCGCGGCTGCAGGCTCTCGGCGCCGCCGTCACGCTGGACCGACTGCCCGGGCTGGGGCATGGCATCGACGCCCGCGTCGTCGCCGCGGTCGCGCGCCGGCTCGCCGAGCGGCACGACCTCCCGGGCCTGCAGCTTCACATCGGCGACGAACAGCTGGTGCTGGGCGGCCCCGGCCTGCCCGAGCAGCGCCTGGACCTTGGCGCGGCCCGCATCGCCAGGGATTTTTTCCGCCACGACCCTCCGCTGCCGCACGAGATCGAGCAGGCCATCGACTTCACCGAAGACCAGCTCATGCGGCTCGGCCCACGGCAGGACCCGGGCCCGCTGTGGAGCATTTCGGCGAGCCTGCAGCCCTGGGCCGCGGTGTCCGGGCCGACGATGCCTGTCGATGCCGTCGAGCAATGGTTCGATCGGCTGGCGCTCGCCGCGCAGGGCCGGACCGACGCCCTGGCAGGACTGCCCCCGGGGCGCGAGGCGGCCGCGACGCTGCTGGTGCTGCGCGAGTTCATGCATCACCGCGGCCATGCCGCCCTCACGGTCATCGCGCCGAGCCTCGACCCGAACGCCGTGTCCTGAGCGTCCCGCGCCCGGTCGTGTTCAGCCGGCGTCAGGCTGCAGCGCCGGTGCGGCGTCGCGGAAGGCGGGCAGCGCGGAGCAGGCGGCGTCGACTGCGGCAATGCGGGGCCAGCGCTGCAGGTCGACCTTGAAGCGCCTGGCGCTCTCGACCTGGGGCACGAGGTAGACATCGGCCAGCGTGGACGACTTGCCGAAGCAGAACTCGCCCCGCTGCGGGTCGGCCGCGAGCATGGACTCGATGGCGTCGAAGCCGGCCGTGATCCAGGTGGCGCACCAGCGATTGATGGCCGCCTCGTCCGCGCCGAAGTCATGGCGCAGCGCCTCCAGGATGCGCCGGTTGTTGATCGGGTGAATGTCGCAGCCCACGATGGCCGCGAGGGCGCGCACATGGGCGCGGGCCTTGGGATCGGCGGGCAGCAGCGGCGGCTCGGGGTGGCGCTCTTCCAGCCATTCGAGGATGGCGGGCGACTGGATCAGCGGGCCGTCCGGCGTGTCCGTCTGCAGCGCCGGCACCAGGCCCTGCGGATGGATGGCCTTGTAGGCGGCTCCCAGGTGCTGCTCTCGCCGCAGGTCGACGGGCTCCAGCGCATAGGCCAGGCCCTTCAGGTTGAGGGCGATGCGCAGCCGGTGCGAGGTGCCGCTGCGGAAAAAACTGTAGAGCTTCATGGCGTTCAGGCGGCGCGGCGAAGTGCCGCGGGTGTGGGTTGCGCGGCGGCTTCGCGCGCCGGCGCCGTGGCCTGCTGGGCCCGCGCCATCGGCACGAGCAGCGTCAGCAGCGCGCCCAGCAGGCCCAGGCCCGCGAGCACGTAGAAGATCGAGTCCAGCTGCAGGCCTGCGCCGATCAGCGCGCTGCCCAGCATCGGCCCGCCGATGCCGCCCAGGCGCCCGAAGCCCGCGCACCAGGCCACGCCTGCGGCGCGCACCTGGGTGCGGTAGTAGTTGGCGACGAAGCCGTAGATCAGCGTCTGCGTGCCGCTGGTGCCCAGGCCGACGACGGCGACGATGGCGAGCAGCGCGCCCAGCGGGAAGCCCAGCGTCAACAGCACCAGGGCCACGCCGCCGGTGACGAAGCAGGCCGCCACGACGGGCTTGGGGCCGAAGCGGTCGGCCAGCTGCGAGGCGGCCAGCGCGCCGAACAGGGAGCCGCCGTTGAGCACGGCCAGGAAGGACAGCGAGCCCTTGGCGTTGAAGCCGGCGCGCAGCATGATCTCCGGCAGCCAGGTGTTCAGCGAGTACACCAGCATCAGGCCGGTGGCGCTCATCAGGCCCAGCACCAGGGTCGGGAACAGGTAGTACCGGCTCAGCAGCCCGGCGAAACCGACCTTGTCGCCCTCGCCCGACGTGGCCACCACCCGGGGGGTGCTCGTGTCGGTCAGGGGGACGCCCGTTTGCGCCGACAGCGCGCGGGCCTCGTCCATGCGGCCGCGCGACACCAGCCAGGCGATGGACTCCGGCATCTTGAACCAGGCCAGCGGCAGCAGCGTCACCGCGGGCAGGGCGCCGATCCAGAACATGCCGCGCCAGCCGATGTGCTGCATCGCCACGATGGCGATCAGGGCCGCCAGCAGGCTGCCGAGCGGGATGCCGCCGTTGGTGATGGCGTTGATGGTGTTCTTCTTGCCGGGCGGCGCGTACTCCGCCACCAGGGCCGCCGTGGTGGCGAGCAGCGCACCGATGCCCAGGCCGGTGGCGAAGCGTAGCCAGCCGAAGGTCGTCGTCGTCGTGGTCATGGCGGTGGCGGCCATGCCGACGGAGAACCAGGCGTAGGAGATCAGCATGACCTTGCGGCGCCCCAGCCAGTCGCCCACCAGCCCGGCCAGCAGCGCGCCGACCATCACGCCAAACAGCGCATAGCTGCCCAGCAGGCCGGCGGTGGCGGGCGTGACGGCGCCGAGGTGCGAGGGATCGCGCAGCAAGGTGGACACCACCGCGCCGTAGACGACCAGGTCGTAGCCGTCAAAGATGAGGCCGACCATGGCCAGGGTCACGATCCAGGTCAGCGTGTGCCTGCGCCTGGCTTCTGGAGTGGATACGGGGGTGGCGGTCATGTCTTGTCTCCGGTGTGCTTTTGTTGGGGTCTTTATTCGGCGGCGCCGACGTGCAGCACGATCTCGCCGAGGCCCTCGATGCGGCCTTCGATGCGGTCGCCCGGGTTCACGGCGCCGACGCCCTCGGGCGTGCCCGTGAAGATGAGGTCGCCGGGCTGCAGGTGATAGAACAGAGACAGGTCAGCGATGAGCTCGGGGATGCTCCAGATCAGCTTGTCGATGTTGGACTGCTGGCGCGGCTGGCCGTTGACGGTCAGCTCGATGTCGGCGCGGCTGATGACCTGCTGCGGCATGGCCACGATCTCGGACACGACGGACGACTGCTCGACGTCTTTGCCCAGGTCCCAGGGGCGGCCCTTGTCGCGCGCCACCAGCTGCAGGTCGCGGCGCGTCATGTCCAGGCCGCAGGCATAGCCGTAGACGAGGGCCGGCGCGTCCGAGGCCTGCACGCGGAAGCCCGGCTTGCCGATGGCGACGACGAGTTCCATCTCGTGGTGGTAGTTGTCGGTCTCGGGCGGGTAGGCCACGGTGGCGCCGGACTCGACCAGCGTCGATGGCGACTTGGTGAAGTAGAAGGGCCGCTCGATGGCCTTGTCGACGGGCCGGCCCATCTCCACGGCATGCGCGTGGTAGTTGCGGCCGACGAAGAACAGGCGGTTGACGGGCAGGCGCAGGTCGCTGCCGCGCACGGGCAGCGATTGGACCGGCGGCGGGTTCCAGAGGTAGGAGGTGGTCATGGTGGGGCTCTCGGGTTCAGGGGATCAGGGGCGGACCTCGAAGACGCCCAGCTTCTGGTGCAGCGGGGTCTCGTCGGCGATGAAAAGGAAGGCCGGCTCGTTGGCCGACGCGTTGGTGAGCGTGACCGGCGTGTAGCCCGGCGCGCAGCAGGTGTCGGCGGCTGCCAGATGGAAGTGCCGGGCCGCGACCTGAGCCGTGGCGCCGCCCTCGATGACGTGGAACACGGCCGCCGGGCTGCGCGCGGGAAGGGTCAGCGTCTGGCCCGGGCGCAGCATCAGTGCGTGCAAGCCCAGAATGTTCTGGGCATGTGCGCCCGTCTCGGGGTTGGTGTAGGTCAGCTGCGCGGCCTCGGAGGCGGGCAGATCCGCTGCCAGCGACAGCAGCGCGGCGCGCGCCTCGGCCCAGGGGTAGCGCAGCATCGGGTAGGGCTTGCGGGAGCGCTCGAAGACCGGCGTGGGCACCAGGCCGCCGCGGGCATAGGCCCGCTCGCTGCGCTGTGGCGTCACCGCCTGGCGGGCGCCGTCGACGTGGTAGCTCGCCTCCAGGTAGTGGACGAGGGGCAAGTCCAGCACGTCCAGCCAGACGACGGGCTCGCTGCCCTCGTGGCCGTGCTCGTGCCAGAGGCCGGTCGGCGTCAGGATGAGGTCGCCGCGCTCCATCACGCATTTCTCGCCGTCGACGGTGGTCCAGGCGCCCTGGCCCTCGACCACCATGCGCACCGCGTTGGGCGTGTGGCGGTGGGCTGGCGCCCATTCGCCGGGCAGCAGCAGCTGCATGCCCAGGTAGACGGCAGCGCTGGCCTGCATGCTGTCGGCGCCGAAGCCGGGGTTGGCCAGCACCAGCACGCGGCGCTCGGCCTTCTCGATGGGCGTGAGCTCGCCGGCGCGCAGCAGCAACGGGCGCAGGGCCTCGTAGGGCCAGTGGGTGGCCTGGGTGCGCGGGCGCGGCGCGCCGGGCGGCAGCAGGGCGCGCAGGCTGGGCCACAGCGGCACCAGGTTTTGGGTGGACAGGGCCATGCGGTAGTCGTCGGGCAGGTCTTCGAGGCGGCCGAGGTCGGTGCTCATTGCGGGGTCTCCGTGTTGTTCAGGCAGCTCTCGACGGTCCAGCCGTAGAGCCACTCCATGGCGTCGTAGAAGCGTTCGGGGCTGCGGCCCTTCCAGAGCTCGTTGCGCACCAGGCGCTCGACGCCCTTGGCATGGAAGAGCCGGCCCATCTCGCGGGCGGACAGCACGACGCGGGCGGTGCGGGCGACGCGGGCGCGCTGGTAGAGGTCGAAGGCGCGGGCGTGGTCGCCGGGGTGGCGGGCCAGCGCTTCGCCCAGCGTCACCGCGTCCTCCAGCGCCATGCAGGCGCCCTGGGCCAGGTATTGCAGCGTCGGGTGGGCGGCGTCGCCCAGCAGCACGGCGCGGCCGTAGGCCCATTGGCCGATGGGCTCGCGGTCGGCGGTGGCCCAGCGCTTCCAGTCCCTGGGCAGGTCGATCAGCTGGCGGGCCTTGGGGCAGATGCCTTCAAAGTAGCTCTGCACCTCGGCGCGGCTGCCCTCGCGCACGCTCCACTCCTCGCGCTCGCGGCTGTGGAAGGTGACGACGACGTTGTACTGCTCGCCACCGCGCAGCGGGTAATGAACGAGGTGGCAGTTGGGGCCGACCCAGATGCTGGCGGCATTCCAGCGCAGGTCCGCGGGGAAGTCCTGGCGGTCGACGACGGCGCGGTAGACGACATGGCCGGACACGCGGGCCTCGTCGCCGACGTACTGGCGCCGCACGGCCGACTTGACGCCATCCGCGCCGATCAGCAGCTGTCCGCGGTGCTTGCAGCCCTGGGCATCGTGGACGGTGACGCCCTCGTCGTCCTGGTCGATGCGCTGCACCGTGGTGCCGGTATGCACACGGATGCGGTCGCTGGCCTGGGCGCCTTCGAGCAGCGACTGGTGCACGTCCGCTCGGTGAATGACGGCGTAGGGGTTGCCGAAACGCTGGCGGAAGGCCTCGCCGGTCGGGATGCGCCCGACCAGGCGCTCGTCGAGGGCGTCGTGCATGACCATCTCGTCGGTGTAGACGGCGCGGGCACGGGCCTGCGGGCCGACGCCCAGTGCGTCGAAGGCGGCGAAGGCGTTGGGGCCGAGCTGGATGCCGGCGCCAATCTCTCCGAGCTGCGGGGCCTGTTCGAGCACCGTGACGTCGTAGCCCTGGCGGGTCAGGGCCAGCGCGGCGGCGATGCCGCCGATGCCGCCGCCGGCGACGAGGATGGGAAGCGCCTGGTTCATGGCTTGTCTCCTGCTGTGGTGGAGGCAAGTTTGGGAGTGCTGCTCTATTGCGTAAAGACGTAAAGCGATATACATCGCATATCGCTTTTCAATAGAGGGGTGGGCAATGGCCAAGCTCGATGTCGACTGGTTGAACGTGTTCACCGAGGTCTACCGCACGCAGAGCGTCTCGCGTGCTGCCGAGCACCTCGGGCTGGCCCAGGCCAATGCCAGCATCGCGCTGAACAAGCTGCGCGCTCACTTCGGCGACAAGCTCTTCGTGCGCACGGCGCGTGGCATGGAGCCCACGCCCTATGCGGTGCAGATCTACCCCGACGTGGAGGCGGCCGTGCAGAAGCTGGCCGAGCTGGCCGGCGCCCCGCGGGTGTTCGATCCCGCGACGGCGCAGCGGCAGTTCCGCATCGGCATGACCGACATCAGCGAGATCATCGTTCTGCCAAGGCTGGTGAATCACCTGCGCCGCGTGGCGCCGGGCATTGCCATCGAGGCCGAGCGCACCACCAGCGACAGCCCGCGGCGGCTTGAGGCGGGCGAGATCGACCTGGCCGTGGGTTTCATGCCGCAACTGGAGGCGGGCTTCTACCAGCAGGTGCTGTTCCGGCAGAGCTTCGTCTGCCTCGCGGCGCGGCAGCATCCGCGCATCCAGGCCAAGCCGACGCGCGCGCAGTTCCTGGCCGAGGGGCATATCGTCGTGACGACGTCGGGCACCGGCCACGCCATCGTCGACAAGGTGATGGCGCAGAAGGGCTACGAGCGGCGCATCGTGCTGCGCGTGCCGAGCTTCCTGGGCGTGGCACGCCTAGTGGCGCAGACGGAGCTGCTCGTCATCGTGCCGAGCCGGCTCGGCGAGGCGCTGGCGCAGCAGGAGCGGGTGCAGCTGCTGGAGCCGCCGGTGGCGTTGCCGGCGTTCGCGGTCAAGCAGCACTGGCACGAGCGCTTCCACGCCGACCCCGCCAATGTCTGGCTGCGCAAGGTCATGGCCGAGCTGCTGGGGCAGCTCTGAGTGCCCCTAGCCGCGGCGCGAGAAACGCGGCGCAGCGGCGGGTTGCCAGTGACCGTCCTGCGCCTGAACGAAGCTGCCCCGGGCCTGCGCGTGCGGATGCAGCGGCGCCTCGGCCAGTGTCAGCACCGGCGCGAAGCAGACGTTCGTGCCCTCCAGCAGGGCCGACCACTCGTCGCGCGTCTTCTCGCGGATGCGCGCCGCCACGCGATCGCGCAGCGCCGGCCATTGGCTGCGGTCCTGCTGTGCGGTGGGGTCGACATCGCTCAACCCCAGCCGTTGCAGCAGCTCGGCATAGAACTGCGGCTCCAGCGCGCCCAGGGACACGAAGCGGCCGTCGGCGCATTCGAAGCAGTCGTAGAAGGGCGAGCTGTGCAGGAAGAAGTTCTGTGCCGGCGCATCGCTCCAGCCGCCTGCCGCGCGCATCGAGTGCAGCAGGCTGGACAGCAGGCCCACGCCGTCCACCATGGCCGCATCCACGACCTGGCCGCGGCCGCTGCGCTGGGCCTCCCACAGCGCGGCCATCAGCCCGAAGGCCAGGAACATCGCGCCGCCGCCCATGTCGCCGATCAGCGTGGCCGGGATGCTGGGCGCGACGCCTTGCCGGCTGGCGACGGACAGCACGCCGGTCAGCGCGACGTAGTTGATGTCGTGGCCGGCGGCCTGGGCCAGCGGGCCGGTCTGGCCCCAGCCGGTCACGCGGCCGTAGACGAGGCGGGGGTGCCTGGTGGCGAAGACTTCCGGACCGAGGCCCAGGCGCTCCATGACGCCGGGGCGGAAGCCTTCGATAAGGGCGTCCGCCCCCTCGATCAGCGCGCGTGCTTCTGCCAGGTCATCCGCCGTCTTAAGGTCCAGCGTGACGCGCCGCTTGCCGCGGTCCAGCGCCGTGCCGGTGTCCAGCACCTGGCCGCCGGGGCGTTCGATGACGAGCACGTCGGCGCCGTGGTCGGCCAGCAGCATTCCGGCCAGCGGGCAGGGGCCGATGCCGGCCATTTCGACGACGCGCAGGCCCGTCAGCGGGCCGGTGGAGGAGGGGGCTTGCATCGGACAATGCTCGCATGAACAAGGCCTTCACCAAGGAATCCGATTCGTCCGACGACGACGATGACGACGGCCCTTCGCTGCCCAGCCTGCCGGCGGGCACGCGCAACTACATGACGCCGGGTGGCTATGCGCGGCTGCGTGCGGAGTTCATGCAGCTCATCGACGTCGAGCGGCCCAAGATGGTGGAGACCGTGTCCTGGGCGGCCAAGAACGGCGATCGCTCGGAGAACGGCGACTACCTCTACGGCAAGAAGCGGCTGCGCGAGATCGACCGCCGGCTGCGCTTCCTGACCAAGCGTCTGGACATCGCCGAGGTCGTCGACCCCAGCGCCCACTTTGGTTCCGAGCAGATCTTCTTTGGCGCGACGGTGACCTACGCCAACGCCCGTGGCGAGGAGAAGACCATCACCATCAAGGGCATCGACGAGTCCGACAGCCTGGCCGGCGAGGTGAGCTGGATCTCGCCCATCGCGCGCACGCTGCTGAAGGCGCGCGTGGGCGACGAGCTCAATCTCGTGACGCCGGTGGGCGTCGAGAGGATCGAGGTGGTCGAGGTCAGCTACCCCGCGCCGGCGGCGACTTGAGCATCGCGTCGGCGCGGGCCTTGTCCTCCGGGCTGAGCCGGGCGGCGATGCTGGGCAGCGCGGTTGCGGCCTGCGCGTGGCCCAGGCCCTTGCTGAGGCTGCACCAGGCATAGGCTGCGGCCATGTCCTTGTCGCCGCCCTGGCCCTGGGCCAGCATGACGGCGAGGTTGAACATGGCCTCGGGCTGTCGGTGGCGGGCTGCGGCCTGGAAGAGCTGGCGTGCCGTGGCGAGGTTCTGCGGCACGATCTCGCCGCGGTAGAAGAAGGTGGCCAGCGCGTTCTGCGCGTCGGCATGGCCCTTCAGTGCCGCGTCCTTGTAGAGCACGATGGCCCGCTCGGGTGCGGCCGGCACGCCTTCGCCAAGATCGAGCATGCGCGCGGCCGCGTAAGTCGCGTCCAGATGCCCGGCCTTGGCGGCGGCGCCGTAGTAGGCGCCTGCACGTTGTAGGTCCAGCGGCACGCCGTCGGGCTGGCCGGGCAGCTGGTGGTGGTAGAGCTGGCCGAGCAGGAAGAGGGCGGGCAGATGGCCGGCCTCGGCGGCGGCCTGCAGATGGCCCAGCGCGCGCCGGGCGTCGCGCGGCGTGCCGATGCCGCTCAGCTCGGCCTGGCCCAGCAGCGTGCCGGCGGGCTCGAAGCCGAAGTCCAGCGCCTTGGCCCACCAGCGGTAGGCCTGCGCCGGGTTGCGCTTCGTGCCCTGGCCGGTCAGCTGGATGCGGGCCAGCAGCAGGGTGGCCTCGACGCGGGTGGTGATGTGGTCGGGCTTCTGCGGGTCGAAGCGCAGGCGGTCAGCGACGGGGTCGTAACGCGCGTCGACAACCTGGCTCAGCCATTCCATCGCCTTGGGCGTGCTGGCCGGTGTGCCCAGGCCGAGCAGGTGGATGCGGCCCAGCATCAGCGCGGCCTCCTCGTAGCCCAGCTTGCTCCAGCCTTCCTCGAACTTCACCCGCGCCTGCGCGTAGTCGCCGGCCTCATAGGCGTCGAAGGCCTGGGTCAGCGACTTGTCCTTGCGCGCGATCCAGTTGCGCCCGGCGGCGAAGCGGCGGTCCGTGGCCGAGCAGGCCACGGAGGGCGTCATCGGCGTGCTCGCCGAGGTGCCCAGATCGGCGGCGCCGTCGGGCATGCCGCTGGCGACGTCGCTCGTCTTGGCATTGCCCTCGGGGCTGCGGTCGTTGAGGCGTTCGGCCTCGTTGGACGGACTGTCCTGCAGGCCGAAGTCGCGCAGGTAGGCCAGCGTCACCTCGTCCTCGGTGGCCGAGTAGCCGCTCATGAAGGCGCAGGACGAGGCGTACTGGCGCGACAGCACCTTGCTCTTGGCCGCGGTGACGAGAGCCGGGTCGACGCCGCCGTTGCGCTGCCCCTTGACCTGAACGGCAGGCAGCTGGTTGTCCTGCTGGGCTGCCGCCGCCACCGCCAGCAGCAGGCCGGCAGTCAGGATGAGAGCGCGCCTCACCGCGGGCTGCGCAAGGTCATGCCCACCATGTAGCGGCGGCCGCTGTAGGCATCGATGTAGAGACTGGGGATGCCGTCGCTGTAGCCCTGGTAGCCGCCCGTGTCGCTCTGGGTGCGCTCTCCGGTCAGGTTGCGCACGTCGGCAAAGATCTCCAGGCCGTTCTTGAAGCGGTAGGACACCTTGGCGTCGACGAAGCGGGTGCGGCTGCCGAAGATGGGCGCGCCGGGGTTGTAGGGCAGGCGCCAGCCGGTCGTGCCGACCGAGGGGTAGTTGTTGATGCCGACGTTGGTCGTCGTGTTGGGCGAGAAGGCGTAGTAGCGCGGCGCCACCACCTGCGTGGCGATGCGGGCCGAGAAGCCGCCGTCGTCGTACCAGAGCGAGGCGTTGTACGAGTACTTGGGCTCGTTGATGACGGGCAGCACGTCGCCGCTGATGAGATCCAGTGTCGGCACGCCCTGCGTGGAGCGCACGCGGGTGTAGTTGGCGTCGAAGCCGGTGTAGCGGAGCAGCCAGGGCAGGAAGGTGAAGGCCGTCTTCAGGCCGACTTCGACGCCGCGGCGCGTGGAGGCCTGCTGGTTGTCCCACTGGTTGAAGGCGAACTCCATGTCGGCCAGCGGCTTGCCGGTCGCCGGGTCGACGGCGCTGCTGCCGGCGAAGACCTTGGTGTTGGTGCGCGGCGCCACCAGCGTCGGCGCGCCGATGAGGCCGCGCTGGCGGAAGACGGCGGCGCTGAGCATGGTGTCGCGGTTGGCGAACCACTCGACCGACAGGTTCTGGTTGACGTTGGTCTGCGGCTTCAGGTTTGGGTTGCCCATGGTGCCGGTGCAGCGCTGGTCGGCCTCGCTGCCGTCCGCGTCGTCGGCGCCCTGATCGACGATCTCGCTGTAGATGCAGGTGCCCGAGGGCAGCAGCTTGCTGACCGGCGGACGGGCGATGGTCTTGCCGATGTTGTAGCGCAGCACGGTCTTGTCCGGCACCACCCACAGGGCCAGGTTGAGGGACGGCATTACGTCGGTGTTGCTGCCCTTGATGGCCGTGTTCTGGCGGTAGAAGGTGGACACTTGGCCGGCGGCCGCACCGGGGTTGGCGGGGTCGAAGGCGGCCGTCTTGCGGATGGTCTGGAAGGTCAGCTGCCCGGTGCCGGCGGCCTCGGTCTGCACGATGCGCACACCGACGTTGCCGGCCAGCTCCATGCCGAAGGGCAGCTGCCAGTTCGTGAAGGGCACACGATCCGTCTCGAAGTCCGTCATCAGGTAGGTCGCGTAGGCGCGCTCCTGGAAGCGCGTGACCGGCTGGTCGTAGACCTGGCCGTCGCTGGCCTTGCAACTGACGACGCAGTCCAGGTTCAGCGGGATGCCGGCCATGGAGAACAGCTTGTCGATGTCCAGTTGCTGCCAGCCGTCGATGAGGCCGGCCGCGCGGTTCTTGGCGCCGGCGTAGAACTGGCCGGCCGGGGCAACGGACAGCACCTGCTTGACCATGTCCAGGTACTGGGCCTGCGTCAGCACGGTCTGGCCGTTCTGCGGCGTGGCGGGGTTGGTGCTGGGGTTGTATCCGTAGGCGCAGGGCTGGCCGCCGGCAGCGAGCGACCCGGCCGTGTTCTGGCAGCCGACGACCGAGCTGCGCGTGTTGACCGTGGGCAAGTAGATGCCCGGCACATAGCCGGCCGCGCCGAAGGTGCCCTGCGGGTCACGCACCGTGGCGCCGCCCAGGCCCCAGTAGCTGCCGCGGGTGTCGCGGAAGTTCAGGCCGGCCTGCAGGTTCTGGAAGAAGCTGGACTGTTCGCGCAGGTCCAGCGTGAAGTCCAGCTTGCCGGTCTTCTCGCTGTTGTCGCTCTTGTAGAGGCGGATGACCTGCAGGTTGGTCGTCGGCGTCAGCAGCGGCTTCTGGGCCGAGGTGTAGGCCGGCACGAAGACTGTGTTGGTGGCCGACACGGGCACGGCGGCGGTGGCGGCCTGGGAAGACAGCTGGGCGTACTTGTCGTAGTTGAGCTGGTCGTTGGCGCTGCCGGGCGGCAGGGCGAAGGTCCAGGAGCCGTCGTTCTGCAGCTTGAACGTGCCCTCGCCGTACTGGTAGCCGAAGGCGGCGCGGCGGTCATAGCGGAAGGCCGCGGAGTCGTTGCTACCCACCATGGCTTTCACGTTGACGCGGCCGTCCTTGTACTCGCCGCCGGCCTGCAGGTAGTGCGAGTTGGTGTTCACACGGCTGAAGATCATGTCCGTGTTGTAGAAGCCATCGGTCGTCGTGTAGCTGGTGACGTGGTGGGAGTCGTCCACCGTGTAGCCGGGCTTGATGTTGGAGACGGCACCGGTGGCCAGCGTGCTGCCTGCGCGGTAGCTGTAGGTGTTGGGGTTGACGTAGTACGGGTAGGCCAGGCCCGGGGCCACCGAGCGCACACCGCTGGCCGAGTCGACGAAGAGGCCGGCGCCGTTGATGTTGGGCGCACCGCCGACCGAGAAGTTGCCGACTATGTCGGCCACGTCGCGGCGGTTGCTGCTGTACTTGCCGTAGACGGAGAGGTTGTCGTTGACCTTGAAGTCCAGGCGGATGTCGCCGCCGGTGCGCTTGTCGTCCTGGCTGCGTACATAGGAGCGGATCAGCGCGGGGATGTAGTCATTCCACTGGTTCAGGCAGGTCAGCTGCTCGTTGTTGCGCTGGTTGATGGCGGCGGTGCGCGCCGTCGCGCCGTTGATGGCGTTGGTCTGCACCGTCGTCAGGTTGGGAAAGGCACCGAAGCAGTCGGACTTGCTCTGGGCCGCGGCCGATTTGGTCAGCAGTTCCATCGGCGTGGCCGCGTTGAAGCTGCCACCGGCCGTCAACGGCGAAGCGAGGAAGGTCGTGTTGACCGTGGGGTCGGTTGTCGACAGCGTGGCCGGGTTGAAGGCGAAGGTCTTCTGCGGCGAGTTGTCGAAGTCCAGCTGGCGCAGCAGGCCCTGCTGGTTGTTGCTGCCGCCGTTGGTCAGCTGATGGACCTCGCTTCGGTAGCGCGAGTCGTTCAGGTTCAGCAGCACGCCCAGGCGCTTGTCGAGGAAGCGGTCGGCCAGCACCAGGTTGTAGTTGGGCGTGGTCTTCTTGTTCAGGTCGCTCTGCGTGGCTGCGGCGCGCAGCGAGTAATAGGGCTTGTCGAAGTCCAGGCCGGTGCGGGTCTCGATGATGATGCCGCCGCCCAGCGACCCCTCCACCATCTTGGCCGTCGAGCCCTTGACGACGTCGACGCTCTTGATGAGGTCGGACGACAGCTCACGGAACTCGGCGCCGCGGCCGTCGCCGCCACCCAGCAGGTCGGTGCCGGCGCCGGAGCGCACGGTCTGGCCGTCGAGCTCGACGCGCGTCAGCTCGGGGCCGTTGCCGCGGATGGAGACGTTGACGCCCTCGCCGTAGTCGCCGCGGTCCAGGGCCACGCCCGCCACACGCGAGAGCGCCTCACCGATGTTGCGGTCGGGGAAGGCGCCGACATCCTCGGCCACGATCGAGTCCTGCGCCGTGGCCGCATGCTTCTTGCGGCCGATGGCGGACTGCTGCGACTGGCGCGTGCCGACGACCAGCACCGTTTCGAGCTCATTGACCGGTGCCTTGGGTTTTGCCTCGGCAGGCTTGGGCTCCGCGGACTTGGCTGCCTCGGCCGTGCCGGTGCTCTGCTGGGCCAGTGCCGATTGCTGTGCCCACAGGGCCAGTGCCATGGAAACAGCGGTTGCCACCGCCGGTTTGCTGAACTTGTTCACGTGTCTCTCCGCGCTCCGGGTCGTGGGCCCGTACTTGTTGTGGGTCGGTCGGAGGCTCAAAAGTAAGACTTTTTGGAGCCGCGACGCGACCTTAAGCAGCCGTCGCAACCGGGAGAAATTCGTTTTGTCGGGATTGCTATCCCGAAAAGAAATACCGGCCCTGGAAACACTGGTTAACCCGCGGACGCATGCAGAAACACTCACGGCCGTGAGTGCTCGTCAGTCGATGTCAACGCTGTCAGCGCGTGGGGCTGCCAGGCGCGGCGAGGCGCGTGGGGGCGCTAGGGCTTGACGCGCCAGACGCGCTGCACGGGCGCGGTGCGGCGCAGCACGCGCAGCACGTCGGCCAGATGCAGGCGGTCGCGCACGGCGATGAGCAGCGTCATCTCGGCCGTCTCGCGCAGCTGGGCCTCGTCGCTCATCGAGATGTGGGTGATGTCGGCCTCGGCCTGCGCCACGGCCTGGGCCACCTGGGCCAGCACGCCTTTGCCGTTGGTCATCAGCAGCGCGATGCCGGCCTCGAAGCTGCGCGTCAGCTCCTCGGCCCATTCGACCTGGATCCAGTGCTCGCTGTCGCGCTGGAAGAGACGGCGGCCGACCGCGCATTCGCAGGTGTGCACGACCAGCCCTTCGCCGCGGCCCAGGTAGCCGCGAACCTCGTCGCCGGGGATGGGGCGGCAGCAGCCGGCCAGCTGGACGGAGGCGCCCTCGCTACCGTCGATGGTGACGCTGCCCTGGCCGGCCGTCTGCTCGGTGAAGCGACCCAGCGTGAGTGCCAGCGCATCGGGCTTCTGGCCCTGCTCGGCCATCAGGCGGGCCAGTTTCTTGGCGATGATGGTGGCGATCTTGCGGCCGGCTCCGATGTCGACGAGCAACTGTTCCGTGCCGGCACTGCCGGCCCAGGCGGCCAGGTCGTGCCAGATCTGCGCGGCCGGGTCGTCCACCTCGAAGCTGGGCAGGCCCAGGCCTTCGACGCGCATGGCCTGGGCCAGCATCTTCTCGCCCAGCTCGCGCGACTCCTCCTGCTCCAGGTCCTTCAGGTAGTGGCGGATCTTGGAGCGGGCGCGGCCGGTACGCACGAAGCTCAGCCAAGCCGGGTTGGGGCTGGCGCCGGGCGCGGTGATGACTTCGACGATGTCGCCGCTCTTGAGCTCGGCCCGCAGCGGCACGGCCTCGCCGTTGACCTGGGCGGCCACGCAGTGGTCGCCGACGTCGGAGTGGATGGCGTAGGCGAAGTCCACCGGCGTCGCGCCCTTGGGCAAGGCCATGATCTTGGACTTGGGCGTGAAGACGTAGATCGCGTCCGGGAAGAGGTCGATCTTGACGTGCTCCAGGAACTCGTTGGCGTCGCGCGTCTCGTCCTGGATGTCGATGAGGCTCTGCAGCCAGCGCGCATTGGCCTGCTGAGCGATCAGCGCAGAAGCCTGCTTGCCGCGGCTCTTGTAGATCCAGTGCGCCGCCACGCCCTGTTCGGCGATCTGGTGCATGCCCTCGGTGCGGACCTGGAACTCCAGCGGCGTGGCCAGCGGCCCCATCAGTGTCGTGTGCAGGGACTGGTAGCCGTTGTCCTTGGGGTTGGCGATGTAGTCCTTGAAGCGGCCGGCCTGCGGCTTGTAAAGCTGGTGCAGCACGCCCAGGGCCGTGTAGCACTGCAGCGGCTCCTCGGTCAGTATGCGAAAGCCGAAGATGTCGCTGACCTGGGCGAAGGACAGGCCGCCCTTCTCGCGCATCTTCTTGTAGATGGAATAGACGGTCTTCTCGCGGCCCTGCACCTCCACGCGCAAGCTGGCCTTGGCGAAGGCGGCGCGGATCTCGCCCTCGATGCGCGACACCAGATCACGGCGGTTGCCGCGTGCCTTGCCCACGGCCTTGCTGAGCGCGGCATAGCGCCAGGGGTGGAAGTACTGGAAGGACAGGTCCTGCAGCTCGCGGAAGGTCTGGTTCAGGCCCAGGCGGTGGGCGATGGGGGCGTAGATGTCGAAGGTCTCGCGGGCGATGCGGCGGGCCTTGTGCGGCGCCATCGCGCCCATGGTGCGCATGTTGTGCAGGCGATCGGCCAGCTTGATGAGGATGACGCGCAGGTCGCGCGCCATGGCCAGCAGCATCTTGCGGAAGGACTCGGCCTGCGACTCCTCCTTGGTGGAGAACTGCAGCTTGTCCAGCTTGGTCAGGCCGTCGACCAGATCGGCCGTCGTCGCGTCGAACTTCTCGATGAGCTCGGTCTTGGAGACGCCGCAGTCCTCGACGACGTCGTGCATCAGCGCCGCCATCAGGGCCTGGGCGTCCAGGCGCCACTCGGCGCAGATGCCGGCGACGGCGATGGGGTGGGTGATGTAGGGCTCGCCGGTGGCCCGCTTCTGGCCCAGGTGGGCCTCGTCGGCGAACTTGTAGGCCTCGCGCACCCGCTTGACCTCGGCCTTGCTCAGATAGACGAGCTTGGGAGCGAGGGCGTCGAAGGAAGCCGCCTCGGCCGGCGTGGGGGGCGCCGGCTGGCGCAGGCCAGGCAGCGTGAACCAGGCGGTGAGGGAGCGTTGGGCCATATCGCCCCGAATTTATCCGATGCCCTTGGGGCAACCGCCGACCGCGCAAGTTGTCTTGAACCCCAAAGGGGTTGCATGGCCTTGCCATGCTTGGCGGTCGGACAAAAAGCAACGGGCGTCCTGGGACGCCCGTTTCAGCTTTGGCAGGGTCTGACTTAGACCGGAACCTTGCGCAGCATCTCGATGCCGACTTCGCCGGCGGCGATTTCGCGCAGGGCGGTCACGCCGGGTTTGTTCTTGCTCTCGATGCGGGGGCTGTGGCCCTGGCTCAGCATACGGGCGCGGTAGGTTGCAGCCAGCACGAGCTGGAAGCGGTTCGGGATCTTGGTCAGGCAGTCTTCGACGGTGATGCGGGCCATGGTGTTCCTTGATTGAAGCGCGATCAGGGTAGATCGAGCGCCTGAAAGACGGCAGAGCGGTTGCGCCGCTGAGCAGCGTATTTTAGCCGCTGCGCGTGGACGATGGTCTTCAGGTCGAAAACGGCCGTGTCGAACACCGCGTTCACGACGACGAAATCGAAGTGGCGTGCCTGCGCCACCTCGGTGCGGGCGGCGTTCATGCGCTTGGCGATGACCTCGGGCTCGGTATCGCCGCGGCGGTTCAGGCGCAGGCGCAGTTCGTCCCAGCTCGGCGGCAGGATGAAGATCAGCACGGCATAGGGGAACAGCTGCTTGATCTGCAGTGCGCCCTGGTAGTCGATTTCCAGCACGACGTCCTCGCCGTGCTGCAGGCGGTCCTCGATGCCGGCGCGCGAGGTGCCGTAGAGATTGCCGTGCACCTCGGCCCACTCGAAGAATTCGCCGCGTGCGGCCATGGCGCGGAACTCGTCCGGCGAGATGAACCAGTATTCCCGCCCGTGCTGCTCCTGGCCGCGCGGCGCCCGCGAGGTGTGCGAGATGGAGACGGCCAGCCGGGCATCCAGTTCCAGCAGGGCCTTCACGAGGCTGGACTTGCCGGCGCCACTGGGCGCCGCGACGACGAAGAGATTGCCGGGATATTCCATGGGGGGGGGCGATTGATTCGATGTTCCGGACCGGATCCAGTCGGCGCAGGCACGCCTGGAGCGCCCGCGATTTTCCCTGCTTCCGCTTGCAGGGTCAGCGAGGACGGCGCCCGGACTTTAGCTTCCTGCCGGATGCCGATCTGCTGCGAGCCAGCGTGCGGGCGGCCCAGCCGGTCAGTCTCAGAGCGCCAGGTTGCCACTCTTGAGGCGCCGCAGCACGAAGCTGGACTTGCTGTGCCGTATGCCCGGGATCTTGTAGAGCTGTTCGCGCAGCAGGCGCTCGTAGTCGCGCGTGCCCTTGACGGCCAGGCGCAGCACGTAGTCGTAGTCGCCGGAGACAAGGTAGGCCTCCAGCACCTCGGGAATGGCCTCCAGCTGGCGGCCAAAGGCTTCGAGCGCGTCCTCGGAATGCGAGTCCAGCGTCAACTGCACGATGAGCTGGTCGGGCACGCCCACCAACTCGGCGTTGACCTTGATGGTGTAGCCCTCGATGACGCCAGCCTCCTCCATGCGCTTGATGCGCGCCCAGCAGGGCGAACTGCTTAAGCCCACCTCGGCGCTCAGCTCCTGCAGGCTGGCGCGCGCGTTGAGCTGCAGGGCACGCAACAGGGCCAGGTCGTGGCGATCCAGCTTGATTTCCTTGGTCATGGCTATTACTTGGGAAAGTTTTCTGATCCTGATGAATTTTGAGGCAAGTTAAGCAGCCTTTTCTGCCCGCTCCGGCAGAAACTCATCGAATGAATGCCCTTCTTGACCGGCTGCCCCCGGCCACGCCTTCCGCCTCCCTGCGCAACGGTGCGCAGGTCCTGCTCGATACGTTGGCCGAACTCGGCGTGGACACGGTCTTCGGCTATCCCGGCGGTGCCGTGCTGCCCATCTACGACGCCTTGCACGGCGAAACCCGCATCCGCCACATCCTTGTGCGTCACGAGCAAGCCGCCGTGCATGCCGCCCAGGGGTACGCGCGCAGCACCGGCAAGGTCGGCGTCGTGTTGGTGACCTCAGGGCCGGGCATGAGCAACACGACCACCGGGCTGCTCGATGCGCTGTCCGATTCCGTCCCCGTGCTGTGCATCAGCGGCCAGGTGGCCCTGTCGTCCATCGGTACGGATGCCTTCCAGGAATGCGACGCCCTGGGCATCAGCCGCCCGGTGACGAAATGGAATGCGCAGATCCGCGATGCCGGCCAGGTGCGAGCCCTCGTGCGCCAGGGCTTCGAGGTTGCCGGTGGCGGGCGCCCCGGGCCGGTGCTGATCGATTTTCCGAAGGACTTGCAGCAGCGGTGCGCGGTGCAGCGGCCGCTGCCGAATCCGCGCGCCAACCGGCCGCGCCGCGCGCCCCTCGACACCGCCCGCATGGCCCAGGCCGCGCAATGGATCGTCCAGGCCAGGCGGCCGGTGTTCTACGGCGGCGGCGGGCTCATCAACGCCGGACCGTCGGCCTGTGAACGCTTTGCCGACATCGTTCGCCTGTGCGGGGCGCCCTGCACGCTGACGCTGATGGGCCTCGGCGCCTTTCCGGCGTCCGGCCCTCAATGGCTGGGCATGCTGGGCATGCACGGCACTCTGGAGGCCAATCTTGCCATGCACCATGCCGATCTCATCGTCTGCGTCGGGGCGCGTTTCGATGATCGCGTGACCGGCCGGCTCGACCAGTTCGCACCGCAGGCCCAGGTCATCCATGTCGACATCGACGCGGCGTCGATCAACAAGGTCAGGCGTGCCGACCTGCCCCTCGTCGGCGATGCCGCCGAGTTGCTGGTCGCCCTGCATCGGGCGCTGCTCTACGGGCCGCCCGCTGCCGGCCGGCTCGACACCTGGTGGCTGCAGATCGAGGGCTGGCGTGGCCAGGATTGCCTCGCCTTCGCCGACGCGCCCGACGGCATCGCCCCACAGGCCCTGATGCGGCTGCTGCAGCGGCAACTTCGGGGGCGTGACGCCATCGTCTCCACCGACGTCGGCCAGCACCAGATGTGGGCAGCCCAACACCTTGGCTTCGACGCGCCGCGGCGCTGGCTGACCTCCGGTGGCGCCGGCACGATGGGGTATGGCCTGCCCGCCGCCATCGGCGCGCAGATCGCCCATCCTGGGAAGACGGTGGTCTGCGTCAGCGGCGATGCCTCAGTGCTGATGAACATCCAGGAACTCGCCACGGCCTGCCAGCACCGCACGCCCGTCAAGCTCATCCTCTGCAACAACGCCCACATGGGCATGGTGCGCCAGTGGCAGGAGCTGATCCATGGCGAGCGCTACAGCCACAGCTACAACGAGTGCATGCCCGACTTCGTCGCAGTGGCCCGCGGCTTTGGCTGGCAGGCCGCCCGCGTGGACGAGCGGGCCGCGCTGGACGCGGCGCTGGCCCGATGCCTGGCGTCGGACGCCCCCTACTTCCTCGACGTGCGGGTGCTCGCCCAGGAAAACTGCTTTCCGATGATCCCGGCTGGCCGCGGACATCAGGAGGTGATGCTGCGCAAGCCCGCATAGCGCTGCGCGCGGGGCCGATCCGGGGCTGCTGCGGCGCTACTCGATGTTCTGCACCTGAACCTCGGGGTCGAGGCCAAGTTGTTGATACCGATGGAACCCGGATCTCACGCTGGCCGCGAACCCAACGAAATACCCAACGCGAAGCATGAGCTTTGGTGACACGTAGTGGGGCTTTGTCGAGGGGGCCGTCTCAGCGAAACGCGAAAACGAGTGTACGAGCGGCCTCCGTACGGCAGATGCGGACTGCAGGTTCAGTCGGCATCGTCAGACTCCCCATCGAAAGCCAGATAGGGGTTGGTGTCGGCTGACGGAATTCGATAGCCCATGGCTTGGTAGCCGCGCCGGCGTTTGTCCCACATGCGCAGCAGGGCAGGGTGACCCGCGTCGACGAAGTCGATGACGCGCACACGTGTCTTGTCCGCATGCTCGCGGTGCAGCCGTCCGGCATATTGCTGCAGCGTGCCCTTCCATGAGATCGGCATGGCCAGTACCAGCGTGTCCAGTGGCGCGTGGTCGAACCCCTCGCCAATCAACTTGCCTGTGGAAAGCAGCACGCGTGGTGCGTCCGGTGGCAGGGCGTCGAGCTCGCTGACAAGGGTCGCGCGCTGCTTCCTCGACATGCGGCCATGCAACGTGAACAGCGTCGACACCCGGTCCGCCAGCATCGCTTCGATGGCGCCAAGGTGGTCGGTCCGCTCGGTCAGGACCAGCACCTTGTGTCCTTGCTCGAAAGCGCCAGCAACCTCGTTCGCGATAGCCTGGATGCGGCCGGCGTCATTGGCGATGTGTCGGAAGACATCCTGGATGCCGACATCGGCAGGTAGCCGGATGTGGGCCGACAGGTAGCGGGGAATCACGTCCAAGGACTGAGGTGCGCCCATCGGTTGGGCGGCCGTGTGCCGCATGGGCCCGCACTGCATGAAGATGATCGGTTGTCGTCCGTCGCGCCGGATCGGCGTGGCGGTGAGCCCTAGCACGTACTTGGCCCGCACCCGTTTCATGATGGCTTCGAACGAGACCGCCGAGAGATGGTGGCACTCGTCGACGATGACCTGGCCGTAGTTCTCGACGATCTCGTTCGTTTCGCCCAGCCGGAACAAGGACTGCATCACGGCGACGTCGATTCGGCCGGTCGGCTTGGCCTTGCCGCCGCCGATGGCGCCGATGACACCCTTGCTCACGCCCAGGAAGGCTTGCAGCCGCTCCTGCCACTGCTCGAGCAACTCAGTGCGATGGACCAGCACCAGTGTGCTCACGCCTCGGCGGGCGATCAACGCCGTCGCCGTGACTGTTTTGCCGAACGCTGTCGGCGCGCACAGGATGCCGGTGTCATGACGGAGCATGGCGGCGACCGCTTGCTCTTGGTCTGGGCGCAGCTTGCCGGCGAAGCCCACGTCCAAGGGTTCACCGCCGAACCGCTCGTCGCGCAGCTCACAGCGGATGTCGTTGTCGCGCAGGAGTTCTTTGACGGCATCCAGACAGCCGCGCGGCAGGGCGATGTGGTTGGGAAAATTCTCCGCACAGCCGATCACGCGCGGCTCGTTCCACACGGACAGGCGCATCGCCTGCGCCTTGTAGAACTCGGGGTTCTGGAATGCTGCCAGGCGGATCAGCCGGTTCGCCAGCGCTTGCGGCAGAGAAGCCTTGTCGAAGTACAGCATGTTGGCCGATGTCACGGTCAGCGACGCGGGCATGGTGCCGGGCAAGCGCTGCCCGGCAGGTGCGGTACGCCTCCAGGGTTCCTGTTGATCTTCCTCGGTGATGAAAGTGACGTCGAGCGGGTGCGAGCTTCCGGTGGCGCGCAGGATCGTTGGCTCGATGTCGTGCGCTGCCATGGTCGGGACCGAGGCGAGGAAGGCCCATTGGTCCGCATGGGGTTGTAGCCCGTCATCGACGAACACGCTGCCACCACTTTCGCGCGGTAGCTTCTGCAGCGGCAGGGCGATCAGGTTGCCGAAGCCGCCCTTGGGCATCGTGTCCTGGTTCGGGAACAGCCGGTCGTAGGACGTGAGCTTCAGTTGCCTCGTGCGGGCGCAGGTGTGGCTGATGATGGCAGTTCCGAGTCGGCGTGCATCCCGCGCGGCGACTCTCGAAGAAAAGAACACCCACGCGTGCGCGCCCTCGCCGGAGCGGGAGACCTCCGGCGCGGCCGGCACGCCGAGGTCACGGCAGGAGTCGATGAAGGCCCGGGCATCGCTGCGCCACTCGGCATCATCGAAGTCCACCGCGAGGAAATGGCAACTGTCGTCCCCCAGCAGGGGATAGACACCGACGGTGTGGCGGCCGGCGAGATGGTCGTAGATCGTCTGGTCGGTCAATGGGACCAGCAGCCGATGGCCGCAATCGGAGCACTTGATCCGCGGCTTCTCGCAGACGCCCGAACGCCACTCGTTGGCGCACGCAGGCGAATAGCCGGCCTTGCCCGTCTTGCTTTGCCAGCGTACCGGGTAGACGTCCGTGCGGCCACGAAACAGACGGCGAAAGAGCGCGACCTTATCGTCGGTCGTGAGCGGTGTCGCCGCAGCAGCCGCTGCGGGTGTGGTCGCGGGCTTGGGTACGCGCCAGGCGATGCCGTGCGCGTCCAGCAGCCCAGCCAGTCGGACGTTCTCGTCGCGTAGCCGTTCCAATTCCTGTGCGAGTTCGTCGCTACGGTCTGCAGTCACCGGACACCTCGCCCTGACGCGAGTGGATCAGTTGTTCGCGGCTGCTGCGTTGGCAGCCCGTGCGACGGAGGCGCACGCATCTATCAGCGCGTCGAACGGCAGTGCGTCGCCGACCAGGATGTCGTCGGCGCGCATGCTGTCGTAGTCCGCCGCCAGTGCATCGCGCGCCGTTCCGTCGGGCACGATCTGCAGTTTCCCGTCGGTCGCCGCGAAGTAGTCGATCACGGCACCTTCGGCATCCTTCTCGATGAAGAAGAGCGATTTGTGTTCCGCGACTGCCTTGGCGACTTCGCGGTCAGCGATGGCGGCCGCAAAGTACGAGCTGCGTCCTATCGCGGCGAGATCGTGCCAATGCCGGGCATAGCGTTCCCCGCGGATCCGGGCCTGCGCGCAGTAGACGTGTGCGGCGGTGGCCTTTTCCCAGAACGTGCGCGCCACGCTCATCACCTGCGGGGAAGCCACAGGGAACAGGACACCATCGACATGTCCATCCATGTCGCAGCTGACTTGCATCACCTGGTGCGGCTCGCCCGTGGCGCGGCCGCCGAACTCCAGCGTCACGACGGGTGAGACATAGCCGGTTCCGAGCTTGTGAGCCGGGTAGTGCAGCAGAAGCTTCTCGTGATCGGCGCCACCGGTCTCCAGCGTCACGTCGAGTCGGTCACGCGCCAGAGCCTCCATGAGCACGGGTCGAACCTGGGCGTCGATCCACTCAGGAAGGCGGTCACGGACGGCCTTGGTCCACTTGCTGGCTTGGCTTCGGCTGCCGGGCAGGGCGCTGTCGTCATCAACCAAGTCTGCGATCAGCTTGCGGATGTCGTAGGTGAGGTCGATGTCCTCGGAGAACCGATCGATGATCTTGTAGGCCTTGGACAGCGAGGTCCCGCCCTTGAACGTCAAGTCGGAGGCGAGGGGAGAGCTGAACAACACGTTCAGGGCCCAGACCACCCAGGCATCCTTCTCGAGGAGATGGGTTGGCCGCCCAGTGCGCTCGCGAGCGATTTCCAGGACTTCGCGCTGGTCGTCGGCGCCGAGGGTGAAGAAGGGCTCAGCCACGAGCTGCTTCTTCGCCGATGGCACGGGCCATCCAAGATGGGAGGGCCGCTCGATGGGCGATCAGAGTCCGCCACTCTGTCTCGGGCAGCGTTCGGCGCAGCGTCGCCAGCGACTCGCGGACGTGGGGCTCCCCCATCCAGGCCAAGGCCCGGACTGCAGCCCCAGCAGGGCCCGTCCCCAGGGCAAGCATCCAGCGTGGTGCGTGCTTGATCGTCACCTCCGACCGACCGAACTTCAGCCGTCGCGTCCGTCCCGACGTCACGTAGGCCTCTCGGATCGGGACCTGTTGAGTCAGTCCCAGCGCGTTGGCCGCTGCGGCGCCATGGGGGACTACGGTTTCTCCGCTTCGGGCTGCCAGCGATTCGACCACCTTTTCAGGCGCTGGTGCTCGTGTGCCGAAGCGGCTTGACACCGGCGTCGCATAGCTCCCGCGCGCGATGCGCAACAGCTTTCCTTCCTTAGTCAGACGGGAGAAAGCTTGGTCCACGGCCGCCCGACTCCCGAGGTGCAGGAACTCCTTGGGCGAGAGCACACCACCCTCAGGCAGGGACTTGGCGTGGAGGACGATCGATTCGGGCAGCGTCATGGAAACCACGGTGAGAATTGTAGATCAATTTCTGACATTTCGCGTCTGCAAGAGTTCTTGGCAGGCTTGAGCTCAGTCAGAGCTGTTCAAGAAACTCGGTCGGCCGCGTGTGTGTGCCGCAGCGCGGCGATCGATTCGCAAGACTTGCTGCGCAGCAAATCTTGCGGTGTTCCCAAATCAAGGCTGCCGAACGGCCACAGGTGCGCCAGCGGGCCAATCAGAACTCGCCATCGAGCCGCTCCGTCCGATGGCGGACCCGTTGCGGCAGGCGCGTGAGCTCCAGTTGCTTCCCTTCCTCATCGCGTTCCGGGTCGGCGAAGGCCTGGAACTCTGATCCCAGGCCCATGGCCCACAGGACCGCCAGGTAGGCCCCCAGGCCGGTCTGCAGGTTGCCGGCTTGCACGGAACGTGCGGTGTCGTAGCTGACGCCCGCCTTCGCCGCGAGCTCGCGCACCGTCAGCCGCCGGCGCTTGCGCGCCATCGTCAGTCGCTCGCCGATGCGCCGAGCTCCCTCCTTCACGGCGAGCGGGGCGGTTTCGTTCAGTTGAAGCGGGCGGGGCATGGCGAAGCCGTCTGATTTGTCGATAGGAACGGTTTCAGGATGCTTTCTGACCGCCGAGAAGTCAAGGCGACGCGCTCTGGGGTAGTTTGCTGTGGAACTTAAGAACTGTTTCAGTAGGCCGGCTCGGCAGAAAATGCGGTGATGATCATTCCCTTCCCGAAGGCTTCGGCCCAAGCTTCTCCATCTCCGTCCGTCCCCATCCTGCCCCAGACCGGCTTCGTCAGGCAGGCACAGGTTCTTGCCTTTATCCCGTTCTCGAAGTCGACGTTGTGGCGCCAAGTTGCGGCCGGTACCTTTCCGGCGCCAGTGAAGTTGACGCGCCGCGTCACTGCTTGGCGGGTCGAGGACATCCGGCTGTGGATGGAGACCAAGGGCGATCTTCTACCTATGCAGAGTCGAAAGCCTCTTGGTCGATGAAGCGACCGTATTGGTGCATCGCCGGCAGCAACTCCTTATCGGCGTACGTGCAGCCGGTCTCACCGGGATCGGATTGCTGGGTCTTGGACGCTTGATCCGGCAGGTGACCGCCTCCCAGGGTCAACAAGCGCGCCAGGACCCGATAGCCGGGCTGCCAAGCACTTCCGCGCGGAAACACCTCACGCAAGCTGGCCAGGATCTGCATGCCCGAGAAGTCGAGGTCGCCGAAGAACTCGACGGGAACTTCCGCTGCACCGAAGAGCCAAGACTCGACGGCGAGCAAGGCTGCACTGGACGACGGCGCACGCAGGTACAGGCGGCAACCTGAGCGCGACCGCACCCGCCTCGGAGGCGACGAACATCAATCCGTCGCCGACGGATCGGTCGACCGGCCCGGCGCTCAGCCAGGACTTGAGCAAGAGATCAGAAACCGGCTTTGGTGTTGTACCCACAGAACCTCCGTTGGGGGATCGATGGGGCGACCCTCCGCTTGAGCTGCGGGAAACCTGGACCAAGCAACGCGACGCTGAACTACCCCAAGAGATGGTTGCGCTTTGACGAGACGGTTTCCATGCCGGCCTGCGAGGCGCTACTGAAGATCGGCGTCGAATCCGGCGCCGTGCGGTGGCATGGCTGTCGAGAGCCGCGCGAGGGGCCTTGCGCCGAGGCAAGCTGCCGGCAGCTCACCCCACGGAAGCCGCGCGCTTCAGTGAGACGACCTGGGACGCCGTGATATTGACTACCGTTGCGGGTTTGCGCCGAGCATCGAACTGTGGGACGGCATGAGACGCCGTGAGACGTTCATTCGATGTTCTGCACCTGAACGTCGAGTTCGGCGCTAAGTGACTGTCTGATTGGCGGTTTTTCTTGCCCGCTTTCAGAGTACCCCACAAAAAACCCCACATCGTGGGCATGCAAGGATCGACGGTCCGACTAGGCGCGAGCAGCTGAGCTATTTTAACAAGTTACCGTTCTTTCGATGCCGGCGCTCCCAACGGCCTGTGGCCCAACCTCGTCTCGCCTCAGAAATTGCTCTGGCGCCAGCTGGGCGGCGTCATGCCGCATCCAGCATGCACGACGCCGAGGGACGCCGCATGGTGAGGAGCCAACTGGCGGCGTCTGCGGCAAGAGAGTCCGCTGGCTGATCAAACACCACCCTGCCAGCAGCCATGCCGACCAGGCGGTCGGCATGCCGAGAAGCAAGCGCTACGTCCTGCAAGCTGCACACGACAGCCAAGCCGCCGCTGCTGGCGATGGCTGCAAGTTGTGCAAGGACGCCATCTCCAGCCAGGTGGCTCTGCAAGCCGACCAACTCGTCCGCAACGATCAGTTCCGGTTGCTGAGCAAGGCCTCTTGCGATGGCCACGTACTTCCGTTGGTCTCCCGTCAGCGCCTCGATCCTCGTTCCTGCCTCCTGAACTAGGCCGACGCGGTCGAGGCACTCCAGCGCGTACATCCTGTCCTCGCGAGAGAACGCACGCCTGGCGATCCGCCACTCGTCCTCTCTGCCCAATCGGCTGGCAAGCACAGCCTCGAACGCACTTTGGCTCTGATTTAGACCGAAGCACCTGACCCAGGCAATCCTTCGACGGTCGCCCGGGGCAAATGAAGAGACCGGGCATCCTGACAAAAGCACCGTGCCTCGGGAAGGCTCTCTCTTGCCCGCCAAACACCGGATCAGCGTCGATTTGCCGGCACCGTCGGCACCGACCAGGGCAACGAACTCGCCACGACGCACATCCAGTTCCACGTCATCGAGGACCCGCACCCCGTTGTACGAGTGACTTAGGCCTCGAACCTTCAGGAGAGAAGGTAATTCCATGATGCTGGGCCTTGAGCTTTCCAACGTGGCGCGCCTGGATTCAGTGCTCGGAGTGGCAATCAGATCCGGTTGCCCTAGCCAAGAACTGTCGTGCAACATTGATGACGAGGCTGCAAGGAACCGAGGCGGCCAACGCGTCCAGGTACTTCGCTTCGGCTTCGATCTGGTCGATACGGAAGGGTCACAGCCCAATCTCGGAAAGCACCTCTTGTGTGTGCTCACCGATCCGCGGCACCGTCGCTGAGCGAATGGGGAGGTCCGGCGCCAGCCGAAAGCCCGATCCGGTCAGGTTGATTGAATGATCGAGCCCAGGCACATCGGTCGTGACGAACATGTCGCGCTGTTCGACGTGCTTGTGCTTGATGATCTCGCCGATCGTGCGGACCTTGGCCACGGGCACCTTGGCCGCGGCCAGCTTCTGCTCGACGGCTTCACCTTGCTCCCGTGAGAAGCGCTGCTCCAGCTCGACGCGCAAGGCGTCGTTGTTCTTTGTGCGCGCGGCGTGGTCAGCGAACCGAGGGTCGTTCAGCACTTCGCCCCAGCCCAGCGCGTTGCACATCGCTACGAACTGGTGCTGGTGGTTGGCGCCAATGCTGAGGTGGCCATCCTGGGTCGGGTACGTGTCCGCGGTCGCGACGAGACGATAGCCGCGATTGCCGGTGCGGATCGGCGCGACACCGCTGATCTGGTAGGTCGCAATGCCCTGGCTCAGCAGCATCAGCGTCGCATCAAGCATGCCGATGTCGAGGAACTGGCCTTCGCCCGTGCGTTCCCGCTGGAAAAGCGCAGTCATGATGGCGAAGGCGGCGACGTAGCCACTGAAGGTGTCGGCGAAGGGCAGGCCGACCTTCAGCGGACCCTGGTCAGGCTCGCCGTTGAGCCACATGATCCCGGACATAGCCTGGACGATGTGGTCATACGCCGCCCATTCCTTCAACTCGCCAGTGCCACCGAAGCCTGTCAACGAGCAATAGATGATCTTGGGATTGATGGCCTTCAAGGCCTCGTAGCCGATGCCGAGCTTGTCAGGCACGCCAGGTCGGAAGTTCTCGATGACGATGTCAGCTCGCTCCACCAGGCGGCGCACGGCTTCCTTGTCTTTTTCGGACTTGAGGTCGAGCGTGATGGAGCGCTTGCCGGCGTTGGCCGCCACGAAGGGCGCGGACATGTTCTTGGCGCCTGCGTGTTCCGTGTAGTGACGCAGGTCATCGCCAATCTCGGGACGCTCCACCTTGATGACATCTGCACCCAGCAGCGCCAGGTGATAGGTGCACAACGGGCCCGCCAGCGCGTGGGAGAAGTCCAGAACTCGAATACCTTTGAGGCCGGTCATTTCGCTACTCTCTCTTCAATGAAGCAGGACACCAGCGCGCGCATGGCGGCCTCGTCCCAGCCTCGGTTGTCGTTGGGATCGACAAGGATCTCGAGCACCGGGATACCGGCACGCTCGAGTGCTTGCTTCTGAAAGGTGTTGCCCGCGAGCTGGTGGCGCTGCGTGGGGCTGGCCAGCATCACCGCGCCGTCGACGCGATGGCGCAGGCCTTCGTGAACCATCCACTCACCTGCCCATGGCGCAGCGTGAGCTTGCTCGCCGAGGTTCAGATATCGAGCGGCCAGCGCCCGAAGGGGGTCGCGCAGGTTGTATTTGATGTAGCCATCGGCGGCGAGCGCGAGGTACATCGACCAGACGAAGACGGCTCCGTGGCTTTCTTCGAAGGCGCTGTAGAAATCGGTGTTCTGCCAGAGGCCGACGCCCACCCACATCAGACGGACCTTCTCGTTGGGCGTGACGGATTCGCCTGCAGCTACCCGTGAGGCCACCTCTTCGCGGAAGCGGGCGCTGTGGGCCACTGACCACGGCGTACCTCGGTGCCACTGCGCGGTCATGGCGTTCGACATCTGCTCCGACAGCCGAACGGGGCACTTGGGCGCGGTGGCGATCAGTTCGCGCGCTGCGTCGAAGTTCAGCTCCTGCTCATTGACCTGATGCATCAACTCGCGCAGCGCGTCCATGTCGAACTTGCGGCCTGCGATGCCTTCGGCGACCTGGATCATGTCGCGGTACTGCTCGAGCACAACGTCGATGCGGTTCGACTCGTAGAGGTCCTCCCAGTCGCTTCGCGCCATCTCCCACCAGCGCGGGTAGAACCGCGTGGAAGCCGGCATCTCGATGCCGACGTAGGGAATCTGAAGATGGTTGGCGACGAGGCGATTCACTCGCTCGGCCGATTGCTCACGGTGCGGCGCGCACAGCATGGCTGGCGGTGGCAGTCCGCCCCAAGGGGGATCCTCCACGTCCGCGACCAGGCTCATGGCACCCAGGCTGTTGTACGCGCCGAGGCCCTTATGGAAGCCCTTGGCATTCAGCCAGTCGAGATATTTGCCGGCTTGGCGCTTGGCGGAAATCATGCCGCCCCACCACTCGCCGGTGACCACGGGCAGCCCGAGCACGTCGAAGATCTCGTGCGGCATCTCCGCGCTGGACAGCACGTAAGGAACCCGGTCGTCGATGACCTTGCGGCGCAGGTCGCCGAACCAGGTCCGCGAGAACTCTTTTGCCTGCTCACTGCACAGCAGTTGCTTGTTGGAAGAGGTTGGCGTGGCGCTCATGACGTGACCTTCTTCGAATCAACAAGGCCGTCGATGAAGCGGTTTGACGCCTGCTTGATCGCAGGTCCGGCCGACACATCAAGGACGTCTTCGCGAATCAGCAGCGTGGGCAAGCCATACGCCGCGGCCACTGCATCGAGGTCTGGGTAGCGCCAGCCAAAGAACTGGTCGCAGGGCGGGATGTAGAAGACGACGCCGTCATACATGCCGGACTGCATTTGCGCGCTGGCCCAGGCTTCTCTTTCGGCCTGCAGCATGCGGGGACTGACGGCGTAGGTCCGGGCATGCGCGAAGAGCGCTTCCATCGGATCACCATCGACGCAGATATCGGGGCTGCCGCGCCGGGCGCCCCACTCATCGTCCTCGGCAACCACCAGCGCACCGCTGAACTCCAGCACTTCGTGCAGACGCTCGTGATAGAGCGGCACGGCTGAGATCAGCAGAAGACGCGGGGCCTTTGCCGGTCGATGTTCGGTGGCTTGAGTTGAAAGGATGCTCGTCAGCACCTCGGCGTGCGAAGCCACATCGGCAAAGGCCGTGGCTCGGATCACGCGATGGGCCTCGACGCCGCATACTTGCCCCACTGCGCGCAGGTCCTGCAGTTTCCGAACCTGTTGCCGGGTCTGGTTCGTCAAGGCGATCGCCTGGACCAACGCTGCGTCGGTCACCGCTTTGCCGGTCAGCACTGCCAGGCGAGTACAGAGATCCCTCATGACGGTCCGGCTGTGACGCTGCACAGCCGGCGCGTCGCCGAACAGGAAGTCGTAGGGCACGATGGTCGGGATGCGCTCGCCCAAGCCTTGCCGCTGCATCTCTTTCAGATAGGGATACAGGTAGCGATAGCCGTCTGAGGTGCTCGGCACGACGAGCAGGTCGAGGCAGTCGAGGAAGCCGGTCGTTGCCTGCCTGAACAGCGACGAGATCTCCGGCTCGTGGCCTTCTTCCATGGGGTCAATGGACGCGCCCCAGTCCTCTGCTCGACCCATCACGGCAACCGGCATCGCGCCAGCGGCGATGACCAGTTCCAGAGGTGTGACGGTACCGACGAGCCCGACCAGCGGGATGCCGCGGCTGCGAGCCTCGAGGGCGGCCGACATCCGCTCTGTCTCCGATGTCAGCGGTCTACGATCATTTGCTGTCTTCATTGCGCCGCGCCGTGTTGAGTCGGGTCGCTGAAAGTTATGTGAAGACTATATATCAGCTGCAAATATAGTGTAAACTTATTTCTGTCGGGTCGAGCTGAGGGCGCCCTTGAGCGCTTCAGTTGCTACAGGCAAGGTGCCGCAGAGCGCCGCAACACAACGGAGACGACGTGAACTTCCTGAGCTTGCGGTGGAGGATCTTCAGCCTGCTGCTGTTGATCAACCTTGTGAACAATCTGGACCGGCAGGTGCTCGGTCTCGTCGCCCCTGCTCTACAGAAAGAGTTCGACTGGGGCGAACTGGGCTATGCGCGGGTCGTTGCAGCTTTCCAGATCTCGTTCTCGGTGATGAACCTGGTGTCGGGCCGGCTGATCGACTGGATCGGCGTGCGGCTCGGGCTCGCCGGCGCCATCATCCTGTTCTCGCTGGCTCAGTTCGCCCATGTCCTGGCACGCGGCGCGATCAGCTTTGGTCTGGTTCGAGTGGGACTCGCGATCGGCGAGGCACCGGTGTATCCGGCAACGCTGAAAGGTTTGGCGGAATGGGCACCCCAGGCCGAGCGCAGTTCGGCGGCAGGTCTCGTCCACCTTGGTGTGATGCTCGGCGCCATCGTCGCCCCGCTGCTGATCCCATGGGCGACTGAGACTTGGGGCTGGCAATCCGGCTTCGTCATCACCGGTGTCCTCGGCCTGCTGCTCGTCCTTCCCTGGCTGCGTCTGTACGACAAGCCGGAATCGCACCCGCGGCTGGATCCGCTTGAGAGAGAACTCATCCTGGGCGACCGTCGGGTCACCTCCGAAGCAGAGCACTTCTCGTGGCTCGGTCTGTTCAAGCGCCGCCAGCTCTGGGCCTTCGTGTCGCTGATGGCCATCGTGAACCCCGCCTGGTGGTTCATCGTCTATTGGCTGCCGAAGTTCCTCGGCGAGGCGTTCGGGCTCACCGGGACCGCCATCACGCCCTACGTCACCGCGGTCTACGGCATCGCGGCGGTGGGCGCCATCGTCGGCGGCAACATCTCCAGCCGCCTTTTGAAGCGTGGGTTGGGCCTCAACAAGGCACGCAAGTTCACGCTGCTGGGGTGTGGGCTGACCATGCCGCTGGTCATCGTCGCGGCCTTCACCCAATCGCCTTGGTTGGCCGTGGGCGTGATCGGTATTGCGGCGCTGGTGCACCAGACCTGGACTGCCACCAGCGCCGCTGTTCTGGCCGACCTGTTTCCCAGCCGCATAGTGGCCTCCGTCGTGGGCATCTCCAGCTTCATTGCATCGCTGGCCGGCGTGGTTGGCGCGGAACTCACCGGACGTGTGCTGCATGCCGCGCCGGGCCAGTACTGGCCCATGTTCCTTTACGCGGGAGGTGCGTACCTCCTGGCGACCCTGTCTCTGCACTTCTTCAGCCCGAAGCTGGACCCCTACGTAGAACGCTGACGCCCCCGAAGGCCTGGCCCTGATGCCCGGCCTTCTGCGCTTCGGCTGCGCCAATAAATAGCTAATCAGTATCAATCGCATACATACATATCACATCTTTAACGGAGACCCGCATGCACAAGCCCACTTCCTGCTCCTCTACACATCAGCCCCAACTCGGAGCTTTGAACCGAGCGCTGATGCTTGCCTTTGCGGGTCTCGCCGCTTCTGCCGCCCAGGCGCAGACGGTGCCGGCACCTGCCGAGGCCGCGTCTGTGGCCGACTCCGGGCGCTTGCAGGCAGTGGTCGTGACGGGCACGAGCATCCGCGGCATTGCGCCTTCGGGCTCCGCCACGGTGCAGATGACGGCCAAGGAAATCCTGGCGAGTGGCAAGACGAGCGCCGTGGACATCGTGCGCACGATGCCGCAGATCCAGAACATCGGTGCCGACGAGACGCGCACGGCCGGCCGTGATGGCGCCGCGGACAACAGCGGCAAGGGTTCGGCGATCAACCTGCGCGGCCTGGGCAACAACGCGACGCTGATGCTGATCGACGGCCGCCGCGTGGCGCCCAACGGCACGGCGAGCTCCTTTGGGGACCCCAACCAGATTCCCGCGATCGCGCTGGAGCGCATCGAGGTGGTCACGGACGGGTCGTCCGGCATCTACGGCTCGGACGCCGTGGCCGGCGTGGTCAACCTCATCCTGCGCAAGAGCTACGACGGCCTGCTGGCGTCCGCCACACACACGAACAACGGTGACTATCACCAGAACCAGGGCAGCCTGCTGTTCGGCAAGGAGTTCGACAGCGGCAGCTTCGTGCTCGCCTACCAGCGCCAAGAGCGCAGCGCCATGCTGCAAGGCGCGAGCCCCTACATGCGGGCGGACTTGCGGCCGCTTGGAGGCAACGATGGTCGCCTCGTCGGCACCACCACCACCCCGGGACCTGCGGCGGGCAATATCGTCGCCGGCTCGGGTTCCACGGCCCGGCTCTATGGCGTCCCGACGGTCACCTCCGGCGCACCGACGTTGGCGCAAATCACGGGCAATCTGAACCAGCTGAACCTGGTCGACACGTCCAACTACGTCGACTACCTGCCCAAGCTCAAGCGCGACTCGTTCACCTTGTACGGCGAACACGAGCTCAGCGATCGCTTCAGCATCTTCGTCGAGGGCTTCTACAACCGGCGCGAATCGATGTCGCGCAGCTATCCGACATCGAGCCTCACAGTGAAGCCCAACACGCCGTTCTACGTCGCGGGCGTGCCTGGGGCTTCCGCCGTTACCGGCTACACGGTGCAGTACCCGCTCTACTCGGCGTTCGGTCCGACGGAAAACATCTACCCCGAGCAGAGCCGCGCGTTGACTGGAGGATTGGACGTGAAGCTGGGCGGCGACTGGAAGGCCACGGCCTACCTGACTCGCTCTTCCACGAGCCTGTGCAACTGCACGCCGCTCGTCAATGCCACCGTGCTGCAGGCCCTCGTCGACACCGGACAGTTCAATCCGTATACGGGTACCCAATCGGCCAGCGTGCTGTCCCAGTTCCGCGACATGGCACGCCAGGCGGTCGTCACGCGGCTCACCGACGCCAGCGTCAAGGTGGACGGCCCGCTGTTCTCCTTGCCGGGCGGTCAGGTCCGTGCGGCTGCCGGCCTGGAGCGCATCAGTTCCTTCCAGTCGCTGATTCGTGTCGGCACTGACCGCGCAACGACGCCCGCGATCCCTCTGGGGACGCCTGCGCCGGGTGTGCCTTTCACCTCAGTGCCGGCCGCTACGTCGCTGGTCTCGCGCAACACCTCGTCCGACCGGGACATCAATGCCGCGTTCGCCGAAGTCTTCGTGCCTCTCGTCGGCCCGAAGAACGCGTTGCCGGCCGTGCAGCGGCTGGACCTGAGCCTGGCGCTTCGCCACGACAGGTACTCCGACGTGGGAACCACCACGAACCCGAAAGTAGGCCTCAACTGGCGCCCCTATGAGGATCTGGTCGTGCGTGGCAGCTACGGCACCTCGTTCCGCGCGCCCAGCCTGCCCGAGAGCAATCCGGACGTGCAGGGCGGGGTGCGCAGTTTCGCGTTTGCAAACGGCTCGGGCGACACGACGATCCCGCTGACCAACGTCGCCAGCGGCACGACCAACGGCATCGCGCTGGACGGCGGCAACAGGGCGCTGAAGCCTGAGAAGGCAACGACGTACTCGTTCGGTGCGGACTTCAAGCCGTCCTGGGCACCCGGGCTGAAGATGTCTGCGACCTACTACAACGTGGACTACAAGGACCGCATCGAGTCCCTGAGCGGGATCTTCAGCACTTTCCTGGCGACACCGGGCAACCGTGCCCTCTACGCACCGTTCATCGTGGCGGCCCCGCAACCCACCACCTGCGTCGAGGGCCAGCAGTCCACCTACAACCCGGTCTACCTGCCCTACATCAACAACCCGAACTTCGTGCTGTCGACGATCGCGCAATGTTCGTACAAGGTCATCTTCAACGCGCAGAACGCCAATCTCGGCGGCCTCAAGCAGGACGGCATCGATGCCAGCGTCGACTACCAGTTCCGCTCGGCGGTGGGTAACTGGCAGCTCGGCGGATCGATCACCAAGATCCTCAACCTGAAGCGCCAGCTCTCGCCGGTTTCTGGCATGACCGACGTGCTGAGCACCTTGCAGTTCCCGGTGTCGACCCGCGGTCGCCTGTCGGTCGGCTGGGAGCTGAACGGCTTGAGCGCCAATCTGTTCGCCAACTACACCGGCTCGTACACCAACAACGCGCCGATCACCGTCGCCGGCGTGGCCCAGCCCGTGTCGACCGTGCCGTCATGGACCACATTGGACCTGACCGTCGGCTACGAGACGGATCGCGAGGGGAAGGCGCCGTGGAGCGGCATGCGTTTCGGCCTGGGCGTGCAGAACCTGGCCAACAAGGCGCCGCCGACCGTGCTGTCCAGCGCATCGGCATTCGCGTTCGACAGCCAAAACGCGAACCCACTTGGCCGCATCTGGTCGCTGACCGTCTCCAAGGCGTTCTGATATGGACATGGCAACACCACCCGCAACGGGCAGCCTCGCCGACATCTCGGAGCGCCTGGAGCGGCTGCCGTTCAGTTGGCCCGTGGCCAAGCTGGTGGTGTTGCTGTCACTGGGCTGCTTCTTCGAGAACTATTTCCTGCAGATGACGGCGTTCATCGCGCCGGGCATGGTGCTCAGCGGCGTGTACACGGCCAAGGCCAGCAGCTTTTTCGACCCGCACTCCATCGGCTTCTTCATCCTGTCGGGCTTTGCCGGCATGCTGGTCGGCTCCTCCTTGTTCGGCTTCTTCGCCGACCGGTTCGGGCGGCGGCCCATGTTCGTGTGGTCCATGCTCTGGTACAGCGCGACCACGGCGATCATGGCTTTCCAGACCAACGCGATCGGAATGGATGTCTGGCGATTCCTTTCCAGCATCGGGCTTGGTCTTGAGCTTGTCGTCGTCAACACCTTCGTGACGGAGCTGGTGGCGAGCCGGCTGCGGGGCAGGGCAGTGGCGATGTACCAGGTGATCGCGCTGTCGGCCGTTCCGCTGTCCGCCTTCGTGTCTTACGCGCTGGTGCCACATACGCCCTGGGGCATCGACGGCTGGCGCTGGGTCATGGCGCTTGGCGTCGGTGGCGTGCTGCTGATCTGGTGGTTCCGTCGCCGCCTGCCCGAAAGCCCGCGCTGGCTGGCCACCATGGGCCACTTCGAACAAGCCGATGCGGTGATGTCAAAGATCGAGGCGGATGTTGCGGCGCATCAAGCAGGCTCCAGGAGTCCGGCTGTCGTGGCCGCTGCATCGTTCAAGCCACCGGTCGCAATGACCCAGACAAGCAAGACCGACGCAGGCAGCTTCGCGGAGCTCTTCCGCGCGCCTTACCTCACCCGCACCACGATGTTCGTCATCCAGCAGCTGTTCATGCCGGTGGCGTTCTACGGGTTCGCGGCGTGGGTCCCGACTCTGCTCATCGCCAAGGGCATCGCCGTCACCCAGAGCCTCTATTACGCCTTCCTGATTGCGCTGGCGCAGCCCCTGTGCCCGCTGGTCATGCTGTTGTTCGCCGACCGGTTCGATCGCAAGTGGCAAATCGCCGTGGGCGGTGTTGCGAGCGCGTTGCTGATCCTCGGTTTTGCGCTGCAAACCAACCCGATGCTGGTGGTGGCCTTCGGCATTGCCGTGACCTTCAGCAAGACCATCATCACGACGTCCATCGCCTGCTACATGCCCGAGTGCTATCCCACGCGCATCCGCGGTCGCGGGCATGGCCTGGTCTACGGCGTGAGCCGAGTGATGGCCGCGATGTCGGGGCCCATCATCGCCTTCGTGCTTGCGAGCTTTGGCATCAACGGCGTGGCGGCGCTGATCGGTCTCAGCTTCTTCGTTGTGGCGGGCATCACCGTGGCCTTGGGGCCGAGGGTGCAAGGGCGCCTGCTTGAACAGATCAACCCGCGCTGAGGCGAGAGCGATGCGTCTGGCCCTACTTCTGACATCGCTGGCGTGCCTCACGTCACCGGCGATTGCCCTTGGCGACGAGTGCGCCGCGTTTGCAACCCAGGTGTCGATCGCGGACGTCCGTGTTGTTTCGGCTGGCCATGTGGGCCAACAAGGCAGCTGGTTGGATCGCGCCGGCAAGCCGGGCGCGCCCGTCGGCGCGGACTTCTGTCGATTGACCGGTGTCATCGAGCAGGAGATCGGCTTTGAACTCTGGCTGCCAACCAGGCAGACCTGGAATGGCAAGTTCTTGGCCGCTGGCGTCGGTGGCGAGGCCGGCACCTTGAACTATGCCGACATGGCACGTGGCTTGCGCCGGGGCTATGCAGCCGCCTCGACCGACACGGGGCACCGCATCGAAGACGTCGACTGGGCGCTGGGCCGCCCCGATCGGCGCGCCAACTTCGCGGCGCGTGCCAACCACCTGCTCGCGGTGAAGTCCAAGGCGCTGATCCAGCAGTTCTACAGCCGAAATCCGGCTCGGTCTTACTTCGTGGGTTGCTCGGGCGGTGGCCGCGAGGGCCTCAAGGAAGTGCAGGCCTATCCGGATGACTTCGATGGCGTCCTCGCGGGCGGGGCAGGGCCCAATCAACTCGCGGCAAGCGCGCGGCTGCTTTGGTCCCAGTACGTGGTTGGCCCATCCGTTGCCAACGTCGTCGATAGCTCCGTCTGGCGAAGGGTCGCCGCGGCGGGCACTGAGGCTTGCGATCGGAATGACGGTGTTGCCGACGGCGTTGTTGAAAACCCGGCCGCATGCCGGTTTGATCCGGCTGTTCTGCAATGCAAGCCTGGATCCGACTCAAAGGACTGCCTCAGCCCCGCCCAGGTCAAGGCGGTCAAGACGCTGTTCGCCCCGCTGGAGAACGAAAGGGGAAACGCGGTCGATAGTGGACTTGTGCCCGGCATCACGATCACCCTCGAGCCGCGCTCTGCCTTTGCCTTCTCGCTGTTCGGCAAGGTGGTCCACCAGGATCCGAACTGGGATCCCCGCCAGTTGACTGTCGCCCGCGACATGGACGCCGCACGCAAGGCCTGGCCCGACCTGCCCAACGACCAGCCCGACATCTCGGCTTTCCGCAACCGTGGCGGCAAGCTGCTGCACTACCACGGCTGGTTGGACCCTTGGATCCTGGCGCAACAGCCCATCGCCTACCACGAGCAGGTCCAGCAAAAGCTGGGGCCGATCGACGACTTCTTCAGGCTGTTCATGGTGCCCGGTATGGGTCACTGCCGCGGCGGCACTGGCGTGGACAGGTTTGGCGGCGCAGGTGCCGATGCACCGACTGTCGACGCCGATCACGACATGCTGTCGGCGCTGGAAGCCTGGGTGGAACAAGGCCGCGCGCCGGAGCGGATCGTTGGTGCGCGCCTGGAAGGCGGCAAGGTGACGCGCACCAGGCCGCTCTGCCCATATCCCCAGGTGGCGGTTTACGGCGGCTCGGGCTCGACCGACGACGCAGCGAATTTCAGATGTCAGAAGGAGGCCCCAGCGCCATGACTGCAATCTCCAACGCCCCGCTCTCGGGCATTCGAATCATCGACCTGACCCACGCCTTCGCAGGACCGTTCGCGACCTACCAACTGGGGCTCATGGGCGCCGAGGTCATCAAGGTCGAAGCGCCTGGCGGCGATGAATTCCGGCACTGGCGTGAGGCGACGTTCGCCCAGGCCAACGCCGGCAAGCGTTCGGTCGTCCTGGACCTGAAGCAGGCAGCCGCCCGGGAGATCCTGTTCCGCCTGGTCGCCGACGCAGATGTGGTCGTCGAGAACCTGCGCCCCGGCGCGGCGGCGAAGATGGGTATCGACTGGGAGTCTCTGCAGGCCGTGAACCCGCGGATCATCTTCTGCTCCGTGAGCGGCTATGGTCAATCGGGCGAGTTGCGGGACAGGCCGGCGATGGAATGGTCAGTGCAGGCCATGTCGGGCACGACGTCGCTCTACGTCGACCCCGACGCGCCCGCCACCACGCTCGGTCTGTCCATCCTGGATCCCTTTGCCGGCTATATGGCTTTCGCCGGGATCATGGCGGCCATCCTGCAGCGTCAGAAGACCGGTATCGGTCAGCGGGTCGACGTCAGTATGTTCGACGCGGCCTGGGTGCTGAGCGCCGGTGCGGTGACCGACGTCTTGCGCGGCGACACGCCGGTGTCCATGGTGCCGCGACCCAATTCGGCGCGGTTCATGTGCAGGGACCGGCGGTTGTTCATCAGCTTCATCTGGCCCAAGTGGTTCACAACACTTTGCGACGTCCTTGAGGCGCCAGAGGTGGCGGCCGACCCTAGGTTCGCGGATGCAGCGTCGATCCGGGCCAACGGCGACGCGCTGATCTCAGCAATCGAAGCGCGCCTGGCCCACCGAGACGCTTCCGACTGGGCTGAGCTGTTGGCGGCGCGTGGCGTGCCTGCAAGCCCCATCTGCTCGGTCAATGAAGCAGCTGCCTGGCCGCAAGTACGAGAGCGGCACTTACTTGAGTCGTTGCCGACCGCCGACGGGCAGGGCACCCAGGAGATCGTCGGCGCTGGCATTGTGTTCGCACATGACTCGCCTAGGTTGAGCGGCCCGGTACCAGCGCTTGGGGAATACACCGGCGACGCGCTGAAGCAGGCGGGCTATTCGGAAGCAGACATTGCCCGGTTCATCGAGTCGGGCGCCGTGGCCTGCGGCTAAGTCTGGGAGACCCGGCCCGTATCATTCGAGGCAGTTTCTCAAGCAAGGTGGAAGAACTTGGTCCCAACGGAAGATGGCTCGCCCGGCGTCAATCTGACGATCCGTCAACTGGAAGTCTTCGCGATGGCCAGCCAGTCATCGACTTTCAGCGGGGCGGCCAAGCGCCTGGGCATCTCGCAGCCTTCGCTGAGCAACACCATCGCCAAGATCGAGTCGATGCTTGGGATGCGGCTGTTCGACCGCACCACGCGCACGATGGTCCTGACCCAAGAAGGCGAGCGCTTGGCGGTGGTTGCTGATGAGCTCGTTCGCAACTTTCAGGCCTCGCTAGAGAACATCAAAGGCGCAGCCATCGACTCGCGCGGCCGCCTTTCCATCGCCGTCATCCCGTCCGTTGCCGCAGCAATAGGGCCTCGCGCGCTGAACCTGTTCTTCGAATCGCATCCCGGCTTTGACGTGGCCTTTCATGACGTCGCCGGCGAAAAGGCACAAGCCTGGGTGCTGGACCGCGTGGTGGACTTCGCCATCATGGCTGCCCCCTCGTCGACAGCCGATATCCAGGTAGAGCCGTTGTTTCGTGACGAGTTCCGGGTCTTCTGCCGCAACGACCACCCTTTCGCGAACAAGCGTTCGGTATCTTGGACTGATGTTGCGTCGGCCCAGGTGATCCTGGCCGGCACCGGTGCCATTCAGCGTGACATCGAGAACGCCTGGCTGCGCGACGAAGTGGAGATCAAGCCCCGCTTCAAGACCGAGCAGCTGATGACCGGCCTGGCCATGGTCGCCGGAGGCCTTGGCGTCGCCATCCTGCCGGGCCTGTGCTCGTCCGGTGAACTCCATCCGAGCCTGGTCTCGGTACCCATGGGCAAAGCCAAGATCATGCGCGACATCAATGTCGTTCGCCGCACCGATCGGGCCTTGTCACGACCGGCGCAAAACCTGCTCGATTGCTTTCGACGCGTCCTCGCAGGCTAAGCCAGCCCCCACCCCGTAGCCGCTGATTCCAGGTGCGATCGCTGGATGCGGGTTTGCACCTCGATAAATAGCATTGTTCTTTGAATGAATGTGATTTATAGTCAATCTGAATTTACAGCCTTGCCTTGAATGCCGCGGCACAGCGACAGAGGAGAGGACAGTTGGGCCAGCTTGTTGGCCCGGGTCATCAAGGACAGAACATGCCTAAGAATCGCAGAGACAAAGTTTTCATGACGGGCGCAAGAATCAGTGCGCCTTCGGTGGTTGCCATTGCCGCGGCACTGGCCTGCAGCTCGGCCTGGGCCCAAACGCCCGAGCCGGCACCTGCTCCTCAGACCACGACCAGTGAGAGCGCCGCACAGGTACCAGCGGCACCTTCCGCTGCGGCCTCGCAGGTCGCATCGGCCAGCCTGCAAGCCGTGGTCGTGACGGGTTCGCGCATCGCCCGCAAGGACTTCGTGGCCGACAGCCCGATTGCCACGGTGGGGCAGGAACTCATCCAGAAAAGCGGGCCCGCGACCATCGAAGCTGTGCTCAACCAGCTCCCGCAGTTCAATGCTTCTTCGTCTGGCGCCACCCAGGCGGGGGCCAATCAGCAGGCTCGCGGTGCACGCGCCAACCTGAACCTGCGCGGTCTCGGTGTGGCGCGCACGCTGGTGCTGGTGGACGGCCATCGGGCGCAGCCCTCCGACCCGTTCGGCCACGCGGTGGACATGAACACCATCCCTTCGAACATCATCGGCAACGTCGAAGTCATCAGCGGCGGCGCTTCGGCGGTCTACGGTTCCGACGCAGTGGCCGGTGTGGTCAACATCATCACCAAGCGCAAGTTCGAAGGCATCCAGTTCGACGCCCAGTACGGAGAGACCTCCCGCTCTGATGGCCGCACCACCGAGTTCAGCGTGTTGATGGGCAGCAAGTTCGCAGATGGGCGCGGCAACTCGCTGGTCTCGCTGTCGTATCTGGACCGCGGCGCCGCATACAAGGACTCGCGCCGCTTCTTCGACAACACGGGCGATACCAACGCACCGCCTCAGGGACGCTACACGCCGAGCGCCGGCAACCTGCCTAGCGCCGCAGTGCTGAACACCCTGTTCACTTCCTATAGCGCGACGGCGCCCACACCCAGCCAGGCGCTTTCGATCAATCGCGACAAGACGCTGTTCTCGACCGCACCGGGCAGCAATCTGCGCCTGACCGCTGCTGATGGCTTTGTCATGCAGCCCGGCAACACAGGCTTCGTTGTCGCGCTCACGCCGCATGCCGCCGGCACCCTGTTGAATCCGACCAAGCGATACAACGGCTACGGTTCCTTCGACTTCAAGGTGACCGACAGCGTTCAGGCCTACGCCACGGTCAACTACACCAGCTACTCGGCTACCAACCAGCAGCGCGGTTCGCTGAACGGCACCTCGCCGGTGGCCACGGTGCCCGTGACGAACCCGTTCATCCCGGCCGACCTGAAGACAGTGCTGGCGTCGCGTCCCAACCCGAACGCCACGTTCAATTACTCGTTCTTTGGTGACCGTGTGTCCCCGCAGGTGTTTACCTACGACTACCAGGTGGGCCAGCTCACAGCGGGCTTGAAGGGCGATGTCGGTATCCGCGACTGGAAGTGGGATGCCTACGCAAGCACCGGGCACACCAACTACAACCTCACCCAGACCGGCAGCATCAACATCGCCGCACTTCAGAGCCTGCTCAACGCGGCCGACGGCGGCGCGAGCAAATGCTCTGGCGGGTTCTCGATCTTCTCGTTCGATCCGATCTCTTCGGCGTGCCAGTCCTACGTCCTCCGCACGCTGAAGGAGAACACGACCCTCGACCAGCACATCTTCGAGGCGACGGTTCAAGGCAGCCTGATGGAGCTGCCCGCTGGCAACATGGCCTTCGCGGTCGGTGTCGATAGCCGCAGCGTCGCCTACAAATACCTCGGCGATGACCAGCAGACCAACAGCGAGGTCTACTTCTCGCGGCCGGTCAGCAACTCCGCCGGCCGGTCGACAGTCAAGGAACTGTTCGGCGAGCTCACGGTACCCCTGCTGAATGAGAAGCCGCTGATTGAGCAGCTCGACCTCAACCTCGCATATCGCGTGTCGGACTACCAAGGCATCGGCCGCGTGAACGCCTACAAGTCCAGCGTGGACTGGACTGTCGCCAACCCCATCCGCTTCCGCGGTGGCTACCAGCGCGCCGTGCGGGCGCCAAGCGTGGGTGAGTTGTTCGGCGGCGGACGCTCGGTCAGCTCCACGATCGGTTCAACGGCCGCAGGTCAGGGCGACCCTTGCGACGTGACCAGCCGCTACAGGACCGGGGCAGACGCCGCCGCAGTGGCGGCGCTGTGTGCCGCCCAAGGCGTGCCAGCGAACTATCGGTTCACGGGCACGACCGTCACGACTTCTCAGCAGGGCAATCCGGCGCTGAAGCCGGAAACGGCCGACACCTACACGGTGGGCATGGTGCTCAAGTCACCCTTCAGCCACCCGCTGGTGTCGAACGCCACCGTGTCGGTCGACTTCTATCGGATCGCGCTCAAAGGTGCCATCGGCTACATGACCACGGCGGTCAACCTGCAAAGTTGCTACAACGGCGATGGCAGCAACCCGACGTTCTCGCCGTCGAACTACAACTGCACCTTGCTGCGTCGTGACGCCAACGGCACGCTGAGCTTCCCGGTCGAGCCCGAGTTCAACCTCGCGGGTTACCGGACCAGCGGCGTCGACTTCAACCTGGACTGGAAGGTCGATCTCGCCAGGCTGAGCGGCGATGCCGTGAAGGGGCGCGTCGGCATCAACTCGATGATCTCGCGCGTGGGCAAGTACGAGATCCAGAACGTGAGCTCGGCGCCCTTTGTGAACTACGCCGGCACCGTCGGCAACACCCAGGTCGATACGTTCACGTCCAGCCATCCGAAATGGAAGGCCGTCACGAACTTCAGCTACGGCCTCGGCCCGGTGGATGTGACGCTGTCGTGGCAATACATGGGTGAGCTCAAGAGCTCGACCAATGTGCTCACGCCGGCAGCCAACGTGGCGCCCACGCCGTCGGTGAACTACTTCGACGTCATGGCGCGTTGGCAGATCACTCCGAAGCTGGAGCTGCGTGCCGCTGTGCAGAACATCGGTGATCGGCAGCCGCCTTCCGGTCCAGTGATCGGCTCCACCGACGTGGTTGCCTACGACGTGCTGCAGAGGCGCTATTCGGTCGCCCTGAGCGCGCGGTTCTAAGAGCACTGACATGCCCGGTGTCCTGACCTTCAAGCGCTTGATCGGCGCGACGGCAGTCGCCGGAAGCCTTGTCGCGAGCTTTTTGCCGCGGGCAGAGGCGGCCCAGTCGGCGCCCGCCGTCGAAGCCGGCGTCACCCGCAGCGACGTCGCCTTGAGTTCGGGACGACGCCTGTCTTACCTGGAATGGCGCACGGCCGGCCGGCCGACGCTCCTGATGCTGCATGGCAAAGGTTCGACGGCCGCGGACAGCCAGGACCTGGCGGCCGCCCTTGCCCGGGACTACCGCGTCATCGCGGTCGACCTGAGGGGGCGCGGCTTCAGTGACTGGGCGCCCGATGGCGACTACACGGTCGAGGCGACGGTGGATGACCTGGTGCAGTTCGCACGGGCGATGCAACTGGGTCAGTTCTCTATCTATGGCATGTCTTACGGCGCCGTGGTCGGGATCGCGCTGGCCAGCAAGCTGCCATCGCAGGTGCAGGTGCTTCTGCTTGAAGACGGCGGCCCCACGACGCGCAGCGATGGCAGTCTGGCAGCCTTGAATCCGGGTCAGGCCGCACCGGCCGGCGCCCCGACCGCTGCCCCCGCGCCCGGGGTGTATTCGAGCTGGGACGAGATGGAGGCGAAGCTGCCTCCGGCGCGCAAGGTCTCGCAGTCGGCGCTCGAGGCACGCTTCGTTCGAGGCGCCGATGGGCGGGTTCGGGACCGCAGCGATGTGACGGGAATCTGGAAGTCCAATCGAGGCGAGAGCTTCGTTCGGCCTTGGCCGCTGGTCCGAGGACTTGCTGCCCCGACGCTGTTGATACGTGCGGACCGAGGCCTGATGCCGGAAGCGATAGCAAGCGACATGCAGGCGGTCAACCCCAGGATCACGGTCGTCACCGTCAAGAACGCGGGGCATGGCGTGCACCGCGATCAGTTCGACGAGGTCCTCGCGCATGCGAGGACATTCCTGGCTCAGCATCACGTTTCGGGCGTGCGATGAGCCAACTGAAGTTCATGTCGGCTGACGAAGCCGCCGCTCTGATTCCTGACTGCGCCACTGTCGCCATCACAGGCGCTGGCGGAGGACTGCTGGAGCCGGAAGAGCTCTTGGCCGCCATCGAGCGCCGATTCCTGTCGACGGGTTCGCCCCTCGGCCTCACGCTGGTCCATGCCCAAGGTTTGGGTGACGGCAAGGACCGCGGGCTCAACCACCTGGCCCATGAGCGCCTTGTGAAGCGTGTGATCGGCGCCCACTGGTCCTGGTCTCCGCGCATGCAAGCCCTCGCGGCTGCCGAGAAGATCGAGGCCTACGCGTTGCCCGGCGGTGTGATCCAGCACCTGGTCCGCGACAGCGGCGCCGGGCGGCCCGGGCTGCTGACGCACGTCGGCCTCGACACCTTCGTCGATCCGCGACGCGAAGGCGGCCGCATGAATGCCGCTGCGAGAGAGCCGATCTCAGAGCTGATCTCCCTGGACGGCCAGACCTACATCCGCTACTTGCCGCTGAAGATTGACGTCGCCATCCTGCGCGGCAGCCTTGCGGACGATCGCGGCAACATCAGCTTCGAAGAAGAGGGCGCCGAGCTCGACGGCCTGGTGCTCGCCACCGCCGCACACAACAATGGCGGATGCGTCCTGGTGCAGGTGCGGGAGCAAGTCGCGGCCGGTGAGCTTACCGCTCGAAGTGCCCGGCTGCCGGGAGCCCTGATCGATGCCGTCGTCGTCTCGCCACAGCAGCCTCAAAGCTATCAGAGCGCATTCGAGGCCGGCCTCGCAGGATCGGTGAAGCGCAGCAGCGTCGCCACGCAGAACGCAGAACCAACGGCAACCGACTGGGTGCGACAGATCGTCGGCGCCCGTGCGTTTGAAGAGCTGTCTGGAGGCGGTATCGCCAGCTTCGGCTTCGGCATGCCCGACGAGGTCGCCGCCCTGGCCGCCAAGCACGGCGTCAAGCTCTGGCAGACCGTCGACCACGGTCACTACGGCGGGCAGTCGCTGCAGGGACCGCTGTTCGGCTTCGTTCGCGGAGGCGAAGCCTTGATCGACTCTCCTTCGCAGTTCGACCTGTATTCGGGCGGCGCGATCGACACGGCATTCCTTGGCTTCGGCGAATTCGATGCCCGCGGCGATGTGAACGTGGCGCTGCTCGGCGGCAAGATCATCGGCCCAGGCGGTTTCATCGACATCACCCAGGGGAGCAAGAAGATCGTCTTCTGCGGCGCGTTCGAGGGGCGCGGATCGAAGGTCACGGTGGAAGGCGGACGCCTGCAAATCCTGAGTGCGGGGACGCTGCCCAAGCTCGTGCAGGAGGTTCGACAGATCAGCTTTTCCGGCGCGCGCGCGTTGAGAACCGGCCAGGAAGTCCTTTTCGTCTGCGAGCGCGCCGTCTTCCGATTGACCCACGATGGCGTCGTGCTCGAGGAAGTCGCTCCCGGCATTGACCTGCAGGCCGAAGTGCTTGACCGCATGGGTTTCATCCCGCTGATGCCGCCGGGCGGTCCGCGCCCGATGACCGGCTTTGCACCGCTTTGACTTGAGGTTCATGCCGTGATTCGCGCCACCACCCACTTGCTGCCCCTGATCGGCTTCCCCGCTCACACCTTCAAGTCGCCGCTGATCTACAACCCGTATTTCGAGCATGCCGGGATCGACGTGGCCTTGATTCCGATGGCTTGCAAGCCGGCGAATTTCCCCGCGCTGCTGAAGACACTCTTCGAGCTTGAGAACGTGCGTGGGACGCTCATCACCATGCCGCACAAGGTCACGACCGTGTCCTTGCTCGATGAGGCCTCCCAGGCCGTCCAGATCGCGGGATCCTGCAACGCAGTGAGGCGAGATGAGAACGGCCGCCTCGTCGGTGACATGTTCGACGGGGAGGGCTTTGTCCGCGGCGTGCGACGCAGAGGCTGTGAATTGAACGGTGCCCGTGCGCTGGTGGTGGGCTGTGGCGGGGTTGGCTCCGCCATCGCAGCCTCCTTGGCCGCGGCCGGCGTCAGCGCCTTGTACCTGTTCGACGCGCACGCGGAATCGGCCAACGGGCTGGCCAGCAGACTGCGTCACCACTTCCCGGCGCTGGAGGTGGTGGCGGGCGTCAACGATCCGGCCGGGCTGGACCTGGTCGTCAATGCGACACCGATGGGTATGAACGACGGCGATCCGCTGCCTATCGACATGTCACGACTGGACGCGCGCACCTTCGTCGGCGAGGTAGTGATGAAGCAGGAGATGACGGCCTTCCTGAAAGCTGCGCAGCAGCGGGGATGCCGGTTTCAGGTCGGCGCCGACATGCTGTTCGAGCAGATCCCGGCCTACCTCGAGTTCTTCGGGCTCCCTACCACGACACCGGAAACGCTTCGGTCGCTCGCCAAGTTGAGCTACTGAAAGACAGGACTTCACCATGCCACCAATCATCGCCACCCAACGGGAAGCCATGGGCGACATGCCCAATCCGCTGACCCTGCAGGGCATCGAGTTCATCGAGTACGCCACGGCCAAGCCGCAGACGCTGGGCCAAAGCCTGGAGAAGCTGGGCTTCCGCCCGATCGCGCGCCATCGTTCGCGCGAGGTGCTGCTGTATCGGCAGGGCGACATCAACATCATCGTCAACGCGCATCACGCGCCGGGCGATCCACCGATGGCCGAGACGGCCAGCATCTCTGCGGTCGCGTTCCGCGTGCGTGATGCCGCGAAGGCCTATCGACGCGTGCTGGAGCTTGGCGCCTGGGCCGTGCCGGTCAATGTGGAGGTGATGGAACTGAACATCCCAGCGATTCACGGTGTTGGCGCCAGCCGCATCTATTTCGTTGACCGGCACTCCGAGTTCTCGATCTACGACGTCGACTTTGTCCCCATTCCATCCGTCGATCAGCACCCTCCGGCGCTGGCTGGCGTCCACCTGTTCGGCCTCGTGCAGTACATCGCCGAGGACCGGATGGCCGACTGGGTCACGTTCTACGGTGACCTGTTCGGTTTCACCGAGCTGCCTTCAGACGTCACGTTCGGCGTGCTGCCGAACGGACGCATTCTGGCTAGCCCGTGTGGGACGTTGTACTGGCAACTGGTGGAGCCTGTTCCCTTTGGTGAAGACGCTGATGCAGAGGAGTTCCTGGAACGCGTCGCCTTCGGAGCAGCCGATGTCCTGGCAACCGTGTCCGAACTGAAGGATCGTGGTGTCGAGTTCGTGGAGTCGCCCACCAGCGGCGTGCGCAGCGGCACCCGGGGCGCGATCACGAGGCCCAGCGACCAGGGCCCCAGCTTCGAGTTCGTGCTGGATCCGCGCTGAGGCATGACCATGAACTGCGCCAACGCCTCCATCCACATCACCGATTTCGGCCTGGACACCATCACGCTCGCGGGGCCGCTAGAAGCCAAGCTCGCCGCTGTGAAAGGCGCCGGGTTTGGTCAGGTCATGCTCGCCGCGCGCGACATCGTGGGCCATCCTCAGGGGATAGACGCTGCCGTCGCCGCCGTGCGCAGCAGCGGCCTGCGTGTCACCGGGTTCCAGGTGCTGCGCGACTTCGAAGGCTTGGAGGGCCATCTCCATACCTACAAGGTCGACATGGCCAAGCAGATGATCGTGATGGCCAAGGCGCTGGGCGCCAAGCTCCTGCTGGCGTGCAGTTCCACGTCGCGGCACGCGACTGGCGACAAGCAGGCGGTCGTGCGCGATCTGCGCAAGCTGGCAATGCTCGCGCTGCCCCAGGGCATCAAAGTGGCCTATGAGGGCCTTTCCTGGGGGCGCCACATCAACGAGGTGCATCAGGCCTGGGATGTCGTGCAAGAGGCCGACGTGCCCAACCTTGGGCTTGCCGTCGACTCGTATCACATGCTCGCCACCAACACGCCCTTGGACAAGATCGACGCGATCGACCCCATGAAGATCTTCCTGGTGCAGCTGTCGGACTTCATGTGGAACGAGACCCGCACCACCGAGGAGCGCATCGAAACGGCGCGCCATTTCCGAGTCTTCCCCGGCGAAGGCGTGCACAGCGAGGCCGTAGCGACTCTCGTCAGGAAGCTTGACGCAGTGGGTTACCGAGGCGACTACAGCTTCGAGGTCTTCAACGACGACTACCAGCAGCTGCCCCTGCCATACGTCGCCAAGCGTGGCCAGGCCAGCGCGCTCTGGCTGGCAGAGGACGTGTTGCGTCGTTCGGTGCCACTGCCTGGAGCCATGAAGCTGCGCGCTGCCGCGTGACCCTACCGGAAGCCAATGTATGAACCTCCAAGTTGATGGCGAGCCTGAGCCCCCGCACCAGGCCAGAAAGGCGACGGCCAGTGGCTGGATCGGGTCGGTCCTTGAGTACTACGACTTTTTCATCTACGCGACCGCGGCCGCGCTGGTGTTTCCGGGGCTCTTCTTCCCCTCCGACAACCCCAAGATTGCCATCGTTGCGTCGCTCGCGACCTACGGTGTCGGCTACCTGGCTCGCCCCATCGGTGCGATCTTCCTGGGCCACTGGGGTGACACGCACGGTCGCAAGCACGTGCTGATCCTGTGCATGTTCCTGATGGGCATCTCCACCATGCTGGTGGGCTTGCTTCCCACCTATGAACAGGTGGGGGTCGTGGCACCCATCATGCTGGTCGTGCTTCGACTGGTCCAGGGCTTTGCGGTCGCCGGCGAAATCTCCGGCGCCAGCGCGATGATCCTTGAGCACGCCCCTTTTGGCCGGCGTGGATTCTTTGCGAGCTTCACGCTGCAGGGTGTGCAGGCGGGCCAGATCCTGGCTGCGGCAGTGTTTCTGCCGCTTGCCGCCTATTTGCCCAAAGAGGACTTCAACAGCTGGGGTTGGCGCGTTCCTTTCCTTCTCAGCTTCGTCGTCATCATTGCCGGCTACTACATCCGTCGCGAGGTCGATGAGACGCCGGCCTTCTCCGAGGAGGTCGCGGCAGGTGAGCGTCCCAAGGCACCGCTGATCCAGGCGGTGACGGAGAGCTGGTCCGACATGCTGCGCGTGGTCTGCATGGCGCTGATGAACGTGATCCCCGTGGTCACGACCATCTTCGGCGCGGCTTACGCTGTGCAGCCTGGCTACGGCATCGGGTTCGACAAGGCCGTCTACCTGTGGATTCCCGTGCTGGGCAACGGCCTGGCGGTCGCCGTCATACCGTTCGTTGGCGGCCTGTCGGATCGCATCGGCCGACGGCCCCCCATCATCGTTGGGGCTCTCGGCGCTGGCCTTCTGTCCTTTGTGTACCTCTATTCGATCAGCATCCACAACATTCCGCTGGCGATATTGATGTCGCTGTTGATGTGGGGCGTGGTCTACCAGGGCTACAACGCGGTGTATCCGAGCTTCTATCCGGAGCTGTTCCCCACCCGCACGCGGGTGTCGGCGATGGCGATCTCGCAGAACCTGGGCACCATGGTCACCGCCATGCTGCCGGCTCTCTTCGCCGCGGTCGCGCCGCCCGGAACGACCGGCATTCCGCTGATCGTTGGGGCGATCACGCTCGCGGTGACGGTCGTCGCCGCCACCGCAGCATGGACCTCTCGCGAGACCTACCGGGTGCGCATGAATGACCTTGGCAACCCCGATGCCGAACCGGTGCTGCCAGCGGAGTACGCAAGGCTACGGATGGACTCGGTGGTGAAACGCGGCGTCAAGTCCGCTGGCTAGCTGCGTCAGATGGTGCGGCCGCGTCCACGGCGAATGTGCTGGTGAGGTGGCCGCTGATGCCGCGCTGTGTCAGGGCTTCGCTCGCATCGCAATCGGCGTCGTATCGCTGAGCCGGCGTGAGAGCACCATCGCCTGGGTCGTCTCGAAGAACTTGCGGAAGTGCGGTGTCTCGCGATGGCGGTCATACGCCTGCGCATCGGTGTAGATCTCGAACACGGTGATGCGGGTCGGCCGCTCCTTGTCGGCCACAGCGTAGAGCGCCAGGACTTGCGGCTCAACGCGCACAGAGGTTTCAATGCTCTCGCGTACGGCGGCATGGAAGTCCGCCAGGCGCGCCGGATCGATTTCCAGTTTGGCAATGCGTACGAATGGCGTTGCGGGTAGCTCTGCGGCCATGGCGGGCATCACTGCCAGGCAGGCCAAGCAGGGCATCAACAGGGTCCACAGGCGCTTGAATTTCATTGAATCACTCCGGTAGCCGAGGCTTCATGCCACTGCCGTGGCCACGCCGGCAAGGTATTGCTCGTCCGTGACCGGTTCCATCCAGATCACGTTCTTGCCATCCAGTGCTTCCTGGATGGCGATGTGGGTCATCGCGGTCGTCGGCGAGGCGCCGTGCCAATGCTTGTGGCCCGGCGGGCACCAGATCACGTCGCCCGGGCGGATCTCGACGATGGGCTCTCCTTCGCATTGCGTCCAGCCGCAGCCTGCGATGACGATCAACGTCTGGCCAAGCGGATGGGTGTGCCAGTTGGTGCGCGCTCCCGGCTCGAAGGTGACGCTTGCGCAGGATACGCGAGCTGGCGCGGGTGGCGCATTCAACGGATCGATGCGCACGGTGCCGGTGAAGAATTCGGCAGAGCCCTTCTGGGATGGTTGGCAGCGGCTATGTCGTGCTTTTCGAGATCGAAAACGCGACGACGGTGACAGTGCTTGCCGTGCGGCACCAGCTCGAAGACGACTATCGCTGAAGGCGGCGCAGCGGCCGCTTTGCAGCGTTGGACTAAACCGCTCGCGCGGTAGCCGCTCCGGCACCACCATGATTGCTCGTAGGGTTTCTGGCTCTGCCAAGT